>JBGAUE010000020.1:0-64541 GCA_044228795.1 Chromatiaceae bacterium | reverse complement strand
TGGAGTGTTGCCGGGGTACCAGGCCCAGCCAAGCCGCGAGCTGCCGCCCATTCTCGAAGCTCTTGGCATCCCCGATCGACGCCACCAGGGCGCTGGCGGTGATCGGACCGATGCCCGGAATCTGCGCCAGCTTCTTGCTCGCTTCCTGCTCCCGGTGCCAGCTCTGGATCTGAACCTCCAACTCCCCCACCTGGCGGTTCAGCTCCTTCAGGTGATCGCCCAGCCGTTGCAGCAGCTGGCGGAATACGCCCGGCAGTTCGTTCTCGCCGTCCTCCAGAATCTCCGGCAGGCGCTTGGCGATGTGGACGATACCCTGCGGGATGACGATCCCGTACTCGGCCATGAGCCCGCGGATCTGATTGGCCTGGGCGGTGCGCGCCTTGACGAATCCTTGCCGGGCCCGGTGCAGCGCCAGCACGGCTTGCTGCTCGGCGTTCTTGACCGGCACGAAGCGCATCGTGGGCCGGGCCACTGCCTCGCAGATTGCCTCGGCGTCGGCCACGTCGTTCTTGTTAGTCTTGACGTAGGGTTTGACGAACTGCGGGGCCATCAGCTTCACGGTGTGGCCGAACGCCTCCAGCTTCCTCGCCCAGTGATGCGCACTGGCGCACGCTTCCATGCCGATCAGGCATGGCGGCAAGTTGGCGAAAAACGAGGCCACTTGGGCACGCTTGAGCTGTTTCCTGAGCACCGCCTTGCCTTGCTCATCGACCCCATGCACCTGAAACACGTTCTTTGCCAGATCGATCCCAATCGTCGTAACCTTCATCTCGGTCGCCTCTCCTGGTGGGTGGAACATTCACATCTCCACCTTGGCACATCGATGCCGCTTCGGGAAGGGGCGACCATCCCATTAATGCTTGGGCATTAAATGCTCGCGCCTTTCCGGGGTGCGCTGTGGTCCGGAACATTTGCCTCGCCTTCTTTGCTTCCACATCGCGGTTGGACTCGGTGATCTTCCTGTTGGTCAGGGAGCGCGGGCGTGTCAGCTTCTCGGAACCTGATCCGGTCCTTGCTGATTTGCCGCCGGGCGCCGGTATCGACGCTCGCTCGGTTCGTCCGCGTTATCAGCGGCGTTTCGGATTTCGGTTTCATCGGTCAGGAACACCCCTGGTTCGTGCTGAACTACACTTTCAGAGAGGCCAAACCGGCCGTATTGGGACCTGTCCATCATCGTGGAGGTCTGGCATGGGCCTGTTTCGTTAGGGTACTCAAGCCCAGCGATCCCCCGGAGATACCCTGTATCCTTTGCGTTCAGCAGGCGTGTGCAACTGCGTTTTAGGTCCGCTAACAGAGGAAGCGCGCGTGCCCGAGACCCCCGATTCGAGACCCTGGCGTGAGAACTGGCGGCGCCTACGGCAGTTGTTACTGAACCCAACAGTTGACGACCAGGCCCAGGAGTCCGCCCTGCGCAGCGCGAGGGCGCGCCAACCTTTGCCGGTGGTATGGCTGCTGGGCAAGGCCCAGTCCGGCAAGACCTCCATCATTCGCGCCCTGACCGGTAGCCCCAGCGCCGAGATCGGCAATGGATTCCGGCCCTGCACCCGCACCGCCCGCCTCTACGACTTCCCGGCCGAGGCCCCGGTAGTGCGCTTTCTGGACACTCGCGGACTGGGGGAGGTCGCCTATGACTCGGCCGAGGACATTCGCTTCTGCGAGGCCCAGGCGCATCTGGTGCTGGGTGTGATGAAGGCGACAGACCTGGGGCAGAGTGCGGTCTTTGAGGTCCTGCGCGCGGTGCGCGGGCGCCACCCCCAATGGCCCCTGCTGATCGCCCAAACGGGGCTCCACGAGGGCTATCCGCCAGGCTCGGGGCATATCCTTCCCTACCCCTTCGACCGGCAGCCTTGGCTCTCGGCCGTCCCCAATGATTTGACCCGCGCCCTGCTTGCCCAACGCGACGGCCTGGGCCGACTGCCCGGGGCCACGGTGCCCTTATGGGTGCCGGTCGACCTGACCCTGCCGGGGGACGGACTGGACCCGGCCAACTATGGGCTCGAAGCCCTCTGGGCGGCTATCGGGGAGGTCTCGACCCTGGACCTTCAGGCCCGGTTGCGCGGCGACCCCGGGATGCGCGACACCTTTGCCCGCACCGCCCACCCCCACATAGTCGGCTATGCCCTGGCGGCGACCGCGGTCGGCGCCCTGCCGGTCGTAGACCTGGTGGCCGTGCCGGCGATCCAGGCCAAACTCCTGCACAGCCTGGCCGGGCTCTATGGCCAGGGTTGGACCCCCCGCGAGGTCTCCGAGTTTCTCGGCCTCCTGGGACTTGGGGTCGGCGTTGGCTATGCAGCGCGCCTGGTTGGCCGTTCCCTGGTCAAGCTTGTCCCCTTTCTAGGTCAGACACTCGGGGCTGTGTGGGGGGCCACGGCCAGTGGGGCGACCACCTATGCCCTGGGCAAGGCCGCCGGCTACTTCTTTGGCACCCGCCAGCTCGGGGAGCGAATCGACGCAGCGGAGCTGCGGCGGGTTTATGCGGAGGCATTGGCCTCCGGCACCCACTTGATCAAGGCCGACACCGATTCGCCGTAGCCAACGAGGGAATAGGTTTCCTCTCGTATTCAATAATCTGGATTGATTCGTCATGCTCAGCCGAAGCGACCGCCTGCGCCTGTTCGCCCTGCTGCTGTGGGCCCTGCCCCTCACGGCCCTCCTTCCTCTGGGCCTTTGGTGGCTATGGCAGAACGGGGCCATGCCCTATTGGCTGGCAGCCACGCTGGCATTCAGCGCCGCGGGCTACGGCCTCCAGTTCTGGCTCCGCCGACGGGACCGGCGGCTGCTCGCCGATACCCAGACGGCTCCCGACCCCCATTGGCCGCCCAAGTCGCAGGCCGCCTGGGACGCCATTGAGAGCATGGCCGAGGGGATCAAGCCAGAGGACTGGGCCCTGTCGGACGGCCCACGGCTCGTCGCCCTCGCCCGCGATGCCCTGGAGCGGGTCGCGCGCGTCTATCACCCGGAACGGGAGCGGCCCCTGCTGGAACTGACCCTGCCCCACGGACTGCTGATCGTCGAACGGGCCTGCCGGGACCTGCGCACGGAGATCGTCGGTCAAATCCCTTTCAGCCACCGGCTGACCCTGGGGGATCTCGTGCGCGCCTACCGCTGGAAGGCCACCGCCCAGCGCCTGCTCGACCTCTATCGCGCCGGCCGGCTGGTCGTCAATCCGGTTAACGCCGTATTGAGCGAGGGCTGGGAGCGCTTGCGCGGCCGGGCCTTCGATGCCGCCTGGTCCGATCTGCATCGCTGGCTGCTCCAGGAGCTCGTCCGCAAGGTGGGCTACTACGCCATCGAGGTCTACAGCGGGCGTCTGACCCTGACTGAGGGGGCTCCAACCGCCGCGACCCCGGACTCCAATCGCGACCTTGACCACGCCGAGGCCGACTCAGCCGCCCGCGCCGACGAGCCCCTGCGCATCTTGATCCTGGGCCGGGCCCACGCCGGCAAGTCGAGCCTCATCAACGCCCTCTTCGGCCGACTGACGGCGCCCTCCGACGTCCTGTCGGACCCGGCCGCGACCGTCGCCCCTTATCGACTGGAGCGGGAGGGTCTCACCACCGCCCTCGTGTTCGACACCCCGGGAATCGAAACGGACAAGCTCCCTCCCAAGGTTCTGGACCGACTGGCGACCCTTGCCGACCTGGTGCTCTGGGTCACCGCCGCCCACCGCCCGGATCGCCAGGTGGAGCGGGAGGCCCTGGACCACATCCGCGCCCTCTGGTCTGCCCGGCTGGACCGCCATCCGCCTCCCTTGCTGGTCGCCGTGAGCCATATCGACCTGCTGCGCCCGCCCCGGGAATGGCAGCCGCCCTATGACCTCGCCAGTCCCGTGGGCCCCAAGGCGGTGAATATCCGCGCCGCGGTGGGGGCGGCTGGCGAAGATCTGGCGGTGCCGGTAACGGACACCATCCCCGTCTGCCTGGCCGAGGGGCGGGTCTATAACGTGGAAGACAGCCTCTGGGTCACGCTGCTCGACCGCCAGGGCGCGGCGGACAAGGTCCGACTTCTGCGCTGTCTGGACGAGCGCAAACGTGCAGAGGACTGGCCGCTGCTTAGGCGCCAACTGGCGGGCGCTGGGCGCTTCCTGGCGAAGCTGCCGGGTCGGTTGATGGGGTGAGAGGTGCTGGCGCTGGCGCCGCCGCACCCGCTGCAGAGGGGTGTTGCGTCTGCGCGCCGGGCAGCGCCGAGAACAAGGGGCGCGCCAACGTTACCAGGGCAATAAGATTCCGGGCGGTATCGAAGAAGGACTGGCCAAGGTTGGGCGCAGGATCTGAGCCCTGAGGCCTGGGAGCGTGACGCTGGGTGAGCCCTCCAATCAGGAATCCCATGCCCCCTGCCCACAGCAACACCGATGGCTCCGTCATCCACTCATGAACCGCCCGGTGTAGCGCAGCGCCGCGAACCCCCACCAACCGCCGCCTGTTTTTGAGTCGACGCTCGGCTGCGCCGATTTGAATGGTTAGAGCAGAAGTCAGTGTTCTGAAGCTTGGAAGCATTGTGGCCATCAAGATGTCTCTACATCCGGGAGCTCGGATGACCCCGGCGCTAGGTTGCGGGCGTTGGCGGGGAACCGTAAATCATGACTCAGGCGGCCGATAGCGCGCCAGAGAATGAGCGCGACGACCAAGTTGACGGCGACTGTTACCAGTAGGGCGCTGCCTATCTCCATAACGCCATGGCTGGTTAGCGCGAGTATGGCGGCGCCCAGTAGCCCGAGCCACGCGCTGAGGATCAGGCCCGCTACGAGCATTCCCGCTACGACCATGACCACCAGGCTCTCACCCGCCCTTTGAGTCTCCAACGCGGCCAGCTCGAGACGGTCGTGCGCGAGTCCACGCAACGCTTGCCAAAGCAGATTGGCCTCTTGCGGCACGGCCGCGCGATGGCCCGGATCGCTGGAAGCGGCCCGTGATCCAAGGCTTTGCTCGGCTGCCATAGTCGGTTCCATTCCGGGGAGAGCTCCTAACGCGAGCTCAACAAGCGGCTGAGGAGGAAGCCGCCGACGACCGCGATCCCCAGCGCCTTGACGGGGTTATCGCGGATGTAAGTGCGGCTCTTGTCCAGCCATTCCACCTGAAGATCTCTCAGTTGTTCCCCTTGCTCGTCGACCGCCTTTGCGGCGTGACCGGCCGCGCCGGCCATCTTGTCAACCGCCTCATGCGCCCCAGATGCCATGCGGGGTGCGACGGTATCAGTCGCATCCGTCACTGGGCCCTTGTCGTGATCTTTACTCATAATGATCTCCGGATAATGACGTTGCTTGTGTGGGCCAATGCTGCGTCGGCGGAATTGGCACCAACCAGGTTGTTGGCACGGGTTATGAACCCTTTGGCTCTCGCCATGCTCGCTGTCCTTTAGGTGTTTTAGGGTTAAGGCCGATGTCGCGATGATTTAGTGCATCAAGAGATAAACGACCACCAGCACAATCATCGGAACACCCAGCAACCAGCCGATCAGATACTTACCCATGATTTACTTCCTCTATCGATCTAGGCCATTCCAAATCGTCTCTGTGAACGATTTGCCTTACGTCGCAGCCACCGAAAACCCGTGATAGCACTTGACTTATGGGTGGATTTTTAGCCAAAAACCATGCGCCGTCTGTACGCTGAAACACGCAGCGCTGCGATAAATGACGACGAACCGCGAATCAACGGCTGGCGGGCACAAGTGGGTCGAACTGCTTGCCTTGGACTTGGCGCTTTCTTGCTACTCGCCGAGCAGTTCAGCTACCGGCTGCAATGGCTCGACATGCTCGGATACGACCTTGAAGATGACGGTGATCGGAATGCTCAGCAACATGCCCCAGATACCCCACAGCCAACCCCAGAACAGCAGTGAGATGAAAACGGCTGCGGAATTCATGGTAGCGATCTTCCCGGTCATCCAAGTGGTGACAAAGGTGCCAACGAGAATGGCAATCCCCAACCCTGACCCAGAGACCATTAGAGCCATTGCAAATGAATCGAACTGCATAAAGGCCGCCATTCCGATGGCGATGGCGGTGAGTCCGGGTCCCAGATAGGGGATGATATGGAGCAAACCCGCGGCGACGGCCCAAGCCCCCGCGTTTTCCAGGCCGATCCAGCGGAACAGCATCCAGGCTAACAGCGCTACGAGCAGGTTGGTGGTCAGCAGAAGGAGCATATAGCGCTGGATGGAGCGGTTGATGTCACTGAGGATTTGTACAGTGATCTTCCTGCTCGATAACGAAGGTCCGGTGAGCCGTACCAACTTTCGTTTAAAGGTATCGCCCGATACCAAGAGAAAGAAAACCAGGAACAGCACCATGGTGGCCTGGACAATATATCCCAGGGCCCCCATGGAACCCGCCCAGAGAAAGTTTCCCGTCTTGAATGCCGATGGATCGTCAATGACGACGCGCGTAGCGGGCTTGTTCGGCGCAGGAGGAACGCCGGTCACACGGCTAGCTGCCTGTTCAAGTTGTTGTGCGGCGCTTTGTACGTTGTGCATTGCATCGTTATGGCCTTCCACCAGCTTGGCGAGGCTCTTGGACAACTGGGTCGCGGCATCCGGCAGTTGCTCGATGATCGCCTGCATTTGTCCGCGCAAGGAGTAGGTTCCCAAGACAAGCCCGCCCACAAGGGCGAGCATCACCAGGGTGGCGCCGGCCGTCCGTGGCATCTTCATCAGCTCCAGCCAGACAACGAGAGGATTCAAGGTGTATGCAAGGAGAATCCCGATCAACACCGGAATCAGAAATCCTTGCGCCCACTCCAGAGCAACGACCACGGCGATCGTAGCCAAGATGGTCAGCGCCAAACTCCCCGCGCCGGGGCGGGAGCGGAACCTTGCCTGGAAGGGGTCGGCGCCCGGTGTTTGGTGGATCAAAGGAGGAGGGCTAGCGGTAGGTTCGGATTCAGATGGCATCTTAGTGAGTTACTTGTACAGGTCCCGGTCGGCCGACATCGAGGGTCGCCGCCCGGGCGCTATGTGCCTGCTGTCAACGCCAGCGGATGGCCACCCGGGACTGGCCCGTATCACCAACATGCACTTCCTGTTTTTGGGGCTGTTGTTGGGCACAAACGACGTCAGCGCCTGCCGCAGCCCTTTACGCCGGCACAGAGACCCCACACGCCAGCCGTCTGGCCCGTCGCCGACGGACAGTTCGACCTGACCATCCCATCCCTTCCCAATGTCAGTGGCCGATTCTGATGCTGCTCATCGATCCCAACACTCCAAACGCTTGCAACAGCCAGAGCACAACCGCAATGACGACCACGATATTCAGGATGTTTTTGATCTTTCCATCCATGGGGATATAGGAGTTGACGAGCCAAAGCAGCACGCCAACGATGATCAAGACAACGACTAGATTGATGAGAGGCATGGGTATTCTCCGGTTAGATTCATACGGTTCGCGAGGGACAATCCGCATCGATTCGATGCATTTGATCTCCCATTGACAGTGCAGGCAGAAGATTACTCGCATAACCCCGCGTCCTCTGTGCGTTGGTGCACATAGGGCGGCACTCATCATGCAACGGCGAACCCCTCTGGAGCGGGAAGAGCTCATCTCCCAGAGGCCGCGCAGCCGTCGAAGCCGTGGCGCGCTATGCAGACCGCACGCAACGCCTGGCAACAGGCGTCGTCTGTGGGATACCGTACAGACAACCTTCGATTGCGCCGGCTAACCTCCTTCGCAAATCACAGATCGAATTTCTGCAAGATTGGGGCCGGTGTCAACGTTGATAACGGCTGAATTCCACCGTCGCTTATCGAACCCGAGAAAATAAAATGCGCCTTCGACCCTTGTTGCTGTTGGTGCTGCTGGGCGTAACGACCGCGTCGCTCGCGCAGGTTAGTATTGGAATCAACTTTTCGTTGTTTCCTGAACTTGTCCGGGTGCCGAATTACCCCGTCTACTACGCCCCACGACAGCACACGAACTATTTCTTTTACGATGGCATGTACTGGGTCTACCAGGACGACGACTGGTACACAAGTGACTGGTACAACGGGCCTTGGTGGCGGACAGCCCCTGAGTATGTGCCGGAATACGTGCTACGAATCCCGGTGCGCTATTACGAGCGTCCGCCTGCGTACTTTACAGGGTGGTCGCGGAATGCGCCGCCACGTTGGGGTGAACACTGGGGTCATGATTGGGAGGAGCGTCGAAGCGGATGGGACACATGGAACCACCGCTCCGCGCCGGCCCCGGCCCCTCTTCCTACTTATCAGCGCAAGTATTCGGGGAGCAAGTATCCCAGGGTGGAGGAGCAACACCTGCTTCGAAACCAGAAGTACCGTTACGAGCCGAAAGACGTCTTAGTGCGCGAGCACGTTCGCCCACAGATGCAAGGTGCGTCCGCGCCTGCGGCGCGGGAAAGGCAACTAGAACCCCAGCGCAAAGATGCCGGGAAAGACATACGCGAACGCGAGCTTCAGGACAGAGGTTCTGGAAAGGACAAGCGAGAGCGCGATCAGTCGCCAAGATCCCAAAAACCGCCCGCCCAGCAGCCAAAAAAGGCGGACCAACAGCAGCGGCCACAACCCCCGGGCGCAACCCCGCCGCGTGAGCAGCAGGCGCCAAAGTCCCAGGTGAGAGAGGGTGGACCACATGGCAAGGGTGCCCGCCCTAATTCAGGCGGCGAATCGAAGTGGGGACGGGGCAATGAGCCCCCGCCGCGTGAGCAGCAGGCGCCGAAGTCGCACGGGAAAGGCGGCGGTGGACCACAAGGCAAGGATGCCAACCGCGATTCAGGGGGCGGGCCGAATCGGGGACGGGATAAAGAGCCAAAAAAGGCGCACAACTAAAGGTGGGGAGTGAAGCCGCGAATCCGGCAAGTCACGCGATTGCTGGTCAATAGCCGCTCTGGTTGCCATCTGGTAGCATGCTGAAACGTCTTCACTCTGGGTCGGGACGGGCCACCTGGGGCCTGCCCCCGAAAGGCAGAGGTCGCCGCATCCAACCGTGAGCAAGACCCGAGGCGAGCAGGTCGCGGGCGTCGCGGCCGGACACCGTCCCTCCGCATCCTGATTTGGGTGCGACCGGATGAGGAGTTACTCCGAACGGCTGCGTCTTTCACACTGTCCGCGCTCAAGGCACAGGATCCGTTTCAGGACGAACGACGGACGCCATGTGCGTCCGTCGTTCCTTGACTACCGGTCGATTCGGGTAATCTTGGTGCCCTCAATACTGACCCCCGCCATCAAACCTTGCTGGCTGAAGATGAACGCATAGGCATCATCCTTCAGTGACGACGTAGAAAGATTCTTTGCGAGCCCTTCATCGACCACAACAACGGTTGGGCCGACACCCAGCTCCCAACCCTTGGTCTTTTCGACATAGCGAACGGCGTCGTCTGTCATCAGAAACACCACATAGGCGTAGGACTGGGCACCTGCTTGCAGACCCCAGGACCCGGTTACGGAGTTGTAATAATCGGCGACTTTCGAGCCCTTGATCATCTCGCCTTCGCCATAACCGGCGCCGAACACGAGTCCCGCCTTGATAACGTTCGGGAACACAAGCACCGCCTTGGCCGTGCTTGACATGTGCTCGGCAAGAGGTTCGGTCTTGTAGAGTGTCTGCAGGGCCTGCTGGGAATCCTTGTCCAAATCCTCGGCGGTTGCTGCGCTTGCCTGATTCATGACACTCACCGCGACGAGTGCTGCGGTGGCAAAAATGATAGGTCGAACGTGACTGCGAATGCTGTACATCTTAATGCTTCTTCCTGTTTGTGGCTTTGTGACAAACCCGACTGGCGAATTGCCAATTGAGCATCCGAACCTCGGTACTACCCTTTTTTCCGCCCTCGCACCGTCAGCAACGGCAGCGCATAGAGCGAAGGGGGCCTGCGAGAAACCGGACTGGTTTCGGCAGGACTACCGATTCACGGGAAAGGCTATTCGCTTGAGCATGGGTAGTCTGTACGGAAACGTACTTAGAGCCATGCTCGCCCAACCAAACGCGTGCGCGTCGGGCCGAGGACACCGGGAACGCCTGAATCCAGGTTGGGCTGAATCCAGGTTGGGCTTGCAAGCCAGGCCCAAAAAGGTCAGGATTATGGCCTCGCGCTTTGAATCCAGGTTCGTCGAGGGCACTGGAGGCAAGGTTGATGGCCTGGTCCGATGGTCGTCGCGACGCGTCCTGCTTCCCTTGCCATGGCGGCGCGGAGGCAAGGAGTATAATAACCGGGGGAGGACCCGGGATTTTAGTGCCAAGCCAGTGGCATGCCGTCCGCTAATCGCGGACGTGATCGTCTGATTGAACCCGGAAGCCGTAGCTTATGACACCCGCCGATCTCACCCACGTTCGCGATCACATCGCCTCGCGCATCATCGGTCAGCAAAGCTTTGTTGACAGCATGCTCATCTGCCTGCTGAGCGACGGCCATCTGCTGGTGGAGGGCATGCCGGGCCTGGCTAAGACCACTGCGGTCAAGGCCTTGGCCGAATCCCTGGAGGGCGACTTCCACCGGGTACAGTTCACCCCGGACCTGCTGCCCTCGGACCTGATTGGCACCGACATTTATCGCCATGAAAAGGGTGAGTTCGAGTTCCGGCCCGGTCCCCTCTTCCACAACATCCTGCTCGCCGACGAGGTCAACCGGGCCCCAGCCAAGGTGCAGTCCGCCTTACTGGAGGCCATGGCGGAGCAGCAGATCACGGTCGGTCAGCGCACTTACCCCCTGCCCAAACTCTTTATGGTGCTGGCGACCCAGAACCCGGTGGAGCAGGAGGGCACCTATCACCTGCCCGAGGCCCAGCTCGACCGCTTTCTTATGGAGGCGGTGGTCGAATACCCCAGCCGCGACGAGGAGCTCAAGATCCTCGCCCTCGACCTGGCCCAGCAGAAGTCGAGTCACAAGCCCCCCGTCAAGCGGCTCACCCAGCCGGAGCTTTTCGCCATGCGCCGGGACGTGGCGGGCCTCTACCTGGACCCCAAGCTCAATAGCTACATTGTTGATTTGATTCAGGCGACCCGCAATCCCAGGGTTTATGACCCGGATCTGGCCCGCTGGTGCCGTTTCGGCGCCTCGCCCCGCGCCAGTATCGGCCTGGCCCGCTGTGCCCGCGCCCGCGCCTGGCTCGACGGCGATCCCTTCGTCGCCCCTCACCACATCCAGGCCGTGGCTCCGGAGATTCTGCGCCACCGCCTGTTGCTCACCTTCGAGGCTGAGGCGGAGGGCATTACCACGGATGATTTCATCGCCCGCCTGCTTAATCTGGTCGCGATTCCTTGAGGAAGTGTTCCGGTTTTGGGGAGTGGGTGACCGGGTGCCGGAGACCCGCAGCTTGATCTTTTCCGCCCCGCTTGGCCTGACACCTCATTCTCTAAGACCCTGTCACCGATGAGTCTTTACCCGCGTCTGGACGATCTGCTGGAGTTGCGCCACCAGGCCCATACCCTGGGCCTGCCGTCACGCCATCTGGTCAATTCCTCCTTCGCCGGGCTCTATGCGTCCGTATTTCGGGGTGCAGGCGTCAATTTCGAGGAGGTCCGTGAGTATCGCGAGGGTGATGACATCCGCTACATGGACTGGAAGGTCACGGCCCGTACCAACGAACCGCACATGAAGGTCTTCCGCGAGGAACGCGAGCGTTCAGTGGTGCTGTGCGTGGACAAGGGCCCCCACATGAACTTTGGCACCCGCGGCACCTTCAAGTCGGTGCAGGCCGCCCGCGCTGCCGCCCTCATCGGCTGGGCGGCGAGCCGCCTCAACGACCGGGTCGGCGGCCTGGTCTTTGGCGACCCCCTCGCCGGGCTCCAGCACTTCCGACCCTCCCGGGGTCGCCGCGCCCTCTGGCAACTGCTCCGAGCCTTAACCGTGCCCGGGGCCGAACAGGAGGCCTCCATCGACTGCCTGGGCATGGCCCTCAGGCGTGCAACCAGCGGCATCCCTACCGGTTCCCTGGTCTTTATCATCGCCGATCTCAACCGTGATCCCCTGGAGCTGGAGCCCATCCTCGGTACCCTGATCCAGCGCAACGCGGTGGCCCTGATCCCGGTGGACGACCCGGCTGACTGGGAGATCCCGGCCATGGGGGTGGCGACCTTCACCGGTACCGATGGCACCCTGATCGAGATCGATACCGACGATCCCCAGGCGCGTCTCGATTATCGCCAGGCCTGGCTGGAGCGCCGTGCCATGTTGCGTGCCATGACCTATCGGCTCGCCGTCACCCTGCTGCCGGTACGAACTGACGAGGAGATTCATCTGTCCCTGATCCACCATCTGGGGCAGCGCGCCCGGGCGCGGGCGGTTTAGATCATGGCCACCCTGACACCGTCTGTCGCCCAGGAGATCGCTAACCAGTTGCGGGATATCCGTGGTCTTGATCCCGTTTCCTGGTGGCCACCGGCCCCGGGTTGGTGGTTGCTGGCCGGGTCCATCCTGTTGCTGCTCCTGCTCGCCTGGCGCTGGCGGGCCAGCTTGCGCCTGCGCATTCCGCCTATCCCGGTGCTGCGGATCGGCTCCTGGCGCTGGGACGCCGCCCGCCAACTGCGTGCCCTGCGGCAACGGGCCCCGACCCAGGACCCCAAGCTGACCGCTGGCGACTTGTCGGAACTCCTGCGCCGGGTCGCCATGGCCCGTCTGGGGCGGGATGCCTGCGCTGGCCTGGTGGGCGAGGACTGGCTGGCCTGGCTGGCGGACCAGGATCCCCATGGCTTCGACTGGAAGACCAAGGGGCGCCTGCTGCTGGATGCGCCCTATGCCCCACCTGCCGCCAGTACCGCCCGCCTGGCGGCCAGCAGCGGGCCCCTGGGGTCTCCGCCCGAATGGCTCGAACTTATTGACGCTGCCTACCAATGGATCCTGGTGGAGGATGGCCGTCGTGTTTGAGTTCCATTGGCCCTGGGTCGCTGTCCTGCTGCTGGTGCCCTTGCTGTTGCCTTGGTTGTGGCCCGAGCGGCGCGAGCGGGGGGAGGAAACCCTCGAAGGGCAGCGCCTGACCCTGCTCCACCCCCATCCGGAGCGGTTGCGGGCTGCCTATCGGACCTTGCGCCCGGCGCGGCAGATCGCGGGCTGGGTCCAGCGGGCACTGCTCTGGCTGCTTTGGACCGCTCTGGTCCTGGCCCTGATGCGGCCTCAATGGCTCACCCCCCATACCGAGGTCAGTTCACCGGGTTATGACCTCCTGCTGGCGGTGGATGCCTCTCATTCCATGGAGGCCCTGGATTTCAGCGCCCAGGGCCTGCCCATTAACCGCATGGCCGTGGTTAAGGGTGTCATGGGGCGTTTCATCGATGGGCGCGAGGGTGATCGTGTTGGCCTCATCGTCTTCGGGAGTCAGGCCTTTGTCCTCTCGCCCCTGACGCTGGATCGCCACGCCACCCGCCAACTGCTCGACGGCCTGGAGGCCAATATCGCCGGACCCGGTACGGCCCTGGGCGATGCTATCGCCCTGGGCGCCAAGAAGTTGCGGGAACGCCCAAAAGGTTCGCGCGTCATGATCCTGATCGCCGATGGTGACAACTCGGCGGGTGGCTTCACGCCTCTGGAGGCGGCCGCCCTGGCCCGTGCCCTGGGCGTACGCATCCACGTTATTGGCGTTGGCAGCGAGGACAAGCGCATCCCCATTCCCGAAGGCGGTGAGATCACCTATCGCGAAGACCTGACCATGGACGAGGACACCTTGCGGGCCATCGCGGACGCCACGGGCGGCGCCTACTTCCGCGCCACCGATGCCCGTGCCCTGGAGGAAATCTCGCGGCGCATCGATGACCTCGAGAAGACCGAGGCCGAGGCCCGCACCGCCTACCTGCCGGAACCGCTCTTCCGCTGGCCCCTGGGGCTGGCCCTGCTCGCCCTCCTCGCCCTGGGGCTCTTTCCCGAGGGCCGCAAGCGTTTCTCCCGGAGGGTTTCCAGTGACTGAGGCCGGCTTCCATTTCGCCCAGCCCCTCTGGTTCTGGGTCTTGCTGATGCCCCTCCCGGTGGCCCTGTGGTTGTGGCGCAGCGCCGCGCGCGCCGCGCGCGGCCCTGTACATCGCTACGCCGATCCGCACCTGTTGCCCCACCTCACCGGCACCAGGGAACTCCGAACCCGCGAGCGTTGGGGCCGTTTTCTGCTCTGGTCCTTGCTCTGGTCCCTGTTGGTGATGGCCATGGCCGGGCCGCGCTGGGATTATACCGATGTCCGCCTCTTTCATCCCGGCAACAATTTACTGATTTTACTGGATATATCACGCTCCATGCAGGTGGGCGACACGCCTCCTAACCGGCTGGCGCGGGCCCGGCAGGAGATTCAGGATCTGATCCAGCAGAATCACCAGGTGCGCCTGGGTCTCATCGCCTTTGCCTCGGTTCCCCATGTCCTCTCGCCCATCACCGAAGATACCCAGGCCCTGCTCAATACCCTGCCGGCCCTGTCCACCGACCTGACCCAACTCCAGGGCAGCCGCCTGCTGGGTGCCCTCGACCGGGCCGAGAACCTGCTCGAAGGCCTGTCCGAGGGCAGTGCCCGCGCCATCCTGCTTATTAGCGATGGTGACTTTGATGAGCCAGGGCTGGAGGAACGGGTGCGGGGCCTGGCGGCCTCGGGCATTCACCTGCACGCTTTAGGGATCGGCAGCGAGGAGGGCGGCCCCGTGCCCAGTCGCGGCGGTGGCTGGCTGACCGATCGCGGTGGCCAGGCCATTGTCTCCCGCCTCGATGAGAAGCGGCTCGAAGGGCTCGCCGAGGCCGGGGGGGGCCTTTATCGTCGCGCCGATTACCGCGAAGACGATACCGCCGCCTTGCTCGAGGCCTCGGCCGTGGCCCGGCTGCCCGCAGCGGCCGGCGATGAACGGACGCGGATCTGGAGCGAGCGCTTTTATCTGCCCTTGGTGCTGGTCATGATCTTGCTGCTCCCCCGTTTCCGGGGTCGCGGTGGCTGGAGGCGTGCGTCATGAAGGGTATGAATCCATGGCCTCTAGGCCTGGCCCTGGCCCTGGCCTCGTCTGCCCAGGCTGGCTGGTTTGACAACCCGGAGCAGGAGGCAGAGGCTCGGTTCAAGCAGGGCGATTATGCCGGCGCTGCCGAGGGGTTCGCCGATCCCTATCGCCAGGGCGTCGCCCTCTATCGGGCGGGACGCCATGCCGAGGCCGCCGATGCCTTCTCCCACAACCAAAGACCCAAGCTGGCGGATGATGCCGCCTACAACCTGGGTAACGCGCGTTTCCAGCTTGGCGATTTCGCCGGGGCCGCCGCGGCCTACGAGCAGGTGCTGAAACGCAATCCAGCCCATGCCGACGCCCAGTACAACCTGTCCCTCACCCGCTCCGTCCTCGCCCGCATCGATCAGCAGAAGTTCGAGCAGGAGAAGCGGGAGCGGGAAAAGGCCGAGCGTAAGGAAGAGGAAGCCAAGAAGGATCAGGAAAAGCAACAGGAGCAACAACCCAAGCAGGAGAAGCAGCAGGAGGAGCAAAAGCAGGAAAAGCAGGAAAAGCAGAAAGAGCAAAAGCAGGAGCAAAAGCAGGAGCAGCAGAAAGAACAAAAGCAGGAGCAAAAGCAGGAGCAGGAAAAAAAGGAATCGGGCGAGGAGCAGAAAAAGGAATCACAAGAGTCGCAGGACTCCAAGCAGTCTCAAGAAGGACAAAAATCTCAAGAGGGCCAGAAATCCCAGCAGGGTCAGGAGTCCAGCCAGGGGCAGGAATCGAAGCAAAGCTCCGGTCAGAAGTCCGAGGACAAGTCGTCGTCCGAGGGTGAGTCCAGTCAGGACAGCCAGGCTGGCAAGGGGAAGAAACAGGAGGAGAGCGCCGGCCAGGGCGAGTCCACCGACCAGGAGAAGTCCGGGGGCTCCCAGTCCAAGACCGGGGAAGCCAGCGATGGCAAGGAATCCAGCGAGCAGCAAACCCAGGGCAAGCAACAGGACGAGAAGCAGGCTTCTGATGCCGGCGGTCAACCCCGGAAGAATCAGGAGCAGGATCAGGCGAAAGCCGGCGAAACCGCTCATGAACAGCAGGCTCCTCAGGAAGCCGCTGGTCTTGAATCCAAGCAGGATGCCCAGGAGAAAGATGCCAAGGGAAAGGATGCCAAGGATAAGGAATCGCAGGGGAAGCAGGCGGGGAAGCAGGACCAGGGCCAGGACTCGGGCTCCCAAGAGCGTCGGGAGCAAGCCGAGGAGGCCAGTGGCGACAAGCAGGAGCGGGAATCCACGTCCAAAGAGGGCGGCGAGAAACCTAAGGACCAGACCTCCGCGGGCCGCGATCAGGAGCCTAAGGCCGAGGAACCCGGTCAGGGTGAGCCCAAGGCGGAGGCCGAGGCCGGCAAGGGCCAGGATGAAAGGCGCGATGCCAAGGGTCAGGCCGACAAGGGCGAGCAGCCTGATGCCAAGGGTCCGGCCGATAAGCCTCAAGAGCGGGAGGGAGAGCAGGGCCCCGGCACGCGGGGCAAACCGGGTCAGGCAGGCGGTGCGAGCGAGCGTCGCTCCCAAGAGCCCGGCATGACGCCCCCGGAGGGCGCGCCCGAGCCCGGCAGCGCGGATGCCGTCAATCAGTTTGACCAACTGGGCGAGCAGCCAGCCCTGGACGAGGGCGCGGCGGGGACCGCTGTTGGCGCCCTCGGTGGCCAGCCCAGTTCGGGTCCTGGCGCCGGCATACTGGAGCAAAGGTTGCGGCAGGTGGAGGGCGATCCCTCCGATCTCATCCGCAATCAGTTCCGCATCGAGGAGATGCGCCAGATCCGCGCCTCGGGTGGCCCGCCCCGCGAGACCCGGCCCTGGTAGGCATCCCGGGTCACTGGGATGAGTGCTGGAACCTCATTCATAATCTACTACCCTTTGGCAGGATAATCAGGGCATATCCACCATCGGCACGCGGAGACAACCGAATGCAGCGGGTGATGACGGCGGTAATAGCACTACTCGCGCTCTGGGGCGGGGTGGCTGAGGGCCAGCAGTTTCCTGGCTATGGTCCACCCTATTATTCCCCATACCCATCACCCTACGGTCCCTACCGGCCCCAGGAGCCCAGCAATGCCCGTGGGGTGCCGCCGGCCCAGATACCTCCCGCTCAACCGGCCAGGCAGGCCCCTCCGCCGTCCCCTGCGGCAGCGCCCATGGCGCCGGTGTCCTCCTCAGCCCCGAGCCAGTCGCCCACGAGCGCCCCGGTAGCGGCACCCAAGGCCGCACCCAGCCCAGCGCCCATGGCTACTCAATTTGCTCCCCTGCCGAGGGCTCAGGCCCCGGCTCCGGGACCCCTTCCCGCTCCGGCTTCAGCGGCGGCGCCCCCCTCCAGCTACCCTTACGGTGCCTTCCCCGGCTGGTCCCAACCCTATACCGCGCCCAACGCCTCCCCCTGGGGCCAGCCCGCTGCCCAGCCCGCCCCCCGTACCCCGCGCCTGGAAGTCGAGCTTGGCGAGCGCCAGGCTTATGTGCAGGAGAATGTCCTGCTCCGGCTCAAGGTGTTGAGCGAGCAAAGTCTGGCCAAAGCCTCCCCGGAACTGCCGAGCGGCAATGACCTGATCATCCAAAAGCTGGAGGAACCCAAGGTTAGTTCGCGCACGGCCCCGGACGGCCACCGCGAGATCATTACCGAATTCCTCTATGCTCTCACCCCGTTGCAGGCCGGGGATCTGAGTCTGCCGGCCCTGCGGGTATCGGGGGAGACCGCGGGCGATGGCTACAGCCCGGGCCAGCGTTTCGAGGTCAGCGGTAGCGAGGGCATCCGGTTGCAGGTGCGACCGGCCCTGACCAGCGTCCAGCCCTGGTTGCCCTTGCGGGCCCTGAGCCTCAAGGCCAGCCTGGATGACCACAATATCAAGGCCGGGGAGCCGGTCTCTCTGATCCTGGAACTTGACGCCATTGGCGCCAGTGGCAGCCAGTTGCCCAGTCTGGAGTCCTTCCTGGAGTCTTCGGACTTCCGTGTCTATCGGGAACAGACCCTGACTGAGGCCAAGGTCTCCGCGGATGGCCAGCACCTGGAGGGCAAGCGCACCGAGCACTACACCCTGGTTCCCCGTGCCGATGGGCGCTTGCATCTGCCGGAGGTGCGCCTGCCCTGGTGGAACGTGACCACCGGCAGCCGGGAGTGGGTCAGCTTGCCCGCCAGGCTGGGGGGCGTGGCGACCGAGGAGGGGAGGCGGGTCGCCCGCGGCGAGGAATCGGAATCAGGCTGGATCTGGCTCTGGCTCAGCCTCAGCACCCTCCTGTTACCCATGATCGGTTTTGGGATTGGCCTCCGTTATCGGAGCTGGTCGAAATCTCCCCGGGAACGGGAGCGGCTGGGGGCACGCCTGGGGCGACGCGCCTGGGCGGCGGCTGACCTGGCTCGTCACCGCTTGGCGCGGGTACGTGATCGCCTCCATCCGGCGCCGGTTTGGCGGCGACTGGGCCAGCATTTGCAAGGCCTGCTACCGGCGTCGAGTCGCTTCCTTCGTTGCCTGAACGCCGCCAACCGGGAGCAGGAGCCCGCGGTTTGGGCGCGGCGCTTCCAAGCCGAGGCCTGCCGTCATCTCCCGGCGGATGCTCAAATGGCGTCGGCAGGCTTCCTGCCGGGTCTGGGCGGCCAGGTATTAAGGTTGAGGCCCGGCGCGGATCCCGACCAGCTCATCCGCCTGTTACGACAGCTGGACGGGGCTCTATACGGCGGTCAGGATATTGATTTTCGCCGCTGGAAGCGGGACTTCACCCGCCAGGTCGGCCGCTTCCAGGGCCTCTTTCGGGCGCGCGGCCGCCGGCCACGCATTGAGCGCCCCCGGCTTCCGGCCCTCAATCCCAGGCCCGCCGGTTGAGGGATGCCTCCCTTGGGCTAGGAAACCCCAGGGGCCGGGGGTTTCAGGTGCGGCGAGGCCCTGTTCTAGCTACTGGTTTGGCCGTCCCATGGCGTCCCCCTTCCTCGGGCCCCGGCCCGCCTGGTTGCCAGGCCGGCACCAGGTGGCGCTTGCCGTTGCCGATCAGATCGGCGCGGCCCATCCGTTTCAGCGCCTCGCGCAGCAGGGGCCAGTTCGACGGGTCGTGATAGCGTAGGAAGGCCTTGTGCAGCTGGCGTTGGCGCCCGCCCCGCGCCAGGACCAGCGGTTCGGCGCCCCGCGTTACCCGCTTCAGGGGGTTGATACCGGTGTGGTACATGGTGGAGGCGAGGGCCATAGGCGTGGGCAGGAAGGCTTGGACCTGATCGGGGCGGAAGCCGTTGCCCTTGAGCCAGAGGGCGAGATTGAGCATGTCCTCGTCCCGAGTGCCTGGGTGGGCGGCGATGAAGTAGGGGATCAGGTACTGCTCTTTGCCCGCCTCCCGGGAATATTTATCGAACAGGGTCTTGAAGCGGTCATAGGCGCCGAGGCCTGGCTTCATCATCAGCGCCAGGGGCCCCGGCTCCGTATGCTCGGGGGCGATCTTGAGATAGCCGCCGACATGATGGGTCGCCAGCTCGCGGATGTAGGCCGGGGAGCGTACCGCCAGGTCGTAACGCAGGCCGGAGGCGATGAGAACACGCTTGATGCCGGGTAGGGCCCGGGCCTTGCGGTAGAGCTGGATGAGAGGGTCCTGGTCTGTGCCCAGGTTCTTGCAAATCCCCGGGAAGACGCAGGAGAGGCGCCGGCAAGCGGACTCGATCGCCGGATCCCGGCAGCCCAGGCGCCACATGTTGGCGGTAGGCCCGCCCAGGTCCGAAAGGACCCCCGTAAACCCCGGCGTGCGATCGCGCAGTTCCTCGATCTCGCGCAGGATGGAGGCCTCGGAACGGCTCTGGATGATGCGGCCCTCGTGCTCGGTAATGGAGCAGAAGGTGCAGCCGCCAAAGCAGCCGCGCATGATGGCGACCGAGAAGCGGATCATCTCCCAGGCTGGGATGCGCGCTCCACCGTAGCTGTCGTGGGGCCGGCGGCTGTAGGGGAGTTCGTACACCCGGTCCAGCTCGGCGCTGGTCAGGGGGATGGGCGGCGGGTTGAGCCAGAGGTCGCGGTCGCCGTGGCCCTGGACTAGGGCGCGGGCGTTGCCGGGATTGGTCTCCAGATGAAAGAGGCGGGAGGCATGGGCGTAGAGGAGGGGGTCGTCGCGCACCTGCTCATAGGATGGCAGGCGCAGGAGGGTGTGGGCGCGGTCGGCGCGGTCCGGGGCCTGATCGGCCCCTGGACCGGCGGTACGGGTCAGGCTGGGCAGGGAGACCTTTATCCCGAGCGGGCGGTCGCTGGCCGGCGCGACCTGGGCTCCCGGCTCCGGCGCGCCCGGTTCCACGACGCCGGCGACCGCGCAGGCGGGCTCCAGTTGGTAGGGGTCGCGATGGGGATCCCGGAACGGCTCGCCCGGCGGCGCGGAGAACGCTCCGAGGGCTCCGGCGGCTGTTGCCCGGGGGGCGGCGTCGAGACGGGTCGCGTCCATTTCCACCCAGCCCGCGGGTAGCTCCCGGCTCATGAAGGCCGTGCCGCGCAGGTCGCGGATGGCCCCGATGGGCTCGCCGGCGGCCAGCCGATGGGCCAGGGCCACCAGGGCGCGCTCGGCGTTGCCATAGAGGAGCAGGTCCGCCTTGGCATCCAGGAGGATGGAGCGTCGCACCTTGTCCGACCAATAGTCATAGTGGGCGATACGCCGCAGGCTGGCCTCGATGCCGCCCAGGACGATGGGCGTGTCCTTGTAGGCCTCCCGTGCCCGCTGAGCATAGACGATCACCGACCGGTCCGGACGCCGCCCGCCCTCGCCGCCGGGGCTGTAGGCATCGTCACTGCGCAACCGCCGGTCGGAGGTGTAGCGGTTGACCATGGAATCCATATTGCCGGCGGTGATGCCGAAAAAGAGGTTCGGCCGGCCCAGGCGCCGGAAATCCTCCGCCGAGTTCCAGTCCGGTTGGGCCAGGATGCCGACCCGGAACCCCTGGGCCTCCAACAGCCGCCCGACGATGGCCATGCCAAAAGAGGGATGGTCCACATAGGCGTCGCCCGTGACGATGATGACATCGCAGGCATCCCAGCCCAACCGGTCCATCTCTACCCGGGACATGGGCAGTTGCGGTGCCGTACCGAGTTCGTGGGCCCAATGCCGGGGGTAGGAAAAGAGGTCGCGGGCAGCTTGCATGGCGGGGATCGGCTGACGGATAGTAGGGGGACGATAGACGAAGCGGGTGGGACCGGGCAAGGGCCCTACCCGGTCATAATGAGAGGAGAAGGCGATGGACGGTGGATTTCCCCGGAGAGATGAGCCCCTGAACGTGCTGGGGGAGCCTCTGACCCTCTGCTCGGAAGGTGGCTTGGTGACTGGCTACTACCGTGACGGAAGTTGCGCGACGGGTCCGGACGACCTCGGCCTGCATGGGGTCTGCGCCCGGATGACGGCGGAATTTCTTGATTTTTCTCAGCGGCAAGGCAACGACTTGATCACTCCACATCCGGAGTTCGACTTCCCGGGCCTGAAGCCGGGTGACCGCTGGTGCCTGTGCGCGGCACGTTGGCAGGAGGCTTTGGAGGCTGGCGCCGCGCCGCGCGTGGTGCTGAGGGCTACCCACCAACAGGTCCTGCGCCTTATCAACCTCGCGGATCTGAAGCGGCACGCCATCGATTTGAGCTGAACCTGGGGAGACCCACCGTCGGGGCACACCCAGGGTCCGTGGGCCCCTAAGACCTCTCAAGCCGCTGCACGAGGCGGGTCATTTCCTCAGCTATGGCCTCCAGTTCCCCTCGGCGCGCCTGGGCCTCCCGCGCCCGGCCGCTGGTAGCCAGATCCGCCAGCAGGGCGCCTAGCTGGTGGAACTGGTAATGTTGAGCCTGGATGAAGGAGTAATTCGGGTTGCTGCCATAACGCGCTCGGCCGATGCCGCGATACCAGCGGTGGAACTGACATTGGTACTCATCCAGCGGCGGAGAGGCCCCGCAGGGTTCATCGGCCAAGTTGGCCAATAGGCGGTTGAGCCAGAGCCGCAGGCTGAATATCCCCACCTTGAGATCGTATTTGACCGATTCGTCCAGGAGCTCCTGTCCCAGATGGTGCCAGAGTTTTTCATCCTGCCACTTGGCGAGCCAGGCAGGAACCCGCTCGGCTGGCATGGGCCTGCCAATGCCATCACCTTGGCCGAACTGGCAGCCCAGCTGAACCAGCATGAAGCCGATCTCAGCCGACTCGATCCCTTCTGCCACCACGGGCTTCTGCAAGGCCTTCGCCATGCCCATTGCCGCCTCAACGATACCCAGGGCCTCGTTCTTATCGAGAATCTCGCGAACGAAATGCTGGTCGATCTTGACGGAGTCGATGGGTAGATGTTGAAAATAGTTCAGGGAGGAATAGCCGGTGCCGAAGTCGTCGAGGGCGAAGCGGATACCCAAGGCCTTGCAGGCGTTCATCACCCGGGCGGCTTCAAGCGTGTCACTGATCTCGGCGATCTCCGGAATCTCGATTTCCAGTTGCTCGGCGGTGCCCGGGGGATAAGCGGCCAGGGTCCGCGTTAAAAAGTCCACGAACCCTTGCATCTGGATTTGGCGTGGGCTGATGTTAATGCTCACAGCCAGTTCCACGCCGGACTGCCGCCACCCTTGCCACTGCGCCAGGGCTCGGGTCACCACCCACTCCCCAAGGGCGATCTCGAGGGGTGAGTTCTTGATCTGGGGTAGGAACTGATGGGCCTCCAGCAGACCTTCTCGCGGATGCCGCCAGCGGGTGAGGGCCTCCAGGCCGATCAGGCTCGCGTCCTTTAAGGCGATCTTGGGCTGGTAGTACAGCATGAGTTGGTTGTCCCGCAGGGCTTGGGAGAACTCCTCCCGCATCCGCCGGAGTTGGTGCAGTTGTTGATCCTGGATCGGATCGTAAAAGTGATAACTCGATCGGTTTCTGGCCTTGGCCTGGTACATGGCCTTTTGGGCGTGCTGCAGCAGAGCGTCTGGCCCATCAGGGTCCAGGGGGAAGAGGGTCACGCCCAGGCTGGCGGAGACAAAAATGCGATGGCCCTGGACGTCGATCGGTTGGGTGATCTGCTTCAGCAAGCGCTGAACGGCCTCCTCGCTTTCATAGGAGGAGGCGAGGCCCGTGAGGATCAGGGCGAATTCGTCCCCACCGGTACGGGCCAGGGAATCGCCGGGAGGCAGGCCAGTCTCGAGACGACGCGCCAGGCTCACCAGCAGGGCATCGCCGATAGGCTGCCCATAGGTTTCGTTGACCACCTTGAAGTCGTCGAGGTTGAGGTAGCACAAAGCGATCAGTTGGTTGGTGTGGCTGCCGTGGGCAATGGCCTGGTTCAGGCGTTCCGTCAGGTGGGTGCGATTGGGCAGGCCGGTCAGGCGGTCATATAAGGCCAGATATTCCTGTTGGCGCTCAAACCGCTGCCGATCAAAAAAATGGATCGCCATTTCGAGGACTTGGGAGAGGATTGCCAGGTCCTGTTGGGTGTAGTCCTCGGCCTTGTTGCCGACACCCATCACGGCGACGATGTGGTCATCGATCAGCAGCGGCACCGTCGCCTCGCGTACCAGGGCGGCATGGCCCTCAGGCATGCCCTTCTTGTGCGGCAGGCTGGCGTAGTCATTGTGGATCACCGGCTGACGCTGGAGGATACAGTCCACCCAGACGCCGGCCTCGCTCACCGGGTAGTGCCGGCCATTGCCCTCGGCATAGCACATCTCGGCGTGGGTACGGGTGGACCAGACTTGCAGTGAGACCTCCTGATCATCATCGGCGGCAAAATGCAGAAAGCCGATCTGGCTATGGGTCAACTCCTCGGCAACATCCAGGGAGGTTCGCAGGATCAGGTCCTGATCGTCCAGGCCAACCATTTCCAACAAGCGATGGCGGAGTTCGGACAGGCGTTGTTGGCGCTTGCGCTCCCCAAGATCCATGTGGGTGCCGATCAGGAGACGTGGCTGGACCGGTGTGCCGTGAGCATCCCGCGCCAGGATTGCGCGCGACAGAATATCCACCCAATGACCTTGCTTATGGCGCAGACGGAACTCGAGTTCGTAGCTTCCGATGGGATTGGTGCGGTAGTCGGTGCCATAGGCCAAGACCCGCGCCTGGTCCTCCGGGTGCAGCAGGGCCGCCCAGGTTGCCGCTGTCGGGGTCATTTCATCCCTCCGGTAACCCAGCATGTTCAACCAATCATCTGACCAATAGACCTCGTCACTCTCGAGATTCCAGTTCCAGATCCCCAGTCCGGCCCCCTGGAGGGCGCAGGACCAGCGCGCGTCGGCTTCCTCCAGCCGGCGGGTCAGGGTCTGGAAGGCGGTGATTTCCTGGCCGATCCCTAAGAGGCCGGTGATCCGGCCAGCCGCGTCCACGCGGGGGGTCTTGAGGGTTAGGAACCAGCGGGGGGTGCCATCCGCTCCGATCACCTGGGATTCATGCCGCCGAGGTTCAGCCTGGGTGATCACCTCAAGGTCATCGCGCATCATCTCGGCAAGGCGATCAAGCGGGAAGAGGGGGTCCCGGTCCCCGCGCCCGACAATCTGATCTTCCGGGAGCCCCATCAGCCGACAGAAGGCCGGGTTGACCAGGCGATAGGTCAAGTCGGCGTCCTTGACAAAGAGGATATCGGGCGAGGCGTCGAACAGGGCGCGCAGGGTGGCGACTTCTTGGCGGAGGGTGATCAGGTCACCGGATTCCGCGACCCCCCCGAAAGGCCGCGCAAGAGGTTCATGCTCGCCGGCTAGATCCGGCGGCTGCGGTCGTGATGTTTTATAGGACACGGTTAAATTTTTCAATCATGTGATGGGTGGGTAGGGGCGGGAGGACCTTGCTGAGGGGCATCAATGCAGGCCCGAGAGGCCATGAGGTCAAGGATAATGACAATGGCCCCTTCCGCCAGATCCCGTGGGCAGGCCAGGGCGCGGACCAGAGGTAAGCGCAGACGGGGCGCGACCAGAGCAGGCAGGGGATGGATAGCGTTGGCATCCAGATGAGCCCGGGTGACCGGTTCCTGAACGCGCAATCCCGCGCCCGGGTATGGCCCCCGCAGGCTCAGGCGGCGGATTCTGCCCACAGCCCCGCCCGGGGTCGCGGCGGGCAAGTCGAGGAGATCACCGATAGCGGGGGCCTCGGGGTCGCTATCCGGCCCCAGCCCCAGTACCTGACTCGCCGGAACGGCGAGATGCAAGGGGCCCCAGCGGAATAGTACCAGGTCCAGTCCCGGGATTGACCCAGCCCCTCCCAGGGCCAAGGGTTCCACCGGGGCACCGGGTATCCGGGAGCTAGTCATAGGCGTCCGTCTTCCCAGGCCTGAAAAATGCGCTCCATGTCCAGAGTCAGGACGGGGCCCGTCGGATATTGAAAGACGCCTGTCACGAGTCCCTGGAGCCGGTCGCGAAGGCTGTCCGGCGGCGCCAGCAGGCTTTCCAGGAGCACTGGGGACACGTCCGCGATGCGATCAACCCTCAGCCCGCACTCCTGGTCGCCGACGCGCCCCAGCAGGATAACGGTGTGGCGGGTGGGAGGGTCATGGGCCACTCCCAACAAATCACCCAGGCGCAGGACCCCCCGGATGTTACCGCGCACGTCCATGACCCCTTCCACGGCGGGCGGACAGCCGGGGACCAGGAAGATGGGCGCCAGCGGCAGGATCTCGGCAACCTGGGCCCCTGGTAAGGCGAAGCTCTGGCCACCGATGACGAAGATGACCATTTGGACGCTGGCCGCGTCCACGTTCACGATGTCCTGGTGACCCGCCCGACGTTGGGACAGGATCAGACTCAGGTCATCGCCTGGATCAGGGAGGTGTGGCGCGGGCCCAGGCCCAGGCCCAGCTACCGGAGCAGTCCAGGGCTCAGTGTCCATGCCGTACCTCAATGGGGTTCGGGGTGGCGGCCGCGTTGGGCCCCGGGCCGGACAGCGGGGGGAGGCTGGCGGGCGCGGCGGCGATCTCCACGCGATTGCGACCGCTGCTCTTGGCCCGATACAAGGCCTGGTCCGCGGCCTCCAGTATGGCCTCGGTGGTGGAAAAACCTGGGAATCCGGCGATACCGGCGCTGAAGGTACAGGTGAAGGTGGCCTCGCCGGCATAGAAGATGACCTCGGCAAAGCTGAGGCGGAGATGATCCATGATCACCTTAGCCTGGGCCTCGTTGACCCCACTCAGGATCACCGCGAATTCCTCCCCCCCATAGCGTCCGATCAAGTCGCACTCCCGCAGCCGCAGGCGCAAGCCCCGGCTCAGGGCCATGAGAACCTGATCGCCAGCGGGATGGCCATGGGTGTCGTTGACCCCCTTGAAGCGATCCACGTCGATCATGGCGTAGCAGAAGGCACCCTGTTCACGGCGGGCATTGGCCACCTGCAGATCCAGGAACTGCATGATGGCATTGTGATTGAAAAGACCGGTGAGACCATCGCGCACCATGAGCGCGTGCAGGGTGCGCATCCGCTCGGCGCGCAAGGTGACCTCCGCGATCAGCCTGCGAGGATCCACGGGTTTGGTGAGAAAGCCGTCCGCCCCTACCTCCATGGCCTTGATCTGGCGCTCCCGGTCCGTCTCGGAGGAGGCGTAGATGATGGGCAGACCCACATGGCCGGGCATCTGGCGCAGGACCTTGGCCAACTCCGGGCCTGAACACTCGGGCATGTACATATCCATCAGCACCAGGTCGGCGTTGAAGCCCTTGAGCAGGTTCGGGACTTGGGCCGGGTGGGTGGCGACCAGGGTGATCATGCCGGCCTCCTCCAGGATCAGGGCATGGAGGGCGGCGATGGCGGGGTCGTCATCGACTACCAGGACATGAAAGGGCATCGGGGATTCCCGGTTGGTTAGGGCGTCGAGGAACTCCACGATCTCGGTCGTCTTGACCGGCTTGGTGCAATAGGCGCTCCCCCCGGCCTTGACGGCCTGCAGCCGGGCCTGGAAGTCGTCGCGACAGGAGATGAAGATGCTGGGGATGCGATGCCCCTGGGCGGTGGCGAGGGCGGCCAGGGTCTCGGCTCCGGCCTGTTCACCCTCCGGGAACATGATGTCCATGATGACCGTGGCGGGCGGGTTCGCCGCAAACGCCGTCGGCAGATCCGCGAGGCGGGTGATGGCCGTGACCTGGTAGCCGAAGCAGGCCAATTGGGCGCACAACTGCTGGGCCAGGTCACCGTCGTCGTCACACAGCAGGATAGGGCGCTCGCCGCGGGGGGTGGCGGCCGGGTCAGCGGCCACGGCGGATGGGGGTATCCCTGGCTCGGGGCTGGGCGGTTCTGGTTTCATGGGTTCGAAGCCGAGTCGTTCGCCGGGGGCCCCCACAGGCTCCAGATCTGTCCGTGCCAGCCGTTCAAGCAAGACCGTCAGGGACATGAGCAGGTGGGGCGTCACCGGATCCTCGCTGGCCAGGGCCGCCTTGACCAGGTCATCGGCCTCGCGTGCGCCCTCGCTGACCTCCAGCAGGCCGAAGGAGCCGCTGCTACCCTTGAGCGTGTGCAGGGTCAGTTCCAGGCGCGCCAGGCCTTCCCGACCGGCTGCACCGGATTGGATCGCCGCCAACTGCGCCTGCGCCTCCGCTAATCGCGTGGGCAACTGGGCACGGAAGGCCTCCCGCAACCGGGCCTTACGAGCCTGAAAGCCTTCGGATGCCTGTATAGCCATAAGCCTGAATCCCTCCGCCTCTCTGTCTAAACCAACCCGAGTTCCCGTCAGTCCCCCGCCAGCGACGCCACCAAGGCCGGGAGGGTCTCCTCCAGGTCGGCATCCTTGCGCAGCACCCCGGACAGCCCCGGGGTCTGGGCTCGCAAGGGCTCGGGGTCGTCACCCGTCAGCAAGATAAAGGCTACTTCTTGGCCTTGGGCGCGCAGTTCCTGGAAAAGCTCCAGTCCGCTCACCAGGGGCATGTTGAGGTCCGAGATCACCAATTCGAACCCCGTCCCGGCCCCCAGGCACTCCAGGGCCGCGATACCGTTCTCTGCCAGTTGGCAGTCATGGCCGAATTCCTCCAGGAGGGCAAGGACCAGCTCACCCGCCAAGGGGTCATCATCGACGATCAGGATCTTCATGGTTCCCCCAGGAGAGTGCGTAGGGTAGCGAGCAGACTGGACTGGTCGAAGTCGCCCTTGACAATATAGGCATCGGCGCCGACCTGGATACCCCGGCGTTTGTCTTCCTCCCGTTCCCGGGAGGTGATGATAATAATGGGCGTGGATTCGTATTGGGCATGGGAACGCAAGCGAGCGGTGAGGGAGAAGCCGTCCAGCCCCGGCATCTCGACATCCGTCAAAATGGCATTGTAGCGACCGCCCAAGGCCTTTTGCCAGCCATCCAGGCCGTCCTCGGCGGTGGTGACCTGGTAGCCATAGGCCTCCAGCACCTCCTTGACGATCTCCCGGGTATTGAGCGAATCATCCACGACCAGGACGCGCCAGGGCTCGCTCCGGGGTGTTGGCCCTGCGGCTGGCGCGGCTCCCTGGGTCGTCGCCTCGCTACGGTAAAGCCGCGCCAGATCCATGAGACCCGGGGCCTGGAGCACGCTGACCAGGGTCTGGTCACCGGTGACCACAATACCCGTTACCAAACCACAGCCGCGCATTTGATCGGGCAGGCTCTTGATGACCATGTTCTGGGTGTCCACCAGGCCGTCGATCACGAGCCCCAGTTTGGCTTGGCGGACCCCGATGACCACCGCCAGTTGGCCCCCCTTGTCCCGGGGACCTGGCCGGGTTGTCGTTAGTCCCAGCAGTTCCGCCAGGGGCACCAGGGGGATGAATTCGTTGCGCAGCACCACCGCCGGGCGCTCGGCGACGCGGATGGTCTCCCCCGGTGAAACCCGGAGCAACTCCACCACATGCTGGGCGGCGAGGCCGAAGCGGTGTCCGCCGCTGGTGAGCAGGAGAACCCGCATCTGCGCCAGGGACAGGGGCAGATTGAAGGTGAAACGGCTGCCCTCGCCGGGATGGCTGACCACGGAAATGGCGCCGTGCAGATCGTCGATGACGGTGCGGTGGATTACGTCCATGCCGACCCCTCGTCCGGACAGCTCGGTGATGATTTCGCTGGTGCTGAGGCCGGGTTCGTAGATCAGCTCCCAAACCTCCTCGTCGGTCAGAGTCGCGGCCCGGGCGGGTTCGAGCAGGCCCTTGAGGATGGCCTTGGCGATCAGCCGCTCCCGGTTCAGGCCCCGCCCGTCATCACTCACCTCCACCACGACTCCGCCCCCGGCATGGCGGGCACTCAGGCGCACCTGACCCACTGGGGGCTTGCCGGCCGCGCGGCGTTCATCCGGGTCATCCAGGCCATGGTCCACGGCGTTGCGCACCAGATGGACCAGGGCGTCCCCCAAGCGCTCGATGATCTGGCGGTCCAGTTCGATCTCGCCGCCCTGGACCTCGCACCGGACCTCCTTACCCGCGGCCCGGGCCAACTCGCGCACCATCCGGGCGCTGGGGTCGAAGACCATGGACAGGGGCAACATGCGGAGTACCAGGGCACGCTCCCCGAGCCCAGCAGTCAGCAGTTCCTGGGCCTGGATGGTGTCGCGCAGATCGCGGGCAAAGGTGTGGAAGGCCCTGCTCATGTCGGGGTCCAAGCCCGGGGCACCCTGGATACCGGCGTTCTGGGCGGACCGGTCCAGCGTCTGGACCTCCAGTAGGCGCTGGCGTAGCCGGGCCTGCACCGAGAGGATCTCCCCGATCAGTCGCACCAGTTCATCGAGTTTGGTCAAGGGGACCCGCACACTGTCCGGGGCCCGGTAGTTGGCCGCCGGGACGGCGGGTGCCGGCGTGGCTGGGGAGGCGGGCGGAGGGGTGGACGGCGCCGGGGTGGGGGGCGGGCTGGCCGGGTGTGTCGGGGCCGATGCCGGCACCGTCTTGGCCCCCGCCGCCGGGGAATGGGCGGGCTCCTCCAGGCCTGCGGCCTGGGCCAGGGCCAGGCACAAGGCCTCGTCGGCGGGCGGGTCACCGCCGCTGGACTCGACCTGATCGAGCTGGGCGGCGATGGCATCCACCCCTCGCTGCAGCAGGCTGAGGTTGGCGGATACCGGGCGCTGAGTTCCGGAGCGCAGGGCCCCCAGCAGGTCCTCCATGCGGTGGGCGTTGGTGCTGATCCCCAGGAGCTTGATCATCCGCGCCGAGCCCTTGATGGTGTGGGCGGAGCGGAACAGGGCATTGATGGCCTCGGTGTCGTCCGGCTGGGACTCCAGGGCCGCGAGACCGGCCTCGAGGTGGGTCAGGTGATCCCGGGCCTCCCCGATGAAACGGCCGATAAATTTGGTGATGTCCAGAGCCATGACGCGGGTCTCAGGTCCGGTCCCCAAGCCGCGCCAGCCGCGCCTGGTAGAGTTGGCGCAGGTCCATCCAGGGCAAGGCCAGCGGCAGGGGCCCGGCCTGGGCCAGAACCTCGGGCCCCGCCGCCAGCAGACGTAAGGTGATTTCATACTCATGCCGGGCGGCGTCCCGCTGGCCCGCGGCCTGCTGGCAGTCTGCCAATTCGCCATGGGCCGGCCAGTGGTCGGGGCTTTGGTAGATGGCGTGGCGTAAGTGCTCGATGGCCTTATCCAGGTGCCCCTGAACCCGGCTGATCCGTCCTAGCAGGGACCTGGTCTCCACCATCCAGGGGTCGAAGGCCAGGGCCTTCAGGGCGGCCTTTTCGGCCCCGGCCAGGTCCCCTTGGGCGTACAGGATCTGGGCCTGTAAGGTCAGATGCGGCGGTGCCGCGTTGGGCGTGGCGCAGAGGGGGGTCAGGGTCTCTAGGGAGTCGCTGAAGCGTCCCGCCCGCGCCAGGGTCAGGGCCTGCTGATAGAGGTGGGACGCAGCAGGTGCCTGTGGTGGAGTTGGAGTGAGAGAAGGCGGCGTGCGGTTCTTGGTAGGCGTGGACCCCAACTCTGCCCTCCGCACCTTGGCCCCGGTGGCAGCCGCTGGCCGGGGGCGGGTCCGTTCCGTCCGCCGGGGCGGGTTGGCCTGGGACCGAGGCAAGGCGATGGCCGGCTGCTTAGAGAAATACCAGACGCCCTGATGGTCGCGCAGCGTCAGGAGCCCACAGTCATTGGCCAGGGTCTCCGCTACGCCGACGATCAGAAAGCCCTCGGGTCGCAGAAGGTCTCCTAACCGTGCCAGGACGAGTTGCCGGGTGGGGGGGTCGAAATAGATGGAGAGGTTGCGATAAAAGATCAGGTCCTGCCCCCGCAGCGTATCGGGATAGGGGGTGGCGAGCAGGTTCAGTTGCAGGAATTCCACGCTGGTGCGGATGCTGTCCGCCAACCGCCAATCACCACCGGGGTTGGCGGTGAACCAGCGGGCCCGTAGTTCCGGGTCCAGGGTGCGAAAGGCATGGGGGCGATAGCAGCCGCGGCGGGCCGCGGCCAGGGCCTCCCGGTCCAAGTCCGCGCCGGTGATGGCGAAGTCGCAGTTGGCCTGCAGACCCCAGCGCTCGCGGAGGGCGATGCGGATGGAGTAGGGCTCCTCGCCCGTGGCGCAGCCCACGCACAGGATGCGCACCGGCCTGTCCGGGGTGCGGTTGCGCAGCAGTTCCGGCGCCAGATAGTCAATGAGCAGCCGCAGATGCTCGGGCTCGCGATAGAAGTAGGTCTCCTTAATGGTCAGGAGGCTGGTCAGGGCGTCCAGCTCTTCCGCGTCCCTGGCCAGGCGTGCCACATAGTCCAGGCTGGTGGTGGTCCCGTTCACCCCGGTCGCCGTCAGGCGGCGCTCGATGGCCAGCCGCAAGGGAGCCTCCCCAGGGCCCTCGAAGCTGAGGCCCAGGCGGCTCTTGAGCAGGGTCTTGGCGGCCTCCAGGTTCAAGGTCTAACCCCTGCCGCGCTCGGGATGGGGGGGCTCGACACGCTGCCGGCCAGCCGCGTCAGTTCCCCGGCAATGGCGTCCAGGGGGAGCACCTTCTGGACGCCGCCGGCCAGGATCCCCTCCCGGTTCATGCCGAAGACCACCGAGGAGGCCTCGTCCTGGGCCAGAGTGACCCCGCCGGCCGCGGCTATGGCGACCATACCCCGGGCACCGTCCCGACCCATGCCAGTGAGGATGACCCCGATGGCCAGGCGCCCCATCGCGGCCACCGAACTCAGCAGCCGGTCGCAGCTCGGGTGGTACAGATCGGCTGGTTCGCAGGGGAGGAGCCGGATCCGGTATCCCGGCGTCAGGGTCATGTGCGTCGCCGGGTCGGCGAGGTAGATGCGACCCGGGAGCAGGGCCTCGCCATCGCAGGCCACCGCCACATTCAGAGGGCAGAGGGTATCGAGCCACTGAGCCATGCCCTGGGCGAAGCCGTCACTGATGTGCTGGGCGATGAGCACCGGGGCCCGGAGCCCGGCAGGTAGCGCCGGCAGCAGCCGGGCCAGGGCCTGGGGCCCGCCGGTGGAGACGGCGATGGCGATCACCGGGGTGCCGGAACCGACCGCGCTGGCGCTGGGCGCCAAGAACTGAGGGGCGGGTCTGGCCTCCGCCAGGCTGCGCAGGTGGCGGATCACCGGCACCCCGGCCAGCATCCGCAGTCGGGCGGTAAAGGTGGGCCCCTCGTCCAGATTGGGTTTGAAGGTGGCGTCCAGGGCGCCCCGGGCCACGGCCGCCATGGCATTGGCCGCATCCGCCGCGTCCGAGACTACCAGGATGCGGGTGGGACACTGGTCCATGATTTCCGTGATCGCCTGAAGGCCATCCATCTCCGGCATCCGTAGGTCCATGGTCACCAGGTCTGGGTGCAGGGCCAGGGCCTGCTGGACCGCGGCCCGCCCATCCACGGCCTGGCCGCAGACCTTCAGGCGTGGGTCCGTCTCGATCAGGGCACTGATCAGGTCCCGAGCGGTGGCACTGTCATCCACCACCAGGACACGGATCGGACCGCTGCGGGTGGCGGCCATCAGGGCTCGACCTGGGGGATGTCCTGGGTCGTGAGCCGAAAGCGCTCCACCTGCTCCTTGAGGGCGGCGGAGCGGCTAGTCAAATCCTGAGTAATGGCCGCGATGCGCTGCACGGATGCGGCGGTATCGGCGCTGGCGCCGACGATCTCCCGCAGGGCCACCACCACCTGATTGCTGGCGGTGCGCTGTTGCTGGCTGGAGAGGCTGATTTGCTGGGCGGCGCTGGTGGTCTCCTCGGCCCCGTCCACCAGGGCGGTAAGGAAATGCACCACCTGGTTGGACTCGGTCATACCCTGCTCGATCCCGGCGGTGCCCTTTTCGGAGGTCACTACCAGACGACCGATGGACTCCTGGATCTCCGCTACCTTACGGGCGATCTCCCCGGTGGACTCGGTAACCGAATCGGCCAGGCGCCGGATCTCCGCCGCCACCACCCCGAAGCGTTTGCCGGCCTCGCCAGCGGAGGCCGCCTCCAGGGCGGCGTTGAAGGCGATCAGCTTGGTCTGGTCCGCCACGGTGTCGATGATCTCCATGATGCGGGAGATTTCCTTGGACTTGGTGCCCAACACCAGGATCTCCCGCAGGGCACTCTGGCTGTCGTTACGGTTGTCCTCCATCCGGGTTGCTAACTGTTGCATGGCCTCGGCCCCGGTGTGGCTGTCATCCAGGGTCTGGCGAGCGACCGTCACCACCGATTCCGAATATTCTGCGATCTGGGACGAGGAGGCCGAAAGTTCCTCCATGGTGGAGGTGATCTCCGCCACTGAGGCGGACATCTGGGTCGAGTTGGCGGCCTGGCCATCCACGGCCCGGGCAATTTCCTGGGCGGAGCGATGGACGGCGGTGGCATCGGCCTCTACCTCTGCCACCAACTGGTGCAGGTGCCGTCGCATGGCATCGGCCGCTCGCGCCAGTCCCGCGATCTCATCCCGGCCCGCACTGGGGATTTCGCGGCTCAAGTCCCCGGCAGCCACCCGCTCGACCCCGGCGGACAGGAGCTGGATGCGCCGCCCTAGGGGACGGGCCGTCATCTGGGCGATCAGGCTACTCAGCAGCAGGGCCAGGCCGCCGATCAGCCAGGCCTGATGGGCGGCGGCGGTCAGAATGGTATCCGCTTCCGTGTGGTCGACGGACAGTTCAACCACCCCCAACGGTAGGCCGGAGTAGTCGTGCAGGAGGGCCGCATAGACCGACAGGGGCCGGCCCTCGTGCTTGATCTCGACCAGTTGAGGTTCTCCCGCCATGGCCGCGCGCAATTGTGCGGGGTCGAGCAAGGGGGCCTCCCCCACCGTGCTGACGAAGGTATCGAATTTCTCACCTCGTACCAGGTGCAGACCGGCATCGATTCCGAAGGTGGCCTTGAAGTCCTTGAAGAAGGCCTTGCCGAAGGCCATGCCGAATTCCACGACCCCCAGATGCTGGTCCCCCTTGAAAATCGGCACCATGCCGCGGGCACCCAGGCCCGCCACTCCGACCTCCAGGCCCTGCTGGGGCATGAGGGTGCGGTTGGTGTCCACGACGGTCTTGCGAATGGTGGACAGATCGTCGCCAAACTTCTCGAGCAGATGCAGTCGCAGGAAGGAGGTGGCCGGCGGGGTCAGAAACTGGAATTGCACGGCCCCATAATTTTTTGCAAGGACCTGATAGGCGGGCAGCAGGTTCGCCTGGAGCCAGGCCCGATCCCCCGCGGCGAAGTGGTTCTGGACCTCGGGAATATTGGCCACCAGGGCACTCAAGGCCTCCGCCCTCAGGGTTTCCGCGGCTATCGCCGCTTGAAGACTCGCCATGCTCCCGCTCAACCGGGTCCGCTCGGCCTCCAGGATCACCTCGCGCAAGCTCAGCAGGCTACCATAGCCTTGGGCACCGATCGCCATCAGGATGGCCAAGACCATGCCCAGCATGATGTTGGCCCAGAGGTGCAGGTTCTTGAACATGGCGGGTGCTTACCTCACGCTAGCCAGCGCCCAAGGGCTGGGCGGCAAATATCGGTCTCTGTATCTTAACGGAAACCCTGATCTTGTGGGCAAGCCTGGCCTGCACCCCTCCCTGCTCGCGGAGAGTATCGGCCCCAGCTAAGGGCCCGGGGTAAGGTTCGAGGAATATTTCGCTATTGAGCGGAGCTTTACCTCCAGAATCTCGGGGACTCAGACCCGTACCCCTCGCTCGGGCTTATGGGGATACAGGCAACTGGGAACGCGGCGGGGGCAGACGAGCGCGGCACCGTGCTAGACTTTCGTCTTGCTATGTATTACGCGGAAATGGTCATGAGAAACAACCTTATCGATGACGCGGCCCAGGCCCTCGCCGAGTTGCGGCGCCAGCGGCCGCTGGTCCATAACATCACCAACTACGTCGTCATGGACTTCTCCGCCAACGCCCTGCTGGCCATCGGCGCCTCGCCCGTCATGGCGCACGCCGCGGAAGAGGTGCGGGAGATGGTGAGCCTGGCCGGGGCCCTGGTCCTCAATATCGGCACCCTGTCGCGACCCTGGATCGATGCCATGTTTGCCGCCGGACATGCCGCGCGGGCGCGTGGCCTGCCCATCGTCCTGGACCCGGTGGGCGCCGGCGCCACCCGGCTGCGCACCGAGACGGCGCTGCTGCTGCTGGAGGAGGTCAAGCCGACGATTATCCGTGGCAATGCCTCTGAGATCCTGTCTCTCGCCGCGGCCGGCGGCACGACCAAGGGCGTCGATTCTACCCGGGGCGTCGAGGAGGCCCGGGAGGCGGCGATCGCCATCGCGCAAGACGCCAAGGTCCTGGTGGTGGTGACGGGCCCCGAGGACTTCATTACCGACGGCGTGCGCCGGGTACGCCTGGCCAACGGTCACCCCCTGATGAGCCGGGTGACGGGTACGGGCTGCGTCTGTTCAGCTCTGGTCGGCGCCTTTGCCGCGGTGCAGGCCGACCCCTTGCTCGCCAGTATCGGCTCCCTGGCCGCCTATGGCATTGCTGGCGAGATGGCGGCGGCGGGGGACCCGGGGCCCGGCAGCTTCCGTACCCGCCTCATCGATGCCCTGGACGAGATCACCCCCGAGCAGGTGAGACAGCACGCCCGCCTGGTCGTCGAATAAGCCCATGGCGCGGGCCATCGACTATGCGCTCTACTTGGTGACTGATCGCGCCGCCGCCCGGGGCCGGGGGCTGGTTGAGATCGTCCGCGCCGCTGTCCAGGGGGGCGCCAGCGTCGTCCAGCTTCGTGACAAGGACGCCAGCACCCGCGACAGCCTCCGGCTGGCGCTGGAACTGAAGGCCTTGCTGGAGCCTCTGGGGGTGCCACTCATCGTCAATGACCGCATCGACCTGGCCTTGGCCTGTGGCGCGGCGGGGGTCCATCTGGGCCAGGAGGATCTGCCCTGCGACCTGGCTCGGCGGTTGGTTGGCGGGGAATGCCTTCTCGGCGTCTCGGTCAGCACCCAGGAGGAGGCCCGGCGCGCCACGGGCGAGGGGGCGGATTATCTGGGCGTGAGCCCCGTCTTCGACACCCCGACCAAGCGGGATACCCCGACAGCCACCGGCTTAGCGGGGCTGGCAGCGATCCGAGCCGTCACCCACCTGCCCTTGATCGCCATCGGTGGGATCAATGAGCGCAATGCGGGGACGGTCATGGCGGCCGGTGCCAATGGCATTGCCGTGGTCTCCGCCCTCATGGCCGCCGAGGACCCCGCAGCGGCGGCGCGCGCCCTGCGGCTGGCCATCGCCGGCGGCCGCGCCCACCTCACACCCCTCACCCCGTGCGTGGGAGGGGCCGGGGGAGAGGAGCCAGGCGACCGCGACACCTAGCGTTGATTCGGCACATAGACATAGGCGGGCGCCACCTTGGCGCCGACGATGACGAATTTCTGGGATTCATAGTAACCGCCCAGATTGACCGTTTGCCCCGCCGGGTAGGTGCCGACCCGTACCTGATTGCCCGTGACCTCGTAGCTGCCCTGGCCGGGGGGCATGACCAGGCTGACCTGGCAGGGGGCCGTGATACAGGTGCCGGTGTCGCCGGGCTTGAGCGTGATGGCGATGGCGCCGGTGGGAAAGTCGGCCGAGGAGGCGCAACCGCCCAGCGCCAGCGCGACCAGGAGGCTGGTGAGGGCGCCGGCGCCGGCACGGGTGGCCCGTCTGGGATGTGAAACGAAATTCGTCATTGTCTCGATCTCCGCCTGTCAGTGAGGGCCGGCCTGGGGCCGGGTGGGGATCAGTATAGCCAAAAGACCTCGGTTACCGGTTGCTGGGGCCGGGTGGTGGCTGGCGGTGGGCGGGGGGCGCCGTGAATACGTCCCTGTAGGCTTGGCGACAGCATCCCTGCTGTCGACACCCCCGCCCACCGCCAGCCACCACCCGGCCCTCCCGCTAAATGCCGAGGTGTGACTGGCGCCTAAGGGGGCGAGGGGCTATCGCGCGTGACCAGAACCTGGTCAATGCGGAAATTGTCCAGGTCCACCACTTCGAACTTGTAGCCGGCATAGATGACGGTATCGGTGCGGCGGGGCACCTTGCGCAGGCTGTACATCAGAAAGCCGGCGATGGTCTCGTAGTTTTCGAAACCCTCGAACGTGGGGATCAGCAGCGCCGCCATCACGTCCTCGATGGGCGTGGCGCCGTCGATCAGCCAGGACTGGTCGTCGCGGCGCACGATCATCTCTTCCACGAAGGGGTTGGCGAGTTCCCCCATCACGGTACTCATCACGTCCTGGAGGGTCAGCAGGCCGACGATCAGGGCGTATTCATTGACGATGAGGGCAAAGTCCTCCTTGGCGTCACGGAAATGCTCCAGGGCCTCGATCAGGGTCAGGGAGTCGGGCAATACCAGTAGGGTGCGCACCATGGGCTCGATGCGCATTGACAGGGGCTTGCCTTCCATCAGGCGCGCCAGGATGTCCCGCCAGGCCACATAGCCTATCACGCTGTCGATGGTGTCCCGACAGAGGGGGAATTTGCCGTGGGGGGTGGTGGCAATCTTGGCGCGGATGCTCTCCTCCGACTCGGACAGGGTCAGAAAGACGATGCTGTCCCGGGCCGTCATCGCCGAGGGCACGATGCGGGTATCGAGCTCGAAAACCTTGCTGATCATCAGCTGTTCCTGGCGCAGCAGCACCCCGGCCTGGGCGCCGGCGTTCGCCATGGCGACGATATCCGCCGCTGAGATGTCCTCGGAGCGGGTGGTGGGGAGCTGCAACCAGCGCAACAGGCGGTTCGCCAGGCCATCGAACAACCACACCAAGGGCGATGTCAGCCAGATAAAGAAGCCCATGGGCCGCACGATTGCCATGGCCACGGGCTCGGGCCGGACCATGGCCAGGCGCCGGGGCAGCAGGTCCGCGAACAGCACAAAGAGGGAGGTGACGAAGATGAAGGCGATCGCAAAGCCGATCGTTTCGAGATGTGGGCCCTCGTAGAGGGGTCTTAGGGCCGCGACCACAAAGGGCGACAGGGTCTGCTCACCGACGATGCCGCCCAGGATGGCGATGGCGTTGAGGCCGATCTGGATCGCGGTGAAGAAATGCCCGGGGTTTTCCTGGAGCGCCAGCACCAGCCGCGCGCTTTCCTGGCCCGCGTCCGCCAGCAGGCGCAGCTTGATCTTGCGCGAGGCCGCCAGCGAGATCTCGGACAGGGAAAAGAGGGCACTGGCCGCGATCAGCAGGGCCATAAACAAGAGTTGGTTGAGAAGCACGGGGCGGTCCTCGCGGATGGAGAGGGCTTCAGGGCTGGGGCATGAAGGCGTCGAATTCGGTTGTATCCTGTTGGGCGGGAGCGAGGAAGCGTTCGGCATAGCGCAGGCAGGCTCCCGAACCCAGGAAGATGCGGAACAGCTCCCGGTCGATATGACCCGCCTCGGCCATCTGTTTCATGATCCCCAGGGATTGCGACAGGCTCTTGGCGGGCTTGTAGGGCCGGTCGCTGGCGGTGAGCGCCTCGAAGATGTCGGCGATGGCCATCATGCGTGCCAGGGGGCTCATGTGATCGCCGGTCAGGCCGCGGGGATAACCCTTGCCATCCATCCTTTCGTGGTGGCCGCTGGCGATCTCCGGCACCTCCGCCAGGTGGCGCGGAAAGGGTAAGGCGGTGAGCATGATGATGGTCTGGATGATGTGCTCATTGATCTTGTAGCGTTCCTCCTCGGCCAGGGTCCCGCGGGCGATCATGAGGTTTTTCAACTCGCCCCGGTCATAGAGCAAGTCCGGGACCGGCATGGAGAAGCCCCAGGGATTGTCGGGCCCAAACCGCTCGCTCTCGGGCCGCTCGTGGCGATGCTCGGGACGGTCGCTCAGGAGGGGTTCCAGTACCGGCAAGGGGACCTCGGGCGCGGCCGCCCGGCGCCGGCTTTCCTCGGCGGAGATGCCGAGCCGGTCGCTCAGGGTGCGTAGCCAGGTACGCTTGGCGATGCCCCTCAGTCGTGCCATGTCTTCCGGGGCCATGAATTCACTACCCTGGTTGCAGGCTGCGACGAAGGCGAAGTCGTCATCGAGTTGTTCCCAGGCTGCGTCACGCTCGGCACGCGCCGACGCGGGGTCGGCGCTCGCCGCCAGGGCCCGCAGGTAGTCGATCTCGGCATCGCGCTTGAGGACCTCGAAACGCATCCGTACCTCGTGGATGCGGTCATAGAGGGTTTCCAACTTGGTAGCCTTATCGACGACGTATTCCGGGGTGGTGACCTTGCCGCAATCATGCAGCCAGGCGGCGATGTGCAGGGCCTCCCACTGGTCGGGGTTCATGCTGAAGTCGGCGTAGGGACCCGCGGACTGGCGGCAAACGGCCTCTGCGAGCAGCTTCACGACCTCTGGAACCCGGGCGCAATGGCCGCCGGTATAGGGGCTCTTGGCATCGATGGCCGCCGCCATCATCTTGATGAAGGATTCGAACAAGGCCTTTTGGGTGGCGATCAATTCGCGGGTCTCCAGTGCCACCGCGGCAAAGCCGGACAGGGCCTCCATGAAGCGGATGCGTGCCGGGTCCAGGCCCTGCCGACTGAGCAGTACCAGGACGCCGATGGGGTCCCGGGCGCGGTTGAAGAGGGGTACGCTCACCGCGTCCACGGGGGGCAGGCCGAAGTGGGTGCGGTCGGCGGCCTTGGCCTTGAAGGCGAGGGGCTGACCCTGGGCGAGGGCCGCCTGGCAGGAAAAGGCATCACCCTCACTGGCCAGGTCATCCCAGGAGAGGGGTCGGGAATCCCACAGCCCTGCCGTGGGACGGGGTGGGTCCTGTCCCGTGGAGACCAGGAACAGCAGGCCGCCGTCGGCCTGGGCGGTCTCCGTCGTGGCCCGCAGGAGTTCCGGCATGAGGCGGTTAAAATCCGGCTCGTTGGTCAGGCGGGTGATGATGTCCAGGAAGCGCGCCAGGGTTGTCTTGGCGAGGCGCAGGGTGGAGGCGAGTTCATCGACCTCGAAGATGAAGGATTCCACCTGGATGGGGCTGGCGAGGTCAAAACTCCGGATGGTTTCGGTTTCCCTGACCAGGGTTGTCAGGGGCTGGGCGATGCGACGCGCCAGCCAGATGGCCACCGGAAAACTCAGGAGCAACAGGGCCACGACCAGTAACAGCAAATGATCCCGCACGCGATGAGCCTCGGACAGCATCTCCGCTTCAGGCACCGCCACGCCCAGATAGGTGTCCTGATCATCCGCCAGAGGTAGGCGCGGCATGGCGAGGTACCAGGTCTCGTCTGCCAGATCGACGCGCCGCAGTTCCGCCGCCGTCACGGTACGGGGGTTGTCCTCGTTCAGCTTGGCGAAGATGGGGTCCTGGCTAACGCCATCAGGCCCTGCCTCCAAGGCGAAGTCACTGGCCAGCAGCTGCCCCTGGCCATCCCTCAGGGCCAGATGGGAACCCGGGGTCATGCGCTGGCGCTGGAGCAGGGCGCTCAGGGTATCCAGCCGCACATCTGCCCCGAAGATCTTTTGATGGTCCCTGCCCCGGCTGGCGATGGTGAGCCCCCGCTTCTGGCTGGTGAAGAAGGTGTAAGGCGGGGTCATCACGATGCCGTCCCGCTCCCGGGCTAGCTTGAACCAGGGGCGTTGGCGGGGATCGAAATCCAGGGATTGCAAGGAGTCGGATCGCCCCAATTCCCGCAGGCTGGCGTCGTAGTAGATGTAGAGGGCTACGGGAGGCGCCTGGCGACGATCAATACTTTGCACCAGATAGCGGGTCGAGGCGGGCGCCTTGAAGAGTTGGCGATCATCCTCGTCCAGGAGGCGGCGGGCCAGGAAGTAATTGCCCGCCTGGTCGCCCCAAAAGATGGCTGCCACCGCCGGAGCCGCTTTCAATGCCTCGATATAGCTGGGTAAGGCCCGCAACTGGACCTCAAGGTCCGCGGAGGACAGGGACCCGTCAACCGCCAGCATGAGCACGCCGGTTTGGGCCGGGGCCAGGATACGGTCCAGTTCCAGCGCGGCCTCGTTGGCGGCGTGCCGGGTTAGTTCAGAGGTCGAGTTTTCCAGGATGCTGGCCGTGCGTTGATAGGCTAACCAGCCCAGGGCGCCGCCAACCAGCAGCAGCAACAGGGCGAAGGCCGTCGTGATGTGGATACGGATGGGGAAGTGCCGCCGCGACGAACGTGTGCTATGGCTGCCCTCGGATGGGGTTGAGGCAACCTGGGGTGGCAGGGATGGCATCATGGCTGCGGTTCGGTGGATTCGTTGTGGGTAGCGGGCCTTGCTGGCGGTTCAGCCTGCGGTCAAGGGCCTCGCAAAGGGGCGCCCCGAGCCTGGGAGGCGAGGCGCGGGTTACCCCCGGGCGGTTTGGGTCGCTCGCGGCTACTCTACCGGCCATGACCGCCTTTCGCAGGGGGACCACCCGTGCTCGGCCTTATCCTACCCCCATCCCTCGCGTAGAATGGTGGCCAATTACGATTTGCGCGGGAGAAACCTCAATGGAGACATTTCACGGCACCACCATCCTGTCGGTGCGGCGGGGCGGCCAGGTGGTGATAGGTGGCGATGGCCAGGTAACACTGGGCGCGACGGTCATGAAGGGCAATGCCCGCAAGGTGCGGCGGCTTTACAAAGAGCGGGTTTTGGCGGGTTTCGCCGGGGCCACGGCGGATGCCTTTACCCTCTTCGAACGCTTCGAGGGCAAACTGGAGAAGCATCAGGGTCATCTCACCCGGTCCGCCGTCGAATTGGCGAAGGATTGGCGCATGGACCGTATGTTGCGCCGTCTGGAGGCCATGCTGCTGGTCGCCGATCCGACGGCCTCCCTCATCATCACGGGCACGGGCGATGTGCTGGAGCCAGAGCAGGGCCTGATGGCCATCGGTTCTGGTGGCTCCTTCGCCCAAGCAGCGGCGCGGGCCCTGCTGGAGGCGACCGAGTTGTCCGCGCGCGAGATCGTCGAGCGTTCGCTGCACATCGCCGCCGACATCTGCGTCTATACCAATCATCAACTGACCATCGAGGAACTGGGGCCGGCCTGATGGACTCGTCCGGCTTGACAGGCCGCCTTTCTCCCCGGCCCTGGCCTTGCGGAAGGCCGCCCCGGCCCGCAAATCGCCACCCTTGACTTCCCCTTTTGACTCCCACGCGGGGCCTCTTCAGGGCCCCGAACCCTCACCAGGAAGCTTCACCCCATGTCGGACATCACTCCCCAACGCATCGTCGCCGAGCTGAATAAGCATATCGTCGGCCAGGATGAGGCCAAGCGCGCCGTGGCCGTGGCCTTGCGCAATCGCTGGCGCCGCGCCCAGATCGCCGAGCCCATGCGCTCGGAGATCACGCCCAAGAACATCCTCATGATTGGCCCCACTGGCGTCGGCAAGACCGAGATCGCCCGGCGCCTGGCGCGACTTGCCGATGCCCCCTTCATCAAGGTAGAGGCGACCAAGTTCACCGAGGTGGGTTATGTCGGGCGCGACGTCGAGTCCATAGTCCGCGATCTGGCCGACACGGCCGTAAAGATGGCGCGGGAGCGGGCCATGGAGGGGCTGCGTGACCAGGCCGAGGCGGCGGCGGAGGAGCGGCTGCTGGACGCCCTCCTGCCCCCCCCCGCCAATTTCGAGGAAGACAGTCGCGGCGTCGGTGCCACCAACGCCACCCGCGAGAAGTTCCGCGACAAGCTGCGTCAGGGTGACCTGGACGAACGGGAGGTCGAGATCCAGGTCAGTGCCTCGCCCATAGGGGTTGAAATCATGGCCCCGCCCGGCATGGAGGAGATGACTAGCCAGCTCCAGGGCCTTTTCCAGAATCTGGGCCGGGACCGCACCAAGCGCCGTAAGCTCAAGGTGAGCGATGCCATGAGGCTGCTGCGCGACGAGGAGGCGGCCAAGCGCGTCAATGAGGAGGAACTCAAGTTGCGGGCCCTGGAGGGGGTGGAGCAGCACGGCATCGTCTTCCTCGACGAGATCGACAAGGTCTGCCGTCGCGCCGACCACAGTAGCGGCGCCGATGTCTCCCGCGAGGGCGTGCAGCGGGACCTGCTGCCCCTAGTCGAGGGCTGCGCCGTTTCCACCAAGCACGGCATGGTGCGCACGGATCACATACTCTTTATCGCTTCGGGGGCCTTTCACCTGTCTAAGCCCTCGGACCTGATCCCCGAACTCCAGGGCCGCTTGCCGATCCGGGTCGAACTCAAGGCCTTGAGTAGCGAGGACTTCGTCCGCATCTTGACGGAGCCGGACGACTCCCTCACCGAGCAGTACAAGGCCCTGCTGGCGACCGAGGGGGTCAACCTGGAGTTTACCGAGGAGGGTATCCGGCGCATCGCCGAGGTCGCCTGGCAGGTTAATGAGCGCACGGAGAACATTGGCGCCCGCCGCCTGCACACGGTGTTGGAGCGGTTGTTGGAGGACGTGTCCTTCAATGCCGCGGAGATGGACCGGGTGACGGTTGCCATCGACGCCGCCTACGTGGATCGCAACCTCTCCGAACTGGCTGCCAACGAGGATCTGTCGCGCTACATCCTCTGATTGCCTAATCTTTTTTTCACGACGACACCCCGGCCGCTGGGCGGCCGGCGCGGAGCCCTGCATGAACCCCACCGAAATCAATTTCCATCGCCAGTCGAAGGTCATCGAGCTGACCTTCGATGACGGCTCCCACTTCAACCTGCCCTGCGAGTTTCTGCGCGTCTATTCGCCCTCCGCCGAGGTTCAGGGTCACGGCCCTGGCCAGCGGGTGCTGCAACTGGGCAAGGAGGACGTGAACATCGATCGCATCGAGCCCGTCGGCAACTATGCCGTCTGCCTCCACTTTGATGATGAGCACAACACGGGCATCTATTCCTGGGACTATCTCTATCGTCTTGGCCATAACCAGGAGGGACTGTGGCAAGACTATCTGGCGGAGTTGGAAAAGGCCGGTCAGGCGCGCAAGAAACCTTCTTGAATTGGTGGGATATTCAACCGCACGGCGGCTGCAAGCCAGGGTTAGCCGGCTTCTTATGACTCATCCTGGTTGTATCCGATGTGATGGATGTCCGGTGTCACTGAGCCATCCTTGAAGTGAATGGGTTAGGCGGTTCGCGCGGTTTCACGGGAAGACGAGCTGGACGGATTTGTGGGGTGGCGAGGGGAGAATGGCATGTCAAGGGCGCTGCCCTTGAGTGGCTTCTTCAGGGGGATCGGCTGAAACAGGATGCTACCCCTATCTCCAGGCCATCTTGCCGATCCGGTGGCCAGGCATCCCCGGGCAATCTGCTTGCCTCTAGGGGGGTAGGGGCCGGATACTATGCTCATGCCATACTCTTCGACCCTTGCTAACCACTTCCTGATTGCCATGCCAGGTCTGCGGGATCCTAATTTCTCACGCACCGTGACCTATGTCTGTGAACACACCGAGCAAGGCGCCATGGGGATCGTCATCAATCGGCCCATGGAGATCCGCCTCGGCGAGATCCTGGAGCAACTGGATATCGAGGTTCTGGATCCGGGCGCTCTGGATAACCCCATCTACTTGGGTGGGCCAGTGCAGACGGATCGTGGCTTTGTGTTGCACACCGAGGGCGAGACCTACGACTCGACCCTGAACATAGCCCCCAATATCTGCGTGACCACCTCCCGGGACGTGCTGGAGGCCATCGCCGTGGGGAAGGGCCCCGCCTCTCGGCTCATTGCCCTGGGCTATGCCGGCTGGGGCGGGGGTCAACTGGAGCAGGAGATGGGTACCAATGCCTGGCTCAGCGGCCCGGCGGATGGGGACATCCTCTTCCGCGTCTCGGCTGAGCGCCGCTGGCAGGCGGCGGCCTCCTTGCTCGGGGTCGATCTCAACCTGATGAGCGCCGAGGTGGGGCATGCCTGAATGGGCACCGGGACTCTGATCGGTTTTGATTTTGGTCCCCGCAAGATCGGGGTGGCCGTGGGCCAGCAGGTGACGGCCACCGCGGCCCCCCTGACCACCCTGCGTTGTCGCAACGACCGGCCGGATTGGCCGCGCATCGAGGCCCTGATCCGCGAATGGCGGCCCGACGCCGCCGTGGTGGGTCTGCCCTTCAACATGGATGACACCGAGACCGAGATCGCCCCCCTGGCCCGGCGCTTTGCCCGCCAGATCGAGGGGCGTTTTGGACTGCCGGTGCACCTGGTGGATGAACGTCTTACCACTCTGGAAGCGCGCGGTATCCTCGGGCGCAAGGCCACCTCCCGCGAGGTGGTGGATGCCATGGCGGCGAAACTCCTGCTGGAGACCTGGCTGAGTGAATCCCACTGAAAATTATGCCTCCTCCGAGGTTATCGAGGCGGCTATCGGCTCCATGAGCGTCATCCTCCAGTCCAAGCTGACCCGGCGCGGTATCCTGGACCCCCTCATGGTCGGCATCCATACGGGCGGCGTCTGGGTTGCCGAGCGGCTGCATCGCGCCCTGTACCTCCCCGAGCCCTTGGGGGTGCTGGACATCTCCTATTATCGCGATGATTTCAGTCGCATAGGCCTGCACCCCCAGGTGCGGCCCTCGGATCTGCCGGTGGAGGTGAACGACCGCCATATCATCCTGGTGGACGATGTCCTCCAGACGGGCCGCACCATTCGCGCCGCCCTGGATATCCTCTTCGACTATGGCCGGCCGGCCTCCGTTATGCTGGCGGTGCTGGTGCGGCGCGGCGGGCGGGAACTCCCCATCGCGGCGGATGCCACGGGCCTGGATCTCAAGCGGGAGCTGGACATGGATCCCGCCCTCCAGGTCAAGTTGACGGGTCCCGAGCCCCTGGCGCTGGTTCTGGGCCATCGCGCCCAAAACCCCTGACTCCAACTGCCAGCCTTATAGAAACTCGGCTCCCAACAATCCACTCACCACTTCCCATTCCCGATCCTGAACCGAGTCGTCACCCGCCATGTCCGCTACCAACATCCAGCTTGACGACCAGGGTTACCTTAAGCACTTCCTGACCCTTGAGGGTCTGAGCCGTGAACTTCTGGTCAAGATCCTCGATAAGACCGAGGGCTTCCTGGGTGTAGCCCGCCAGGCCGTGAAGAAGGTGCCCCTGTGTCGGGGCAAAACGGTCGCCAACCTCTTTTTCGAGACCAGCACCCGTACCCGTACCACCTTCGAGCTGGCGGCCAAGCGGCTCTCGGCGGATGTGCTCACCCTGAATATCGCCGCCTCCTCCACCTCCAAGGGCGAGACCCTGCTCGACACCCTGCGCAACCTGGAGGCCATGCACGTCGATATGTTCGTGGTGCGGCACGCCGAGAGCGGGGCCGCCCACTTCATCGCCCAGCACGCTGCTCCCGGGGTGAGCGTCATCAATGCCGGCGACGGGCGCCACTCCCACCCGACCCAGGGCATGCTGGACATGTTCACCATTCGCCACCACAAGGGCGATTTCGGTAAGCTGCGGGTGGCTATCGTCGGCGATATTCTCCATTCGCGGGTGGCGCGCTCCCAATTGGCGGCCCTCAAGATCCTGGGTGCTGGCGAGGTGCGCATCATAGCGCCGCGCACTCTGCTGCCGGCGGCACCCGAATCCCTGGGCGCCCGCGTCTTCCACGACCTGCGGGAGGGGGTGCGGGATGCCGACGTCGTCATCATGCTGCGTCTGCAGCGCGAGCGTATGCGTGGGGCCATGCTGCCGAGCGAGCACGAATATTTTCAACTCTTCGGCCTCACCGAGGAACGCCTGGCCACCGCCAAGCCGGATGCCATCGTCATGCATCCCGGGCCCATCAATCGCGGGGTGGAGATGGATTCCCAGGTCGCCGACGGGCCACGATCGGTGATCCTGGAGCAAGTCAGCAACGGCATCGCCGTGCGCATGGCGGTCATGGCCCTGTGCATCGGCACCCAGAACCGGCGCGGACGGGCCGCAGAGCATGACTGAAGTCTCACGTATCAGTATCTGTCATGGTCGCCTCATCGACCCCGCCAACCAGATCGATGGCCTCCTGGACCTGCACCTGGCCGAGGGGAGGGTGCTGGCGGTGGGCGCGGCCCCGCCAGGATTTCAGCCGGAGCTTGTCCTGGATGCCCGCGATCAGGTGGTCTGCCCTGGCCTGATCGATCTCTGCGCCCGTTTGCGGGAGCCCGGCCAGGAACATAAGGGCACGATCGCCAGCGAGACGGCCGCGGCGGCCGCGGCGGGCATCACCACCCTCTGTTGCCCACCGGATACCTGGCCGGTGCTCGACACCCCGGCGGTCGCCCAGCTCATTACCCGCACCGCCGAACAGGCCGGCCTGGCGCGGGTGATCCCCGCCGGGGCCCTGACTCAGGGACTGGCGGGCGAGCAGATTAGCGAGATGGTGGCCCTGCGTCACGCCGGCTGCGCCGTCATGAGTCAGGCCGACCATCCCCTCCTCAATACCCAGGTGCTGCGGCGCGCCTTGGAGTATGCCGCTACCTTCGGGCTGACCGTCTTCCTGCGCCCCGAAAACCGCTTTCTGCGCGACAACGGCTGCGCTCACGAGGGTCGGGTCAGTACCCGTCTGGGCCTGCCGGGCATCCCGGAGGCGGCGGAGACGGTGGCCCTGGCCCGAGACCTGGCGCTGGCGGAGCAGACCGGTGCCCGGGTTCACTTGCGTGGCCTCTCCTGCGCCCGCGCCCTGGAGATGCTGGCGGACGCCCATTGCCGGGGTATTGCCGTCACCGCCGACGTCAACGCCCATCAGCTCATCCTGACGGAAGACGATCTGGAGGGCTTCAACAGCCAGTGCCACCTGCACCCGCCCCTGCGCACCCTCGCCGATCGCGACGCCTTGCGCGACGCCGTGCGCGCCGGTCTGGTCAGTGCCGTCTGTTCCGATCATCAGCCCCACGAGGCCGACGCCAAGCTGGCCCCCTTCCCCAGCACCGAGCCGGGGATGGCGGCCCTGGAGACCCTGTTGCCGCTGATGCTGCGCCTGATTGCCAAGGATCTGATGGACCTGCCGACGGCCATCGCCCGCCTTACCAGCGGCCCCGCCGCCATCCTGGGCCTGCCTCTGGGCCATCTGGCCAGCGGTGGGTGCGCGGACGTCTGTGTCTTTGATCCCGAGGCCAAGTGGCGTGTCAGCGCCGGGACTTGGCGTAGTCAGGGCCTCAATACGCCCTTCCTGGGGGCCAGGATGAAGGGGCGCGCAACCTGGACCCTGCTGGCCGGCCGTATCGTCCACGCACCCCAGGGCCAATCATGAGCAGGGAATCCCCGCGCGGCACTCTCTTCGTGGAGGATGCGGAGGTTCTGACCCAGGAGGCCCACCCTGGCAACCAGTACCTGATGCGCCTCGGGTCTCCCGAGTGTGCCCAGCATGCCAAGCCCGGCCAGTTCGTCCACCTCACCTGCGACCCGGCTCTCCTGTTGCGTCGGCCCATCTCCCTGATGCGCGTCAATGCCCGGTCGGGCTGGATCGAAATCCTTTACAAGGTGGTGGGGGAGGGCACCCGGCTCCTGGCCCAGCGCCGCCCCGGGGATATCGTCAGTTCGATCGGTCCCATCGGCAAGCCCTTCCAGGTCCATCCCGAGCGGCCCAGACCCCTGCTGGTCGGCGGCGGGGTGGGCATGCCGCCCATGGTGTTCCTGGCCGACGCCCTGCGCCGGGAGCCGGCCTATAAGCCCTTGGTTATCTTTGGCTCCGAGGTGCCCTTTCCCTTCCAGGCACGGCCCTCGCAAATCCTGGTCCCGGGACTGCCACCCCCGGTCATCGCCGCCATGCCCCTGCTCGATGACTGGGGTCTGCCTAGCCGCCTGGCCAGCCTGCAAGGCTATGCCGGCTGTTTTCAGGGTTACGTGACCGACCTGGCCCGCTCCTGGCTCCAGGGCCTGGATGCAAGCGCCCTCGCCGAGGTCGAGGTCTTCGCCTGCGGACCCCACCCCATGCTGAAGGCCGTCGCTGCTTTGGCTGTTGAGTTCTCCCTGCCCTGTCAGGTCTCCCTGGAGGAGTTCATGGCCTGTGGCGTCGGCGGTTGTGCCGGCTGCGTCGTCGAGGTCAAAACCCCCGAGGGCCCCGCTATGAAGCGCGTCTGCGTGGATGGCCCCGTCTTTGACGCCCAGCACGTCTTTTAAGCGCTAATCCCCCTCCGAAACTGGTAATCGCATTATGAGTTGTCTTCGCCTCGGTCTCCCGAAAGGCAGCCTTGAGCTGTCCACCCTGAGCCTCTTCGAGCAGGCAGGCTGGAAGATCAGCCCCCACTCGCGCAACTATTACCCGGACGTGGACGACCCGGAGCTATCCTGCGTCCTGGTGCGCGCCCAGGAGATGGCACCCTATGTGGCCAGCGGGACCCTGGACCTGGGATTGACGGGTCTGGACTGGATACTGGAGACCCAGGCCCTGGTCGAAGAGGTCAGCACCCTGACCTATTCCAAGAGTTCGGAGCAGCCGAGCCGCTGGGTGCTGGTGGTGCCCAAGGACTCCCCGATAACCAGCGTCGCCGACTTGCAGGGTAAGAAGATCGCCACCGAGTTGGTGGGCTTCACTAAACGATATCTGGCGGAGCGGGATATCGAGGCCAGTGTGGAATTTTCCTGGGGCGCTACCGAGGCCAAGGTGGTGGAGGGCCTGGTGGATGCCGTGGTCGAGATCACCGAGACCGGCAGCACCATCCGGGCCCACGGTCTGCGCATCGTCGAGGAGTTGCTGGTCACCGAGACCCGGCTCATTGCCAATCCCCAGGCGCGTCAGGATCCCTGGAAGCGGGCCAAGATTGACCAGATAGCCCTCATGCTCCAGGCCGCCCTGGCGGCACGCCACAAGGTCGCCCTCAAGCTCAACGTCAAGGCCGAGGATCTGGATCGCGTTGTAGATCTGCTTCCGAGTCTCCATGCCCCCACGGTCAGCCATCTCTACGATCGCGCCTGGTTGGCCGTCGAGACCGTCGTGGATGCCAGGATCGTCCGCGACCTGGTGCCCCGTCTGCGGGTGGCCGGCGCTGAGGGTATCCTGGAGTATGGGCTGCGCAAGATGGTGTGAGGCCAAGGACTGGCCTGGAGGTCGCCTCTAAATCCTGGTTGCCTCGGCTCATCGAGTAACTTGGTCCCTTCCATCAAGAAAGTTGCCAGGTACAGGGGATAGCGGAATCCATTAGCCGCCCTTGCGGACTGGCTATCCAAGGGCATAACCGGCATCGACGTTAAGGATGGTGCCGGTTATGGATCCGGCCTCCGCCGATACCAAAAACAGGGCTGCCGCGGCAATTTCCTCGACACTGATAGCCCGATGATGCAGGACATGTCGCTGGGCGACCGTGGCGGACATCAGTTCGGTCTCTTCCCCCCAGATATCTGTGTTCACTACACCCGGCGCTATGCCATTGACACGAATTCCTCTGGGTGCCAGCGCCAGGGCCAGACGGCGAGTCATGAGGTCCAAACCGGCTTTGCTGGCGGAGTAAGCCATGGAGGTACAGGTATCAAAGGGATGCTGAGCACAAACCGAGGAGATATTGATAACTGCTGGCGATAGACTTCTGCTCAGCAGTGGCAGACACGCCTGGAGGAGGGCGTAGGGAGCAATAAGATTCGTTTCGAGAGTCAGACGCCAGTCCTCCGGACTTTCCTCTAAGCCGCTACTGGCGCGGATGATGCCAGCGTTATTGACAAGAACATCAAGCCTTCCTCCCAGTTCCGTAATGAGCCTAAGCAATTGATCTCGAAAAGGGCTGTCGGTGACGTCGCCGGTCAGGAGCATCAATTGCTCGCGGGCGATAGCGGCTGGCCACCTTTTTCGCAACAGGTCGAGCTTTTCTGGAGAGCGCCCGAAGGTACAGACCCGGTCGCCGGCCGCCAAAAATGCGGCGACGAGTCCCGTCCCGATACCGGAAGCCCCGCCGCTGATACAGACCATCCGGCCTTGACCGGTCTCGATAGCTGAGCCCTGGGGGCATCCCGTACTCATCGCTCGCGCTGCCCGAGATTGGCGTGGATCACGGCGCCGTTAAGCACGGGGGATGTCGCGGCGAAGGCGAGCGTTGCCGCGATCTCTTCGGGTTCTATCAGCCGATTGAAGGCGGATAGGTCCTTAATGCCCTCCAGTATTTGGGGATGGGCTGCGATGAGGGCGCGCAGGGGCGGGGTGTCGGTGAAACCCGGACATATCATGCAAGTATGGATACCCTCTCCGGCCAAATCCTGACAGGTGGCGCGCATCATGCCAACCAGGGCGTGTTTGGCAATCACATAACTCGCGACACCTGCCACGGCCTTCTCCGCTAAGGTGGAACCGATGTAGAGGATGCTTGACCCCGGGGCCATCCACGGGATGACTATTTGATTCAGAGCGCTGGCGGACAGAATGGTGAGCTCGAGCGCACTGCGCAAATTGGCATCCGGAAGCTTATTGATACGATCCGTCTCCATTAGCCCCGCATTATGTACCAGGCAAAGGGTGCCGGCCTGGTCCAGATGAGAGCCAAGGGGTGCGCGCAAGGCCTCGACGGCCCCGGGTAAGGATAGGTCACAGAGAAGATTGGCAACTCCAGTAATGGGGCAGGGCCGTCTCGCGATATTTATCACGGACCAGCCCTCCTGTAGAAAATGCGAGGCGACGGCCTGGCCGATGCCGGAACTGGCGCCTGTTATCACGAGTTGCTGCGTCATGGCTGTGACTCCCGGGGCATGTCCCATACCGCATAGGCCCATTGCCCAGGTCCTGATGAAACGCCAACTTCGATAGATTGCAGAGGCTGCGCCGTCAGTTCAGGAAACTCACGGAGTCGCCTGAGGAGTAGCGCGGCTAATTCCTCGATGGTGACATTGCTGATGGGCAGCAGCAGGACATCTCGTTCGAGGAAAGGGATACATTCATCGGCAAACCGGACGGAGATTCGCCCGGCGTCCGATTCGATACGTAAATGGGGCGAACGTTCTGGTAATAGCACCACTTCATCAAGCTGGTTGCAGAGCTTAAGAAGCAGCTTTTTGATAATGGTATAGTCGAAGGCCAGGCCATCGGCACCTACCCGGGTGATGACCGAACAACAAACCTGATAATTGTGACCATGGAGATTTTCACGTTCCGAGGCGGAAAACAGCGTGAAGTGGCCCGCACTGAATTTGAGATACTCCTTGCTGATCTCAATGCGCGTCAGAGTGGGATGTTCCATAAGGGTCTCCGGATTTTAAGAATGTTGACGGCTGGGAGGGGATGATACATTGCCATCTTCGGCAAGCCATACCTCAGGCATTCCCATGTCCCAACATCCTCTCATTGCCTCGCTGCACGCCGGCGATACCGGCAAGGTGGTCAGTGCCCGTCAAGCCGTGCAACTGATCCGCGATGGTGACACCCTGGCCACGGGCGGTTTCGTCGGCATTGGCTTTCCGGAGAGTCTTGCCCTGGCACTGGAACAACGCTTTTTGGAAAGCGAGGACAGAGATGCCCATGGACTCGGCCATCCCCGCGACCTAACCCTGGTCTATGCCGCGGGTCAGGGCGACGGCAAGGAGCGGGGCCTCAACCACTTAGGTCATGACGGCCTGGTGCGGCGGGTGGTCGGTGGCCATTGGGGGCTGGTTCCCAAGCTGCAGCAACTCGCCTTCGCCGATCGCATCGAGGCCTGGAATCTGCCCCAGGGTGTCATCAGTCACCTCTTTCGTGACATCGCCGCCGGTAAGCCCGGAACCCTGACGCGGGTCGGCCTGGGCACCTTCGTCGATCCCCGCCTGGGTGGAGGCAAGCTCAACGACCGCACCCGCGCCTGCGGTGTCGATCTGGTGCGCCTGCTGGAGATCGACGGCGAGGAATATCTGTTTTACAAGGCCTTCCCCATCCATGTCGGCTTCATTCGCGGCACCACCGCTGACCCGGAGGGCAATATCACCCTGGAGCGCGAGGCCCTGACCCTGGAAGCCCAGGCCATCGCCATGGCCGTCCATAATTCCGGTGGCCTCGTCATTGCCCAGGTTGAACGTCTCGCCGACCGCCATAGCCTCTCCTCGCGTCAGGTCAAGATCCCTGGGATCCTGGTCGATTGTGTGGTCGTCGCGGAGCGCCCCGAGTATCACATGCAGACCTTCGGTGAGCCCTATAGCCCCGCCTTCTCGGGGGAGATTCGGGTGCCCTTATCGGCCATACCGCCCATGGGCATGGACGAGCGCAAGATCATTGCCCGCCGCGCGGCCCTGGAACTCGCCACCAACGACGTGGTGAACCTGGGCATTGGCATGCCCGAGGGCATTGCTGCCGTGGCCACCGAGGAGCATATCCTCGATCTCATCACGCTCACCGCAGAGCCTGGAGTGGTCGGCGGCGTGCCGGCGGGGGGACTCAACTTCGGCGCCGCGACCAACGCCCAGGCTATCGTCGATCAGCCCAGCCAGTTCGACTTCTACGATGGCGGCGGACTCGATATCGCCTTTCTGGGGCTGGCTCAGGCCGACCGCGAGGGCAACCTCAACGTCTCGAAATTCGGCCCCAGGCTCGCCGGCGCCGGCGGGTTCATCAACATCAGCCAAAACGCGAAAAAGGTGGTCTTCGTGGGGACCTTTACCGCCGGCAACCTGGAGATCGCCCTGGAGAAGGGGGCTCTCCGGATTCTTGTCGATGGCACCGCGCGGAAATTTGTCGAGCAGGTTGAGCACCGGACCTTCAGCGGCCCGCAGGCGTCGGAACGGGGCAAGACCGTCCTCTATATCACCGAGCGCTGCGTGTTCCGCCTGGGGCCGGAGGGTCTCGAACTGTCGGAGATCGCCCCCGGCGTGGATCTGGAGCGCGATATTCTGGAGCGGATGGCCTTCGTCCCCCGGATGCCCCGGCCACCGCGGCTGATGGATGCGCGCATCTTCGGGACCGAAGCGATGAATCTGCGAGGGGCCATGCTGGAGTTGCCGCTCGATCAACGCCTTGCCTATGACGCCGGGCGGAATATTCTCTTTGTCAACTTCGAGGGGTTGAGGGTGCGCACCCATCGGGATATCGACCACCTGCTCCAGGCCTTCGAGGCCCATCTGGTGCCGATCGGCCACAAGGTTGCCGCCATCTTCAATTTCGAACGCTTCAGTATCGCCCCGGATCTGATCAAGGAGTACACCCAGGTCCTGCAGGGCATCATGGAGCGCCACTATACCGAGGTGACGCGCTATACCGCCAAGGCCTTTCAGCGTGCCAGGCAAGGGGGTTAACCCTAGACGCAAAAATCCCCGCCGAGGCGGGGATTCTTCACTTAATCGGCGCTGGCACCGGGTGCCCTTGCCGATCGGTGATGCAACCAATCAATAACGGCGACCGCCGCCACCGTGCGAGGGACGGTCGCTTCTGGGCTTGGCCTGATTGACGGTGATGTTGCGGCCCTTGATGGCGGTGCCATTCAGGCCCTTGATCGCGGCATCGGCCTGCGAGTTGTTGTCCATTTCCACAAACCCGAACCCCTTGGATTCGCCGGTGAACTTGTCGCTGATCAGTTGCACGTTGGACACGTCGCCATACTGGGCGAAGGCCTCGCGCAGATCGGCGTCGGTGGCGCTATAGGGAAGGTTACCTACGTAAATATTCATCTCTGACTAACTCCGAAATTCGTGCATTGGATAAACATGACACTATCGAAAAATACCAAGCACGAAAATTCCTTCGACAGCGGAATACCGTAAAAAACGGTAAGGGGGAGGTAAGGGGGGGGCTAAATGACTCGCGGGAAATACATGCGATTGGGTCGAAATTGCGCTACGCCTTGCCCCGATCTGGAGATCGGTTGTTCCTCTTGGACACCACAATAACAGGTCTCCCGGAGAAAGGTAAGTGGTGTTTGGGGATGAAGGCGGTCCGCCTCCATCCGCAAGTGGTCAAGGACGTCATCGGGTCTTGCTGCTGGCAAAGGCGCGGGTGCTCTTACCCGTAGCGTTGCGCATGTTAAAGTCCTCGGCGCAATTTTTTGCGTAGGCCATCACCTCCTCCGGCGAACCGCGGTGATAGCCCGTGATCCGGGCGGGGCCGCTCGCCAATTCATAGCGATACCAGTCCTCCCCCGTGCCGCCATTGGGCTCAGCCACTTTCGCGACCGAGGCAACCGCGAATTGCGGCCTCAGGAGGAGGCTGGGGGTTGAATTGTCCTGGAGAGAAACCTGCTCCGCGGGATCCGCGTTTGAGGATGGAGCTGAGTCCATAAAGATCTCCTGAGCCAAGGGTTGCCGAAAGGTGGTGCCACAAGCCACCTGGGTCCCGAGCCTTGGCGCGGACAAGCGGGGGGCGACCGTATCTTGTTATGACTGTCAGATGGGGGCAATATCGCGAAAACAAAGGGGGCGGCCCGTGAGCGACTCCTTGCCCTCGAATTATGCGCTTTGTTGGGCATCGCTATTTGCAGGACCCCGGCGGGATCGGGTACCTTCTTGCCCCCCTTGTCGCGCGTTCATCCACCGGAAGTAGCCACTATGCAGCCCGTCCTCAAGTCCACCAAACTGGCCAATGTCTGCTATGACATTCGTGGCCCCGTGATGGCCCGCGCCTACCAGATGGAGGAAGAGGGTCACCGCATCATCAAGCTCAATATTGGTAACCCCGCCGTCTTTGGCTTCGAGGCCCCGGACGAGATGGTTCGCGATGTCATTCATAACCTCCCCAACGCCTCGGGTTATATCGAGTCCAAGGGCCTGTTCGCCGCCCGTAAGGCGGTGATGCACTATACCCAGGAAAAGCAGATCCCCGGGGTCCAGGTTGGTGACATCTACATCGGCAACGGGGTCTCCGAGTTGATTGTCATGACGATTCAGGCCCTGCTGGACAGCGGCGACGAGGTGCTGGTGCCGGCGCCCGACTATCCCCTCTGGACCGCCGCCGTCTCCCTGGCAGGCGGCACCCCCTGTCACTACCTCTGTGACGAGGGGTCGGGCTGGCTGCCGGATCTGCACGACATCCGTGCCAAGATCACCCCGGCCACCCGCGCTATCGTCATTATTAACCCCAATAATCCCACCGGCGCCCTCTATCCGGTGGATCTGCTGCAAGAAATCGTGGAGATTGCCCGTCAACACCAGCTAATCATCTACGCGGACGAGATCTACGACAAGGTTCTCTATGACGGCGCCACCCATACCTCCATCGCCTCCTTGGCGGAGGATGTACTCTTCCTAACCTTCAACGGCCTGTCCAAGAACTACCGCGCTTGCGGCTACCGTGCCGGCTGGGCGATCGTGTCCGGGGAGAAGCGTCACGCCCGCGATTACATCGAGGGGCTGGACATTCTCGCCTCCATGCGACTGTGCGCCAATGTCCCCTCCCAATACGCCATCCAGACGGCCCTGGGCGGTTATCAAAGCATCGATGACCTGGTAGCCCCCCATGGGCGCCTGTGCAAGCAGCGCGACCTCGCTCACGACATCCTGACCTCCATCCCTGGCGTGACCTGCCACAAGCCCCAGGCGGCCATGTACCTTTTCCCGCGCCTGGATACCAAGGTCTATCCGATCCTCAATGACCAGAACTTCATTCTCGAACTCCTGCTGGAGGAAAAGGTGCTGGTGGTTCAGGGCAGCGGCTTTAACTGGCCCCATCCGGACCATCTGCGCATTGTCTTCCTGCCCAATACGGATGATCTGGAGGATGCCATGGGCCGGATCGGCCGCTTCCTCGAGGGCTTCCGCAAACGGCATGGCAATTGAGGCGCCCTGGATCCGCAGCTAGACCCCCTTTGCCACCATGGACAGACAGCGCCTGATCGAACACAAGGTGCGCAATGGCCTGCAGCAGCTCGGGCTGCTGGGGCTGCTGGCTCTGCTGCTCGGCTATTTGGCCTGGGTAGTGGGCGGCGAACCCTTCCTGTGGGGCACCCTGATGAGCGTCGCGGTGCTGTGGCTGATCAACCCGGTGGCTTCACCCCGACTTCTGGTCCGGCTCTACGGCGCGAAACCCCTCTCGCCCCGGGAGATGCCGGGTCTTTATGGACTCCTGAAGGGACTGGCGGCGCGTGCCGGGCTGGAGCCTCTGCCACGGCTCTATTATCTGCCGAGCCGGATGATGAACGCCTTTGCCACCGGGCATCGGGAGGATGCGGCCATCGTATTGTCGGATGGCCTCCTGCGGCGGCTGGAGCGGCGTGAACTGATCGGCGTTCTCGCCCACGAACTCGCCCACGTCATCAACGGCGACATCCAGGTGATGACCTTTGCCGACACCCTGAGCCGCATCACCGGGATCCTGGCGCTGGTCGGCCAGGTGCTGCTGTTTTTCAGTATCCCAGCCCTGCTCCTGGGGCTTGCCACCCCCCCGCTGCTGGCCCTGCTGGTGCTGCTCGGGGCGCCGACCCTGAGCGCCCTCGCCCAACTCGCCCTGTCGCGCAACCGCGAGTTTGAAGCCGACCGCAGCGCCGCCGAGCTTTCCGGGGACCCGGTGGGTCTTGCCTCGGCCCTGGACAAGCTGGAGCGCCAGCAGGGTAGCTTTTGGGAGCAGATGATGCTCCCTGGCCGCCATTTGCCGGACCCCTCACTGTTGCGTAGCCACCCGCCGACCCAGGAACGTATCGACCGCCTTCTGGAACTGATCCCCGACGAACCCCCCGGCCTGGCACTCACCTGGCCCCGTGACGACCCTCGGGAACTGCTGGCACTCCTGGCCCGCGGCGTCCAGCGGTCGCCCCGCTGGCACATCACGGGCCTCTGGCATTGAACACCTCGGGTACAGACTCGCAGCCCCCTCCCGAGGGCCGCCATCAGGACAACCCGCTGCTTGCCGATCAGGCGTGCCCCCTGCCCGCCTGGGAGCACTTCGAACATCGCGCCGACATGGGCGTGGCGGGCTTTGGCGCCAGCCCGGCGGAGGCCTTCGAGCAGGCGGCCCTGGCGCTCACGGCCATCATCTGCGACCCGGCGAGGGTGCGACCGGAGCTGGCGGTGGTCATCGATTGCGAGGAGCCGGACCTGGAGCTGCTGTTCGTGGACTGGCTGAATGCCCTGGTTTACGAGATGGCCATCCGTCACCTGCTCTTCTCGCGGTTTCGCGTCCAGCTCGTGGGCCCCCGGCTTAGGGGCGAGGCCTGGGGCGAGCCGCTGGACCGGCAGCGCCATGAGCCGGCGGTGGAGGTCAAGGGGGCCACCTATACGGCCCTCGCGGTGCGCCAGGCCGGCGACGGCACCTGGTCCGCCCGCTGCGTCGTGGATGTTTGATTGCAAGGAGACTCCATGGATACCCAGCACCTGACCCAAGTCACCGACACCCAGTGGCGCCTCGCGCCCCAAGGGCCCATGCGCGTCCCTGGCATCCTCTTTGGCAGCCAGACCCTGATCCGCGACATGGATGACAAGGTCCGAGAGCAGTTGGCCAATGTCGCCAGCCTACCTGGCATTGTCCAGGCGGCCTATGCCATGCCGGACGCCCACTGGGGCTACGGTTTCCCCATCGGCGGGGTGGCCGCCTTCGACCCGGACGAGGGCGGTGTGGTCTCCGGCGGCGGTGTGGGTTTCGACATCTCCTGCGGGGTGCGTACCCTCCACACCGGCCTGGACCGGGCCGCCATCCTGGCGGTGCAGCAGGAACTGGCGGATGCCCTCTATTATCGAGTCCCGGTGGGCCTGGGCAGCACCGGCGGTATTCGCCTCGACGACCGGGAACTGGACGCCATGCTCGCCGGCGGTGCGAGTTGGGCGGTGAGCCAAGGCTATGGCCGGCCCGAGGATCTGGGCCGTATCGAGGAGCATGGCCGCATGGCCGGTGCCGACCCCAAGCAGGTCTCCGACCAGGCTAAGCGCCGCCAGCGTGACGAGATGGGCACCCTGGGCTCCGGTAACCACTACTTGGAGGTCCAGGAGGTCACTCAGATCCATGATGACGCCATCGCCGCCGCCTTCGGCCTGGAGCTGGGCGCGGTGCTGGTGAGCATCCACTGCGGCTCCCGCGGCCTGGGCCACCAGATCGGCACCGATTACCTCAAGCGCATGGTCCTGGCCGCCGGTCAGCATGGCATCCGCCTCCCGGACCGGGAACTGGCCTGCGCCCCGCTCAACTCCGATCTGGGGCGCGCCTATCTCGGCGCCATGCGCGCCGGTATCAACTGCGCCCTGGCCAATCGCCAGATCATCACCCACCTGGCGCGCCAGGTTTTTTCCCAGATCCTGGGGGTGGACCTGACCCTGGTCTACGACGTCTCCCACAACACCTGCAAGCTGGAGGAGCATGTCGTCGAGGGTCGCCGACGCAAGCTCTACATCCACCGCAAGGGCGCTACCCGCGCCTTCGGCCCCGGTCACCCCGACCTGCCCGAGAGTCTGTGCGCCGTTGGCCAGCCCGTGTTGATCGGCGGCACCATGGGCACTGCGTCCTACATCCTGGCGGGCACGGACCAGAGTCAGGATCTAGCCTTCAACTCCGCCTGCCACGGCGCTGGCCGCGCCATGAGCCGCCACGCCGCTACCCGCCGCTGGCAGGGGCGGGCGGTGCAGAACGAACTGGCCCAGCGCGGCATCCTGGTGCGCAGCCCCTCCCCACGCGGCATGGCCGAGGAGGCCCCCGGTGCCTACAAGGATGTCAGCGAGGTGGTTACCGCCACCGACCGTGCCGGTCTCGCCCGCCTGGTGGCGCGGTTGGAGCCGCTGGTATGTATCAAGGGGTGAAGCGGGCGATGGGGCCAGCACCAGGGGTGGCGTTGCGAGGGCTAATCTAAGGCGATTGCCTGGGCGAAGCAGCCAGTATTCCCGGACCTCCTTCTCCCGCACCAGAGCCAACCGCTGGCGCCGGTAGCCGATGCGGGTGGGCTCGTCAAACCGCCCGATGGCCTCGAATGCCTCGGTCAAGGCCGCGAACTCCGCCCGACGCGGATGGTTGGTCGGAAGCAATAGCTCCTTGCCGTGCAGAATGGGCGGGTTGAGGGAATCGGCATAGGTTCACAGGTTTGTGGTCCCCTCCTCCGGGTCCACCAGCCAACTCGCCGCCAAGGATCCGGAAGGGGTCTTCGAAGAAGTCTGGGAAGGGGAGCAAGGCGACGGTCCCAGAGTCCTGCTTGAAACGGGCGATGTTGTAGTCCTCCCTGCGATGAAGGCGGGCGCATGATTCGGCCTGCGCGACCCTTGCCTCTAGTCGGGGCTCAAGGGGGATGCCATTGTCCACGAGGGCATAGAAGCGCCGGGCGACGGACTTGCCAGGTGTCGTGTTCAAGTCAGGCTCCGGGGTCAGGTCGGGGTGCGCACGACGCTTGGCGTGTTCGTTAGGTGGGATTGGGTTGACCCTGGGCCCGCTCGGTTGGCTCAGCATCCGCGGGAAGCCGGGGTGCACCCGGTCAAGATCCACGACGCGAAGCTACAACTAGCGCAGTGACCACTCCCGCCCCGACGCCAAAAAAACGGGGGCCCGCTGCCCCGCTTGCTCGGCAATGACGCGGAGTTTGGGGACCCATTCAGTGGCCCAAAACCGATGCGTCTGGCGACGGGAACACATCAGCAGCGGACTCACTAGGGTGGGCTGTCTGGCTTATTCGCCTCCATCCCGCAGGTCCGATCGCGCAACTTCCGGTTCTCGGGACTGTTGTCGATCAGGACCGCCGCGATGGCGTTGTTGCATGCCGCCTTCGCGCCCCCCTGCTCTGGCTGGTTTGTGTCGGCCCAAGCCAGGGTGGCGGCCGGGGCCTCAGGCTCGGGTGACACAGGACCCGGCAGCGCCCTCGGTGCGGCCTTGGGGTGCGGTACCCAGAGTGCTGGAGCAGGTCCAAGTGCCGCTGCGGCCCGCTGAACCCTGCGTGGTACCTGTCCATCAGGGGCCGGCCAAAGCCAGAGCCCAGCCGCCAGGACACCGGCCGTGGCAAGCAAGCCCCAGGCTAAGGGACGGACAAGATCAGGGCCGTGCCGCTCCCGCAACTCCTCCATGTGAGCCTTACGCCCTTCGGCGCTCCTATCAGCCCGCGCCTTAAGCGTTGCCCAGCTCTGGAGCAGATGAGGTGACGGCGCTGCGTGGCCGATCAGGTTTACAAGGTCCCGGCGCAGATCAGTCAGCACGGAGACCCCTTCGGGCGCCCCGTTCGGAAACCGCGCGTCATCGGTAAACACGACTCGCCCCAGCACCGGCATCCCCGGTGCAAGGGCCCTGATGGCCTGGACGTGACCAAAGTTCTGCCTCAACGGGTTTTGAAAACGGTATCTTCGCTGGCCAAGCCGCTGGGTCCATTGCGCCTCGTGCCCCTGGCCAAAGACCAGGCCGCTGTAGTTCTTCGTCTCCACGACCAGGATGCCGGCCCCGGTCAGGACCAGATGGTCGACCTGGGTGGAACCACCCCGCCCGTCCGGCAGGATGATGTCGTGCAGGGTATCGACCCCGATGCGGTCCAGCACGGCTCCGACCCGGGCCTCGCCCGCGCGGCCGCGGAGCATCGGTACGAGGAGCATCTTGAGCGCCTGCAGGGCCAAGCCAAGCGTCAGGAGCCAAAGCAGTAGGCGCACCACTCCCTGGGACAGGATTGCGTTAGGGTCAATGGCGGGCATCGCAAGCTCCATGTGTCGCGGATGTTGGACGGGCGCCGCAGAGGTGCCCAATGACGCCGTGCGAAGCCTGGCCGGCGGAACCGTGTCGGGGTAGACAGTCAGCCGCACCCTCTCGACCGCCCGTCGCGGTTTTTGGTATTGTCCCCCCAGATCCCCCTCCCACAACAGCGCCCCAGGACCATGCCCACCACGGATTGCCCATTCTGCGACATCGACCCGCGGCGCATCCTCGCCGAGTCGGACCTGGCGCTGACGCTGCGCGACGGGTTCCCGGTCTCCCCCGGCCATACCCAGGTCATACCCCGGCGCCACTTCGCCGACCTATTCGACGCCACCCCCGAGGAGCTGGCGGCGCTCTGGCGGGCCCTGCGTGCTGCTGCCGATGGCCTGATTCGCGAGCACGGGGCGGACGGCTTCAACCTCGGTGTCAACGTCGGCGCCGCGGCCGGGCAGACCGTCATGCACCTGCACGTGCACCTGATCCCCCGCTACGCCGGCGACCAAGCCGACCCGCGCGGGGGCATCCGCCGCATCTTCCCGGAACTGGCTGACTACTGGAGCGCCCCGCGCCCATGACCGACCCTGAGCCGAACCCGGCCAGCAACCCGGCCAGCAACCCGCGCGCCGCCGAGTCCAGCCGCCCGGAGGACGCCTTCGTCGAGCTGTTCGCCCAGGTCTTTGGTGTTGAGAAGACCCAGCTGCTGGCCCCCGAATACCCGGTACTGGACATCGAGGGAACCGCGCGCTTCATCGACTTCGCCCTCAAGTCGGCGGGGAGGATGATCGCCTTCGAGATCGACGGGCCCAGCCACTATGCCCCGCCGGACTTCGGCCTCGACAAGTTCGAGGACGATCTGCACCGCCAGAACAGCCTGATCCACGACGGCTGGCAGGTCTTCCGCTGGTCCGACCGCCAACTCGCCCGGGAACCGGACCGGGTGAAGGGCCAGTTGGAACTGTTCCTGGAGCGCATCCCCGGGCTGATCGAGCTGACCGACTTCCTGCCCAAGCAGAGCGGTGCCGCCTTCACGCTGGACCTGCGCCTCCACCAGCAGCAGGCCCTGGACTGGCTGGATGCGATCCGCCGCGAGGGCAAGACCATTGCGCTCCTGGAACATGCCACCGGCTCCGGCAAGACCGTCACCGCCATCAGCGACGCCCGGCGCATCGGGCCGCGGGTGCTCTACGTCGCCCACCGCAAGCCTCTGGTGGACCAGACTGCTCGCGAGTTTCGCCGCCTGTGGTCCGAGGTCAGCGTCGGTCGCATCGTCGGCGGGAGTTGGGAGCCGTTCCGCGACGTGGTGTGCGCCTCCATCCAGTCCCTGGGCAACCGGATGGCCGAACTGCCGCCCGACGCCTTCCGCTATCTCATCGTCGACGAGGCCCACCACGCCGCCGCCGGCACCTATCAGGCTCTGCTCGGACACTTCACCCCCCTCTTCACCCTGGGGCTCACCGCCACGCCGGATCGCCCGGACGGCCGCCCCATCCTGGAGGTCTTCCGCGACGCCGCCCACCGGCTGTCGCTCGAAGAGGCCATCCGCCGCGGCGAACTGGTGCCTATTCGCTGCGTGCGGGTCAAGACCAACATTGACTTGTCCCGGGTGCGTTTCAACGAGGTCCAATACAACCGACACGACCTGGAGCGCAGCGTCACCGTCCCCGCCCGCAACCGCCTCATCGTCGACACCTACCTGGACCACGTCCCAGGGCGCAAGGCCGTCGCCTTTTGCGTCAATGTCCGTCACGCCGAAGAGATGGCAGCGATCTTCCAAGAGCGCGGGGTGGCCGCCCGCTCGGTGTCCGGGTCCATGCGCGCCGAGGACCGGGACGCCACCTTGCGGGCCTTCGCCGACGGTGCCCTCACCGTGCTGTGCGCCTGCGATATCCTCAACGAGGGCTGGGATTGCCCGGACGTGGAAGTCCTGCTCATGGCGCGTCCGACCCTATCGAAGATCGTCTACATGCAGCAGCTCGGACGCGGCACCCGCAAGGCCCCGGGCAAGGAGTCCCTGATCGTCTTCGACTTCGTAGACAACGCCGGGCGCTACAACGCGAGTTGGAACCTGCACCGCCTGACCCGCACCACGCGCTACCGCCCCGGCGGCCTGGTGCTGGCCCCCGAGGGCCGCATCGCGGACGAGGACGCCCGGGGCGAGGCCCCGCCGGTAGTGCTCAACCTGGGTGTCTGGGCCAAGGGCTTGGAGGAGATCGACATCTTCGACTGGCAATCAGAGGTCAAGGACATGCTGTCTGTGGCCGACCTGGAACTGGCCCTGGCCGCCGCCGAGGGCTATCTGAGAAACAAGGTGCAGCGCGGCGAGCTGACGCCCGACCACACTCTGGACATCGGCGCCCGCCGGTACCTCTACTTCCGCAAGGACCGTAAAATCGAGATCGCCCAGGCGTTCGGCCTCAAGCCCGTCACCCCTGCCAACATCCGCGAGCGCTTTCTCGCCTTCTGCGAGGACATGGACATGTCCGCCTCCTACAAGCCCGTCCTCCTGCTCTGCCTGCTGGATACCGCGGACGCCGACGGCGCCGTCCCGATCGCCAACCTGACCCTTGCCTTCCGCGACTTCTACCTGGACCGCCTCGCCCACGGCTTACCTGTCGAGAAGCCCAGGGCCCGGATGGCGCGGGTCGCGGAGCTGTCCGAGGCCGAGATCCAGGGCCTGATCCTGGATATGCCCTTCCGCAAATTCGCCCAGCGCGGCTTCGTCGACTATGCGCGGGATGTCTCACGGGTGCGGTTCGCGCCGACCCTGTGGTCCCGGCTGACCCCCGAGGACCAGGGCCGCCTGCGGGAGACTGCCGTCGCAGCCACTGACCGATACTATGCTGCGGATTCCGCCGAGGCTGGCTAGCGGCATCGAAGTGGCGTCTGATATCGCCGATGACACATCCTGGCCAACCGCCACATCATCACCCATCTGGCAAGAACTCACGGACCCATGGGTGGACGGAAGATCCGGTGACCCTGGATCACAGCCTGACGGGTGAGTTAGGCGGCCCGCTCGAAATCCACCGCGACCAACTTGAATTCGGGGGTGAGGGTGATTTCGTCGCCCACGTCGCTGGTGAGGTGATTGACGTACGCAACGCGCCTGGGGCTTGGTTAGCATACAACGGTGTCCGGTTGAGGTCATAGGTAGGCCTTCAGCATAGGCCCTAACTCGCGTTCATAGAGCCCTGGCGAGGCT
>JBGAUE010000001.1:96665-243409 GCA_044228795.1 Chromatiaceae bacterium | reverse complement strand
TATCCAGGGCGTTTCTCTGTCCAAACAATCGGAGCCACCTCTCAGCAGGTGGTACTAAAAGGAGCAGGGTGATCAGGGAAGGGTTATGGAGGTCCGAGGAGTTTGGTCTGTAAATACAGAAGATAACTATGTCGCGCGTAATGTTGTATTGGTGGGATTTTTTGGCTTTACAAGGCGTTTTGTTAGTCTTAAAATTCTATAGTAGGGAGGGTTGTATTCCTAGTAATAAGCTAGGTTGGGGATCAGGGCGATAATCCAACAAACTGATCATTATTCGTAATACTTACCAGCCCGGAGAAGAAAATGTCCCGTAAAATAACAACTATAGCCCTCTCACTAATGTTGTGGCTAATTAGCCCGGTGGTAAACGCTGCAATTATGAATTATATTGGGGATTGGAAATCGACTTCTACATATTCTTTGGGGAGTGTAGTAACATACAATAATACACTTTATCTTTCTATTAAAAATAGCTGGAATCCTCCCAATAGAAATAAATTACCAAATCAAGAGACTTCGTGGTGGATGCAATTAGTTACAGCAGGTAATACTGTTCTTAATGGCACTACTGCTCCAACATCAACGATTGGAAATGTTGGCGATTTTTATATTGATACAGCGCAAAACAGAATTTATGGACCAAAAACTGCTGATGGTTGGTCCATTCCTGTTTCATTAGTTGGTCCACAAGGTATTCAAGGTCTCACTGGTCCAGAAGGTCCTCAAGGTCCAGTTGGATTAACGGGAACCACCGGTGCACAGGGTCCTCAGGGTAATACCGGCGCAACAGGACCGCAAGGCCCCAGAGGAGAACCTGGACAAGTAGGGACATTGCCCTCTGGGACCGCTGACGGCGATATGCTTTATTGGAATGGTACAGAGTGGGTACTGATACCCCAGCCCGATCCGTTACCTATCGCCCCTGAGATGGCGACACTTCACTTCTGTAATGGTAAGCCAAGTTGGGCGGACATCTGTAAAGCTGAGAGCAATGGCGACGGGTATGCCGTTGGTGATACTGGTCCGGCTGGAGGGGTTGTTTTTTACATCACTAGCGGTGGCAATCATGGATTAGAAGTGGCTCCCATTTGTGGCAACCTAGACTTTGCAGGCGTTCCTAGATCAGCTCTATGGGGATCTGGCTGCTTTGGTGTTAATGTTGAGACGATGTCGGAGGTTGGAACGGGCGCTTCAAATACCGACAAAATTATTGCTACATGCGGGGAGCCTGGTATTGCAGCATTAATAGCTCGAAGTTATAGTTTGAACGGATATGAAGATTGGTATCTACCGTCATTTTCTGAATTAGATTCATTAATTAATGAGAGCCTGACAAACATTCGCATTTCTGACATCTTGTTTGAAGGTTGCAATGGAGTTTGGAGTTCTACCGAAGTGAATGATGGTAGGAATGATGCTGTTTGGATGATGGGAATAGGACTCGATGGTGAGAGTCAGGCATGGGGAAATTATAAAGACCGAGGCGGAGCCCTAATTCCCATCCGTAGCTTTTGACGGAAGTACGTCTAGAGTATTACTATGAAATAGTATATTTCTGGATCCTCTCATTACTGATTGCAAGCAATTCACACCCATCTTTACTCTCTCCGAATGGGCAAAAATTCTCTTGGCTATCGCCATGATGGGCATTGCCAGATGGTACTGGCAGAGAAGTCAAAGCTAGGTTGCAGATTCCTATGATGGCAACAAAAGGGCGCTTCGGTGCCCGTTTTTAGCTTACTGTCGGCCTTTCTATAGTCATTCCATTCTTTCCAGCAGAATGAAATCAGGTTCCTGCTAACCTCAATGCTTCTTTCATCACTACACTAAAGTATTATTTGAAACACAATTTATTAGACACCCCTCAAACCCCCTCAGAACCCGCCTCAACTGGTTTTTTTATGCTCGGAGAAAAAGCCATGCTGCAATTCAAACACCCCAATGACCTGAAGCAACTCCCTGAAACCCATCCCGCCTATCCCCTCATCAAAGACTTGGTGGAAATACAGATCAACAAGTAACCCCGGCCTAATTCCTAAAGGTATCCCCAAGTCCTCTAGCAAGCCCATAGACGCATTCTTAACCAAGCCCTAGGCCAAGGGTTATCACGAGGGTTGTGCAGCCCCTAGGACGATCCTATGCGACTTGGTGATGGTGCTGGAGGATAAGAAAAGTGAGGGAGGAGTATCTACTAGACCTCCATAAATTCCAACCGCCAGCTACAAGAGCATCCTCAACTAGACTTCATGCTTCCAACCTTAACTAGGGCTTTGTATGACATTTATGTAGGTGTCATTCATAACTAAATCAGCGTCATTAGTTACATAATTTTTATCAATCAAAAACTATTTATACAACCTAAGAGATCAAATAACTTGTAAGATCAATAACTTTTTGTCCTTTTTTTCTATGTAAAAGATATTTTGAATTTTTATGGTATATTACAACGTGCCAATATTTTCGATCTTCATTTTCAGTAGCCCACATTCCATCAAGCAAGGGATCAAACTCGGAAAAGGGGATAAGAATTATTTGCTTGCTTGTTCCACAACCGAAAGCGACAAATGCCTTTGCTGCTTTACTCAGCGCTTCTCTTTGATGTGGATGAAAAGAAAACCAATAATTTGGGTTTATATCAGGGCTGTGTTCTTTTGAAACTGCACAATTAACAAATGTAGTTTTATCTGCTGTGGAGTATTGCGCCTTCGTTCTTTTAATCAGTTTTTCGTGTATAGCAGGTTCAATCCTATGGATACATGCTTCATGAAAAGAAACGGGTGTTAATTTAGGCTCTTTTGACTTTGTATCAACAATTTTTTCATGTTCGTTAATTGGGAAAATATCTTGCTTAATCTCTTCTGCTGCTGAAAATAAAATCTCAGCAATATCATCCAGGCGAGTGAATTCTCGTGGTATAAGTATTTGGTGAATACGCTGAACAAGTTTAGGATCTTCTAAATCTTCCTTAATTGACATCAAGTTAACCAGAGCATTAATGCTGATTAACCTGATATCCCAAGCATGACGAGAGCCACGTATTTGTGCTTCCAGGTCTTGAGTCTGTTGCTTTCCGATAATTAACAAAATGGATGATTTTTCCTCTGACACTTCATTAGATTCAATTAGTTTTTTTCTGTAATTAGAGATTGTATCCAATGCTATATTAAAAGCAGAAGTTGTTTTAACTTCCACGATAATTGAATGACCACTGGGGAATTTCCATAGCCCATCAAAACCGTTTGAGTTCTTCTTTCCATGATAAAGTCCGCGTGAAACTGTGGCGCCGAGCCTTTCACCTATTTCATTTACAATATCTTGCAATGCCATTCCAGAATCAGTGAATGGAATATTCAATATTTGATTGGCATAATTGATAAGATTTGTTGAAGGAACATTTGTTAAAAATGCGCGAAACTCTTTGGAGCATTCACTAGTATCAAGCAACTTTCCATCACCGGCAAATGCTATTAGTTGCTGAACTTGCTTGTCTTTAAGTTGTTCAGGCTTTTCGTTCCATAAATCAAGAAGTGCCATAATTATTCTCTGTCACGCAAATCTAATGAATGTTTGTAAATGGTATCTGTTATAGTTAGTAAGAATTTATATCTATCAGAGTTCGAAATCAAGTAATTCACCTTCTTGAATTATTGGATAGAAGATTTTAACTATATTATTATTCTTTAAAGATGGAGCCCGCTTATATCTGTGAACGCAAATCTATTAAATTAGTAGAATTGGATACTATTAATTCATTGCGTTTATACTACCCTTTGATGCATAGCAATTTATTCAGAGATTAATGAGTATAACTTAACCACTAGGGAATTCCAGATGTACTTTGGTCTGGACTGTAACCTATTGTTGTTGTAGCAAAAGGACTAAGGCAGCATAGAATCGTCGTAGTGGCTTGGTGAATGCTTGGCGTACCTTGGCTTAGTACTGGCCAAGGATCACTGCATGGGCTTACTAGGGGACTTGGGGAGGGGCAGTGGATTGGGGCGGGATCTGGTGCCACTGACGAAAGGTTGCCGCCTGGCCATACCTCTGGTTGGTGTCATCGATCAGATTCCAGACCGTGGCCTGCGCGATACTAAATCGGGTGCCGTTTTTGGCAATCCGAACACCGGCATAGTCATCGATGTATCCACGTTCTTTCACCTCCGCCAGTAAGCGCTCCCGCTCGGCTCGGATGGATGCTTCCGCCGTAAAGCGTGAAGGCATAGCCGTGAACTCTTCCCAAGACATGGCAAAAAGGCTCAGTGCGGCCAGGTTGCCATAGTTAAGGATGGGATCAGCCTGGGTATCGTGGGATAACACGACAAAGGGGGCGTGGAACAACAAATCCGCCGCGACGATGGGGGGCGGTGCCGGGTCCAGCAGGTGTCGGCCAGTCAGGGCGTGGTAGGTCCGGCGTAACCGTTCCGCATGATCAACCTGAAAGTGATTGGTAGGGGAGGGCATGTACATGGGAGGCCTTAATGAAAATCAACGCGATCAGGTACCTGGGGGGCAACAGAAACCTGCTACAGAAAGGTGGAAAGGTGGGTTAGTACATGGTTGCCGCCAGAACAAGGGTCTGGATTAGGGGATCTGCTGCAACGTTGCAAGTGATAGCAAGGTAGTAATTAACCAGCGCTTCCCTAAACTACCTCCTGCGTCACTTGCTCGTCTACTTCTGAAGATTTGCCCCATGAAGACCTGCCTTCGGTCCTGCCCCTGGTTATCATCCCGCTCTGACCAGTCTCGCCGCCCTCCCATCCGGATGCCGTGGCAATTGCTGCGAGGGCTAGTGTTAGCCATCCTGCTGGTGTTGCCGCCAGTGATTTTGGCCCAGGTGGCAGCCGTGGAACTAGCGGAATGGGGCCAGGATAAGGCCGCACCACGCCCAGAGGAGCAGGCTCCCGGAGAAATAACCGCCCTGGATACCAGCTACGAAGAAGCGGAAAAATCGACAAAGGCAGCGGAAACCAAACCTACCAAGCCACGGGTGGCGGTTTATCAGTTCAAGGTGCGCGGTGATTTGGGCATACCCGATGCGGGTGACAGCATCGGCGAGTGGATGATCGGCGCCCTGGCCGCGACGGGCCGTTTTAATCTCATTGAGCGGGTATTGCTCCAAAAGGTCGTCGAGGAAATTGATTTCCAATCCAGCCCGTTGGCGGAATCGACCCTGGCCGCCGAGGCTGGCCGTCTCTATGGCGTGGAGGCAATCGTGAGCGGTACCGTCATCAAGTGGGGCGAGACCATCTCCATCGTGGCACGCCTGATCGATACCAACACCGGAGCCATTCGTAGCGTCGCCGAGATCAAGACCAATGACCCCAACAGGATTCCCGATCAGATTGACCTGCTGGCTCGAAAGCTCGTGGGTCTTGAGCCTGCTCCGACCATACCTAAGCCCACGACCCCGCAACAAGCTGAGCCTGGGCTGGCATCACAAAATCTAAATTCGAAATCACCAGAACTAAGCAGAAGGACGGAAGACAGCAGAACCATTGGAATAGATGAAGTAAAGCAGTTTTTGAAAAAGTGGAGTTCTTATCAATCAAATAAATACATTAATCAATATTTAGCTTTTTATGACAAGTCATTCGTTGGAGTAAAGAGAACCAAAACTGGAAATACCTATAGATATAATTTGGAAGAATGGACTAAAGATCGGTCTAAAATGTATGCAAAAGCTGTAAATCTCAGTATTGTGGTTGATGCTGTCACCATTGATAATTTTGATAATAAAAAAAATATTACAACTATTTCATTCGTGCAATATTACTCTAGCAAGAGCTATAGTGATAAAGGTAAAAAGTTGATGAAAATAATTAAAGATTACAATGGTAATATCAGAATTTTACATGAAGAGCTACTTTATTCAGTTGAATAAATTATCCATAGACATTGAACCACGATTCCGATGCTGTCACCAACCATCTCAACTTCTGCCAGCAGTTCCAAATTTAAGACCACAAAGTTATGAAGAACTCTTCTGATCTTCTGGAGAGTCCGATGGTAACTTGCGATGTAGCCGAATGGCCGGCAGGCTTACTGAAAGGTGAAACGATGGTCAGCTTAGCAGGGATCGGCGGATTTATGCACCAACGCCCTTCGGAAGACTACAATATTCATATTACTTATAAATTGTTCCTATAGAACTAATGTTATAAATGGCCACAAAAAACGATAGTAAATCATGAACCCTTATCAGGAGAATATTGATAAACTCATATGTAAGCTAAAGAAGGCTGAAGCCGAGTCAACGAAACTCCGCGAGCAATTCTTGGCCACTCGTGACTTGAATACACTGTTTATGCATCTTCAGGTGATCGACAGATACCTAGGAAAAGCCCGAAAATATAATTATTGGTTTTATTATCAAGAACAATGGAAAAAACATTTTACAGCCAAGCAGATGCCAATATCATTGAATTCAATTCTCTGTGTAGAGCACATCGGATATCATCCATTAGAAGCTCTGTTAAATAAGACAGGCAAGAACTTAGAGAAGTCAAATCCTTGGGACGTAATGCCACTCAACGCTAAGATTGATCAGGCGAAACAGAATTTAGAACGCATTGAGAAACGCAAGTATTTCAAATCTAAGGAGTTGATAAGCCAATTCGCCAAAGAAATCGCATTACTTATGCGAGAGAGAGCAGAGATTCTTGAAAATGAACAAGTTACAAGGTTACGACTAGCTGAAAGCCGCAAGGTACTTCGGGATTATATTGATCAATGGAAGAGAGTTGAGAATATTTACTGGCGTATAAAAGAAATACGCAAGCAGATCGAAAGAGAATCACCATATGAACAAGCTCATGAGCTTGCATATGCTAAGGCTGCTGCAGTTGATCAGAGAACCCGTTCACTGGCCGGCCAGAAAAAAAACTACGTTGAAAAGACGATGGTTTGTCCATATTGCAATTTACCTTTGCTCGAAAATGCACATTTGGATCACATTCAACCGGTAAAGCGTGGTGGTCTATCAATTAAAGAGAACCTCGTTTGGTGTTGCTCGAAATGCAACCTAGCCAAGTCAGACAAGGGATTGATTGAATTCCTAAGTACTGCCAATTTGGACATAGAACGTGTCTGTCAAACACTAATTAGAATTGGAAAAAAAGTGTAGCAAGAGGAAGTTCGAGACATTCAGCACTTGTCTACCAGCACACTATCAGGTCGCATAGGATCGTCGTAGTGGCTTGGTGAATACTCGGCGAACCTTGGCTTAGTCCTGGCCAGAGACGATTGGATGGGCTTACTAGGGGACTTGGGGAGGGGATAGAATAGCTGGGCAGGATCTGTTGGATGTTACTTAACCATCCAACAACAAATTACCATGGTATGATTATGGTATGGTGTATTGAATTGCATCCACCGGTCCAGTAACGATGGGAAGTATTGTTCCGATCATCACTGACGAAGATAAGCCTATAAACTGTATGGTAAAGCTTTTTTGGGACCTTGGCGATATTGGGTGAACGCATTGGGTGAATACATTGGGTGAAGAAGCTGCTGTGATAGCTTGTAACTAATTCACTTATATAGTAAAATGCCAGTTTATGAAGAATTGGCGGAGAGGGTGGGATTCGAACCCACGGAAGGCTTACGCCTTCACTTGATTTCGAGTCAAGCCCGTTCGGCCACTCCGGCACCTCTCCGAGAACCCGCCAGTCTCACCTGAGAGCTGAGACATCAAGGGAGCGTATTATACGAGGCTAAGGGAAAATTGCCACGCGGGAAACCATGGCGGCTTTCGCCCAGGGTCTCAATCCGCAGCGCTGAAATACCCCTTGGACTGATGTCAGGATGCATTCACAAGAGCATGCCTAAACACGAACTCGATCGCCTGGCCATCGGACTCATGGTCGTACTCTGTACCATCTGGGGTCTTCAGCAAGTGGCGATCAAGGTTGCTAACGCGGGCATTTCGCCGGTGTGGCAGGCGGGGATGCGCTCGATCGGCGCGACCGTGACCATCCTGATCTGGGCATTATCACGCCGGGTCAAACTGTTCGAGCGGGATGGGACCTTGGGACCAGGCCTGCTGGTAGGTTTACTGTTTTCGGGAGAGTTTGCGCTGATATTCCTGGGCCTGGATTACACCCCAGCGTCCCGGGGAGTGATCTTTCTCTATACCGCCCCCTTCTTTGTTGCCCTCGGGGCGCCCTGGTTTTTGCCTGGGGAGAGTATGCGCCAGGCGCAATGGGGGGGCATGGCTCTCGCCTTTATCGGGGTTATCCTGCTCTTTGGCGAGCACCTGTGGCTGCCGACGGACAAGGCCTGGATCGGGGATCTGATGATTTTGGGGGCGGCCCTGCTGTGGGCGGCGACCACCTTGACGGTCAAGGCCAGCGCCCTCGGGCACTCTTCGGCGGAGAAGATGCTGCTTTACCAACTCGCCATCTCCGCCGTCCTCTTGCCGCCCCTGTCGATGGCGATGGGCGAGCCCGGGGTCTTCGCCCCCACGCCCCTGGTGTGGGCGAACATCTTCTTTCAAGCGGTGATCGTGGCCGGGGCCTCTTATCTGGGCTGGTTTTGGTTGATTCGCCATTATCCCGCGACGCGGCTATCTTCTTTTTCCTTCCTCACGCCGGTGATGGGGGTGCTCGCCAGCGGCCTCTTGCTGGATGAGCCCTTGACCCCCATCATTTTCGCCGCCCTCTTCTTGGTTGGCGCTGGCATCTGGATCGCGAATCGGCCCTCCTAACGGGTTGGCAGACTAGGACTGGAATTACTCACTCGAATTTCCCTGCGTCGAGGTTACCCGGTAAATCCGAGGTCACGGCATCGAAACGCAGAAGGCGTTTGCCCCCGTGGTCCCGCAGAAACTCCTGGGCCTCAGCCTCGGAGGCAAGGGGGATGAACTCGTGCCCCATGGGACCCAGGACGTCCGAGCCGATGACGAACCAGGCGTCCTGAGCAGGGATGCGACCGAGTCCGTAATATTCGGTGACGGCGATGGCGACCATGTCCTCGGGCTTATGGCCCGGCGCCCATTTGGATAAATCAAAAAGGTACTTAAAGAGATCCTTGACGCCGTCAAAATAATGGGCGTGGCCATCGCGATAGAGGACGGTGGCGGTCCAATGGGGATATTTGGCGACGAACATGCCGCAAACGGGGCAGGTGTCCTTGGGGCCCGGACTGGGTAACAGGGGGTGGCCGTTTTCAGCTAACAGCAGACCTGGGGCCCAGAGGATCAGGAAAACCAGGATGGAAAGAAGCGGCGGGGTGGGAGGCAAGGCCGGACCCTCGGGGGTCTTGTGAATTAAAAGGCAAGCGGGGCGGGTGACCCCAGGGCGACGGGGCCGCGCCCTGTCGCCCGAGCGGGTCTCAATCGCAAATTTAGACCGTTGGCATCATTTTCTGGCGTTTTTCCGCGCGGTTTTTGCGGATGCGTACCGTGTCCGCGGCCATATCCACCATGGTCTGGTTGAGGGTCTGGTCGAAGTTGCCCAAGGCCCCTCCTTCCTTGGCCATGGCGGCCTCAGCCTGGCCTTTATCGGCAAAGGCGATCTTGCTGTTGGCGGTCATAGTCCCCTTGAGCTTGCTACCGATCAGATAGTTGACCTTGTCCACAAGGACGAGGGGCTTGATTTCCTCCGGGGAGCCGAAGTCCGCCGCATAGATCGCCTTGGGGCCGCGATCCATGTTAAGCATGAGACTGATGGCCAGGCAGTGAATGGAGCAGGTGCCATCCACCAGGTCATCGTCGTACTGGACCAGGTGACGACTGGCGTTGAATTCGGTGCGATCCATGCCGCAATAGGGGCATTTAGGGTATTTTTTCAGCTCATCCACCAGGGGCCGGGCGTCTGGGGGGGTGCGCGGAATGAACTGGAGGGGAGTGCCATCGCCCTCGCAGCCCGCGCCGCCCGCGGGCATCCAACCCTTGCCGGGCATGAAGGCACCGATGGTGGCGGCATTGGTGGCCAGGACCGGCGTGGCCAGGACCGGCGTGCCCAGGCCAGCGAGGCCAATGGCGCCGAGTACCTTGAGGGCCTCGCGCCGGCCCTGGTTATGTTGGTGATCACACATGGGAATTTCTCCTGTCTGTGGTGGATGGAGGCGCGCGGCCCTCAACCATTGGCGAGTCCGCGCATGATATCGAAGAAGAGGTAGCCCTCGTAACAGGTCCAAAGGCCGAGGGCGGCCACCAACCCCCCCGCGATCCGGGCGGATAGATCCCGCAGCCGAGCGCCGATGAAGGCCCCCAACCCGGTGACCGCCGCCATCATGGGCAGGGTTCCGAGGCCGAAGGCGAGCATAAGTAACCCGGCGCGACCGGGGTCGCCGGTGGCGGCGGCCTTGAGGGCAATGGAGAAGACCAGGCTGCAAGGGACCAGGCCATTGAGGGTTCCCAACAGCAGGGGCCAAGGCCGAGCGAGCCTGGGCTTGGACTCCAGTCGCACCTCCAGGCCATGGGTCGGGGTCCGGGAGGCCTGCTGGGGGAGGGCCAGGAGCATCCTCAACCCCAAGACCAGGATCAGGAGGCCGGCCCCTATCATCAGGATCCCTTGCACCTTGCCGGTCAGACCGGTTTGCGCCAGGCTGCGTCCCGCCCATGCCCCCGCCATGCCCAGCAGGACGTAGGTGAGAATGCGGCTGGCATGGTACTGGAGCTGAGGGGCAAGCCGAGATTGGACCTGACGCTGGACGAAGAAGCCCCCGGCCAAGCCACCGCACATGCCTAGGCAGTGCAGGGCGCCGAAGAGGCCAGTGGCGAAGGCCATGGCCAGGGTCAGCTCCAGGTTCAAAGCAACTCCCGGACGATCTTGTCAAAGAGTTGCGGAGGCGCCTCGCCCAGGATGCGAATCTGGAGCCGGCCGGAGCGGTCGATGAAATAGCTGGTGGGCAGTCCGGTAACGCCATATTGGCGAGCCAGGGCGCCGTCCTCATCCAAGAGCACCGAATAGGAAATGCCCAGCTGGGCGATGAAGCGCGCGGCGGTATCCCGATCCTGGCGCACATTGACCGCCAGCACCCTCAAGCCCCGGTCGCGCAGTTCCTGGTAGATAGGCTCGATGTCGCGCATCTCGGGCCCGCAAAAGGGACACCAGTCCGCCCAGAAGCGCACCACCACGACCTGGGACTGAAAGTCTTGGGGGAAATACAGGATCTTCCCGTCAAGGTCCGGTAGGGCGAAGGCGGGCGGCGGCTGGTGGTTTTCCAGTTTGGGCGCTTCCTCGCCACAAGCGACTAACAGGAGTGGTACCAGGAGGAGGGAGATGAACAAGGGCCGATTCATGCGGTTAAGTTCCTTAAGCATTGCCCAGCAGGATCAGGTGTGATTTCAAGATCAACCAGGTCGCGACGCCATAAAAGAGACCAAACAACATCAGGGCGATGCCCGCCAGGCGGGGGCCTTGGTTGGCGATGATACCTTGCAGGCTCGGGACCGAGCGCCAGACCGCCATCAGGCCCACGCCCAGGGCCAGGGCGGTAGCGGCGAAGAGGGGGAGGTAAAGCCCGTAGCCGACAAAGTCATGACCGGGCTTGAGCAGGCAGAAGGGGCAATGATGATGTGGATGTTCATACACATAGAGGGCGATCCCGGAGACGATGGCGGCCAAGGCGATGCTAAAGGTCAGCGCCGCCATCAGGGCAAAGAGCCCGCCGCCACGCCCCCGGCGCCAATAACCTAGGCCTGACGCCAACAACCCAAGCCCGCTCACACCGAGCGCGGCGAGGCTGACGGCCGGGTTGAGTCCGGCGACCTCCGCCGCCACCCCTCCCCCCTCGGGGCTGAAGAGAGCGCCGCAGCAGGAGGTGATCAGGTCCGGGTCCAGTCCCATGAAAAAGAGGGCCTGCACTGTGACTTCCGCTAGTGCCAGGGGGGCGATCTGGAGCAGCAGGGCGTACTTGGGGCGGACCAGGGGGTAATCGGGGGCCTGATTGTCCACCCAATTGAGCGTCAGCCAGGCGGCGCCCGCGAAGAAGAGGGTTATTTTGAGAAAGAGGGCGGGCCAGCCCCAGGAGTTGGCATTGAGTACGCCGGTGGCGCACATGGCGCCGACGAATTGAGTTGAGAGCTGCTCGGCGTTATAAACAAACAGCAAGAGGGATAGCAGATTGCCCCCAAACACCCAGGCGACCAGGGTGGCAATGAGATAGGTGCGACGCTCCAGCTCCAGTTGGCGCTCGCTGCCACTGTTCAGATCCCAATGCCGCAGGATCTGGATGGAAAACCCCGCTGCCAGCACCAGCAGGAGGGTCTGGGTCAGGGATGCTAGATTCAGGGCCAGGATGGCGGGGGTCAAGGGCATGGCGATTTAGGCCAGCCGCCCGTCGCGCAATTCCACCACCCGCGAGACCCGGGTGTGGTCGAAGACGAGGGGGTCATGGGAGCTGATGAGGATGCCCTTGCCCTGATCCGCCAGCTCGCCGATGAGGGTCAACAGCTCCCGCGAGAGCTGGCTATCCAGGTTGGCGGTAGGCTCGTCGGCGATGATGAGGCGCGGCTCATTGATCAGGGCCCGGCAGATGGCAGTGCGTTGGGCCTCGCCGCCAGAGAGCCATTCCGCCTTGTTATGGGCTCGCTCCTCCAGGCGGAACTGCCGCAGCAGCCCCAGGGCCTTATCCCGGAGTTGGTCCGGGTCCGGGGCCAGGGGGTAGGCCGGCAGCATGACATTTTCCAGGACCGTCAACCCCCGAATCAGATTGAAGCGCTGGAAGATAAAGCCGAAGGTCGAGCGCCGCACCTTGGTCATGAAGCGTTCCGGCAGATTCGAAAGGAGACGCCCCTCCAGATAAATGCGGCCGCTACTGGGCCTGGAGAGGCAACCCAGCATCGCCAGCAGGCTGGTCTTACCTGAGCCGCTGGGACCCTTGAGGACGGTGATGCCCCGGGTCTCCAGCTCCAGGCTGAGATCACGCACCGCCCAGACCTCATTGTGGCGGCCCTGGTTGTAAACCTTGCTGACGGCATCGAGGCGGATCATCGCATCACCTGGTCGGGATCGGTGATGGCGGCGCGCCAGATGGGGATGATGGTCGCCACGGTGTAGGGGAAAATGGAAAAGAAGAAGAGGGTGGCCACCTGCAACCCATCCACGAAGGGCAGGGGCCGGAAGTCGGGATAGAGCACGGCCCAACCCTTGAGCACGGGAGCGAAAAGGATGGCAGAAAAGTGAAAGACATGGATATAGGCGAGCAGATAGCCCAGGAGGAAGGCCGTCAAGGAGAGGGCCGCACCCTCCCAAAACTTCATGCGCAGTACGTCGCCGGTCTCCCAACCAACGGCCTTGAGGATGCCGATCTCGCGCCGCTCCTCGGCGCTCAGGCCCGAGGCCCGGTCGAAGGCCAGAATGAAGAAGGCTAGCAGGGCGCCGGTCAGTACCACGAAAACCAGCCCCTGACGCCAGCCGAAGATGGCGTCGTAGGTACGCAGGATCTCCTCGCGCAGGATGGGCCGCGTATCCGGCAAGGCCAGGCTGATCTTTTCCGCCACCTTGCGCACCTCGACCGGGTTGCGTACGCGCAGCACGATATCGGTGTAGCGGTCCGCGGGGAAGTCGAAAAAGCGGCGGAAGTCCTGGGCGTTCAGCAGCATCAGGTCGCTGGAAACCAGCTCGGTGTCCGCCGCCAGCAGGGCCGCGATTCTGAAGGAGAAGGGCTCACCCCGTGCGGATCTCAGGCTTAGGTAGTCTCCGGGGCTCAGGCCCCGGGCCCGTGCCACCCCAGCGCCAAGCTGGACCTCACCCGCCGCCGGTGGGGCCTCGCGCGGCACCATCAGGGTGTAGTTGGCCCGCACCGCCGGGTCGTAGAAGTAGCCCCAGAGCCGTCCATACCGCTCGCTGATCCCCCGGATGGCGCCGAGTTGCTCCAGATAGCTGGCGGGGATCAAGTCATGCCGTCCAGCGAGGAGGCGCTGGACAATCAGTTCCGGGGATTCGGCCAGCACCAGGGCGGCCTCCTGACGCAGGGACTGAGTGAAGAGCAGCGTCGAGGCCATCAGGAAGACGATCAGGCCATAAACCAGCACCAATCCCAGATGTTTTCCCGGCCGCCGGGCCAGGGATGACAGGCTGTATTCCAGCAGAGAACGCTGACGGCGCAGGAAGCTGATCATGGTTGCGCCGCCCCTAAGCCCGGCCTCGGTGCGGGTACCAGGGTGCCGGTGGGGAAGTGATCCAGGGCCAGGGGGTGATCCTGAAAGGCGCTGTAGAGATCTGCCTGGCTCGGATGACGGGTATAGCGGGCCTCGGTGAAGAGGGCCAGATCCGTCAAGCCGAGGGCCGCCACCAGGTCCCGGCGCTGGGCGATTTCAGCGGCCGCTGCGCGACTCACCAGGCCCGCATGCAGGAAGGTCAAGGCAAACAGAAGCCCGCCCAACCCTAGAATCCCCAAAAAGAGGCCCGATCTCCGTCCCGGGGCCCAGATTGCGGGGAAAGGAACCTCTTTCGTTGCCAATGATAATCCCGGGTGATGCGCCGCCCTGGCCGTCATCTGCATAGGCGGGGAGGCGAGCAAAGATCTAGAATAGCCCGAGTTGGCCGGCGAGTTAATGGCTCCAGGTCAAGGTCGGCGTGAATTGCGTCCGCAGACTCAGGCTGCGATCCCCCTCTTTTCCTGTCAACTGGACCTCACCCGCAGCAGCCACCATGCACGAGATGTCGATTTGCGAGGGTATCCTCCAGGTCATGGAAAAGGAGGCCGGACGCCAGGGTTTCCAGCGCGTCAAGGGCGTTTGGCTTGAGATAGGCCCCCTAGCCGGGGTCGAGGCCGAGGCCCTGCGCTTCTGTTTCGATGCCGTGGTCCGGGGGAGCCTGGCGGAAGGTGCCGAGCTTGAGATCATCGAGATCCCGGGACAGGGGGTCTGTTTGCAATGCGACATGCTGGTGCCGGTGCGCCAGCGGTTCGACCCCTGTCCGCAATGTGGCGGCTACGGTATCCGCATCACCCACGGCGAAGAGCTGCGAATCAAAGAACTGGAGGTGGAATAGATGTGTACTGTATGCGGCTGCGGCCAGGGCGAGACCCAAATCGAGGGCCAGGAGCTGAATCAGGCCCCGGATCATGAGGGCCATGAGCATTCCCACCCTCATTCCCATAGCCACACCCACAGCCATGGGCCTGGCCAGGAACATGCCCATCCTCATACCCATGGGCACGACCATGCTCACGATTATCCACACGGCCATGATCATGCCCATGGCGACGATCACCATCATTATGGCCTGGGTCCCGCCCATGCCCATGCGCCCGGCCTGAGCCAGGGCCGCATGGTCCAGATCGAGCAGGACATCCTGGGCAAGAACGACCAATATGCCGCCGCCAACCGTTCCTGGTTCCAGGCCAAGGGCATCCTGGCCCTGAATCTGGTCTCCAGTCCCGGCGCGGGTAAGACCACCCTGCTGACGCGGAGTATCCAGGATCTCAAGGGTCGTTATCCCCTGGCAGTGATCGAGGGCGATCAGCAGACCAGCCATGACGCCGACCGCATCCGCGCCACCGGCATCCCGGCCCTGCAAATCAATACCGGCAAGGGCTGTCATCTGGACGCCCACATGGTCGGCCATGCCATCGAGAGCCTGGGGCTGGCGGCAAAGAGCCTGCTTTTCATCGAGAATGTCGGCAATCTGGTCTGCCCTGCCGCCTTCGATCTCGGCGAGGCTCACAAGGTAGCCATCCTCTCGGTCACGGAGGGTGAGGACAAACCCCTGAAATACCCGGACATGTTCCACGCCGCTGATCTCATGATCCTAAACAAGATCGACCTGCTGCCCTACCTGGATTTTGACATGGCGAAGTGCCTTGACTATGCCCGCCGGGTCAATCCCGGTATCGAGGTACTGCAAGTCTCCGCCCGCAGCGGCGAGGGCCTGGACGCCTGGTACACCTGGCTTCAGGCCCGCATGGCGGCCTGAAGCCATATTGGCGATGGCCGTGGCTGGCCGGGCTCTGATTTTCCATGCGCGCTAGCCGGCCCACGTGCCAGGCGGGGACTTCTACACCCAGCCACTCACAACCAGTCATGCGCCCTTTTACATTTTTTCTGGTCTCCCTGATGCTGGGTATCCTGGGTGGCCCAGGCCCCGCCTGGGCCGGTGCCGCCCTGACCATCGCCGCCGCCTCCGACCTCAAGTTCGCCCTGGAAGAAATCCTCGCCGACTTTCGCGTCCTCCACCCAGAGGCCTCTATCGACGTCGTCTTTGGCTCCTCGGGCAAGTTCCATACCCAAATCCAGCAGGGAGCGCCCTTCGACCTCTATTTCTCGGCCGACATCGCCTTCCCGCGCGACCTGGCGGCCTTGGGTCTGGCGGCGGGACCGGTCCACCCCTATGCCATCGGCCGAATCGTGCTTTGGAGTCCGGTTCGCGCTGCCGCCACCCGGACCCTCCAGGACCTGGCGGACCCCACCCTTGGCAAGATCGCCATCGCCAACCCGCGCCATGCCCCCTACGGCAAGCGGGCGGAAGAGGCCCTGCGCGCCGTGGGCGTCTGGGATGCGGTGCAAGAGCGGCTGGTGCTGGGAGAGAACATTGCCCAGACGGCGCAGTTCCTGGTCTCGGGTAATGCCGCGGTGGGCATTATCGCCCTCTCCCTAGCCCTCAATCCGGTCATGGCCGCGGCGGGAAGCCATACCCTGATCGATGCTAGCCTGCACGCCCCGCTGGAGCAGGGGTTCATCATGACCCGGCGAGCGGCAGATAAACCCCTGGCCCAGGACTTCGCCGCCTTCATGACCAGCCCCCAGGCCCGTGCCATCCTGGGTCGTTACGGTTTCGATCTGCCGGTTGAATCGGATGACGGCTAGGGCAGGGCGGATGGCAGCCGATCATGTTTGATGCCAGCCAGGCCCTGACCGACGCCGATTGGCTCGCGGTCTGGTTGACGTTCAAGCTGGCGAGCCTGACCACGCTGATCCTCTTGTTGGTGGGTACCCCCATCGCCTGGTGGCTGGCGCGGACCCGCTCCCCCTGGCGGGGCGTGGTGGGCGCCCTGGTGGCCTTGCCCCTGGTGCTGCCACCCACGGTCATCGGCTTTTACCTGCTCATCGCCATGGGCCCTCATGGCGCCATTGGCCAGTTTACCCAATGGCTTGGCCTCGGCCTCCTGCCCTTTACCTTCGCCGGCCTGGTAGTAGGGTCCGTTTTCTATTCTCTACCCTTCGTGGTGCAGCCCCTCCGGGATGCCTTCGAGGCTATCGGCGAGCGGCCCCTGGAGGTGGCGGCCACCCTGCGGGCGAGTCCCTGGGATAGATTTCTGACAGTAGCCCTGCCTCTGGCCAGGCCAGGCTTCGTCACCGCCAGCATCCTGGGCTTTGCCCACACCGTGGGCGAGTTTGGGGTGGTGCTCATGATCGGCGGTAATATTCCTGGCAAAACCCGGGTCGTCTCGGTGGCTATCTACGACCACGTGGAGGCCTTGGAATACGCTCAGGCCCATATCCTGGCCTTGGGGATGCTGGCTTTCAGCTTCCTGGTGCTCCTGGGCCTTTATTCGCGTAAGCCGCGGGTGAGGAAGTGATGCCAACCCAATGGAGCGACACGCAGCCGGCGGAGGGGGGCGGGCCCTCCAGATCGCTTGCCGGCTGACATGGCCGGGTTTCATGAGTGCCTGCTGATCTCAAGCCCGAGGCCGAAATCCTGCCCTATCTGGAGAGGTCAAGGCAGTGGCCCTGATGAAGCCAGGAGGGGCGAAAGATCGGGTTGAATGCGTTCAATCCGTGGGCAAATTGATGCGGTGCCGGCGAGGCCCGCCGTCATCGATGTTGTCGTACATAACCAGAAGGGTGACGGCTTCCCGGGTCTGTTCCAGGACGGCAATGGCCTCCGCCTTGGGGATCTCGCGGCCGCCCCGGTTCTTTTTTTCTCCCCTGGCATCGGTCTGAAGCTCCACCAGCGGGCGGTATTTGCCATTCGCGGGCGTCAGGAGATGGAGGACGTAGGCGCCTGCGGCGGAATCGGCGGGTCCCGACAGCACCAGCAGGCGGCCGTCATCCAGGGCCGCAAGATCCCGGATGCCGGTGTTGGGCCCCAGCGTGAGCGTCAGAACCTCGGGCTCGGTCGTGGCGGGCTGGTCGCCGGGCTTGAAGAGTTCAGTGACCTTGACGCTCAGGATTTTCGCGGTGTTGGCGGTGGCGGGGGTGCGAAAGCCCAGATACAGGCGGTTGCCGACGAGGGCCATCCCTTCAATGCCCGCCCCCTTGTCACCCGCCTTGCCGAAGGCACTGGCCAAGGGGCTGAGGCGGATGACATCGGCGAGGCGCCAGCTACGTTCCACATCCTTTGCCTCAAGGGGTTGGGCCGTGGCCTTGGCTCGGGCCAGGATGAAAGCGGATGGCCGAAATTTGCCTTTTGCCCGGGAGCAGGCATGGGAGCCGGTGATGTAGATCTGGTCTCCTCCGAGGGCGATGGCCTCGCCGTCGAACTCCCCAAAATCATCCTCCTGGTCACAGAGATCCCGGGGCCTGCTCCCGACGATGTCATCCTGTTGTTGCTTGGCTGGGGTCAGCAGTTGCAGACGCAGGCCAGTGGGTGCCAGCGTCTTGCCGTCGAAACCGACCCATTCCGCGAAACGCTCCTCATCGTTCACGGCCAGGCAGGCGCGCACGCCCTTGTCGGGCGGCAGGCAGGCCAGGCCGCTGATGCCGCGGGGCGTGGTGGCCTTGGTTTCGAGGGTGGCGAAGGGTCGGGCCAGGGGGACGGGTTCGCCTAGGGAGACCAGCAAGGCCTGGGTCCAAGCCAGGTCCGGCCAGGCCGCGAGCAGGACCCCGGCCAGCCAGAATGACCGGGCGCGCCTCGGATCGGTGAAGTTCAGGTCAAGGCATTGACGCAAGGTGCTTACCTTCCTGGTTGGTGGCCCGGATTGGGGCGCGCGCCACGGGCCCCAATAAGTGGTCTCACCCCCGTCATCGGTTATGGAGGCTATTAGCCGAGTCCCAGAATGTGGTAGCCCGTATCCACGTAGATAATCTCCCCGGTGATGCCGGAGGCGAGATCGGAGCAAAGGAAGGCAGCCGCATTGCCCACCTCTTCGATGGTGACGTTGCGGCGCAGGGGGGTCTTTTCCTCCACCTGCTTGAGCATGGAGCGGAAGTCGGAGATGCCGGAGGCGGCGAGGGTGCGGATGGGGCCCGCGGAAATGGCGTTGACGCGGGTGCCCTTGGGGCCCAGGGAGGCGGCCAGGTAGCGGACATTGGCCTCCAGGCTCGCCTTGGCCAGGCCCATAACGTTATAGTTGGGCACCGCTCTTTCGGCGCCCAGATAGCTCAGCGTGAGGAGGGTGCCATTGCGGCCCGCCATCATGTCCCGGCCGGCCTTGGCCAGGGCGGCGAAGCTGTAGGAACTGATGTCGTGAGCGACCGCGAAACCCTCGCGGGTGACGGCATCGACATAGTCGCCCTCCAGTTGGTCGCGGGGGGCGAAGCCGATGGAGTGGACGATGCCATCGAGGCCGTCCCAATGCTGGGCCAGGGCCTTAAAGCAGTCGGCGATCTGGGCGTCGCTGGAGACGTCCAGGGGCAGCACCAGTTCCGATCCGCACTGGGCCGCCATTTCCTGGGCCCGGCCCTGGAGCTTGTCGCCCTGGTAACTGAAGGCGAGGGTGGCACCCTGCCCATACATGGCCTGGGCTATGCCCCAGGCAATGGAGCGGGTGCTGGCGACGCCGGTGATCAAAATCTTTTTGTCTTTCAGGAACCCCATGACGTTCAAACCTCTCGTGGTGGTGAAAAATCCAGGGCCTGGCCCAAGGACGTGGCGGCCGGGCATGGGCGGCGCGGACGCCTTAGGCCGGCAACATTACCGAAACTGAGCGACGGGCGGAAGGGCGGGCGATGCAAAAAGGCCTGATGGGGTGGTTGCCGGGCGCGCTGCTGGTCCTCATCCTGCTGGCTGGCTGTGGCGATGGCGCCTGGAATAACCCCTGGCCGGCGCGGGAGGCGGGGGCCAATGTCCTCTATTCCTCTTTCGAGGAGCGGCCCAAGCACCTGGACCCGGCGCGGTCCTATAGCTCCAATGAGTATGCCTTCCTGGCCCAGATTTACGAACCGCCCCTCCAGTACCATTTTCTGCTGCGGCCTTACCAGCTCATCCCGCTGACGGCGGAGAGCCTGCCGGAGCTGGCCTATTTCGACGCCGAGGGCCGGGCGCTGCCCCAGGATGCCCCGGCGGCGGCGATCGCCCGGTCCGAGTATCTGATCCGCATCCGTCCCGGTATCCACTATCAGCCTCATCCAGCCTTGGCTCGGGACCCCGCCGGGGGTTACCGCTATCACCACCTGATTTCTGAGGACCTTAAGAATATTAACAACCTGGCGGATTTCCCCGAAACAGGCACCCGGGAGTTGACGGCGGCGGATTATGTGTATCAGATCAAGCGGCTGGCAGTGCCCTGGCGGCATTCGCCCATTGCGGGGGTCCTGGGGGAGCATATCCAGGACTTTACCGAACTGACGGCCCGCGTCGAGGCTCAGGCCCCCGCAACTGGGGAAGATGGCGAGCGACCCTATCTGGATCTGGATGCCATCCCCTTCGCCGGTGCCGAGGTGGTCGATCGCTATCGTTATCGCATTCGCGTCAAGGGCAAGTATCCTCAGTTCGCCTACTGGCTGGCCATGCCCTTCTTCGCCCCCATGCCCTGGGAGGCGGAGCGCTTTTATGATCAGCCGGGCATGAAGGCGCGCAACCTGACCCTGGACTGGTATCCGGTGGGCACCGGGCCCTTTTATCTCAGCGAGAATAATCCCAACCTGCGCATGGAGTTGACGCGTAATCCTCATTTTCAGGGCGAGACCTATCCCAGCGAGGGCATGCCCGAGGATGAGGCCGCGGGCCTGCTGGCGGATGCCGGCCAGCCCCTGCCCTTTATCGACCGTGCCGTCTATGCCCTGGAGAAGGAGGGCATCCCTTATTGGAACAAGTTCCTGCAGGGCTGGTATGACAACTCGGGCATCTCCTCGGATGCCTTCGACCAGGCCATTCGTTTCGATACCCAGGGCGGCGCTGGCCTGACGGAGGCCATGGCCGCCAAGGGGATTGGCCTGCTGACCTCGGTGGAAACCTCCATCTCCTACATGGGCTTCAACATGCGCGACCCGGTGGTGGGCGGGGAATCGGAGCGCACCCGCCTGCTGCGCCAGGCCATCGCTATCGCCGTGGATTACGAGGAGTACATCGCTATCTTCGCCAATGGCCGTGGCCTGGCCGCCCAGGGGCCCCTGCCTCCGGGTATTTTCGGCTACCGGGAGGGGGAGGCGGGGCTCAACCCCACTGTCTATCGCTGGCAACAGGGCCAGGCGGTGCGGCGGACCTTGGAGGAGGCGCAAGAGCTGCTGGCCCAGGCCGGCTATGCCGAGGGGCGAGACCCGGCCACCGGCCAGGCCCTGAGCCTGAATTTCGAGGCCGTGGCGAGCGGTCCCGACGACAAGGCCCGGCTCAACTGGCTGCGCAAGCAATTCGCCAAGCTGGGCATCGAGTTGGTGGTGCGTGCCACTGACTACAATCGCTTCCAGGAGAAGATGCGCCAGGGCACGGGTCAAATCTACACCTGGGGCTGGAACGCCGATTATCCGGACCCGGAGAACTTCTTCTTCCTGCTGTATGGCCCCAACAGCAAGATGTCAGGGGAGGGAGAGAATGCCTCCAACTACGCCAATCCCGAATTCGACGCCCGCTTTGAGCGCATGAAGAACCTGGACGACGGCCCCGAGCGCCAGGCCCTCATCGATGAGATGATCGCGATCGCCTGCCGCGATGGTCCCTGGGTCTGGGGCTATTTCCCCAAGGGTTTCAGCCTGCATCACGCCTGGCTGACTAACCTCAAGCCGAATCTCATGGCCAACAATACCCTCAAATACCGCCGCCTGAACCCCGAGCTGCGCCAACGGCTGCGGGAGGCGTGGAACCAGCCCGTGCTCTGGCCCATCTGGTTGGGGCTGGTCCTGCTGGGACTGGGTGCCCTGCTGGCCGTTCTGAACTGGCGGCGGCGGGAGCGAGAGCGGGCCTTATGAAGGTGATACCGTGACGGCCTACATCCTCCGCCGCCTCCTCTATGCCCTGCCGATTCTGATGGGGGTGAATCTGATCACCTTCATCCTTTTTTTCGTGGTGAATTCGCCCGACGATATGGCGCGGATGCAGTTGGGGACCAAGCGGGTGACACCCGAGGCGGTCCTGGCCTGGAAGGCGGAGCGGGGTTACGACCGCCCCCTGCTGTTCAACGGCCAGGCCGCAGGGCTGGAACGGCTGACCGAGACGATCTTCTTCGACAAGTCCCTGCGGCTCTTCGTATTTGACTTTGGCGCCTCGGACGCGGGGCGGAACATCAGCCACGATATTGGCCAGCGCATGTGGCCGAGCCTGGCGGTGGCGGTCCCGGTGCTGCTGGTGGGCCTACTGGTCAACATCAGTCTGGCCCTCTTCCTGATCCTGTTCCGGGGCCGCACCCTCGACCTGGCCGGGGTCGTGCTGCTGGTGGCCTTGCTCTCCATCTCCAGCCTCTTCTACATCATCGGCGGTCAGTTCCTGCTGGGCAAGCTGCTACGCCTGGCACCCATTTCCGGGTACGATCAGGGGCTGGAGGCCTGGAAGTTTCTGGTGTTGCCGGTCATCATCGGGGTCCTGGGCGGCATCGGCTCCGGTGCCCGTCTGTACCGCACCCTCTTTCTGGAGGAGGCCCAAAAGGACTATGTGCGCACCGCCCGCGCCAAGGGCTTGGGGGAGCGGCTGGTGCTCTTTCGCCATATCCTCGGGAACGCCCTGATTCCTATCCTCACCGGCGTGGTGGTGGTACTGCCCTTGCTCTTCATGGGCAGTCTGCTTACGGAGGCCTTCTTCGGCATCCCGGGGCTGGGCAGCTACACCCTGGATGCCATCAACAATCAGGACTTTGCCATTGTCCGGGCTATGGTCTTTCTGGGGTCCGTGCTCTACATCTTGGGGCTGATGCTGACGGACATCTCTTATACGATGGTAGACCCGCGGGTGCGGTTGACGTGAAGCTTTTGAACAGGGGGTGCATATGAAAGGGCATGGCGCTATCAGGTCTTTTCTCTGGCCCATCCTAGGGGTTTGTCTTGCGGCGGTGCCCCCGGTCCCGGCCGACACTGAGCTTACCCTGAATGATGCCTGGCAAATCATCAGCACCCGGAAGTTCGTCGATCTGACCCATGCCTTTGCCCCGGGTATTCCGCATTGGCAGGGTTTCCCGGATGAAAAGCGCGAGGTTCTCTTTGGCTATGAACCTGGCGAGGGCCGCCTGGGTTCTGGTTTTTACACCCAGCTTTTTTCCCATGTGGGCCAATGGGGGACCCATGTCGATCCACCGGCGCATTTTGTGCGGGGGTTACGGACGGTGGATCAGATCAGCCTCAAGGAGATGCTACTGGCCTTGGTGGTGATCGATGTGCATGAGCAGGTGGCGCAAAACCCGGACTATCAGGTCACCCTGGCGGATCTGAAGACCTGGGAGGCGCGGCATGGTCTGGTTCCCGAGGGAGCCTTCGTCGCCCTGCGCACGGACTGGAGTAGGCGCTGGCCGGATATGGCGGCCATGCTAAATAAGGATGCCATGGGCATCCCGCACCATCCTGGCTGGAGTCTGGAAGTCCTGAAGTATCTCTATGAGGAACGCCGCATCACGGCCTCCGGTCACGAGACCACGGATACGGATCCGGGCATGGCGACCGCCCAGGGCGACTATTCCCTAGAGGCTTATGTCTTAGGGCAAGACCGCTTTCAAATCGAGTTGCTCGCGAACCTGGATCAGGTTCCCGAGCAGGGGGCACTGGTGGTGGCCACCTTCCCCAAGCCGGAGCAGGGCTCCGGCTTTCCCGCCCGGGTTTTTGCCATCCTGCCCTAGGCGGCCAGGCTGGAGAACCGCCGAGGAGGATGCCCCTTTTCAACCAGCCATGGATTATTAGGGTCAGCCATGCTCGTCCTGCTTTTGACCGACACCTTCGTCTTGCTGCTGCTGGGGCTGATGCTGGCCTACGGCCTCTATGCGGTCCGCCACGAGCACTTGCGTGCCCCCTGGCGGCGGGTGGTTGCCAGCCGGGTGGGGATGATGTCCCTGGTGGTGCTGGGTGGTTACGCGGCCATCGGCCTGCTGGACACGGTCCACTTCCATCCGCGCCTGGAGGCCAAGATGGGGGTCGGCCTGGGGGGTGCCTCGTCGGAAGTGTTGAGCCTCCTCGATCTCTGGCTGGCGCCCCTGCGGGAGCGGCAGGAGAAGACCTATTCCGCGCCCTTCGCCACCCATCTGCACACCATGGAGACCCTCGTCCAGCCCGACGGTACCAGCCGACGGGACTATCCGCGCCTGGTCCATGGTGGGGCACACCTGGCGGCGCCGGAGGGAGACCGTGGCCGGGATATCCTGATGACTAGTTTGTTTGGCCTGATAAAGGGTCTGGCCCTCTGGGCCCTGGTGGCAACGGTGGCCGCGGCCCTGCTGGCATGGAGACGGGGGAGGTGGCGGGAGCGGCATCCGCTGCCTGGCCTGGTCGGGGGTTGGGGCCTTGCGCTCCGCGACCTGGCCAGGGGGCGCACCCAATGGCCGTGGCGGATCGGACTCCTGACCCTGGGAGTGATCCTGCTCCTGGGGACCGTTACCGCCGAGCTGGCGGTCAAGTACCACGTCCTCGGCACCGATAAGGTGGGCGAGGATGTCCTGTACCAGGCCCTCAAGAGCATCCGCACCGGCCTGGTCATCGGCACCCTCACCACCCTGGTGATGCTGCCGGCGGCCATTCTGCTTGGCATCATGGCCGGCTATTACCGGGGTCTTACCGACGATATCATCCAGTATCTCTATACCACCCTGAATTCCATCCCCGGGGTCCTGCTCATCGCGGCCGCCGTGCTCATGCTCCAGGTCCACATGAGCAATCATGAGGCGGAATTCACCAGCCTGGCGCAACGGGCCGACCTGCGCCTCTTCTTTCTCTGTCTCATCTTGGGGGTGACTAGCTGGACAGGGCTCTGCCGCCTGTTGCGTGGCGAGGCCCTCAAGCTGCGGGAGGTGGATTATGTCCAGGCCGCCCAGGCTCTGGGGGTGGGCAGTCTGAGCATCCTGGCCCGCCATATCCTGCCTAATGTCCTGCACCTGGTGATCATCGCCCTGGCCCTGGATTTCAGCGGGCTGGTCCTGGCGGAGGCGGTGCTGTCCTACATCAACATCGGCGTGGATCCGACCATGAATTCCTGGGGGAACATGATCAATGGGGCCCGCCTGGAGCTGGCGCGGGAGCCCTTGGTCTGGTGGTCCCTGGCCAGCGCCTTCCTCTTCATGTTTGTGTTGGTGCTCTTCGCCAACCTGCTGGCCGACGTGGTGCGGGATGCCTTCGATCCCCGGTTGCGGGGGGCTTGATCATGCCCGGGCCGGCGTCGCCTCACCCCTCGCTGGGGCCCCCGGACAGCATGGCGAGCTGGATATGGCGGATGGCCTTGTTGACGGCCTGGCCAAAGAGGTCGAGGTGAAGAAGCTGCTGAATGCGCTCCCGGCGGTCCTCCGCCACCGCCTGACTGAAGACCTCGGTCAGCAGGCCGCTGCGTTCCGCCAGGGCCAGTAGAAAGGTATCCCGGGGATCGGGGATGTCGTCGGTGAAGAGGATGTTGGCGATGCGGCGTTTGACTCGACAATTTCGCGTTCGTCAACGAGGGGATAGACGCGGGTGTGAAAGACCCAGAGAAAGCGCTTGTCGGCGCGCTCCAGGATGCCTCGGGCCAGGAGGCGATCGATAGCCAGGGTCCGCAACCGCGCGCCATGGGTCGCCAGGGCCGTGATCCAATCCTGGATGGATTTCGACTCCCGGGTCTCGGCGAGCCGGGCCAGACAGAAATCGAGAATCGGTTCCTCAACGGGCGTGGGATCGACGAGGATGAGGTGGTGGTGCGGGTCGGAGTCGATGCGCCCCTGCAGGGCGAGATCCATGAGCGCGGCACCGGCGAGCACGCAGCTCAGCACCGGGAAACCAATTTCGGCAAAGTCACCACTGTCCTCATCATGGGCCAGCAGCAGGAATTCCTCGGCGAAGGTCAGCATGGTGATTGGCGGCGATGATCAGGCGAGAGTGGAACCGGGGCTGGCTGGGGGGTCAGAGCCCCGGGGGTGGAATCAGGGGGGCGTTGAGGGTATCGCGCACGTAATCGCATACCACCTGGCCAAGCATATCGAGCCGCACGATGCCCTTGATGCGCTCCCGGCGGCGATCCACCTCGTCCGGGTTGAAGACCCGGCTCAGCAGGTCGCTGCCATCAGCCAGGGCGATGAGGAAGGTGTCGCGGGGGTCCGGGATCTCGTCGCTGAAGAGGATGTTGGAGAGGCGTCGCTTGACTTCGACCGTCTCGCGATCATCCATCATGGGATAGACGCGGGTATTGAATACCCAGAGGAAGCGTTTGTTCTCCCGCTTGAGGATGCCGCGTGCCACCAGCCGGTCCAGGGCCATGTCGCGCAGGGCCTCGCCGTGCCGGGATAGCTCATCGACCCAGTCCTCGGCCGTGTTGAGGTCGGCGCTGACACCGATGCGGGCCAGACAAAAATCCAGTACGGGTTCGCCGGTCTCGCCGTGATCGATGAGGACCAGCCGGCGGGTGTCCATGTCGATGCGATTGAGCAGGGCCAGGTCCATCAGGGCGGCCCCAGCGAGGGCGGCGCTCATAACGCTGAAGCCAACATCGGCGAAATCGCCGGTCTTCTCGTCATGGGCCAGCAGCAGGAATTCTTCGGCGAAGGTGAGCATGTCGGCACCAGTGCAAGGATAGGGAAGGGGCCCAGGGCAAGGCGCAAGACGCTATCACAGCCGCACCTGGCTGGCAATTTGGCATCGCGATCCTCTGGGTCCCGCCGGGTTGGGACCTATATCTGCAACGCCAGCCCGCTGGGGTATTTGTTAAACTGCTGGCTCACTCCGCACCGCCAGCCCGATGGTTACCCGCGACGGCGCTATCGGTGCCGCTCAGTCCGACGCTCCCATACTGCTCCGCCCGCGGCGGCCCGGACTGCCCCACTTCAGAAGGGATGAAATATCATGGTCCTGGAACAAAATTTTATCCTGCGGAATGACCTTAAGGATGTGTCACAACTGGCGGAGCGGATCGAGGCCTTCGGCGAGGAGGGCGCCCTCTCCGTCCAGCATATTTACCAGCTCAACCTGGTGCTGGACGAACTGCTGACCAACATCGTCTCCTATGGTTACGACGACGGGCTTCCCCACGAGATCAGCCTGCGGTTGCGCGCGGAACCCGGGTCCCTGACCGCCATCCTCCGGGATGATGGTAAGCCCTTCAATCCCCTGGAGGAGGCCCCGGCGGCCGTCCTCGATGGCTCGGTCGAGGATCGCCCCATTGGTGGCCTGGGTATTCATTTCATGCGGACCTTGATGGATGAAGTTGTCTACCATCGTCAGGATGGCCATAACCAACTAACTCTGATTAAGCGCCTGAGCCCCCAGGAAGGCTGATTTTGCCATGAGGGGCTTTTCCTCGGCGTTCGATCGCCAGATTCAGCCGCCCGAGGCCGAAGCGGACCGACCTTCCATGCGCCACGACAGGAATCCGCGATGAAATTCGCTAACGCCCTTATTGCCCGGTGCCTGCTGGCATTGGCAGCCCTGGCCTTACTCTCCTGCGATCAGTTATCCCAGCCAGCGATGAGCGGAGGGGCAGGCGCGGCAGGGACACCGGCGTGGGCCGCGATGGCCGCTGCCGCGGGCCAATCCGGTGGGACGGCAAGCCAGGATAGGGGCTGGGACTCCCTGGACGACCTGGTCCAGGGGCGTATCGGCGTCATCCTGGGCACCGTCTTTGCTCCCTTTGTCGAGCAGGCCTACCCCCAAGCCCGGGTGACCACCTTCAATAGCACCACGGACCAGGTGGTGGCCCTCAAGACCGGCAAGGTGGACACGGCCCTTTTCGACGCCATCAGTGCCAGAGCCATCATCAGAGCCCATCCCGAACTGGGGATACTGGACGAGGGCTTTTTCACCTACCCCTTGGGTATCGGTTTTCGCCGTGACCGGTCCGAGCTACGCGAGCGCTTCGATCGCTTTCTGGAGAGGCTCAACGCCAATGGCGGCCTGGAAGCGATGCACCACCGCTGGTTGGACGGGGATCCGGAAGCGGTGGTCATGCCCGACTACCCGGTCCGGGACCCCAAGGAAGGCTATGTCCTGGGAGTGTCAGTGGCCGACCTGCCTTATGTGGCCTTCAAGGATGGCCGCTATGTGGGCCTGGATATCGAGCTCCTCCAACGCTTTGCCGCCGAGGAGGGCATGGGCCTGGAGATCCTGTCCCTAGACTTTGGTGCCCTGATCCCGGCCCTGGCCTCGGGTAAGGTGGACGTCATCACCGATGGTATCGCCATCACGGCGGAACGGCGCAAGGCCGTGGACTTCTCTACCCCATACGCCCAGGGGCGCGGGATGGCCCTGGCCCTCACTGCCAACCTGCCGAAGCAGACGGATGCCCAGCCCGCGGCCGAGCCAATCCCGACCTCGGCCCAGGTCCAGACGCCGGAGGAGCGCCAGCTAGCGCAAACCCCGGCCGCCGCGGCGCCAGGAGTCGAGGCGGGGGGCTGGCAATCCTTAGCCGACCTGACCCAGGGTCGAATTGCCGTCTTTACCGGCACCGCCCAGGACGTTTTTACCACCCGTGCCTTTCCCCAGGCGGAGATCCTGCGCTTCAACAGCCAGGCCGATTTCGTCCTGGCGGTCAAGACTGGCAAGGTGGATGCCGCCATCACCGAGGCGGTCTCGATTCGGGCCATCGCCCAGGACGACCCGGACCTGGCGGTCTTGGCCGACGCCTTTTACGACATGCCCATTGGCGCCGCCTTCCCCAAGGGGGACGACCGCTTCCGCCAGCGCTTCGACCGCTTCGTGGCCGCGGCGCGGGCGGACGGTACCCTGGCAGGGATTCAGCGCCGCTGGCTGGTTGACCACCCCGAGTCGGTGGTGATGCCCGACATCCCCCCGGCCACGGCCGGCGAGACCCTGCGGGTTGGCACCTCCCTGCTAGTCGGCCTGCCCTTCGTCGCCCAGGCCGATGGGCGCTATATCGGCCACGACATGGAGCTGCTGCAGACCTTCGCCGCCTGGGAGGGCCTGCGGCTGGAGATGGTGCCGATGGAGTTTGATGCCCTCATCGCCTCCCTGGCCGTCGGCAAGATCGACATGATCCTGTCGCGCCTCTCCATCACGGATGAACGCCGGGCCAAAGTGGATTTCTCCGTTCCCTATGACCATGAATTCTCCGCGGCCCTGGTCCAGAGGCGCAACCTGGCCCCGGAGCTGCGCGGGGAGGCCCCTCTGCGCCCAAGCCCAGGGGCTAGGGCCTTCCCAGGGACGGTCGAGGTTGACAGGCCCGCCACCCTCGGCCCGGGCCACCCGACCCAGAGCGGATGGCGTTCCCTGGACGACCTGGCCCGGGGGCGCATCGCCGTCTTCGCCGGCGCCATCCAGGACCAGTTCGTGGTACGTACCTACCCCGAGGCCGAGGTCATCCATCTGACGGGGCATGCCGATCTCATCACCTCCCTCAAGACCGGCAAGGTGGACGCTGGCATCATCATCGCCACCAGCGCCCCGGACATCCTCAAGGCTAATGCGGAAATCGGTCTGCTGGGGGAGCCCCTCCTGCCAGTGTCCCAGGCAGCCGCCTTCCGCCACCAGGATCAAGAGCTGCGCTACCGTTTTGACCGCTTCATGGCCGGTATCATGGCCGATGGTACCCATGCCGAGATGCGCGGCCGCTGGTTCGAGGGCGATTCCCACCAGGCTAAAATGCCGGTGATTCCCTTGCCTGCCTCGGGGCCGGCACTGCGGCTGGGCACCTCGGTCTTCGTCGGCTTGCCTTATGTCGGCATGGTCGATGGCGAGTACGTTGGCTTCGATATTGAACTGGCGCGCCGTTTCGCCGCCCATGAGGAGCTGCGCCTGGAGATCTCGCCCCTGGAATTCAGTGCCCTGATCCCGGCCCTGGCCGCCGGCAAGTTGGATCTAGTGGTCTCGGCCCTGGCGGTGACCCCGGAACGCCAGAAGCAGGTCAGCTTTTCCACCCCTTACGCCGAGGTGTCCTCGGTTACCCTGGCCCTTAAGAAAAACCTGGCAGGGAGCGGTGGGGCGGCGGCGGGGCAGGGTGCGGCAGGGGAGGGCGAGCCCCGCCCCAGCTTCCTCGCCGAGCTGAAGGCGAGCTTCTATGCCAACTTTGTCCTCGAACAACGCTGGCGGCTCGTCCTGAATGGGCTCTGGGCTACCCTGCTGATCTCGGTGGCATCCACCCTCTTTGGCACCCTGCTCGGGGCCCTGATCTGCTGGCTGCGGATGTCCCCCAGGACGCTACCGCGGCTCCTCGGCTCGGGTTACATCTTCCTGATCCGCGGCCTACCGGTGCTGTTGTTGCTCATGCTGATTTTTTATGTGGCCTTCGCCTCGGTGAACATCGACCCCCTGGTCGTGGCCGTCGTCGCATTCGGCATGAACTTTGCCGCCTACGTCTCCGAGATGTTCCGGACCGGCATCGAGGGCGTGGATCGGGGCCAGACCGAGGCCGGCATTGCCATGGGCTTCACGGGCATCCAAACCTTCCTGTACCTTATCCTGCCCCAAGCGACGCGGCGCATCCTGCCGGTCTATCGGGGCGAGTTCATCTCCCTGGTCAAGATGACCTCCATCGTCGGTTATATTGGCGTCCAGGACCTGACCAAGGCCGGCGATATCATCCGCAGCCGCACCTTCGAAGCCTTCTTCCCCTTGCTGATGGTAGCGGCCATCTACTTTCTGATCATCTGGGTTCTGGGGTTGGTTCTCGATTATGTCGATCGCCAGACGGATCCAAAAAGGCGCGCCAAGGTGGCCGTGGAAACGTCATAATCACCCCGGCCCTTGCCGGCCAGGTAATCAAACTGCAATCACTTTGGGCTAATAGCATGAAGAGAAGGATAATATTTTTGTTGGCAGGCCTGTTCCTGACCCTGGGTTATGGCATGCCGGGTAGTGCCACAGAGATTCGGGTTGCCGTTTCCCCGGCCTCCCCACCCAACCTGTTCGAGGAAAATGGTCAGACCAGAGGCATGGATCTCGAGATTTTCGAGGGTTACTGTCAGTCGCGGGACTGCAGTCTGAAGATTACCTCTTACGACTGGCAAGGCATGCTAGGCGCCGTCGTAAGCGGACAAGCCGATGTGGCCTTCTCGGGTATTTCCATCACCGACAAGCGTAAGGAGGTGATGGACTTCTCTCAACCCTATCTTGAAAACACCTGGAATCTGATGAGCCTAAAGAGCAGGAACATCAAATTCGAGGATCTGGCCGAGTGGAAAAACTACACCACCGGCTACCCGCGAGGCATGGCCTACACGGATTTCATCAAAACCCAAATGGAACCCAAGGGTCTCTACAGCCTCGACAAGGTCAAACTCTATCCCAGCTATAACGAGGTCTTGGCCGATCTGCAGAACGGTCGGGTTGATCTGGCCTTTCTGGATGGCACCGTGGCCTCGGTCTATCGTAAGCAGTTGCCCATCCAGGACGCCTATGTGTTCACGGGCTTTGATCGTTTTGGCTTTGCCTTTCCCAAGGGTTCGCCCTTGCGGGAGGATTTTGATCGCTATCTGAACGAACTCGGGCCCGAGAAACTCAAGGCTATCGCCGACAAGTGGCTCAATTGACCAAGACTCTGGTTCAATGAGTTTTTTACAAATCCTTGGCCAACTCGCGACAGGCGCGGGTTACACCATTCTGGTGACCCTCGCTTGTATCGCGGCTGGATTAACCACCGGATTGGGTATCGCCCTTTTGGCGCGCTTGCGCCTGAGGGCCCTAGACCGCCTACTGGATACTTACACCTATATTTTTCGCGGCATCCCGGTGTTGGTGCTGTTGTTTCTGGTCTATTTTGGCCTGCCCGGCATCGGCCTCAATGTGCCGCCCATCGTCGCCATGATGCTCAGTCTGGGGCTCATTGCCGGGGCCTATCTGGCCGAGGTCTTTCGGGGCTCCTTTGCCGCCGTTGATCCCAACGAGATCATGGCCGCCGAGGCCATGGGGATGACCAGGTCCCAGATCTTGCTGTCGATCGAGATGCCGCAAATGTTGCGCTTTGCCGTACCTGGCATGCTCAATGAGTTTACGACGGTGCTGAAATATTCGCCCTTTGCCTATACGGTAGGCCTGCCGGAAATCATGAAGCAGGCCATGGCCTTGGCCGCTACGACCCTGAGAGGGCTAGAGATTTATCTCGCCATCGGTCTGCTTTATTTCGGCATCTATAAACTGATGCTGTTCCTGGTGCGGGCTATCGAACGCCGCTTTTCCGTCCCAGGATTTATCCGACTCTGAGGTCAGGCATGGCACTACTGGAAGTTCGAAATCTGGTCAAGGAGTTCGATGGCAAGCCGGTCCTGGATGGGATCGATCTGGATCTCGAGGAAGGGCAGGTCAAGGTCATCATGGGGCCTTCGGGCTGTGGTAAATCAACCCTGCTGAGATGCATCAATCGGTTGACCGACCCTACCTCGGGACAAATTATCTTTCGCGGCGAAGATGTCACCCGTCCCGAAACGGATGTGCGAGCCTTGCGTCAGCGCATCGGTTTCGTCTTCCAGAACTTTGCCCTCTATCGCCACCTCAATTCCCTGGACAACATCAAGCTGGGCTTACGCAAACTCAAGGGCCTGACCGATGGCGAGGCGACTGCCAGAGCCCGGCATGAACTGCACCGCATGAACATGGAGGACCACGAGAAGAAGTTTCCCGCCCAACTGTCGGGGGGACAAAAACAACGGGTGGCCATCGCCCGGGCCTTGGCCATGGATCCGGCCGTGCTCTTCTTTGATGAACCCACCTCGGCCCTGGATCCCCGCATGGCGCGAGAGGTTGTGGCTCTGATCAACCAGCTTTACCTGGATAACGTGACCATGCTTTGCGTCACCCATGATGTCTTTTTGGCCCGACACATCTCAGATCGGGTCCTGTTCCTGGACCATGGTCGGGTGCGGGCGGAGGGGGATGCCGATCATTTGCTGGAGGATCATGACGACCCTCATATCCGCGCCTTCTTTGGCCGCGGGACCGAGATTTCATGACCGGCTGGCTGGCCTTCTTCCAGGAGGTTCTGGAATATGGACCTCAGATTCTCACGGGGCTCGGCAACACCCTGTTACTCGCAGCCATCATTACCTTCAACGGACTGGTTGGCGGCATCCTGGTTTTCTATTTAACCCTGAGCCCTAACTCGGTCCTGCGTCGCCTTACCGATGGCTACATCTCCTTCTTCATCGGGACCCCCCTGATCGTGCTGTTGTTCCTGATGTATTACGGCCTGCCACAATGGGGAGTGCGCCTCTCGCCCTTGGCCGTAGCAGTCATCGGCTTTACCCTGAATGTCGCCGCCTACAATGCCCGTTATCTGAGGACCGCCTATAACGGCCTCAATCAGGATGAATTGGAGGCGGCCCGCGCCCAAGGGTTATCCGGCCTGCAGGTTTTCAGGCACATCACCCTTCCCCAGGTTCTTCGCCTGTCGGTGCCGGCCCTGACCAACCAGGCCATCCTCAACCTTAAGGACAGCTCGGTAGCCTTCCTGATCCAATACACCGAATTCTTTGCGGAGGTCCAGGAACTGGCTACCCGAAACTTTCAATATTTCAAGGCCTATCTCCTGGCCGGAATAGTTTACCTGGTACTGGTCTCGATCATCGTCCTCGCGGCCCGTCGTCTGGAGAAGACGGTCCTGCGACCCATGCTTTGAGCCACACGCCCGGGTTTACCTTCGGGCATCCTCCAGCTGCCGCACCCCTGGTGTTAGAGAAGACTCCCTGGGGTTACAAAACGATTCCTTGAAGAAGGAGAGCGGCGACCCGTTCCGTATGGGTGGCGGCAACCTGCTCAAGAACCGCTTGAAACGCGGGATATTCGCTCCGGATCTGGTTGTAGGCCTCCTGCGGCAAGACCAGAACTTCGCAGTAGGTCAGGGCCTGGACCGAGGCCGTGCGCTTTTCGCGAAGGACTAGGGAGAGATTGCCGAAATAATCGCCATCCTCCAGGAGGCCGAAATGCGTGTTGCCATCCTCAGACAGGATGGCCGCCTTGCCATGACTGAGGAAAAAGATCTCGTGGCCTACCTCGCCCGCCGCCGCGATCCTGACCCCAGGGGCATAAGTATAGGCCTGGAGAGCCAGAAGGAGTGCGTTGCGCAGGGGCGGCGTGCAATAGCTGAACAAGGGCACATTGATCAACAGATCCCGGGTCAGATGCACCAGGATCTCCAGCCGGAAGGGGGGTGGCAATTCCTCCAGATAGGAGGCCTGTCTCAAACCGCGATAATGGGCCCAGAGATAGTCGTAATAATCGCGGACCTGCTCATTCAGCCGCGCCGGGATGCGCCGTTCATGCAGATAGTTGCCGATGGCCTCGACACGCTGGAAATACTGCGCCCGCTCGGCATCCAGGTTGCGTACCAGGTTGGCGATATTGCCGATGATGAAGGCGTACATAAAGGCCCCGAGCAGCATGACACCCGCGGCAAAGAGGTATTCATAATCGTTAACCGGCAGGATATCACCATAACCCACAGTGGCGACGGTGGTTATGACCCAGTAAAGGGAGCGGATGTACTGGGTGGACGGGTCCGCCGAGGCGATGCCCTCCGCCGTAACCCAGGAGTTTTCGGAAAAATTCCCAAGGTAGGGCACCAAAAACCAGACGCAGGCGATCCAATGGATGAGGATGAGGAAGACGATTAACAGGAGCGCCAAGCGCAGGTAGCCGGCCTTGCTCCAGACCAGACGCTCCCAGCGCTTGAAGATAACAAAGAGCTTGACCAGACGCAGGAGGCGGAACTGGCGCAAGATCAGGACCAGAGGCAGGCCGGCGCTGACTAAAGGGTCCTGGCTGAGAAAGAGGGCGTCAATCGGCAAGGTCGCGACAAGATCGAGGGCAAAATAGCCCTGAAGATAATGCCTGATGGTCTGACGCGCCTCCATGATTTTCTCCCCTGGGCGCCGGTAGGAGGTGAAAAAGTTGAACAGGATATCCAGCCAAAAGAAAAAATCGATTCCATAGACCACCTCGCTTCCTAAGGGTAAGACGAGGTGACGGAAGGCGAGTTGAAAGGGGATGACCACGCAGGTGGCCATGATCAGCAAGACCATGAAGGCATCCCAGCCCTGGCGGAAGGTCGAGTTTTCGTCGATGACGGGCATAGAGGCGAAGGCGGCAAGTTGGCAGAGCGGAGGCTGGAGGGAACCTGGCAAACCCAAAGTGACCGTAGGGACGACTTTAACCGCGGACAGGGGTATGGCCATCCCGACCTGTATCCTAGCTTGATAGGCTCAGGCTTGTGAAACCCTTGATCGCGAAAGCGTCCGCTACTCTGCCTCTCTCCGTTGCTCACGCTCGTGCCTACCTTGGCCACGGCGCCGATCCTGGTTCTGGCGGGCCTATGAACCCTGACCTGGACTTCTACGATCGTCGCTGCTCGCTATACCGCCATTCGCCTCGAACAAGTGCCGCTCTGTCAGCTTGTGCCACCGTCAAAAAGCTATCTCGGAGTGCGATTTACTGGCCTCGCGTGGTAGAATCGCCGGGTTATATTCGATGGTTGCAAACCAGGCTTCCCAGAGCCGCGCGCACCCGTCCACCAACGCCTTTAGTCCTTGTTTGCCATTGCCTCCAGTGGGTTAGCCATTCTTATGCCGGAGTTTGCCAAAGAAATTCTCCTCGTCAATCTGGAGGACGAAATGCGTCGGTCCTATCTGGATTACGCCATGAGCGTGATCGTGGGCCGAGCCTTGCCGGACGTGCGCGACGGACTCAAACCCGTTCATCGGCGCGTTCTCTTTGCCATGAGCGAATTGGGGAACGATTGGAATAAGCCCTATAAAAAGTCGGCGCGCGTGGTGGGTGATGTCATCGGTAAGTACCACCCCCATGGCGACACGGCGGTTTATGACACCATCGTGCGTATGGCACAACCCTTCTCCATGCGCTACATGCTCGTAGATGGTCAGGGTAACTTCGGATCCGTGGATGGCGACGCCCCGGCGGCCATGCGTTACACCGAGGTGCGCATGGCGCGCATCGCCCATAGCCTGCTGGAAGACCTGGACAAGGAAACCGTCGAATTCTCGCCGAACTACGACGAGTCGGAGCACGAGCCCAAGGTCCTGCCGGCGCGTTTTCCCAATCTGCTGGTCAACGGTTCCTCCGGTATCGCGGTGGGTATGGCCACCAACATCCCCCCGCACAACCTGCGCGAGGTCATCGAGGCCTGCCTGGCGGTGATCGAGCGGCCAGAGATCGGGATCGAGGAACTCATGGAACTGGTCCCGGGGCCGGACTTTCCGACCGCCGCCATCATCAATGGCGTGCGGGGTATCCGCGAGGCCTATCGGACCGGGCGGGGGCGGGTCGTGATGCGCGCGCGCACCCATGTAGAGACGGAGAAGCGCAGCGGGCGCGAGGCCATCATCGTCTCCGAGTTGCCCTACCAAGTCAACAAGGCGCGGCTGCTGGAGCGGATGGCGGAACTGGTCAAGGAGAAGAAAATCGAGGGCATCGCCGAGCTCAGGGACGAGTCGGACAAGGACGGCATGCGTATGGTCGTCGAGATCAAGCGCGACCACTACCCGGATGTGGTGCTCAATAACCTCTTCCAGCACACCAACATGCAGTCGGTGTTCGGCATCAATATGGTGGCCCTGGTGGATGGCCAGCCGCGCCTGCTCAACCTCAAGCAGTTGCTGGAGTATTTTCTGCGTCACCGCCGCGATGTGGTGACCCGGCGCGCTATTTTCGAGTTGCGCAAGGCCCGGGGCCGGGCTCACATCTTGGAAGGTCTGACGGTGGCCCTGGCCAATATCGACGAGGTAATCGATCTCATTAAGCGTTCCGCCAGTCCTGGGGAGGCTAAAATGGGGCTTATGGAGCACCTCTGGCGGCCGGGGGCAGTCTCTGCCATGTTGGCCCGAGCCGGCGCCAGCGAGACCCGTCCCGACGACTTGGATGCGGGGCTAGGCCTGAGCGCGGAGGGTTACCGACTGGGCGAGGCCCAGGCCCAGGCCATCCTCGATCTGCGCCTGCATCGTCTGACGGGCCTGGAGCAGGACAAAATCATCAAGGAATACGAGGAGATCCTGGCGGCCATCGCCGATCTGCTCGCCATCCTCTCTTGCCCGGACAGTCTCATGGCGGTGATTCGCGACGAACTCGTGCTGATCCGCGACCAGTATGCCGACGCCCGCCGTACCGAGATCATGACGGATCACGCCGACCTGACCCTGGAGGACATGATCACCCCCGAGGAGATGGTGGTGACCCTGTCTCACGCGGGCTACGCCAAGGCCCAGCCCTTGAGTCAGTACCAGGCCCAGAAGCGCGGCGGCAAGGGGCGCTCGGCGACAGCGACCAAGGATGAGGACTTTATCGACAAGCTGTTCGTCGCCAATGCCCTCGACACCGTCCTGTGCTTCTCCAGCCTGGGTAAAGTCTATTGGATCAAGGTCTATGAGTTGCCTCAGGCCGGAAGGGCGGCCCGGGGCCGGCCCATGGTCAATCTCTTGCCCCTGGGCGAGGGCGAGCGCATCAACGCCGTCCTGCCGGTGCGGGAGTATGATGAAGGCCACTTCGTCTTCATGGCCACCACCGCGGGCACGGTTAAGAAGACGCCCCTGCTGGAATTTTCGCGGCCCTTGTCGCGGGGTATCATCGCCCTGGACCTGCATGAGGATGAGCGCCTGGTCGATGTGGCCATTACCGATGGCGAGCAAGAGATCCTGCTCTTCAGCTCCGCGGGTAAAGCGGTGCGCTTCCGGGAAACCGAGGTCCGTTCCATGGGGCGCGGGGCTCATGGCGTCCGTGGCATCATGCTGGACCCAGGCCAGCGGGTCATCGCCATGCTCGTGGTCGATCCGACTTGCACTGTGCTCGGGGTGACGGAGAATGGCTATGGCAAGCGCACCCCGGTGGAAGATTTTCCGACCAAGGGGCGCGGCACCAAGGGTGTGATCGCCATCGGCACCTCCGCGCGCAATGGGGCCCAGGTGGGGGCCGTGCTGGTGCGACCTGAGGACGAGATCATGCTCATTACCGTTGGTGGCACCCTGGTGCGCACCACCGTGGCGCAGATCCCCACCGTTGGCCGCACCGCCCAGGGCGTCAAGCTCATCCGTGTCGATGAAGGCGAGCGCCTGGCGGGTGTGGAGCGTATTCTTGCCCTGGAAGGTAGCGCGGAGGAAGGCGGTGAAGGCGAGGAAGAAGGCGCTGATGGCGAGGAACCGGTTGAGGGTGCCTGAGATTGCCGGGCAATTATTTTAACAACTTTTTGATATTCCTATTGATACGGAGTTACGACCATGGCAAGACCCTATAACTTTAGCGCTGGTCCGGCCATGCTGCCGGACTCCGTCCTCATCCGGGCCAGGGATGAAATGCTGGACTGGCAAGGCAGCGGTATGTGTGTGGCGGAGATGAGCCATCGCGGCAAGGAATATATGTCCATCGCCGCGGCGGCAGAGGCGGATCTGCGCGCCCTGCTCGCGATACCCGCCAACTATAAGGTCCTGTTCCTGCAGGGTGGCGCCTCCAGTCAGTTCGCCATGGTACCCATGAACCTGCTGCGGGGTGGCCAGGACGCCGCCTACATCAAGACGGGATCCTGGTCCAAGAAGGCCATCCAGGAGGCCAAGCGTTATTGCACCGTAGCGGTAACGGAAGGGGGCATCGAAGGTCGTTTCACCAGTGTGCCGGCCCAGATTGACCTGCTCTTAGGCGATGACGCTTCCTATGTCCATTACACCCCCAACGAGACCATCGAAGGGGTCGAATTCCCCTATATTCCGGAAACCGGCGACATCCCCCTGGTGGCGGACATGTCTTCTACCATCCTGTCCCGTCCCCTCGATGTCTCCCACTTCGGTCTCATCTACGCCGGCGCCCAGAAAAACGTGGGCCCGGCGGGACTGACTATCGTCATCGTCCGCGAGGACCTCATCGGCGCGCCCATGGAGGGCACGCCGACCATGTTCGACTACAAGATCCACGCCGATAATGAGTCCATGTACAACACCCCGCCGACCTATGCCTGGTATCTGGCGGGTCTGGTATTCCAGTGGCTGCGGGAACTGGGTGGGCTGGAGCAAATGGGGGTCATCAACGAACGCAAAGCCAAGCTGCTGTATGGCGCTATCGATGCATCGGGCTTTTACGCCAACCCGGTGCGTCCGGATTGCCGCTCCTGGATGAATGTCCCCTTCACCCTCGCCAATCCCGAACTGGACGCCAGCTTCCTGGCCGAGGCTAAAGGTGCCGGGCTCCTGACCCTCAAGGGCCATCGCTCCGTCGGGGGCATGCGTGCCAGCATTTATAACGCCATGCCTGAAGAGGGCGTCAAGACCCTGGTCGATTTCATGGCCGAGTTCGAGCGCAAATTCGGTTAGGAGTTACTGAACTAATCATGTACAAGATACTGACTCTTAATAATATCTCCGTCGCCGGTCTAGACCGGCTTCCCCGCGACAAGTACGAGGTAGCCTCGGAAATTGCCCACCCGGACGCCATTCTGGTCCGTTCCGCCAGCATGCATGACATGGAAATCCCGGCCTCCCTGCGGGCCGTGGGCCGTGCCGGTGCTGGCGTCAACAACATCCCGGTGGCGCGCATGTCCGAGCGGGGCGTACCCGTATTCAATGCCCCCGGCGCCAATGCCAATGCTGTCAAGGAATTGGTAGTGGCGGGCATGCTGCTGGCGGCGCGCAACATCGCCCAGGGTTGGGCCTTCGCCCGCGGCCTGGAGGGTGATGACGCGGTCATCAACAAGGCGGTGGAAAGCGGCAAGAAGCAGTTCGTCGGTTTCGAACTCCCAGGTCGCACCCTGGGAGTGGTTGGCCTCGGCGCGATTGGCGTCCAAGTTGCCAATGTGGCTCGCGCCTTGGGTATGAAGGTTGTCGGCTACGATCCCACCATTACCGTGCAGCGGGCCTGGCAACTGGCCTCTGATGTCCAGCAGGCCCTGAGCGTGGACGACCTGGTCGCCCGATCCGATTTCATTAGCTTTCATGTGCCGCTTACCGACGAGACCCGCGGTATGATCAATGGCGAGCGCCTGCGCCATATGCGCAAGGGCGGGGTGCTGCTCAATTTCTCTCGCAACGGCATCATCGACGACATGGCGGCGGTGGCGGCTCTGGATTCCGGTCATCTTTATGCCTATGTTTGCGATTTCCCCAGCAACCTCTTGAAGGATCACCCCCGCGTCGTGTCCTTGCCACACCTCGGGGCCTCGACCGTCGAGGCGGAGGAAAACTGCGCCGTCATGGTCGCCGACCAGGTGCGCGGCTGGCTGGAGAACGGCAACGTCACCAACGCGGTTAACTTCCCCGAGATCCTGCTGCCACGCAATGGCGGTTTCCGCCTAGCTGTTGTCAATAGCAACGTGCCCAATATGGTCGGGCAGATTTCTACGGACCTGGCAGCGGCGGGACTCAATATCGTCGATATGCTCAACCGCTCGCGTGGGGACATCGCTGTGACCCTGATCGATGTCAATCAATGGGTGCCCAAGGAGACGGTGGCGCAGTTGCGGACGATCCCCGGGGTACTCTCGGTCCGATGCCTAGGCTGTGAGAAGGAACAGGCCTGATGCCTCGGCTCAAGGGAGGGCAGGGGAGGGCGGGGCCATGACTTCCGAGGACCGGTTGGCGGATGTGCGCCAACGTATCGACGCCATCGATGAGGAGATGCTGCGCCTGCTCAGTGCCCGCGCTACTTGCGCCCATGAAGTAGCTGTCATCAAACTCGAGGTCGGTGACAGCCAGTTTTACCGTCCCGGCCGCGAGGCGGAGGTGCTGCGCCGCATCAAGGCCCGCAATCCTGGCCCCCTGAGCGGAGAGGCCATGGCCCGTCTCTTCCGCGAGATCATGTCCGCGTGCCTGGCTCTGGAGCAACCCCTGGCAGTAGCCTTCCTGGGTCCAGCGGGGACCTTCACCCAGGCGGCGGCGGTCAAACACTTCGGGCATGCTGCCCACACGGTGCCGGTTGGCAGTATCGGAGATGTCTTCCGGGAGGTCGAGGCCAGATCCTGCCACTATGGGGTAGTGCCGGTGGAGAATTCCACCGAGGGGGTCATCAATCACACCCTCGACATGTTCATGCGCTCCCCCCTCAATATCGCCGGCGAGGTCAGCCTTCGTATCCATCATCACCTCATGAGCCGGGAGCTAGACCTGGCGAAGATCCAAACGCTGTTTTCCCACCAGCAATCCCTCGCCCAGTGCCGGGGCTGGCTGGATCGCCACCTGCCTCTGGCCGAGCGTATTGCCGTGGACAGCAACGCCGAGGCTGCGCGACTCGCCGCCTGCCATCCCACTGCGGCGGCGGTGGCTGGCGAGGCAGCGGCGGATATCTACGACCTGGGTATCCTGGAGCGCTGTATCGAGGACGAGCCGGGCAACACCACCCGTTTCCTGGTGATCGGCACTGAGGATGCCCGCCCCAGCGGCGACGATAAGACCAGCCTGCTGCTCTCCTGTCACAATGAGGCCGGTTCCCTCTATGGTCTGCTCGAACCCCTGGCAGCCCATGGTATCAGCATGACTCGCATCGAGTCCCGTCCCTCGCGGCGGGGACTCTGGGATTATGTCTTTTTCGTCGATATTGAGGGCCACCGTGAAGACGAGACCGTTGCGCCGGCCCTGGAAACTCTGCGCCGGACCACCAGCCTGTTCCGGGTTCTGGGTTCATATCCCAAGGCCGTGATTTAGTAACTCCTGCCGGGTCCAAAGTATGACTACCCTTGTCAATCCCTTTCTCAAGCTGACGGCTCCCGGCCTGCCTGGCTTACAGCCCTATCTCCCTGGCAAACCTCTGTCCGAGTTAGAGCGGGAACTGGGCATCACGAATTCGATCAAACTGGCCTCCAACGAAAACCCTTTGGGCCCCGGCACCCTGGCGCGGGAAGCGGCACTGGCTGCCTTGGCTGAGTTGGGGCGCTACCCGGATGGGGGGGGCTTCGAGCTACGCCAGGTCCTGGCCGAGCGTCACGGCCTGGAGGCGGATGCTGTTACCCTCGGCAATGGCTCCAACGATGTCCTTGATCTGGTGGCTCGCGTTTTCCTTCATCCCGGACAGGAGTCGGTCTTCTCCGAGCATGCCTTCGCCATCTATGCCATTGGTACCCAGGCAGTGGGGGCCACGGCTCGTGTCGCCAAGGCCCGGGACTATGGCCATGACCTGGAGGCGATGGCGTCTCTGGTCAATGAGCGCACCCGGGTGGTTTGGATCGCTAATCCCAACAACCCCACCGGGACCTGGCTCAACAGCGACAGCCTGGCCAGTTTTTTGGCGGATCTGCCGGATACCTGCGTAGCCGTGGTGGACGAGGCCTACACCGAATACGTTGAGGATCCGGATTTCCCGGACGCCACCCTCTGGCTGGACCGGTTCCCAAACCTCATCGTCACCCGCACCTTTTCCAAGGTCCATGGCCTGGCGGCCCTCCGGGTAGGCTATAGCCTCAGCCACCCCCACATCGCCGACTTGCTCAATCGCGCTCGCCAGCCCTTCAATGTCAACAGCATCGCCCAGGCGGCGGCCATTGCGGCCCTGGCGGATGAGGCGCATATCCAGGCCTCCCTAGCGCTTAACCGACGCGGTATGCGGCAACTGGAGGAGGGTGCCCACAAGTTGGGGATTGGCTATATCCCCTCTGTGGGCAATTTCATCACCCTCGACCTGGGCCGCCCGGCGGGACCTATCGATCAGGCCCTGCTGCGCGCTGGCTGTATCACCCGTCCGATAGCCAACTACGGCATGCCCAATCACCTGCGCGTCACGATTGGCAGTGAGGCGGAAAATGCCCGCCTGCTCGCCGCCTTGACGGCGGCCCTGGCCCCATGATCAAACATCCGGCCACCCAGCGGCTGACCGTCATCGGCGTCGGCCTCATCGGAGGTTCCCTGTCCCGGGCCCTGCGCCGAGCTGGTTTCGTGGGCGAGGTGGTGGGCTGCGGGCGCTCGCTGGATAATCTGAACCGGGCCATCGAGCTCGGGGTGATCGACCGCTACCATCAGGATCCGGCACAGGCGGTGGCCGGTGCCGATCTTGTATTCATCGCTGTACCCTTGGGGGCTATGGCTGAGACCTTCGCCGCTATTCGCGATCATCTGGCCCCAGACGCCATTCTGACCGATGGCGGTAGCGTCAAGGGGAGCGTGGTGGCGGATGCCCGCCGGGTCTTCGGTCAGTTGCCCAAGCTCTTCGTCCCCGGCCATCCCATCGCTGGCACGGAACAGAGCGGGGTCGATGCCTCCTTCGCCGAACTCTACCGCAATCGGCGCGTGATTCTCACCCCCCTGTCAGAAACGGACCCGGCAGCCACCGCCAAGGTCCAGGCTATGTGGGAAGCCTGCGGCGCCGAGGTGACCCAAATGGCCGTGGATCACCACGACGAGGTACTGGCCGCCACCAGCCACCTGCCACACCTCCTGGCCTATAGTCTGGTCGATAGCCTGGCGCGGTTGCGTGAGAATGACGAGATTTTTCGCTACGCCGCCGGAGGCTTTCGAGATTTTACCCGTATTGCCTCCAGCCACCCCATCATGTGGCGAGATATCTGCGTCGCCAATCGCCAGGCCCTCGGCCAAATGCTTGCGCGGTTCCAAAGTGAGTTGGCTGAACTGACCGCTGACGTCGAGCGTGGGGATGGGGAGGCCCTGCTGGAAGTCTTCGAGCGCGCCAAGGCCGCCCGAGATCGCTATATTGGCAGGCTGGGTTAGGTCGGGCCCGGGTCCCGATCCGCGACTGTGACTCGGTAACATACTCTGCAGCAGCCAATCGGTGAACAAACACCCCATTCGTGTCTGGCACCTTCCCACCCAGATCTTCCACTGGCTGCTGGTTGCAATGGTTCTAGCGGCCTTTATTACAGGTCAGCTTGGCGGTGCCCCATCCAGTGGCATGGTCCAATCGGCCTCACCATTTTGGGCCTCTTGAGCTTCCGTCTGACCTAAGGCTTCTACGGGTCCACCCATGCCCGCTTTAGCGACTTTGTCCCGGGGTCGGGGCGGCTAGTAGCCTATTTCCGTGATGAATGGCGCGGGGTGGGCCACAATCCCCTGGGGGCCCTATCGGTTCTCGCCTTGCTTGGCATCCTGGGTCTTCAGGGGGTCACGGGCCTCTTCGCCAATGACGACATCGCCTTCCAGGGGCCCTTGACCCTATTCGTTGATGCCGAAGTCAGCCAGTGGCTTACCCGTATCCATCGCCTAAATTTCAACCTTGTCCTCGCCCTGACGGGTCTTCATGCCGCCGCCATCCTCTTTTACACCCTGGTAAAGAAGGAAAGCCTCATCATGCCCATGATCACGGGGATGAAAGAGGTTGAGGAGTCCCAGGCCAACTGGCCAGTGGGGGTGGTTATTGGTCCTTTCTCTTCGCCCTGATTCTGGCCTTCGCAGTGGTGGCTACCGCATCCGGGGTCTTCATCGAGCCACCGCCACCCGCGCCTTCCTGGTAGGGCAGGGGGTAACAACAGAGCAGATTAAGAAGAAAATGCCGCCCGTGGGCGACTTTCGGGTGGGTTGGCGAGAGGGGCTATTCCATCCGGAATTGTTCATGGCAGGCCTTGCAGGCCTCACCGGTATCGCCAAAGGCCTGCTTGATGGCAGCCTTGTCTCCACTAGCGGCAACCTTACTCAGGTTGTTGGCGGCCGCGATGAAGTCCTTAGCGAGTTTGCCAACCTTCTCCTTATTTTGGAAAAACTCTGGTTTAACGCGGGTCTTGACGTTGCCGATGCCTTTATCGGTACCCGGTCCAAATAGGGCACCCATGCGGGAATTAGCAATGCCAGCTATGGCGTTGGCGGCGACTTCAACCTCCTTGGCGTCAAACTGACCCTCCAGGTTAACCTTGATCTTGCCCATGTTCCAACTCATGAAGCTGTAACCGGCCTGACGGAATTTAATCTGATCCTCAGGTTTGACCTGAGCAATGGCGTTGGTAGTGAGGGCAAGTGAAATGACACCGAGAACAAGGACATTTTTCATGAAGTTCCTCATATATCTATCGGGGTAACATACGGCCTCCAGGGCTGCAAACCAGCTAGAACGAAACGGATTAACTCTATGAAAATATGATATTTAATCCATACCGCCGCCCAAGCAGGGAGGTGATGTTGGCGCCCGACCACCCTTCAGGAACCATTCTTCCGGTGTCCAGGTGTGCATTGCTAAGGCATGCAGCCCAGCGGCAAATTCTTCTCCCAGCAGACCATGGATGATGCGATGACGAGCGAGGGGTTTAAGGGCGGCGAAACGGTCGCTGACGACGAGGAGTTTAAAGTGGGTCTCTCCATCCGTAGGCGCATTATGCTGGGTGGTTTCATCGATCAGTTCGAGATGGAGGGGATTTAGCTCGCGAGCAATGATGTTCTGGATGCGTTGGGCACGATTCATCGGGTTTCTATCCTCGGGGTGCTAGTAGACCCCGGACGGTAACAATGCCGGTGCCTTAAAGCTGTGGCTGAACACTGGGAATGACAAGCGCCCCAGGTACTTAAATCGCATTGAGAAGCTTCCTACGGGTAGGCAGTCAGTTAGCCAAAAATCACCCAATGGCTACTTCTCCTTAGCCTTGGATGTATTTGGTTTGGCGGCCGAAGCGGTTTTAGCCGGGGCGGAAGCTGCTTTGGACGCAGTTGTACCCGTGTTCTTGGAATTGGCGGCTGGGGCCACGGAGGATTTCGTAACGGATGGAACGGCTTTCGCCTTAGTTACGGGGGGACTACTGGAACTGGGGGTTACTTTGGCAGGGGTCTTTGTAGCAGCAACCGTGGCCGATTTCGTCGTTGCTGTGCTGGTCTTGGAGTTGTTGGAGGTGGCGGTGACTGCCGGTGTGGATTTCGTGTTAGCGGTTGCGGCATTGGATTTGGCCGAACCGGCTGCGACCGAGGCCGGCTTGGTGACGGTAGAGGGAGTCAGTTTGCCACCAGACACAGGGGGCCTGACTTGGATGGTGGAGACGGGAGCACCCTTTGGGCTTGGCACCGTGGAGGTCCTGGGGGCAGATGTGAATAAGGAGGGTGCCGGGGCGGCAGCCATCTTGGTGACTGTCGCCGTAGGTGGTGGTCCTTTCGGGACCTGAGGAGCTTTGGGTAGGGGTGTAACAGGCGCGACCTTGTTCGGGATGGCATTGGCCCTCGCCACGGCTCCGGCGGTTGCCGTGGCGGCCGCCGGTGGCGGTAAGGACCAATTCGACGCCGAACTTGGCTGATCCTCTTCGAGGCCTTCAGTGATGTCCCCCAAGGGGTTCGATGAAAGGGTTTCCGGCGGGGGATTCGTGCCCGATGGAGAGGCTGAATAATCGGCTGGCGCGTTATCCCTCATGCCACCAATGGGCGGTAAGGCGTTGGCGATCTTTGGTCCAGCCTCGTGCCAGTCAGTTTGCAGGATTGAAAGTGAATGCATCAATTCATTACGATAGGTCTCGGTATAGTCTTGCCGCACCTCCTTATTGGTACCTCGCCCGGTCACGACCTCGGCGGCCAATTGCACATTAACGCCCCCGGAGCGATCAAAAAAGTCTGTCCGCACCTCGACTACCGGTGGCAATGGCCCTCGTGAAGCCCCGGGCGCAAGGTTTTGTGCCGCAACGTCGTCAAGATCGCGTTGCAGAATCAAGCTGTCGCGGCCAGCTTTCTTGATCTCCCAGCCCTGAGTGACGGCCGCGCCCATAGCCGCTCCCCGAACCTGTTGAATATTGCCACCCGAGAAAAACATATTGGGTTTGTTCGGGTCTGGAATCGCTGGCTTGGACAGTGCCTCATCCGAATCCGCGTACTGTCCCGATCTCGGCGATGAGGCACATCCCGCCAGGACTAACGCAAGACTGCACAAGGCCAGCAGATTCAATAAGCCACGAAAGTTCAACGATGGTTCCTCTCTTGTCAGCAGATCAAGTTTGGGATGCCTGGGATGGGCGTCCGCTTGGGATGCGAATCTTATCACGATGCCAGTGCGTAAGTTTTGGCTGATCCCGCCCAACTAACCCAAGTAAGCGGGGGTCCGGTTAGGCGGCGTCGGGACTGGAGCCAGACAGCGATCCCAGCCCAGAATAATTGCGCATAATGTATATTATGTAAAGTCAGGCTTGGAGCCCCTAACCTCCAAGGGTACGGGGCGATCACCCTCTTCTAAATGAAAATTATCCCATCCCTAGTGTCACCGGATGGGACCTGGCTCTATCCCAAGCATCAAGGTCAATGACCGCTTGTGCGTTGCGGCAGGTTTGGGCCGCAATAAACTCAGGATCCTGGCCACGCACCTGGGATAGAGCTAACAGGATGTCGGGTAAATAGGCTGGACTGTTGCGTTCACCCTGATGGGCGGCCACGGTCAGGTCCGGGGCGTCCGTCTCCAACACCAGGGCCTCAAGTGGCAAGGCCTTGGCTAGAGCACGCAGACGGGTGGATCGCTCGAAGGTCAACATGCCCCCAAACCCCAGCTTGAAGCCCAGATCGAAATACTGGTGGGCCTGCTGGATACTGCCACTGAAGGCGTGGGCGATGCCACCTCTGGTCCGGATGCGGCGTAAGCAGCTAATGACCTGATCGTGGGACCTGCGCGCATGAATCACCACCGGCAGATTGGCACGGGCGGCTAATTTGAGTTGTTCCTCGAACAGTTCTTGCTGTTGAGCCCGATCCAGATCGGGGAGAAAAAAATCCAGGCCGATCTCTCCTACCGCCACGGGGTGGACGGTGGCGATTAATCGTTCCAGTTCCACCAAGTCCTCTGGTTGATGATTTTCAAGATAAACGGGGTGTAGACCCAAGGCTGGAAAGAGTCCTGCCTCGCACTGGCAAAGAGCAAGAAGTCCTTGCCAGCCATGGGCATGGATAGCGGGTACCAGGATGCTACTGACTCCTACGTCCCTGGCCTGTGCGAGTACCTGGCCCCTATCCGGATCGAACTGGGAGACGTCCAGATGGCAGTGGGTGTCGATTAGCATGTATCAGCCTGGATATCGTGGCACCAGGATCCCACCCCCAGGACTCCAGGCTTCGGCCATGGGGATTTCAGCCCCCTGCCCCACTCTTCAGGGTTCAGCAAACCTCTGGATATCACCAAATCAGGTCATCCGGAATCTGATATGCCGCGTAGGGGTCTTCCTCAGCGGATTCCTGTTCGCCCCGCACCTCGTGGCTATTGAGTACCAGCACCAGGGAGGCATGGCGGATCATTAGGGTTTCGGCAACCTCGCGGGGCACCAGTTCTGTCTCGGCATCCTGGCGTACCAGGGCTAGCCGTCCCGAGACCAGGGATCGTTGTTGCTCAGCGGTTACATAGATGCGCCTTAGCCGATCTCCGTCCTGAAAGTTGAAGGCAATGTCGCCACCTGGACGAGCTATACGATGGGAATGAATGAGTTGGCGTATGGAGTTCTCTTCTTCTCGACGCTTAACCTCCTCCTGGCGCTTAAGGTTTAGTTCCCGATCACGTCTAGCCTTGGCTGCAGCCTCCTCTTGAACCCGCTGTCGAATCTCCTCTTGATCCTTAGGATTGCCATGTGACTGTCTATTTTCCTTACGCTTATCAGTTTTTGTCTGCTTGAGCTTTTGTGCGTTGACCAGGCCTGCCTTCAGTAACTGGTCTTGGAGCGTATTAGCCACCTGAGGGTCCCCCTGGTTAGGTCGAAGCCAAGCCTCCCTGGCTAGGGAGCGTATGGATAGGAGGATCTAACAGTCGGGCACCGCGGCGCAAGTCCCAACGCAAGCCCCTGCCAATACCCGCTTTACCAGGGCCCCACCCGTGGTTTCACGCTTGCCCAATAGCGCCCAGCAAAAGATTCACGGTGCCGCGAGTCGCGGAGGGGGTTAAAATCATTTCCGATATCACTTTCAATTCAGTCCTCGATAGGAGCCCCTTATGAGATCCGTCGCTTGTGTTCTTGCCCTAGCTGCTGTTTGCGCCCCCCTGGCCGCCGCCGAACCCATCACCATCGGTTATGTCGATATGCAGCGGGTCATCGAGGAGAGCAAGCTGGGCAAACAGGCCTTCGCCGCCCTCCAGGAAAAATATGCCGAACCCCAGGCGGCCTTGGAAAAGGAAGAAAAGGGCATCCTTCAACTCCAGCAAAGCCTCACCCGCGATGGCGCCCTCATGAGTCAGGCCGAGCTTGATAAGCGTAAGGCGGAGTTCCAGGAGCGCGTCAGTCAAATACAGCGCAAGGCCGCCATGGCCCAGCAGGAACTGTCTCAGGATCAGGCCAAGCTGGGCGGCGGCATTATTAAGCCGGCCCAGGAGATCATCACTGAGTTGGGCAAGGAAAAGAATTTGACCGCCATTTTTGAGCGTACCCAGAGTGGTTTGCTCTACGTAGAAGCTGACAAAAATCTTACCGATGAGGTGATTAAGCGGCTGGATGCCAAATCCCCCAAGCTGGCCTCACCCGCTAAGGAGTTAAAAGACACAAAGGAGGCAAAGGATACCAAGCCCGCTAAGGGTAAGGGGTCCGCGCCAGCCAAGGACACCAAGCCAGCTAAGGGCAATTAATCACAAGTTATTTTCATGCTTAAATACCGGATTTTCCCTGTCACGCCTTATCAGCAAAATTGCACCCTCTTCTGGTGCGATCAGACCGATCAGGCCGCTATTGTCGATCCTGGCGGAGACTTGGAGCGTCTCCTGGATCTGATTGATAAAAAAGACGTATTCCTCACAAAGATTCTGCTGACCCATGGGCATATTGATCATGTCGGTGCGGCGGGTACCTTGGCGGCGCATCTGGGGGTACCCATCCTTGGGCCCCATCGGGACGACGAATTTTTGCTCCGCGCCCTCCCCGGCCAGTGCGCGACCTTCGGATTCCCGCCAATCGCTGTCTTCCGTCCCACTCAATGGCTGGACAGGGGGGACAAGATTACGCTGGGCGAAAGCGAATTCGAAGTCCTCCACTGCCCTGGCCATACCCCCGGACATGTGGTTTTTTACTCCGCCGCGGACCGGCTAGCCCAGGTCGGCGACGTCCTCTTTCAGGGCTCCATTGGTCGCACCGATTTCCCACGAGGCAACCATCAGGATCTTCTGGCTTCGATTCGCAACCATCTATTCCCTTTGGGTGATGACCTGCGGTTCATCCCGGGCCATGGGCCTATGTCCAGCATTGGCGATGAGCGGCGGAGCAACCCCTTCGTGGGCGATTCTGTTTTGCACCGGGCAAACCGGGTATATAGCCATACTTGACAACTTCGCACGCCAGGGCTCGGCGCCATCCCTATACCTCAGGAGTTACCATGATCTTCAAGCGATTTTTTTTCCGTCGCCAACAAGCAAACGCCACTCCTGATCTTTCCAGACCGTCTAGCGAGGATGAAGGACCCCGATATCTCCAACCCTATCGCCACCTCAACAACCTGGAGGAACTGCGCACTTTAGTCCAAGGGGAACCCAACGCCGCGATTCGCGAGATCGCCCTGGCGAGGTATCGCCAACTCCTCTGCGGACAGGAGACGCCGCCATTGGACCTTAGGGTACGAAAGGCCGAGGTCGGCGGTCTCGAGGATCAGTCCACCTTGGCCCATGTCGCCGGCGAAGCGAAGGAATCGGAAATCCGCCTGGCCGCTATCGAACATTTGACTGATCAAGCCGCTCTTGCTGACCGCGCACTTGGCGACGCGGCGACGGGCGTGCGCGTTGCTGCTGCCCAGCGACTACAGGATCGTGAGGCCCTGGAACGGGTCGCACGGGGTATCGGCAAAAAGGATAAGAACGTTTACCGCCTGGTCCATGCTCGCTTGAGGGAATTAGCCGAACAGGAGGAACGCCCCGCCCGGGTGCGGGCCCAGTGCCAAGACTTGTGTGCCAAGCTGGCAGCGCTGGGGCGCTTTGAAAACTGGAGCCAGGATCGGGCGCTGCTGGATCTGCTCGATCGCCAATGGGGCGAGGTCGCCGAACAAGCGGATCAGGAATGGCAAGATCGTTACCGCCAGGAGCGTGAGCGCTTCCTGGCGGCTTACGCGTCTTATCAGCAGTCCCAATCGAACCAGATCGCCGCGGAAGAGGCCGAGAGCGCCAGCCAGTCCGCGCGGGAGGCCCTGATTGCGGCCCTGGCCCCCTGCCTCACCCTCTCGGACGAGGCAATACTGCGTGATCGACTCCAGGACATCCAGGCTGGTTGGCAGGCCCTAGGTCTCCCACCCGGCGGCATGGCGCGCCGCTACCAGGCGGCGCTGGTTGCCGCAGAGACCCGCCTGGTGGACCTGGCGCGAGAACATCAAACCCAGCTTGAGCTGTCCGCCTGGCTCGCCCAGGCTCGCGAGGTCCTCGACCAATCCCGCCCCATCGAGCATCGCCGGCTGACCAGCCTGCTGTCACAAGTCCAGGACCTGCCCCCTCTAATGGATCCTGATCAGGGGTTACTAGCCACCATCGACGATGTTCGTACTCAATTGGCAGACCGCCAGCGGCGCCAACTTCGCCACGCAGAACAGCGCCTCGCCCAGGCCAGCGGCAAGTTGACCGAGTTGGAGGCCGCCTTCGCGGCGGGCGAACTCAAGCGTGCCGAACCCCTGTTCCAGAGTCTCCAGGCGGCTATCGAGTCCGCCGTGGCGAGCGGCCTGCCCCTCGAACGGACCGCCGACATCAAGAGGCATCTTCAGGTTCTGACCCCGCGACTGCGCGACTTGCAAAAGTGGCGGCGCTGGGGCGCGGACACCCATCGCGAAGGCCTTTGCCAGGCCATGGAGCAACTGGAGTCCTCGGACATCCCACTCGCAATCAAGGCTGGGCGCCTACATGAACTGCGGGTGGAGTGGAAGGAGCTTGAACGTGACGGTGCTCCGGCCAACCACCCGCTCTGGGAAAGATTTGCCTCCGCCGCGGATCGGGTCCATGCCCTCTGCAAGCCTTGGCTGGAGCAAAGATCCCGGGAGCGCGAGGAGGCCCGCGCCGCTCGTGAAGCCCTCTGCGCCCAGCTTGAAGATTTCCTCGATCGCGTCGATTGGGGACGCGTCGATTGGCGACAGGCCCAACGCGCCGAGCGTGAGATGCGCGAGGGATGGGAGAATCTCGGTGAGGTGGAAGACCGCCACAGGCGAGGCCTGGAGCGGCGCTTTCGTACCGCCCTAAAGCGGCTTGATGACCGTCTCAGCGTCGAGCGGGAGGCCAATCAAAGACTTAAGCATGAGCTGATCGCACGGATCGAGGCCTTAGCGACCTCCCCTGATCTGGAGCGAGCCATCGAAGAGACCAAGCGCCTCCAGTCTGAATGGCGCACCACGGTTGCCGCTCGCCAGCGGGACGAAAACCGGCTCTGGCAGCAATTCCGCGCCGCCTGCGATGTCGTCTTTGAACGCCGCCGCCAACGCCATGAGGCCCAGGTCGCCGAGTTAGGGGAAAATCTGCGCCTCCGCGAGGCTATCCGGGCCGAGGCAGAGGCCTTGGCGCGAGCGGAGTCGGGCGCCACCGCTGATTGTCAGGATGTGCTGCCAGCCCTGGAGGCCCGTTGGCAGGAAGCCGCCCGTTTACCAGTCCCACGCCAGGCTAGCGCTGAGCTCGAGCGGGGCTGGCGCCAGGCCTTGCACCAGATTCAAACCGCACGCCAGGAGCGGATGAAGGCGCGACATCGCCAAACCCTGGATCTCCTGGCCAGCCAGGCTCAGGTTTGCTCTGAATTGGAACAAGCCCTGGAGAGGGGGGGTGATGTCGCGGACGCCATCACCATGGCCGAGGTCCAATGGCTGGCAATGGGTCCGCACCCGGAAGATCACCTCCGCCAGGGTATGGAGGCACGCTTCCAGCGCGCCCGAGCAGCAGCGCTTGCGGGTAACGCCGATCTAGGCGCTCAAGGGGCTGCCAATGCCCAGGAACGCGCCGAGATCTGTCTGCGACTGGAGATCCTGGCCCAGATTGACTCACCTCCGGAATACGCCGCAGAGCGGCTGGCCTTTCAGGTCAATCGCCTTCAGGAACATCTGGCTTCCGGAGAGGAGAATCCCCAGGCGACGAGTGCCCATTTAATTGAACAATGGTTCCTGGTTGGTCCGGCACCGGCTGCTGAGGCGGCGGGGCTGGAACGGCGTTTCGAGCGTGCCCGGGCCGCCCTAAGTCAGATAGAGGCGACCAACCCGCGAGCCTGAATCGGCGTGAGGATTCAGGCCCCGGGTCCCCTGGGCCTGGCCTTCCGCTGGCTCCCCCCTAATTTGAGCTGGCTGGGGTGCTGTGCCTTTGCCGGAACTAATCCAGAATGGCTGGGCGACCGCTTTCACCTCCCCGCCCCCCTGGCTATACTGAACCGCATTTCCTAATCAGCGAATCCCCACCATGGACGAGATAGTTTCCCAGCCCGAAGCCCAGCCCCAGGCCCAGACTCAACCCTCAAAGCGTCGGCGCGGCGTTTATTTACTCCCGAACCTCTTTACTACCGCCGCTCTCTTCGCCGGATTTTACGCCATCATCGGCGCTATGCAGGGCAAGTACGAGGCCGCAGCTATCGCCATTTTCGCGGCCATGATCCTCGATGGCCTCGACGGACGGGTCGCGCGTCTCACCAACACCCAGAGCGACTTCGGGGCTGAATACGACAGTCTCTCCGACATGGTTGCCTTCGGCGTTGCCCCATCCCTGTTGTCCTTCGAATGGGCCCTCAGCGGCCTGGGCAAGGTGGGTTGGCTGGCCGCCTTCATCTACACCACCACCGCCGCCCTGCGTCTGGCGCGCTTCAATACCCTGCTGGGAACGGCGGACAAGCGCTTCTTTCAGGGCCTCCCGAGTCCCTCCGCCGCCGCCATCGTTGCCGCCGGCGTTTGGATCGGCGCCGACCAAGGCGTGACCGGCGCCCATGTGAGCTGGCTAGCCGCCTTCCTCACCACCCTCGCTGGCCTCCTGATGGTCAGCGACTTCCGCTATCGCAGCTTCAAGGACCTGGATCTGCGCAATCGCGTTCCCTTCGTCGCCGCCATCGTCATCATGCTCGGCTTCGCCCTGATCTACCTGCACCCGCCCGTCATTCTCTTCCTCGGCTTCCTGACCTATGCGCTGTCAGGTCCCCTCCTGGCACTGGTGCGCCTTCAGCAGAAGCGGGCACGCCGGCGGGATCGGTGAAAGCCCTTGGGACCAATACCGAGACCCTGAGCCGGGAGGTATCATGAAGGTAACTCGCCATTCCTCCGGTGTCGTGATCAAGCGCCGGTTCGAGGATGGCCCACGTTATTTGCTACTTCGCTGCTACGGCTATTGGGACTTCCCTAAGGGCGAGGTCGAGGCTGGCGAGGACCCACTCGCCACCGCCTGGCGCGAGGTACTTGAGGAGACGGGACTTTCGGATCTGAACTTTCGCTGGGGAGAGGGGTTTGTCGAGACACCTCCCTACAGCCGGGGCAAGGTCGCCCGCTACTATCTGGCCGAAAGCCCCAGCGGCGAGGTTTATCTCCCCGTTAGCCCCGAGCTAGGCGTCCCGGAGCATCAGGAATTCCGCTGGGCCCCCTTTGCCGAGGCACTCAGTTTGGTCAACGGGCGTATCCGGGCGGTCCTGGAGTGGGCTGAAAACCATTCCCGAGGAAGCCCTTCCTCAGTTTGATTACTTGTTACGCATAGCTTCAGGGCCGAAGCAGACTCTTCATGTCCCGCACGGCGCGGTCCAGGCCCGCAAAGAGGGCACGGGCAATGATGGCATGGCCGATGTTGAGTTCGCGGATGCCGGGGATGGCCGCGATGGCCTGGACATTGTGGTAATCCAGGCCGTGGCCGGCGTTGACCTGTAGCCCCAGGCCAGTGCCCAGGGCTACGGCCTGGTGGATGCGGTCCAATTCGATCGCGCGCATGCTGGGGTCGCGGGCTTCGGCATAGCCGCCGGTATGGATCTCGACCACGGGGACGCCGATGGCAAGGGATGACTCGATCTGTAGGGGGTCGGGGTCGATGAAGAGGGAGACACGGATGCCAGCGGCGGCCAAGGCCCCACAGTAATCGGTAAGCTCGGACTGGCGGCTGGCGACGTCGAGGCCACCCTCCGTCGTGAGTTCCTCGCGGCGTTCAGGGACCAGGCAGCAGTCGGTCGGGCGGATGCGCGCGGCGATACTAGCCATTTCGGGTGTTGCTGCCATCTCCAGGTTCATGCGGGTCTGGAGCATGTGGCGTAAGGCCTCGACATCCCGATCCTGGATGTGGCGGCGATCCTCGCGCAGATGCAGGGTGATGGCATCCGCGCCAGCCTGCTCGGCCACCAGGGCGGCTTGGAGGGGCTCAGGGTAACGGGTGCCGCGCACCTGGCGGAGGGTGGCGATATGATCGATGTTGACACCGAGCAGGATAGGGCGGGTGGTCATGGTAGGTCGAGACTCCAAGAATGAGAGGCGGCGCGATCGGGGTCCGGTCGGAAACCCCCTGCCCTTCAGCAGGTGATTTTACCCCGGGTTAACCTTGGCCTGACGAAACAGCTCGCGGCTTTTAAGGGGCTTAGGTCCGAGATGAGGCGCAAGCAGGCTACGCAGGAGGTGGCGAGCCTCGCGCCTCATTTGGTCGTCATCCAGGGGATTGCCCGCCGCCAAGGCCAGCAGGGTCGCGCCGGAAATGGCCTGAGTTCCGCCCTCCCCCGCCACCACTCGGCGCAATGGCTGCCCAGCACCGTACCGGTAGCACCCCCCTGGGGTTACCGGACCGTCCTCGTCCTGATCCAGCAGGGGACCGTAACCGATCTCGCCGAGGAGGCGCAACTCGAACTGGCGCAGACTGGCCTCCAACGGCTCGCCCCCCGCCAGGGCAGCCAGGGCGGCGTGATAGAAGGCAAAGAGATCTGGATGGGGAATGCCCCGCCCTAGGAGCCGTATAAGCAGTTCATTGAGATAAAAGCCGCAAAACATGGCTTGGCCAGTTAATTCCAGTGCCTTGCCAGCGGGCTCGGCGCAGGTAAGGGTCCGCACCTCCCCCCGGCCAGTCCAACTTGCCCAGAGGGGGCGAAAAGGCTGGAGAATGGCGGAGGCGGGCAAACGCCCGCGTTTGGCACCCTTAGCCAGGACCGGCAGGCGCCCGGTCTCGCCGCAAAAGAAGTCGAGTATCAGGCTGGTATTGCCATAGTCGCGCCGATGTAGGACAAAGCAGCGCCGCAGGGGTTCACGGGTGATCGAACCTCCCATGCACGAGCTCCGATCAGGCGTCCCCGTAGCCGAGGCTCGCCAGGGCTGCCTCGTCGCTGGACCAGCTTTTCTTGACCTTGACCCAGACCTCTAGATGGACCGGGCAACCGAATAACTTTTGCATCTCCTGGCGGGCCTGGCTGGCGGCGGCCTTCATGGCCGCGCCCCGACGGCCAATCAGGATGGCCTTCTGGCTATCGCGCTCGACCCAGATCAGAGCGTTGATCAGATACCGCCCCTCCTCCTCGACAAAGCGCTCGATCTCCACCGTGGTCTTGTAGGGCAATTCCTGGCCGTAACGCTGCATGATCTGTTCTCGCAGGAGTTCACCCGCCAGGAAGCGCTCGGAACGATCCGTAAGCTGGTCCTCAGGATAGATATTGTCCCCCTCAGGCAGGCAGGCGATGACTAACTCCAAGAGCCTATCCATCTGATCGCCACGCTTCGCCGAGACCGGGACCAATTCGACAAAGGGGTGCCGCGTGGCCAATTCGCGAAGGTAAGGCAGCAGCCGTTCCTTATCGGCAACCAGGTCGATCTTATTGACCACGGCAATGACCGGCGTCTTAGCGTCCGCCAAGGCGCGCAGGGCCTGCTCGTCTTCCCGTGAAAAGCGCCCGGCTTCGACGAGTAGCAGGGCCAGATCGACATCGCCCATAACGGCCCGCGCCGTGCGATTGAGGTAGCGGTTGAGGGCGCCCTCCCCGCGTTGGTGGATGCCCGGCGTATCGACGAAAATGGCCTGGCCACGAGAGGTGGTCTGGATACCCAGGATGGTGTGGCGCGTGGTCTGGGCTTTGTGGGAGGTGATGGCCAGCTTGAGGCCAAGGATGCGGTTGAGCAGCGTCGATTTACCCACGTTGGGCCGGCCGATGATGGCGACCTGACCACAGCGATTCGAGGTCTCTGAATAGGATATCTCGGCATGGGGTGTATCAGATGTCATGAGCGATCTGTTCCAGCATGAGTTCCGCCGCCTCTTGTTCGGCGCGGCGGCGACTGGTGCCGCTGCCTTGGGTAGTTTGGCCAGTGTCCGGGAGCAAACAGGCGACGCGAAAGGATTGCTCATGTTGGCTACCGCCGATCGCGAGGATTTCATAGAGGGGCAAGGGACGCTTACCGGCCTGCAAGCCCTCCTGGAGACGGGTCTTGGGATCCTTGATTTGACCCTGGTTAACCGCCTCGGCCAAAGGCTCACGAAACAGCTTCAAGATTAAGGTCTTGGCAGGCTCAAATCCGGCATCCAAAAAAACGGCGCCAAAAACAGCCTCCAAGGCATCCTCCAGGATGGAGTCCCGGCCGTGGGCGCCGGTACGGGATTCGCCGGGGCCCAGGCGAAGATAGTCGCCAAGCTTGATGAGCCGCGCCAGGCGGGCTAGGGCCTCCTTCTTGACCAGGGAGGCGCGGGTACGGCTCAAGTCGCCCTCATCGGCCTCAGGCAGCAGCTGCCAAAGCGCCTCGGCAATCACGAAGCCCAGCAGGGCATCGCCCAAAAACTCCAGCCGCTCATTACTAATCCCAGGGGCGCTGCGATGGGTCAGGGCCTGGATCAGGAGGTCCGGATGGGCAAAGGAATACCCGAGGATTCGGGCCAGACGGCTGGGGTCCCCAACCACGCTCAGGGAAAGAGGGTCTGGTGGTCGAAGGTCAATACGGCGTCGAGATTAGCAAACAGGTGCTCTCGGATCTCGTAATGGACGCCCAGAATTCGACCGGTATCGGTCTTCTCGAAGCTAAAGCTTTCGTTCTTAACCGATCGTACCTCATTAATGTAAAGCTTTTTTTCCAGGGTTTGGATGATGGCCTGGCGTCCCATCGTCGCCGCGTCCGGGTCTCGGGCCGTATCATCCATGACGGTGCGCACGGTCCAGAATTGCAGGTAATGGGGCCCCAGCTTGAGTCCCGCGGATGCCGCGCCAACAATGAGCAGAACCCAGATCAGGGTGCCGATCAGGCTGAAGCCGCGATTGTCGGATCGGTAGGACTGTATCATGGCGATCTCCGTAACTTGATCGGATAAACCCCAGGCTATTTGATGAGGGTTCCCAAGCGGCTCCAGTCGATGGGAAAGCCATCGCGTTGTCCATCCCAGTTCATCCAGATGGCGAAGGCCTTGCCGACCAGATTGTTTTCCGGCACCAAGCCCCAGCAGCGGCTGTCGTTGCTGTTGTCTCGGTTGTCACCCATGGCGAAATAATGTCCCGGGGGGACCTTGATGGGGCCCTTGAGCAGCTCGTAACAGCCCGGCGCCAGATCCGGGGCCCGGGGGTGAGTCAGAATGCGATGCTCAACATCGCCAAGGTGCTCGTCGGCAATCTGAGCCCCCGTCATATTAGTCCCAGCGCCTACCCCGGTGTAGCTACCATCCGGGGTTTGAGACATCGGTTGGCCATTTACATACAGGGTCTTGTTACGATAGAAAATTTCATCGCCAGGCACGCCGACGACACGTTTGATGTAATCCGTGCCCGGTTCCAGAGGGAAGCGAAAGACGAACACATCGCCACGCTGGGGCTGCCCCAAATTGAGGAACTTAGCGTTCAGCACCGGCCAGCGCAGGCCATAGGCAAATTTGTTGACCAGGATGAAATCGCCCACTAGCAAGGTCGGCATCATGGAACCGGAGGGAATACGGAAGGGTTCCACCAGGAAGGAACGCAGCAGAAGCACGATCAGGATAACAGGGAAGAAGGAGCGTGAGTACTCCACCAGCACCGGTTCCTTGGGGTGCGCCCTGGACCGGATCTCCCCTCCCGCTTCGTCCCTTGGGACAACCTCCAACCCCAATCGGCGGCGGCGCGGGGCGAGTAACAGGGTATCGAGGAGCCAGATGCCGCCGGTCAGGGCGCAAGCGATAACGAGAAAGGCCGGAAAGTCGAAGTTCATGAGCCGGATACGAATCTCAAAGGGAATGGGTTAATTATCCTTGCCGAACTGAAGCACCGCAAGGAAGGCCTCCTGGGGTATCTCCACCTTGCCGACCTGCTTCATGCGCCGCTTACCTGCCTTCTGCTTCTCCAGCAGCTTGCGCTTGCGGGTGATGTCGCCACCGTAACACTTGGCCGTGACATTCTTGCGCAAGGCCTTGACCGTAGTGCGAGAAATGATCTTGCTGCCAATAGCCGCCTGAATGGCAACCTCGAACATTTGACGTGGAATCAGGTCCTTCATGCGCACGGTAAGATCATGCCCCCGGTAGGCGGCATTGTCGCGATGAACAATGGTCGAGAGGGCATCCACCTTCTCGCCATTGATGAGGACATCGAGCTTGACCAGGTCCGCTGCCTGAAAGCGCTTGAATTCATATTCGAAGGAGGCATAGCCCCGGCTCACGGACTTGAGGCGGTCGAAAAAGTCGAGCACCACCTCGCTCATGGGTAGTTCATAGGTCGCCTGAATCTGTCCACCCAGGTACAGGATATTCTTCTGAATTCCGCGCTTTTCGATACAGAGATTGATGACGCCGCCCAGCATCTCCTGGGGTAGCAGGATGTGGGCCTCGATGATGGGCTCCCGGATCTCCCGCAGCACCGCCGCATCCGGCAACTCCGCAGGGTTATCAACCTTGACTACCTCGCCATTCGACAGCAGAACCTCATAGATGACGGTGGGGGCCGTGGTGATGAGGTCGAGATCGTATTCACGCTCCAGGCGTTCCTGGACGATTTCCATGTGCAGCATACCGAGGAAACCACAGCGGAAACCGAAGCCAAGGGCCTGGGAAACCTCGGGTTCGTAGAACATGGCCGCATCGTTGAGACGCAGCTTGCGCAGGGCGTCGCGCAGTTCCTCGTAAGCGTCCGATTCCACGGGATAGAGTCCGGCGAAGACGCGAGGCTGCATCTCCTTGAAACCGGGCAACGCCTTGTCCGCGGGGCGGTCAGTGAGGGTAATGGTATCTCCCACCGGGGCACCATCGATCTCCTTGATGCCTGCCACCAGAAAACCCACCTCGCCGGTACCGAGGGTCTTGCGCTCCGTCTTCTTGGGGGTAAAGACGCCAATACTGTCCGCTAAATAGCTGCGACCGGTCGACATGATCTGAATCTTGTCGCGGCGGTTGATGGCACCGTTGACCACCCTCACCAGGGAGACGACCCCGACATAGGAATCGAACCAGGAGTCGATGATCAGGGCCTGGAGGGGACCGTCCGGATTGCCCCGGGGCGGCGGGATACGCTTGACCAGGGTATCCAGCAACTCGGGAATGCCCAGGCCGGTCTTGGCGCTGACCTTGAGGGCATCCTTGGCCTCCAGGCCAATGATTTCCTCAATTTGCTTGATGACCTTCTCAGGCTCGGCGGAGGGCAAGTCGATTTTGTTGAGTACCGGCAGAACTTCCAGGCCCTGCTCAATGGCCGTATAGCAGTTGGCCACGCTCTGCGCCTCGACGCCTTGGGCGGCGTCCACCACCAGCAGGGCCCCCTCGCAGGCCGCCAGGGAGCGCGACACCTCGTAAGAGAAATCCACATGTCCGGGGGTGTCGATAAAGTTGAGCTGGTAGATTTCCCCATCCAAGGCCTTGAAGTCCAGGGTCACGCTCTGGGCCTTGATGGTAATGCCACGCTCTCGTTCCAGGTCCATGGAATCCAACACCTGGGCCGACATCTCGCGGTCGCTCAGAGTTCCGGCAAGCTGGATGAAACGGTCCGCGATGGTCGATTTTCCGTGATCGATATGAGCGATGATGGAAAAGTTGCGGATATGACTCAGATCGACCATCTAGTACCCTAAGGTTTCAGCAAATTTAGGCCTTGGAATCGGCGTCTAGCGCGGCCGGGCCGCCACCCGCCCCTAGGACGGGGGGGAGCGGAGCATCATAGCAGAACCCGGCCAGGCGAGTTTTAGGGATTCGGTAGGCAAGCCGTTACCCATCCGCAAGGTCTGTGGGATGGGAGATCAAACCTCCGCTGCCGGCCATGGAGAGCGAAGCGAAGGCCGGTAGTCCCCGGAAGGCGTCGGCGCGAGCGTGCCGCCGGAGGGGCGTAGGGGCCACCGGTCCCGAAGCCGTGGAGGCGGTATGCAGAGCGCATCCGACACGCCGTCGAGCCATTCGTCGTAGGGTCATGGCAGAGTCCGACCGTCCCCACAGGGGACACGTCGTGACGGAGCCCTGACCCGGAGCGGGGCGGCCGGGGCCTCATGGTTGTCGCCGAGCGCAAGGCGAAAGGGGGACTGGGATGTCCCGTTTCGCATCCTGAGCACGGCGACACTCCGACTGTCTTGAATACTGGATACCCAGCCCGGGAAAAGAGACGCCGGCATTTTGCCGGCGCCCGCCCTCATCAAACTGCCCGTCGCGATTAGTCCTTGGGGATACGCACGGCAACGAAGATGCGGCCTTCATTACGTTGGATGAGAGCCGCGACGGAACGTCCGGGCTCGATGGCATCCAACATCTCACGCAGGCCGGCGGCACTCTCCACATCCTTGTTATCAATCATCAGCAGAATATCGCCGACGCGAATGCCAGCGCGCTCGGCGGGACCCTTCTCAACCTTGGCGACAAAGACGCCCGCCTTGCCAGTGCCCACCTGGTCGCGGTCCTCGTCGCTGAGGTCCTCGACGACCAGACCGATGCGGTTTACCTTATTCTGTTGCTCTGGCGAATCACCCTTCTGACCCTCCTGACTGTCCTCCGGGAGTTCACCGATCGTGAGTTCGATGACTCGGGTCTGGCCGCGCCGCAGCACGGTCACCTTGGCCGCCTTGCCCACGGGGTACACACCGACCATTGGCGGCAGGGCGCTGGATTCGAGAATGGGGGTGCCATTGAAGTCCAGGATGACGTCACCGGGCTGCAGGCCGGCCGCCGCCGCCGGACCCTCCGGCACGACCTGGGCAACGAGGGCACCCACCGGCTGGGGCATCTTGAAGGTCTCCGCCAGGTCGCGGGTTACATCCTGGATGAGGACGCCCAGCCAACCGCGGGTAACACGGCCACTGCGCTTGAGCTGATCCGTGACGTCCATGGCCACGTCGATGGGAATGGCGAAGGACAGACCCATGAAGCCGCCGGTACGGCTGTAGATCTGGGAGTTGACACCAACGACTTCGCCTTCAAGGTTGAAAAGGGGCCCGCCCGAGTTACCGGGGTTGATGGCGACGTCGGTCTGAATGAAGGGGACATAGTTCTCGGTCGGCAGGCTGCGACCCTTGGCACTGACAATGCCTGCGGTGGCCGAATGATCAAAGCCAAAGGGCGAGCCGATGGCGAGTACCCATTCGCCTACCTTGAGATCCTTGGCGGAACCAATCTTGACCGTGGGCAGGGCGCTGGCGTCCACCTTGATGAGAGCGATGTCACTGCGTTTGTCGGCACCCACGACAGTAGCGACAAACTCGCGCCGATCGTTGGTGCGCACAATGATCTCGTCGGCCCCTTCGACCACATGGGCATTGGTCATGACGTAGCCATCGTTGGAGATGAAGAAGCCGGAGCCCAGGGAGCGTGACTGGAGATCTTCGTCCGGCATCATATCCTCGCCCTGTTCACCGAAGAATCGCCGGAAGAAGTCGCGTAGCGGGCTATCCTCGGGCAGATCCGGCAGACCGTGACCGGGGGGCATGGCGGGTGCGGGAGCGCTCTGGGATTGGCGGGTGCTGATGTTAACCACCGCCGGGCCAGCCTTCTCAACCAGGGTCGTGAATTCGGGCAGGGCCCCTGCAGGGATACTTAAGGGGGCCAGGACCAGCAGGAGGCCCGCGAACAGCCCAGCCACCGGAAGAGGATATTTCTTCATGAATGCTCCAAATTGTCTAAGTCAGGGGGAGGCCCCCAATACCATTGAAATGGGTATGGCCTGGATTCACCTGGCCTATGGATCTCGCGGATCCTGGACCCGGTCCAGGGTCGGTGCCGCCACCACCAGGCCTGCGCGACGAAGGATCACGGCCTGATAGCGGGGGTCCTGGGCGCGGCGGTTGCTAAAGCCAGCGGACCAGCGGAAGCCTAACCCTAGACCAAGGATCCCGCCTAACAGAATCAGGCCCTGGGACCAGGATGCCCTGATCAAATCGGCGAGCCAATCCCCTCCCAGCGCCCCGAGGAGCATAACCAGCAAAGGCATCAGATAGGCAACGAATGCCGCTTGGGGCAAGGTCGCATCAGGGATGCCCACCACCACCCGATCCCCGGGCCGGGCGCCAATGGCATTGGCCGCCTGCAGGGCTAGGGGCGGGCGACCCAGATAACGCTCCAGGAGGGATGTTCCGCACGCACCAGCGACAGAGCAACCGCCACAAGCGCTCCGCCGGTCGCAAGCTACCTCGGCTAAGGCTCCACTGACCCTGACGACCCGGCCCTGCTCCTCGATCATGGCCCTACTCCATGCTTAGGATGGACGGCCAAGAAGACCGCCGCAACCGTTTCCGCCGGCGCCTCGCCGACAACTGTAACCTGATGTCCCGCAACCTTGCCGCCATGGGCGTGAATGGCGCCGATGCGCGAACCACCGCTCAATCCCTCCTCGGCGCTCGCCTCCACATAAACAGAGATGGCGGCCAGTCCATCGGAGAGCACCATATGCTCCAGGGTCTGCCCTGACGCGTCTAAGGTCCGCTCTGCCCTGACTAACTCAAAGCCGGGAGGCAGATGGTCAAAAGTCCAGGGGAGGGCATCCTGAGGGACAAATTCCGTGGGATTGCGAGGTGCTATGGGCAATACCTCGGCTGGCGTTACCGAGTTTTCCGAGTCCAGTGTCAGGGAGGTAAACATGAGTTGCTCAAGGGTGCGGGTATCGCCACCGATGAGATCGAGCTTCAAGGGAAGGCCGGTCAGGGTATCCAGATAGAAGCGATAGCCATAGCGCAGGGCGTCCGTGGGGATGATCCCTACCACTTGGGTCTGTCGGTCGGCTACCCGCGCCTGGCCTTGGGATTGCACCAGGTAATAGGGGGCTAGATCCCGGGCCTTCAGGGGCTTGCCATCCTGCACCTCCTGGCCCAAGGCGCGCTGAGCTACCGCGATCAGGTGTTCGCCGGAGAGATGACAGGTGACTTGACCACCATCCTGCTTCATCCCCCGATGTGGGCCGTTGAGGGATTCCAATTCCGCCTGGACGCGACCATTCGTCACCCGTTGGATGATGCGCAGAGTCTCCACCCGATTGTCATGAGAATAAACCAGGACGCCAGAATAATTCAGGGTACTCAGGGCCTGCCTCATACGTTCAAAGGGTTCTGCCTCCAGCTTCGGGTTAGCCAGGACCTGGGTTACCGCCAGGCTAGCCAAGAGCAGCCACAGCGCCCGCACGCCAGGGCCCTGACGGAGGGGCTGGGCGGACCCAGCCTCAGCGCCCAGCTTCATAACCCACGACCGTCGCGTAAGGGAAGATGCCCTTGATGCCACTGACCGAGGAACTCGCCTGATGATTGACCAGGAATTGATCAAGCTTGGACTCCAGTGCCGGATCGGCCAGGTGCCAGCGCGGACTGCCCTCGGGTGTTCGTGATGGCGACAGGCTCACCACCTGGGCTGACGCCGGAGGTGTGAGGGAGGCGGGGACAGGCGACGGTATCGGTGGTTTCGCTATGGCCAGGGCTGGGCTGGTCGGAGCCGGATCGCTCGAAGTGAACAAGGGGGGGAGGGCGTAAACTGCGATGAAGGCGGCGCTGGCAGCCAGGGCCACGCCCGCGTAGTGGCCGCGCCGGGATCGCAAGACCTCAGTTGGCCTAGCTCGGGCCTTGAGACGGGCGGGCCGGGCTGCAGAAATGGGCGTTGGCTCGTAAACGAGTTGTTCCGCCACCCGGGCAGCGATTAGGCGATATTCAGGTGATATGTTTTCGCCACGGAGGGCCGAGCCGATGAGGCTGTATCGCTCCCAGGCGGACTTCAAGTCCGCATTAGCCTCCAAGGCGGAGATGGTGGGACCAACGAGTAGGGTCTCGAGTTCACCATCCGCCAGGGCGGAGACATGTTCTCTCTGATGTTCGCTCATGGGTGATCCCACCTAGTGTTCATGAATTGAGCAAGGGACTTAGCCGCTTGTCGATGGCGTCCCGGGCTCGAAAAATACGCGAGCGCACTGTTCCAATGGGGCAGTCCATGGCCACAGCGATCTCCTCGTAACTCAATCCTTCGAGTTCCCGCAGGACGATAGCGGTACGCAGATCCTCGGGGAGTTCTTCCAGGGCTTGCTGCACTGTCTGCCCGATCTCCTCGCTAAGAAGATGGTTTTCCGGGGTGCCCATCTCCCTGAGGCGCCCGCCCGATTCCAACTGCTCGGCCACCTCCATCTCCAGGTCGTCCCTGGGGGGCCGCCGCCCCCGAGAAGCCAAGTGGTTTTTGGCGGCATTGATGGCGATGCGATAGAGCCAGGTATAGAAGGCGCTCTCGCCACGAAACCCTCCCAAGGCCCGGTATGCCTTGATAAACGCCTCCTGAGCCACATCCTGGACCTCGTTGGGGTCGCGCAGGTAACGGGCAATGAGGCCAGCGACCTTTTGCTGATACTTGAGCATCAGTAAGTCAAAGGCACGCTTATCTCCGGCTTGCGCACGCGCTACCAATTCCTGATCGCCAAGCCGGTCAGACATGGCATCGCATTCCTGGCGAAGGCGTCCTTGAATCCGTTTGCATGGACAGTCACCCGTGTGGAAAGTTCAAGAGTTCGCGGTGCGGGGCTGGCGGCACAAAGCCCTTTATGACCCTCATAGCGACGAACGTTTCAGTTTATAGTGAGCGCTCTTGCTTTGCACCCGAAGGGCCCGCCCGGCGGCGAACCTTTCGGTTCACCGCCACTGGTATCCTCAGGTCGCCCGCATGAGCCAAGCCCACCGTTTTGATGTTCTGATACTTGGCAGTGGCGCTGCTGGGCTCAGCCTAGCCCTGCGCTTGCCCGATTCCCTTTCCATCGCCCTGGTCTCCAAGCGCGATTTGCGCGAAGGCAGCACCCTCTATGCCCAGGGCGGTATCTCGGCGGTCCTTGACGCCAGCGATTCCTTGGCTTCTCACATTGAAGACACTCTGGATGCCGGAGCCGACCTCTGCGACCCGGAACGGGTCAAATTGGTAGTTGATCACGGCCCGGCCAGCATTCGCTGGCTCTTCGACCAGGGCGTCGAATTTACCCGCGACGACAAGGCCGTTGATGCGGGGGGCTACCACCTCACCCGCGAGGGTGGCCATACCCATCGCCGCGTGGTCCACGCCGCTGACGCCACCGGCAGGGAGGTGGAGACCACCCTGGAGGGGCGAGTCCGCGCCCGCGCCAACATCCAGATCCTCGAGCGCCACATTGCCGTGGACCTCATCAGTGGGCGCAAACTCGACATCAAGGTGGACCGCTGCCTCGGCGCCTATGTCCTTGATGATGTCAGCGGTGAGGTCAAAACCTTGCTGGCCCGTTTCGTGGTGGTTGCCACGGGCGGTGCCAGCAAGGTTTATCTTTACACCAGTAATCCGGATGTCTCCACCGGCGATGGCATTGCCATGGCCTGGCGCGCCGGTTGCCGGGTGGGCAACATGGAGTTCATGCAATTCCACCCGACCTGTCTCTACCACCCCCAAGCCCGCACCTTTCTGATCACGGAGGCCCTGCGTGGCGAAGGTGGGCGTCTCCTGCTGCCTAACGGTAAGCGCTTTATGCCGCGCTTTGACGAGCGCGCCGAATTGGCACCGCGCGACATCGTCGCGCGCGCCATCGACCACGAGATGAAACGCCTGGGCGCTGAGTGCCTCTATCTGGATATCTCCCATCGGCCCGCGGACTTCATTATCGAGCACTTTCCCACTATCCATGCCCGCTGCCTGGAGCTGGGAATCGATATTACCCGTCAGCCCATCCCCGTGGTGCCCGCTGCCCACTACACCTGTGGAGGTGTGGTCACCGACGAAATGGCCCGCGCTGACCTGCCAGGCCTTTACGCCATTGGCGAGGTGGCTTACACGGGCCTCCATGGTGCCAACCGCATGGCCAGCAACTCGCTGCTGGAATGCCTGGTCTTTGCCGCTCAGGCGGCGGTGGATATTCAGGCGCACCTGGGTGTAGCGCCCATCCCGCCGGAAGTCCCTTCCTGGGATGCCAGTCGCGTCAACGAGCCTGACGAGGCGGTGGTGGTCTCCCATAACTGGGAAGAGTTGCGCCGCTTCATGTGGGACTATGTCGGCATCGTGCGCACCAATAAGCGCCTCCAGCGCGCCCAGCGCCGTATTGATCTGCTGCATCACGAGATCATTGAGTATTATGGCAATTTTCAGGTGAGCAATGATCTGCTCGAATTGCGTAACCTCGTGGGAGTCGCGGATCTTATCATCCGTTCGGCCCTGCGCCGCCGCGAGAGCCGTGGCCTGCATTACACCCTGGACTTTCCTTTCAAGGACCCCGCCCAACGTCAGCCGACGGTGCTGATCCCGGACAACTATCGGCCGCGTCTGGGCTAGTTCTCCAACCCGGATCTAAAAGCTCCATAAGATTTTTGATGCAGCGCATCAACGTCATTTATCATCTGCCATTTCCATACGCGACCGCATCCTGGTTGCTATTCACCCTTATTCCTTCCCGGCAACTTGAGGGAGATTTGACATGACCGAATACGTCCGCTGGCTCCGCGACCTGCGCATGGACGATGTGCCCATCGTGGGCGGCAAGAATGCCTCCCTTGGCGAAATGATCCATCACCTGGCGGCAGTGGGGGTGCGGGTTCCCGGCGGCTTCGCCACCACCGCCGACGCCTACCGCGAGTTCCTTGCCAAGGATGGCCTGGACGAGCGCATCCAGGCCCTGCTCGATGACCTGGACGTGGAAGACGTTGCCAAGCTGGCGCAGGTCGGTCCTCGAATCCGTGACTGGATCATGGCACAACCCTTCCCTGCCGCCCTTGAGGACGGCATCAACGACTATTACCAGCAACTCGTGGCTGAGGCGGGCAGCGAGGTCTCCTGGGCCGTGCGTTCCTCCGCCACCGCGGAGGATTTGCCGGATGCCTCCTTCGCCGGTCAGCAGGAGACCTTCCTCAACGTCAAGGGCCTGGACGACATCAAACACCGCATCAAGGAGGTTTTCGCCTCCCTGTTCAACGATCGGGCCATCTCCTACCGTGTCCATCAGGGCTTCGAACACCGCCACGTCGCCCTCTCCGCCGGCATCCAGCGCATGGTGCGCAGCGACCTCGCCGCCTCAGGCGTCATGTTCACTCTGGACACGGAATCGGGATTTCGGGATGCCGTATTTATCACCTCCAGCTATGGTCTGGGCGAAATGGTGGTCCAGGGCGCCGTCAATCCCGATGAGTTCTATGTCCACAAGCCGACCCTGGCCGCAGGCCGGCCCGCCGTGCTGCGCCGCAACGTGGGTGGCAAGGCCCTGCGCATGGTCTATGCCGAGCCAGGTGGTGCCAAGAAGGTCCTTACCGAAGAGGTGCCCGAGGCCGATCGTCTGCGCTTCTCTATCACCGACGCCGAGGTCATGGAACTGGCCAAACAAGCGGTGCTGATCGAAAACCACTATGGCCGGCCGATGGACATCGAGTGGGCAAAGGATGGTCTAGACGGCCAACTTTATGTGGTCCAGGCTCGTCCCGAGACGGTCCAGAGCCGCTCCGGCAATATCCTGGAGCGCTATCACTTACGCGCCAAGGGCCCGATCCTCGCTACCGGTCGCAGCATCGGTCATCGCATCGGCGCCGGCCCGGCCCGGGTGGTGCATGGCACTCACGATATGGATAAGGTCCAGCCCGGTGATGTCCTCATCACCGACATGACCGATCCCGATTGGGAGCCGATCATGAAGCGGGCGGCGGCCATCGTCACCAACCGTGGTGGGCGCACCTGCCATGCCGCCATCATTGCCCGCGAGTTGGGCGTACCGGCGGTGGTGGGATGCGTGGATGCCACCGAAAAGGTCACCGAAGGCCAGCCCGTTACCGTCTCCTGTGCCGAGGGCGATACCGGCTATATCTATGAAGGCGCCCTGCCCTTCGAGCACAAGATCATCGAGATGTCCCACATGCCGGACATACCGGTCAAGATCATGATGAACGTGGGCAATCCGGACCGGGCCTTCGCCTTTGCCGCCATCCCCAACGCCGGGGTCGGCCTGGCGCGCCTGGAGTTCATCATCAACAACATGATCGGTATCCATCCCAAGGCCTTGCTGGAGTACGACCAGCTGCCGCCAGATCTCCAGGCCCGCATCGCCCCGCGCATCGCCGCCTACTCCAGCCCGCGAGAGTTCTTTGTCACCAAACTGACGGAGGGCATCGCCACCCTCGGCGCCGCCTTCGCCCCTCATACCGTCATCGTGCGCATGTCGGACTTCAAGTCCAATGAATACGCCAACCTGATCGCAGGGACCCGCTACGAGCCAGAGGAAGAGAACCCGATGATCGGCTTCCGCGGCGCCGGACGCTATGTCGCCGAGTCCTTCAAGGACTGCTTCGAGATGGAATGCGAAGCCCTCAAGCGGGTACGCAACGACATGGGCCTGACCAATATCGAGATCATGATTCCCTTCGTGCGCACCCTCAAGCAGGCCAAGGCCGTGGTCGAGGCCCTGGCGGCCCAAGGGTTGCAGCGGGGCAAGGACGGCCTGCGCCTCATCATGATGTGCGAGATTCCCTCCAACGCCGTGCTGGCGGAGGAGTTCCTGGAGTACTTCGATGGTTTCTCCATTGGCTCCAACGACATGACCCAGCTGACCTTGGGCCTGGACCGGGATTCCGCCCTGGTAGCCGAGCACTTCGATGAGCGCGATCCCGCGGTCCTCAAGATGCTGTCTATGGCCATCGAGGCCTGCCGCAAGCAGAGCAAGTACGTGGGCATCTGCGGCCAGGGCCCCTCGGACCATCCCGATCTGGCCGACTGGTTGCTCAATCAGGGCATCACCAGCATCTCCCTCAATCCCGATACCGTCATCGACACCTGGCTCTATCTTGAGGAGAAGGCCAACCAGGCTAAATGATGTGCTGAAACCACAGCGTGGCTGCCCCCGCCGGGCGGGTGGCCATTGCATACTTCTGGGCGCACTGCCTCGGACCTTCATTGACGAGTTGGAGATGCCGTTAAGCCAACACCCGATGTTCGCGGTTGCGGTCATCGCGCTGCTCGGCGCTGTTTGCCAATGGCTCGCCTGGCGGCTGCGCCTGCCGGCCATCCTGTTTCTGCTGCTGATGGGTATCCTGGTTGGCCCGGTGGCGGGTTGGCTCGACCCCGACGCGCTGCTGGGCCCCCTCCTCTTTCCCTTTGTGTCGCTCGCGGTGGCGGTGATCCTTTTCGAGGGCAGCCTGACGCTGCGGTTCGCGGAGATCCGCGGGTTGGAACATGTAGTGCGCCGGTTCGTGACCGTCGGGGTACTGTTAACCTGGGCGGTGACGGCCCTGGCGACACACCTGATTGCAGGCTTGCAATGGGAACTGGCGATCCTCTTCGGCGCCATCATGGTCGTCACCGGCCCTACGGTTATCGTGCCCATGCTGCGCACGGTGCGTCCCTCCGCCCAAGTTGCTGGCATCCTGCGTTGGGAGGGGATCGTCGTCGATCCCATCGGCGCCCTGCTCGCGGTCCTGGTGCTCGAGTTTGTGATCTCCTCGGAGGCCGGTGGCGCCCTGGGCGCGACCGTGGCAACCTTCTCCGCGACCATCGCCGTGGGTATCGTGACAGGGCTTGCGGGCGGCTGGCTGTTGGGCGAGGCCCTGAGGCGCGACTGGCTTCCAAGCTATCTTTTCAACGTCACGACCCTGGCGGCGGTATTTGGCGTCTTCGCCTGGGCCGATGTGGTTGCGGGGGAATCGGGACTGCTCGCCGTCACCGTCATGGGGATCTATCTCGGCAACCGCAAAGGGATACCCATTGATGAAATCCTGGAGTTCAAGGAAAGCCTGTCGCTGCTGCTGATCACGGCGCTCTTCATCCTGCTCGCCGCGCGCCTCGATCTAGCTGGGCTCCAGAGCCTCGGCTGGGGGGTGGTCGGTGTCTTCCTGGCGATCCAGTTTGTCGCCCGGCCGATCGAGGTCCTCTACGGTACCTGGGGATCGTCCCTTTCTTCAGGTGAGCGCGCCCTGCTCGCCTGGATTGCGCCACGCGGTATCGTAGCCGCAGCCGTCAGCGCGCTCTTTGCCCTCAAACTCGAGCAACGGGGCTTTGAGGAGGCGGGGTTGCTGGTGCCGCTCGCCTTTGCTGTCATCATTGGCACCGTGGTCCTGCAGAGCCTGACCGCCGGGCCGCTGGCACGTCTTCTCAACGCGGCCGCCCCTGAGGCCCAAGGTTTTCTGATCCTGGGGGCCAACCCACTTGCCCGTGCCCTGGCCCTGGCCCTCGACAGGGAGAAGGTTCCGGTCCTCTTATGCGACACCCAGTGGGACAATGTGAGCCGCGCGCGGATGGCAGGGCTCAGGGCCTATTACGGCAACCCCCTCTCGGAGCACGCGGAGGCCTATCTCGATACCACCGGCCTAGGACGCCTACTGGCGGTGACCACCGATGCCCACCTGAATGATCTGGCATGTAACCGCTACAAAGACGTCTTTGGTGTCAAGGGCATATTCGCCCTGCGCGTGGGGGCACCCACACCTGGTAGTGGCCGGCGAGAGATCCTGGGCGCGGGGCGAACCGCGTTTGGTGAACTGATCAGCCACGCGGACTTGGCGCTACGCATGGCCCGCGGCGCCGAGGTCCATCGTACCAACCTGTCCGAGGCCTTCACCCTGGCCGATTTCCAGGCTATGCACGGGGAACGAGCGACCCTCCTCTTCGCGCTTGATCCCAAGGGACGCCTGGAGGTCTTCACCACCGAGACGCCCATCGTACCCGCGGCCGGTTGGACCCTGCTGGCACTGATCGATCCCGATCCGGGTAACGACCCAGCCACCGTACAAATCAACTTGCCTCCAACCCCGGATAGTGCCCAGGGATTTCCTGACACGCCGCCGTCGCTATAAGAAAATAGCCACTTGGTAGCCGGAGGCTTGTAGCCGAATGAGGCAGTTAGAGGCATTATCTAGTCGGAGTGTCGCCGTGCTCAGGATGCGAAACGGGACATCCCAGTCCCCCTTTCGCCTTGCGCTCGGCGACAACCATGAGGCCCCGGCCGCCCCGCTCCGGGTCACGGCTCCGTCACGACGTGTCCCCTGTGGGGACGGTCGGACTCTGCCATGACCCTACGACGAATGGCTCGACGGCGTGTCGGATGCGCTCTGCATACCGCCTCCACGGCTTCGGGACCGGTGGCCCCTACGCCCCTCCGGCGGCACGCTCGCGCCGACGCCTTCCGGGGACTACCGGCCTTCGCTTCGCTCTCCATGGCCGGCAGCGAAAGTTCAGAACCGGCTAGTGGTACTGGGGGTTGTGGTCAGTCTGCCTTGGCTTCTTGTTCCTGTTGGGCACCATCAGGACTGCCACGGACGCGGAAGTCACCTTCACGTCCGCGGCGCTGCTGCCAGTGCTGGTGGCCGCCTGGTTCGGCGGCAGCGCAACAGGAGTCATTATTGCCAACTTTGCCGTGGCGATGTGGCTCGTGCTGGATCTCGCCGCCGGGTGGCATTTCAGTGCGGCCTGGGTGCCTTGGGGCAATTTAGTGGCCCGGCTCATCGTTTATAACATCGTTGCCCTGCTGGTGGGGCAGGTACGAAGCCAATTCGACTGTGAGCGCGAATACGCGACCCATGACACCCTGACCGGTCTGAACAATCGCCGCGGTTTCTTCGATGAGGGTTGCCGCGAGGTACAACGGTCGAGGCGCTATCCGAGGCCCTTGGCCATGATTCTTCTCGATCTGGATAACTTTAAGGAACTCAACGACTCGCAGGGCCACGACATCGGCGACTTTGCGTTACAGGCGACTGCGCAGGCTATGCTGGGCACTGTACGTTCCAGCAATTGTGTCGCCCGTCTCGGCGGCGATGAATTCGCGATCCTGCTTCTGGAGGTTGATTCCCCGGATGCCGTGGCTGTGGCAGACAAGATCCTCACTGCCGTGAAGGAACGGCTTAGCAGCTTCCCACCGGTGACGGCAAGCCTGGGCTTGGCTTGGTTTTCCGCATCAGATCAGCCATTCCCTGCCATGCTCAAGGCCGCGGACGAATTGATGTACGAAGCAAAGCAAAGCGGCAAAGGCGCGGTGCGCTCCCGCCTCTGTTGACGCAGGCTGACCAAGGAGGCGACGGAACCGCGCCACTATTCCAATGCTACCCGGCCCGGCCCGGCTCCGTGCCCGGTGTCGGGTAGGGTCATAGCGCTTACTGAATAATCAGTTAGCCGATCAGGTTCATCCTGGAACTAAGGACCCCGGGGCTCCCCATACCGTGCCAGGATCGGACTAGCAACAAATAGTGGATGTCCTGCGCTTATTCGTCGCTACTGGCCAGCACCCTGGTCAAAGTCCCACAGGCACCTTTACTCGCCGCCCCTTGCAAAAACCGCCTCCGCGAGGTGCTCGCGGCGAGCGTGTTACCATAATCCCGGTGAGTCGAACTAATGGGGACAAGTGATGTATATCCTGCTACTCAGCATTCACGGCCTGATTCGTGGCCAGGACCTTGAGCTCGGACGCGACGCTGACACCGGTGGCCAGACCAAATACGTGGTGGACTTGGCGCGTGCCCTCGGGGATCGGGCGGATGTCACCCAGGTCGATCTGGTCACCCGGCGGGTACTGGACCAGGGGGTGAGCCCAGACTATGGGATCCCCATCGAACCCCTGTCGGCAAAGGCCCGTATCGTTCGCATCGATGCCGGCCCCGAGTGCTATCTCCCCAAGGAACAGCTCTGGGACCACCTGGACGTCCTGGTAGACAACCTCCACGACTGGCTGCGGGAGCAGGGCCGCTGGCCGGACCTGATTCATAGCCATTACGCGGACGGCGGTTATGTGGGACTGAGGCTCTCCCATCTGCTTGGGGTACCCCTGGTCCATACCGGTCATTCCTTGGGGCGTGACAAACGTCAGCGGTTGTTGGCGGCGGGCATGGACGGCGAGGACATCGACCGCCGCTACAGCATGGTCCGTCGGATCGACGCCGAGGAGGAAACCCTCGCCACCGCCGATCTGGTGATCACCAGCACCCACAACGAGATCGAGGAGCAATACGGCCTCTACGACTACTACCAACCAGACCGCATGGTGGTTATCCCGCCGGGGACGGACCTCACCCAGTTCCGGCCCCCGGCCCCGAGCGAGCCGAGCTCCGACTTCGCCGCCGAGGTCGACCGCTTCCTTGACGACCCATCCAAGCCGCTGATCCTCGCCCTGTCGCGTGCCGATCCGCGCAAGAACATCGCCTCCCTGGTCCAGGCATTCGGCGAATCCGCCAAGCTCCAGGCGCTCGCGAACCTGCTGATTGTCGCCGGGAACCGGGACGACATCCGCGACCTGGATGAAGGCGCCTCCGGCGTCCTGACCGAGCTCTTGCTGCTCGTGGATGCCTGTGACCTCTACGGACGGGTCGCCATCCCCAAGCATCATCGTGCCGAACAGGTACCGGAGATCTACCGCCTGGCGAGCGCGTCTCAGGGCGTCTTCATCAATCCCGCCCTGACCGAACCCTTTGGTCTCACCCTCTTGGAGGCCGCCGCCAGCGGCCTGCCCCTGGTTGCCACCGAAAACGGCGGGCCGGTCGATATCATCGGTAACTGTAACAATGGGCTATTGGTGGACCCGCTCGATACCAGCGCCATCGCTGAAGCCCTGACGCAGATCCTGAGCGATCCCACGACCTGGCAGCGTTTCTCGGAGCAGGGGCTCGCGGGGGTGCGCAAGCACTACGCCTGGACCGCCCATGCAGAAGCCTACCTGGAGCACGTCCAGCCACTGCTGGAACACCGCGCTCCCATCCCGGACACCCGACCCATGCGGCGCAGTCTCATCTACCGGGACCGGGCACTCTTCACCGATCTGGATCAGAGCCTGCTCGGCGACCCGCAGGGAGTGGAGCAATTCGCCCAGACCATGCGCACGAATCGCCGCTGCACCAACTTTGGCATCGTTACCGGGCGGCGGCTCGATTCCGCCCTGGCGGTCCTCAAGCGCCATGGAATTCCCATTCCGGACGTGTTGATCACCAGCCTCGGCACCCAGATCCACTATACCGCCCAGTTGGAACCGGACGGTCACTGGTCCGAGCATGTGGATCACCTGTGGAGGCCGACGGCGGTCCGCCGCGTCCTTGCGGACCTGCCGGGCCTCGCGCTGCAGCCCAAAATCGAGCAGAGCCGCTTCAAGCTCTCCTATCATTACGACCCGGCGCTTGCCCCACCGGTGGATGAGATCCTCGCGCTGTTGCGAACTCAGGACATTAACGCCAACGTCATCCATTCCTTCGGCCAGTATCTGGATATCGTGCCGGCCCGCGCCAGCAAGGGCCTGGCATTGCGCTATGTCGCCCATCGATTCGGCATTCCCCTGGAGCATATCCTGGTGGCAGGCGGATCGGGTGCGGACGAAGACATGATGCGCGGCAATACCCTGGCCGTGGTGGTCGCCAACCGACACCACGAGGAGCTGTCCCAACTCGCAGACATGGAGCGGGTCTATTTTGCCGAACGCCCCTATGCCTTCGGCATCCTGGAGGCCATCGAACACTACGACTTCTTCCGTACCTGCCGGGTACCGGAGGTCGAGCCATGAGGCCACTCCTACTCTGTACTGACCTGGACCGCACCCTGATCCCCAACGGGGCTGAGCCCGAGACGCCGGGGGCACGGGAGCGCTTCGGTCGTTTTGCGGCTCGAGACGAGGTCACCCTAGCTTACGTGACGGGTCGCCACCGCGCCCTAGTCGAACAGGCTATTAGTGGCTACGACCTGCCCCTGCCCGACTATGTGATCGGCGACGTAGGAACCAGCGTCTATCGGGTCAGGGCCGGGACTTGGACACAGGTCTTGGAATGGCAGGCGCTCATCGGAGCCGACTGGGGAGGCGCCAACCGAGTCGGCATCGCCGCCCTGTTCGGTGACCTTCCGGAGCTTAGGCTCCAGGAAGCGTCGAAGCAGAACCGTTTCAAGCTGAGCTACTACACGAGCGTGGACCTGGACCCCGGGTTTCTCATCACCCGGATGCGCGAGCGTCTGGCACCCACCGGCATTCATGCGAGCCTCGTCTGGAGCATCGACGAGGCCGCCGGCGTCGGGCTCCTGGACGTCCTTCCCGAGGGGGCCACCAAATATCATGCGGTGATCTTTCTCATGGAGCTCACTGGCCACAACGAAGCCACCACCCTGTTCGCCGGCGACAGCGGGAACGACCTGGAGGTGCTGGTGAGCCCCATCCCCTCGGTACTGGTCGCCAACGGGCATCCGGCGGTACGAGCCGAGGCACAACGCCTGGCCGAGGCCCAGGGCCACCCGGAGCGGCTCTATGAGGCCGTCGGAGGTTGGTACGGGATGAACGGGAACTACAGCGCGGGTATTCTAGAGGGAATCGCCCATTTCCGGCCGGACCTGCTGCCGATGCCCTGATCCAGACGACTCGCCGCCTCCCGCGCGACTTCGCCTGGCTACCCAACCGGCCCCATCCCCCACTGTAAGTATTCGCGAAACCGACCCATGCGCCAAAAATCCATCTGTGTCTTCGGAGAAGTCCTGTTCGACCAGTTTCCCGACGGCCATGCCGTGCTCGGCGGTGCCCCCTTCAACGTCGCCTGGCACCTCAACGCCTTCGGGGAGCAGCCGTATTTCAAAAGCGCCGTGGGCGACGATGCACGCGGCAGCCAGATCCGCGCGGCCATGCGCGACTGGGGGATGGACCTGCGGGGGCTGGACACCGACCCGGATCATCCCACCGGCGAGGTGACCATTACCCTGATCGACGGCGAGCCGACCTATGACATCGTCCCCGGGCGCGCCTACGACCACATCCAGCCGCCGCGTAGCGGACTGAGCTGCGATTTCCTCTACCACGGCACCCTTGCCCTGCGCGGACCTGTGTCGGCCCTGACCCTGGAGGCCATCAAGATCGGGGTGCCGGAACGTGTCTTCCTTGATGTCAATCTCCGCGATCCCTGGTGGAGCCTGGAGCAGGTCCTCGCCCTAGTGGACAACGCGGATTGGGTCAAGCTGAATCGTGATGAGCTGGACCTCCTGTCCGGCGCCGGCGGATCCCAAACCCAAGGGGATCTGCAGGCCCGCGCCTCGACCTTCGTGGAGACCCACGGCCTCCAGGGGCTGATCCTCACCCTGGGTGCCAAAGGGGCGCTCGGTCTGACCGCCGCGGCCCCCCCGGTGACCGTCGCCCCCCCAACCGATATCCAGGTGGTGGACGTTGTCGGTGCCGGTGACGCCTTCGCTGCCGTCTCCATCCTGGGCATACGGCGCAGTTGGCCACTGGGCACCACACTGGAGCGTGCCCAATCCTTCGCTGCTCGCGTCGTCGGCCAGCGTGGTGCCACTGCCGCCGACCCGAGCCTCTACAAGCCCTTCATCGATCAATGGGGCCTGGAACGGGAGTCATAGGCAGCCGCCCTGGGCCGTCTCTACACCCCAATAACTCCCTATCCCGACAACCGCCAAGTGACCACAAGCGCCCATGTACGAACAAGTTTCACACGCCCTGCTCAACGACATCCTGGACGAATTCCGTCCCGAGATTGAGGCCGAGGACTTGCGCCATTTCTACACCCGACTCGGCGCCAACTTCTACGCTATCCACACCCTGTTCCAGCAACTCTACGGTCGCCGGCCGGACTTTAAGGAGCAGATGGTCCATCTCACCGAGCGGCTGGCCCAGGCCTATATCGACCGCCCGCCGCCGCTCAGGCAGATCGACATGGCTCGGGAGGAAGATCACACCTGGTTCCTGTCCCAGGAGTGGGTGGGCATGGCGCTCTATACGGACGGCTTCGCTGGTGATCTCAAAGGACTCGCGGAGCGGCTGCCCTACCTCTCCGAGTTGGGCGTCAACATGGTTCATGTCATGCCGATCCTCAAATGCCCCCAGGGCGCCAGTGACGGCGGCTATGCAGTAAGCAACTTCCGCGATATCGACCCTCGCGCCGGCACCCTGAACGACCTCTGCGATCTCGGCGCCGCTATGCGCAAGCGTGGCATGTTGCTTGCGTTGGACGTGGTGGTAAACCACACCTCCGACGAGCACCCCTGGGCCCAACAGGCCCGCGCGGGGGATCCGGCCTACCAAGACTTCTATTTTTGCTTTCTCAACCGAGACCTGCCGGACATCTTCGAGGAGACCATGCTGGAGATCTTCCCGGAAACCTCACCCGGGAACTTTACCTGGGACGAGCAGATGGCCCGCTGGGTCATGACGGTTTTTAACAGCTATCAATGGGATCTGAACTACACGAATCCCGCGGTGTTCATCGAGATGGTGGACATCATCCTGTTTTGGGCCAACCGCGGCGCCGACATCATTCGTCTGGACGCGGTCGCCTTCCTGTGGAAAAAGATTGGCACCAGCTGCCAGAATCAGCGCGAGGCCCATCTGATCCTGCAGATGATGAAGGACTGCTGTCAGGTGGTGGCCCCCGGCGTACTCTTCATTGCCGAGGCCATCGTCGCCCCTCTGGAGATCATCAAGTACTTCGGGGAGGATGCGGTGATCGCCAAGGAATGCGAGATCGCCTACAACGCCACCTTTATGGCGCTCCTGTGGGACGGGGTGGCCACCAAGAACGCCCGGCTGCTGACTCAGGGCCTGAAGAGCCTGCCGAACAAGCTGGATCGGGCTACCTGGCTCAACTACATTCGCTGCCACGATGACATTGGCCTGGGCTACGACGACGGTGACATCCGCGCCTGCGGTTATGACCCCCACGCCCACCGGCGCTTTCTGATCGATTGGTTCACCGGCCGGTTCGACGACTCACCCGCACGGGGCCGGCCCTTCGGCGTCAACCTCAAAACCGGCGATGCCCGGATCGCCGGGGCACTCGCCTCCCTCGCGGGGCTTGAGGTCGCCCTGGAACATCAAGACCCGGCAGCCATCAACGACGCCATCGATCTGATCCTCACCCTACACGCCATGATCCTCTCGTTCGGCGGCATCCCGCTGCTCTGGTACGGTGACGAGATCGGCACCCGCAATGACGATTCCTTCCTCGATGACGCCACCAAGGCTGGCGATTCCCGTTGGGTCCACCGTCCCCGCATCGATTGGGAACGTGCCGAGCAGCGCCGCAACCGCGGAACGCCAGAGCAGCGCATCTTCGACGGACTCAAGCATCTAATCGCGGTGCGCAAGACCACCCCCGCCTTCGCCGATTTCAACAACCGGGAACTGATCGAGGTGGAAAATCCACACCTGTTCGCCTTCCTACGCACCCACCCCGCCCTTCAGGCGAATAGCATACTGGTGGTCGCCAATTTTGATGTCGCCCCGCAAGACCTGGACCTGGAAAGCTTGAGCAAACGGGGTTATTTTCGCGTCGGCCAGGTCCAGGACCTGGCCAGCGGCCATTGCCCTGCCCTGTCCGATGGTCGGCTGGAGATTCCCCCCGGTCGGTTTTATTGGCTCACGGAGCAAGGGGCGTCCGTGGGGTTCTGAGGATAATTCGGCAAGTCCGTTCTAGCCCACCGGCGCGAACCGGACCGACGGGCGGCGTCTGGAGTTCTCGGTCATGCGCAGAGCGTCGAACACCAGACGCCCGTTGCGGCGCTGTAGTCTGCTTCAGGTTGTGTAATGAGGTGAATTAATTTCCAGAACACGCCATGTCCTCCACACACAAGCACCATTCGACCAACCATGACCATGGGCATGACAATGCTTCATGCTGCGCGGCACCTGCGCTGCCGGCGTTCTCATGCAGCACGTCTTGCAGCAGCAGTGAAGCCACTCCGATACCTGCTGCGCTAGGAAAAGCGGTTATTAGCGGGGGCCGGGTACAAACACCAATCCGCATCATGCAGATGGACTGCCCTACCGAAGAAGCGCTGTTGCGCAAGAAGCTGGGTGGCATGGCTGGCGTAGCGGGTATGGATTTTAACCTGATGCAGCGGGTGCTGACGGTGACGCATGAGCCTGCGGTCATTGAACCGATTCTGGAGGCGGTTCGCTCCTTGGGTTTCACGCCGGAGGTTGCCGGGAACGCTTCGGTTCAGGCCGAGCCAGCACCAGAGCCAGCGAAGCCTTGGTGGCCGCTCGCGCTGGCAGGCGTTGTGGCTATGGGATCAGAGGCCGCCCATTGGGTTGGTTTTCCCACGTGGGTAGTTGCCGTACTGGCGATGGTGGCGGTCCTGGCCTGTGGCATTACCACCTACAAGAAAGGCTGGATTGCCATTCGCAACGGCAAACTGAACATCAACGCACTGATGAGCATTGCCGTTACAGGCGCGCTTTTGCTCGGCCAGTGGCCGGAAGCCGCAATGGTCATGGTGCTGTTTACGATTGCGGAGTTGATCGAGGCCAAGTCGCTCGACAGGGCACGCAATGCCATCAAAGGTCTGATGCAATTGGCCCCAGAACGTGCCAATGTCTTGCAGGTTGACGGCACTTGGCGTGAGGTCACTGCAAAGTCGGTTGCCGTCAATGCACGTGTGCGTGTCAAACCCGGAGAACGCATTGCTCTGGATGGAACTATTGTCAATGGACGTTCCACGGTCAATCAGGCCCCGATTACGGGTGAAAGTTTGCCTGTGGAGAAGGCCGAAGGTGATGCCGTATTTGCCGGAACAATCAACGAATCCGGTTCATTTGAGTACATTGTGACGGCTGCGGCGGGTGACAGTACGCTGGCGCGCATCATTCACGCGGTGGAGGAAGCGCAAGGTGCAAGAGCACCGACACAACGGTTTGTCGATCAGTTTGCACGCGTTTACACCCCGGTGGTCTTTGCCATTGCTTTGGTGGTCGCCATCCTGCCGCCGTTGCTGCTGGGTGGTGACTGGTTCAGCTGGATATACAAGGCGTTGGTACTGCTGGTGATTGCATGCCCATGTGCGTTGGTAATTTCAACTCCCGTCACCATCGTGAGCGGCCTTGCCGCCGCTGCACGCCAAGGCATCCTTATAAAAGGCGGTGTCTACCTGGAAGAGGGACGCAAGCTAGCATGGCTGGCACTGGACAAGACCGGAACGATTACCCACGGCAAGCCTGTGCAGACCGATTTCCTGGTGTTGAATGGTTGGGGAAACACGGAAGTTCGCACCTTGGCTGCCAGTCTGGCGATGCACTCGGATCACCCGATATCACGTGCCTTGACTGACGCAGCCAAACGCGACGGTGTTGAGATTCGTAGTGTGGAGGGGTTTGAGGCACTCCCTGGACGCGGCACCAAAGGAATGATGGACGGCAAGGTCTATCACTTGGGCAATCACCGCCTAATTCACGAACAAGGTCGCTGTTCTGATGAACTGGAAGCCCGCTTGTCAGCTCTTGAAGAACAGGGGAAATCGGTCATCTTGTTGACCGACGACCAGAGTGCGCATGGACTTTTTGCGGTCGCCGACACGGTGAAAGACAGCAGCCGACAAGCTATTGCTGAACTTCATGCACTGGGTATCAAGACGGTCATGCTGACGGGTGACAACGCCCATACGGCGCGGGCGATTGCTGCGCACGTTGGCATTGATGAAGCTCTTGGCGACTTGCTGCCAGACGACAAGCTCAAAGCGATTGAAAACAAACTCGGTAAAGGCGGTGCTGTGGGCATGGTGGGCGACGGCATCAATGATGCACCTGCTCTGGCGCGCTCAGACATTGGCTTTGCCATGGGTGCTGCGGGCACTGACACGGCTATTGAAACGGCGGATGTTGCCTTGATGGATGACGACCTGCGCAAGCTACCGCGCTTCGTAAAGCTGTCCCGCGAAACCCATGCTGTATTGATTCAAAACATCCTACTGGCGTTGGGGATCAAGGCCGTATTTCTTGCTTTGACATTGGCAGGCCACGGAACGATGTGGATGGCCGTGTTTGCGGATATGGGAGCCAGCTTATTGGTCGTCGTCAATGGCTTGCGACTGTTGCGCCATTAGCGCGATTCAGCAACGTCAGCCACTGGCCCTGCCAGGTGGCGACATACCAGAGGGTGGGGCCGATCTGCGGCAAGGCGCCCGATCGTGATGGGTCGTCATCAGGCTCTGGAAATGCGCCTTTTCGGATGCGGCGACGGGTTGCAGGACTACCTGGCGCAGGTTCGAACTCGTGGCGGTTACTTCGTCGCCTTATACCCGTGCTGCGGGGCGGTGTTCAGAATTGAGGACAACTGCACGCCAAAGCAGTGAATCTTGGCTAGAAGGATTCAGCCCTGTTCGGTAGCCCTGGAAGTAGGGCGAAACCTGGTGCCACTATGTTACCCTGTTCAGCCAACCTTTCGTGCCTGGTGGCCCTGGCGATTTTCCGGAGGTACTGAAATTGCGTATGGCACTGCGGTTCCTGGTGCCGCTGCTGCTAGTATTGGTTGGCATTGCGTGGGGAACCACGCCACTCCTCCACGAGCTGATGCAGCAGTGGTTTCGCACCGACGTAGAGATGCGCTCTCAGTTGGTCTTCGATGCCGTCCAGGATACGGTCGTGAGTTTGGCGGAGGATTCCGCCGGCCCGCGGATCGACGTGGTCTTTCAGCGCATTGCTCAGGATGAGCGCCTGCTGGCGGTAGGCCTGTGCGCGCCTGATGGCCGCCTGATCCACCGCTCGGCCACCTGGCCCCTGTCCCTGGGATGCCCCGTGAGGCCGGCGGATGCGGCAGCCGCGGCACCGGTTTTCAAGGTCGAATCACTGAACGCCGGGACTGTCCTCACCGCGGCCTTTGCCCTCAACGACGAGGGTACCCGACTGGGCGATCTGGTGATCGTCCATGACCTCAGCTTCATTGAGCGGCGCAGCACCAACGTAGAGCGCTATCTGACCGTCTTTCTCGCCGCGCTAGGGCTGCTCATTGCGGGGCTCACCATCATTGTCGCGCGGTTTACGCTCCGAAGGTGGGTGCGAGCGGTGCGCCAGGGGTTAACCCCGAGCAACACCCGGGATGCGCCAGGGCGCGCGCCCGAGCCGGAGATCGCGCGGTTGGTCAGCGAGATGCGCGAGATGCTCCGCGACCTGGACTTGCCACGCGGGATCTCCGAGGCCATTCGGGTGGATTGGACCGCAGAAACCCTCCGAACTTTGCTTAAATCGGAACTCCCGGGGACTGAGGTGATGGTGGTCTCCAACCGGGAACCCTACATCCACAACCGCGAGGGTGACACTATCCTGGTCCAGCGCCCGGCAAGCGGCTTGGTGACCGCCCTGGAACCCATCACCCGGGCCTGTGGCGGGACCTGGATTGCCCACGGCAGCGGCTCGGCGGACGCGGAGACGGTGGATCAGCAAGATCATATCCAGGTTCCCCCGGAGGCCCCCGCCTATACCCTCCGACGGGTCTGGCTCTCGGATAAGGAGCAGGAGGGTTACTACTACGGCCTGGCGAACGAGGGGCTCTGGCCCCTGTGTCATATTGTCTTCGTGCGCCCGATCTTTCGCGACTCCGACTGGGATCAGTATGTGGCGGTGAATCGCAAGTTTGCCGACGCCGTGGTGGATGAGGCCAAATCCCCCAACCCGCTGGTGCTGGTGCAGGACTATCACTTTGCCCTGTTGCCCCAGATGGTCCGCGAGCGACTGCCCGGCGCCACCATCATCACCTTCTGGCATATCCCCTGGCCCAACCCCGAGGTCTTCGGCATCTGCCCCTGGCGGGAGGAGATCCTGCAGGGGTTGCTGGGCAGTTCCATCCTAGGCTTCCATACCCAGTTCCATTGCCTGAACTTTCTGGACTCGGTGGATCACCTCCTGGAGTGCCGCATCGACCGGGAACATAGCACCGCCCGTACCGCCGGCCGGTCCACCCTGGTTAGGCCCTATCCGATCTCGATTGAGTGGCCGCCCACCGCGCTCGTCGGTCAGCCGTCGATGGCAGAATGCCGCGAAAAGGTGCGCCGGGACTATGATCTTGGACCCGATGTCCTGCTGGCGGTAGGTGTCGAGCGCTTCGACTACACCAAAGGTATTGCCGACCGCTTTCGCGCCGTGGAAAACCTGCTCGAAAACCATCCGGAGTGGATCGGCCGCTTTACCCTGTTGCAAATCGCCGCCCCGACCCGCAGTAGCCTGCCGGCCTATCGCCAGACCCATGCAGAGGCCGAGGCCGTCGCCACCCAGGTCAATCAGCGTTTCGGTCGACCTGGCTGGCTTCCCATTGTGCTGGTCGCCCGGCACCATGAGCCCGACCAGGTCTTCACCCTGTTCCGGGCCGCGGACCTCTGTCTGGTCTCCAGCCTGCACGACGGGATGAATCTGGTGGCCAAGGAGTTCGTCGCCGCTCGCGACGACGATGACGGGGTGCTGGTCTTGAGCAGTTTCGCCGGCGTCTCCCGCGAACTGTTGGAGGCCCTGATCATCAATCCCTACGACATTGGGGCCATGGGCGAGGCGATCCATCGTGCCCTCCTGATGCCGCGGGAGCAACGGCGGGAACGGATGCACCTGATGCGTGCCCTGGTCAGCGAGCACAACATCTATTTCTGGGCCGGGCGGATGCTCCTGGAGGCCGCCCGCCTGCGCAAGCGCCAGCGGATCGAGGAGCAAATCGTCCAGGTCACCGCCCCCTTCGGTTGGCGGTGGCGCAGGGATTGCCGATGAGTGGACCACCCCCGCTCACGCCGCGGGACTGCCCTGGCTGGATACGCGATTGGGCGCTCTTTTTGGATATCGATGGGACCCTGCTCGACTTGGCCCCTGAGCCCCAGAGTGTGCGCATACCAGCGGGACTTCCGGCCCAGCTCAGGGCCATCTCCCGCGGCTTAGGCGGGGCCCTGGCCCTGGTGAGCGGCCGCCCTTTGAGCGACATCGATCGGTTCTTTCCCGGCGACTTCAATGCGGCTGGGACCCACGGCGCCCAGTGGCGCCTGGATGGAAACGAAACCGGGCCGGGACTGGTGGTCGATGCCGCGCTGGGAGGGATTTTCGCGTCTCTGAGAAAGGAGACGAAGCACCTGCCCGGCGTCATCCTGGAACGTAAGCCTCATGCGATTGCCGTGCATTACCGCCAGGTCCCGGAGCAGGAGGCGCAGGTCAGGTTCCTGGCGGAACACGCGGGGCAGGCCCTAGGTCCGGCCTTTCGCCTCCAGGCTGGCAAGCTGGTCGTTGAGATCCTGCCAGCCGAGGCCGGCAAGGGGGTCGCCATCGAGCGCTTCATGGGTCAGCCCCCCTATGCCGGGCGCACCCCGATTTTCGTTGGCGACGACCGGACCGACGAGGACGGCTTCGTCGTGGTCAACAGGCTCGGCGGGTACTCCGTCCGGGTCGGGGAAGGGTCACCAACCCAAGCCCGGTTTCAACTGCACTCGCCGGCCGCGGTGCGTGACTGGCTCGCGGATCTGGTAGCGAATTTTCAATCGAGGTTGACATGACGAGACAAGACGCCAGTAACCTGGACCTCGGGGTCATCGGCAACGGTACCCTGGCGGCCCTGATCGACCGCTACGCCACTGTAGTTTGGTGCGGCTTCCCCCGCCTGGACGGTGACCCCATCTTTTGCAGCCTGCTGCAAGGCTCCCGGTCCTATCGTCCCCAGGAGCCCGATAACGGCGGCTATTTTGCCTGCGAACTGGTCGGAACCCTGGCCGAGACCCGGCAGTGGTACCAGATCAACTCGGCCGTCCTGGTTACCCGGATCGAGGACCAGGAGGGTAATGCCATCGAGATCACCGACTTTGTTCCCCGCTTCCAGCAATTCGAGCGCATGTTCCACCCCCCGACCCTGGTTCGGCGGCTGGTCGCGGTGAAGGGCCGGCCGCACCTGAGGGTGCGGGTGCGCCCGCGCTTCGCCTATGGTGAGGTGTCACCCCATATCACGCTCGGCTCTAACCATGCGCGCTATCAAAGTCAGGCTGGCACCGTACGGCTCACCACAGACGCCCCCCTGTCCTATGTCGTCGAGGAGACGCCCTTCTTACTCGACCGCCCACTCACCTTCATTCTGGGCTGCGATGAGTCCCTGACTGCCGGCATCGCTGACACCGCTCAGCTTTTTTTGGAGCGTACCCTCGATCATTGGCACAACTGGGTGCGCTCCCTGTCCATCCCCTTCGAGTGGCAGGAAGAAGTGATCCGCGCGGCCATCACGCTGAAGCTCTGCAGCTTCGAGGAAACCGGAGCCATCGTCGCCGCCCTCACCACCTCGATCCCGGAGGCCCCCGGCAGCCAACGCAATTGGGATTACCGTTTCTGCTGGCTGCGCGACGCCTATTTCGTGGTGAGCGCACTCAACCGCCTGGGCACCACCCGCACCATGGAGGGCTATCTCGGCTATATCGCCAATATCATCGGCGAGAGCGAGGATCGCATGCTCAAGCCCTGCTACGGGATCACCCGCAGGACCGACCTCGATGAGCGCATCGCCCCGGCCCTGGCGGGTTACCGCGGCATGGGGCCAGTGCGGATCGGCAACCAGGCTCATCTGCAGATCCAGAACGATGTCTATGGCAGCGTTATCCTGGCCGCGACCCATACCTTCTTCGATCGGCGCATGCCGCTGGCGGGCCACCCGGCCCTGTTCGAACGACTGGAAGAGCTGGGTCAGTTGGCCATTGCGGTCTTCGACCAGCCAGACGCCGGCCCCTGGGAACTGCGCAACCGCCCAGCCATCCATACCTTCTCCGCCGTAATGTGCTGGGCCGGCTGCGACCGCCTGGCGCGGATTGCGGGCGTGCTGGCCCTGCCCGAACGTGCGGCGCAGTGGCGGCAGGCGGCCGAACGTCTCCACTCGGAGATCTCCCTGCGCGCCTGGAACCAGGAGCTGGGCAGCTTCGTTGCCGCCTTCGACGGCGACACGCTGGACGCCAGCCTGTTACTCCTCCACGAACTGGATTTTCTATCGGCCACGGACCCCCGCTTTGTCGGCACTGTCGATGCCATCGGGCGTAACCTGAGACGCGGCGACCTGCTGCTGCGCTATGGGGTGGAGGACGACTTCGGTCGTCCGGAGACCGCCTTCACCATCTGCACCTTCTGGTATATCGACGCCTTGGCCGCTCTGGGCCGGGTGGAGGAGGCACGCCAACTTTTCGAGTCCATGCTCAAACGGCGCAACCACCTAGGACTGCTCTCCGAGGACATCCATCCCGAAACCGGCGAGTTGTGGGGAAACTACCCCCAGACCTATTCCATGGTGGGACTCATCCACTGCGCCGCGCGACTCTCGCTGAGTTGGGAGGAGGCCTTGTAGCAGGATGGATAAAAGTGGCTGGCGCCTACCCTGTTGCCGGAGGATCTTCTGAACCCCTCCGACCTCTTTGGGGCCTTGGTGGACTCGGTGGCCTGGCCCTATCTGCGGGTAGGTCTGCACGGCACCTTCTTTGTGGTGGCCTTTTTCCTTCTCAAGCGGGTTTATGACTGCCGCCGCGAGACGGAGCCGCGCCATCTGGGTCCAGCCCGCAAGCCTCTGCTGATCCCAGCCCTGGGGCTGATCCTGCTGTTTGGGGCCGTGTTGGTTTATCAGGGCAGCTGGCAATTGGCCGGCATCTTCCGGCCACAGTTCCTGGCCTTCATGCAGACCTATGATCGACGCCTGTTCAACCCAGCCCATGGCATTCAGCGCGGGCGTATCCTGGACCGGCGCGGTGTGGTGCTGGCCTACAGCGAGGAGGCGAATGGCCAAGTTTGGCGCCGCTATCCCTTCGGCGCGGCCTTTGCCCACAGCATCGGCTACAGTCATCCCAAGTTTGGCGCCGCCGGGGTCGAGGCAGCGGCCAGTCAACACCTCAACGGCGCCACGCCAGAACGTCTGGAGTCCTGGGGCGAACTGGGTCGCCACCTCCTGATCCAGGACAAGCGGCCGCGCGGCCAGGACCTGGTCCTGACGCTGGACTCCGAATTGCAACTGGCGGCCATCCAGGGTCTGGGCAACCGGCGCGGGGCCGTGGTCCTGATAAGACCCAGCGACGGTGCCATCCTGGCCCTGGCGAGCACCCCCTCCTTCGATCCCAGCCAGCTCTCCCCTGCCCTCTTTCGTGGCAACCCCGCGGATTCGCCGTTGCTGAACCGGGCGACTCAGGGTCTCTATCCCCCTGGCTCCACCTTTAAGATTGCCCTCGCGGCGGAGGCCCTGGATAAGGGCTTTTCCGGCACTCTCCACTGCCCGGCGGAGGGCTTCACCACCTCGCCCCGCTACCCCCTAATCCGTGATCACGAATACTACAGTGCCCAACGCGCCGGACGGTCCTGGGGCGGGCATGGCAATCTCGATCTCACCACCGCCTTTGTCGAGTCATCCAACGTCTTCTTCGCTCAGCTTGGGGTCCACTACGGCCACGAGGCCTTTCGCGCCAACCTGGAGCGCCTGCTCTTTGGCCAGCCAGTCCGCCTCTATCCGGGGCTTGATCGTACCGGGGCCATCAATACCAGCCAAGTGCCGCGCATCACCGACAAGGATCGTTATGGTCTGGCCCAGGCATCCATCGGCCAGGGGGTCATGACGGCCTCACCCGCCCACATGGCACTCATCACTGCCGCCGTCGCCAACCAGGGCGTCGCCATGAAGCCCCGCCTGATCGCGACGGAGCCGGCAGCGGTCCTGGCCCCACTCATGTCCGAGTCTACCGCCGGACGGCTGGCAAAAATGATGCGGCGAGTGGTGACCACGGGCACGGGTAAGCCCATCAATACCGACAAGCTGGCCATCGCGGGCAAGACGGGCACAGCGGAGAATTCCCGGGGTGCGGCCCATGGCTGGTTCGTGGGCTTTGCCCCGGCGGATCGGCCACGCCTGGCGGTGGCGGTGCTGGTGGAACAGGGCGGCTTCGGGTCCACCAGTGCCGCCCCGATCGCCCGGGATCTGCTGCTCCGGGCGCAAGACCTGGGGCTTATGGAATGAAGGCCACGACCCCCTGGGCACTGCGAAGACCCGAGCGGGAATTGTTGCTGATCTGTCTGGGTGGCATCGGCCTGGGCGTCATCCTGGTCATGGGCTCCCTGCATGGAATCGGCAAGCCCCTGGGCCTGACGAATCTGCTGCCCTTCCTTCTCTATGCCCTCTGCCTTATCGGACTGCACCTAGGCCTGGTCATGGCCGGGTTTCGCGGTGACCAGATCTTGGTGGTGGCGGTGTCCTTTCTGGCCGGGTTTGGGCTACTGGCGCAAACCCGGCTCGGGGCCTTCGACGTGGGCACAGGCGGGTCGGGACTGACCGATTTCGCCTTCGTCGTGGGCTTTCTGATCATGCTCACCATCGCACTGGGTTTCATGGGCGGACGTTACCGGGCACTGGCGGAGGGCCATTGGGTCTGGGGCTGGGCTGGGATCTCGCTGCTGCTGGTGTTCGTGTTGCTGGTCACGGGTCAGCGCTTTCGCGGCGCCGTGTTTGGGTCCGGCTTCATGACCCCGACCGAGTTGCTCAAGGTCAGCTTCGTCCTCTTCACCGCCGCCTATATCGATCGCCAGGCCAAGGCCCTCGGCGTTTGGGAATTTCATGGCCTGATGCCACCTTGGCGCCCCCTCGCCCCCCTGATCGGTACCTGGGTGGCCCTGGTGATTCTGCTGCTCATCCAGCGCGACCTGGGTATGGTCGTCATGCTCGGTCTCATCCTGCCTATACTGCTGGTCCTGGGCACGGGACGCTGGGGTTACATGGGCTATGGGTTGGGTGGGGCCAGCCTCCTCGGGTGGCTACTGCTGGGGGTCTTCCAACACGGGGAGCGGCGCATCCAGGCCTGGCTAGCGCCCTTCTCCGACCCGACCGGGGACAGTTGGCAGGTCCTCCAAGGGCTGTCGGGCATGTATGCGGGCGGACTCTGGGGCGAAGGCTTCGGCGCGGGCAATCCAGAATACACCCCCATCGCCGAGTCGGATTTCATCTACGCGGTGATTGGTGAGGAACTGGGCTTCATTGGCACCGCCCTGGTGATGGCCTTTTTCCTGCTCCTGTTCCTGCGGGGACTGCAAATCGCCTACCGGAGCCGAGCCACCTTCGGGCTCTTGCTGGCCAGCGGGCTAACCACGGTCCTGGCAACCCAGACCTTCCTCAATATCGGCGGCGTGACCAAGTTCATCCCCCTGACCGGCATTACCCTGCCCTTCATCAGCCAGGGCGGGAGCAGCCTCTTGACGGCCTTCGCCATCCTGGGCCTCTTGCTGGCGATTTCGGATGGGGAGCCGAGTGGCACCCGGGCCAGAACCAGGGCCACGCGACCGGCGCATCCCAAACCCCCTAAGCGCCCACGCCCAGTAGCCGCACCCGCGGCAGCGCCAGCTCCAGGCCATAATGATCCGCCACCGCCACCAGGGGCGCCAGGCTTGGGGCGGAGGCGCCGAGGACGAGCACCACCAGCAGCATCGCCAGACTTGCCCAGGGATAATTGAGACTGAAGGGCTTAAGGGCCGAACCCAACGAGCGCCTGATTCGGCGACCTTGGAGATCGACACTGGCGATCTCGTCGAGGCAGAGATGGGTGAGGTAGCCCAGGACCATGAAGAGACCGGCAAGCCAGGACTCCCAGACGGTCAAGCCAAGCGCGTGGTGAGCGAGATGGGTGCTTGCCAGCCCCACGGCGAGGGCCGCCAACCCGGAGTGCCAAATACCGCGATGAACCGTATAGCGGGCGAACAGCACGAAAATGCCATAGCGTACCGTCACGAAGATCAGGACCCAGATCAAAGCCAGGCCCGTCAAGGGGAAACGGCCAACGAAGGAAAAGGTCATGGCGAAGGCAAGCGCCACCCCGAGCAGCGTAAAAAAGCCGCGGATGGGGGTGGACTTGGGGCAATCGATATCGGGTAGCAGGCCCCCGGCGATGCCGATCAGGAAGAGGAACTGAGTCGCGCGCGGCGCCGTCCAGCCCAGACTGTAAACGGATAAAGCCGCCAAGCCACTGGTAGCAGCGGCACCGTAGAGATGGACCTTGAAATCCGCCATGAGATCGTGCGGTTACTACTTGTTTGATAGGTTGTCAGTGAGATTAGCATAGCACGATTCTGTTTTATAAGGTTTGCCTGATGAGCGGCCCTAAGCTCAGCGGCGTTGGGTCGCATTTGCAAAGCGCTCCCCAGGGTTTGCACAATGCGAATCTAATCCATGGAGACGACCATCTTGTCCGCTCACCCTATCCAGTTAACGATCCGCGCCCTGCACCTGGTTGAGGATGCCATCCTGGTGTTGCTGCTTTCGGCCATGATCGGGCTCTCCGTTGCCCAGATCCTGTTGCGCAACCTCTTCGAAACGGGGCTGCCCTGGACCGACCCCCTGTTGCGCTTGCTGGTGCTCTGGCTAGCCCTGGCTGGCGCCCTGGCAGCGACGCGGGAAAACCGGCACATCCGCATCGACCTCCTCTCCCGTTTCCTGAGCGGCGCCATGAACCGGGCCGCCGATAGGGTGGCGTCGGTTTTCACCGCCGGCATTTGCGCCCTGCTCGCCTGGCAGGGTGGGCGCCTGGTGTGGTTCGAGTATCAGGACGGCACCACGGTCGGCGCCGGCATCCCGGCCTGGGTGGCCCAGATCATCATCCCCCTCGGCTTTGGACTTATGGCCTTGCGCTTCACCTTGCTGGCCCTGCAGCCCGCCGAGCCTCGTCCCTCCGCCCCCCTGGAGTCACACTCCTGATGTTGGCCATTCTGGCACTCCTGGGGTTGGCACTGCTCGGCGCCCCGCTCTTTGCCATCATTGCCGCTGGCGCCCTGCTGGGTTTCCACCAATCGGGCGTGGATCTTTCGGTCGTCGCCATCGAAATCTTCCGCCTGGCGGAAACGCCGGTATTGCTGGCAATCCCCCTCTTCACCTTTGCCGGCTATCTCCTGAGCGAGAGCCAGGCGCCGCAGCGCCTGGTGCGGCTAACTCAGGCCCTGCTCGGCTGGCTACCCGGAGGCCTGGCGTTGGTGTCTCTGGCGGCCTGCGCCTTTTTCACCGCCTTCACCGGCGCCTCCGGGGTCACCATCGTTGCCATCGGTGCCTTGCTGCTACCGGCCCTGCGTCAGGCCGGCTACGGGGAAAATTTCAGCCTGGGCCTGGTGACCACCTCCGGTAGCCTGGGTCTCCTCTTTGCCCCTGCCCTGCCCCTGATCCTCTACGCCGTCATCGCCCAGCAACTGGGCATCGCCGCCTCCGCTACCGTGGAGAATATGTTCCTGGCCGGGGTGCTGCCGGGTCTGCTGATGCTGGTACCTCTGGCCGTTTTCAGCATCTGGTCGGCGCGCGGGCTGCCGCTGACTCCCTTCGCGGTTCGCGAGGCCGGCCAGGCTCTGCGCGAGGCGGCCTGGGAGTTGCCCTTGCCGTTGGTGGTGTTAGGGGGCATCTATGGCGGCTGGCTGGCGGTATCCGAGGCGGCGGCCGCCACCGCTTGCTATGTCCTGTTGGTGGTGGTCCTGATCCGCCGCGAGGTGCCCTGGCGGGAACTGTCCCGCGTGATGCGCGAATCCATGCAGATGGTGGGTGGCATCCTGCTGATTCTGGGCGTCTCCCTGGCCTCGACCAATTATCTCATCGACGCCGAGGTGCCAACTCGCCTCTTCGAGACCATCCGCGCCTTGATCGATAGTCGGCTGGGCTTTTTGTTGTTGCTGAATGTATTTCTGCTGATTCTGGGCACCCTGCTCGACATCTTTTCCGCCCTGGTGCTCATGGTCCCCCTGCTCCTGCCCATCGCCCTGGGTTACGACATCCACCCGGTACATCTGGGCATCATCTTCCTGGCCAATATGCAAATCGGCTACTTCACCCCCCCGGTCGGCATGAACCTTTTCATCGCCAGCTATCGCTTCGGCCAGCCCATCCTGCACCTCTACCGCGCCACCCTGCCCTGGTTCGTCCTGCTGCTGGGCGCCGTTCTGGTCATCACCTATTGGCCGGCCCTGTCCCTGGTCTTGATAGACCGGGGTTCCCATGGGGAACAGCAAGGGATAATCCCTATTGAGGTTCCCTTAGGGAACCTATAGGGCTAGGATATGCCCTTTTACAGGAGGCGAGGATGTCCATCAACGTCAAACTTTCCGCAACCCTGGTCGATCAGGCCAAGCGTTACGCAACTCTTCAGCATCGGTCCCTGCCTAAGCAAATCGAATTTTGGACGCGTATTGGCAAAATCGCCGAGGAAAATCCGGACCTGCCCTATAGCGTGATTCGTGACATCCTGATAGCGGATCAGGAAGAGCCCGTCGGCGAGTATAAATTCGGGTGATGCAGTTCCTCGTCACGCCAACCTTTGATCGTGCCGTCAAGAAACTGCATCCTCGACAAAAGGCTGACCTCGATGAGGCGGTGAAAATCATTGCCGGAAATGCCCAGATCGGCGAGACCAAGGTTGGAGATCTCGCGGGTATCCAGGTCTATAAATTTCGGCTTGGAGACCAATTGTGCCTGTTAGCCTACCGCAGGCTTGACGAAGCCACTCTGAAGCTGCTGATGCTCGGCCCCCACGAAAATTTTTACCGTAATCTCAAAAGGCTGGAGAACCAAGGATGAGCCATGCGCTCAAGACGATCATCGCCCGCCAGCGCATGCTGTTGCAGGGACGCCTGGCCACCGCTTTCGATCGGCTCGTGGCGCCCTGTCGGACGGCGTGGCCAGATCGGGCGGCCTTGGAGGGGCTCCTGGTCCTGGCGCTACCTGGGCTGGCCTCCTGCAAATATATCTATATCCTGGATGCGGATGCTCGGCAATTGACGGCCAACGTCTCGCCCCAGGGTCTGCTGCCCGAGCATTATGGACGCGATCGCAGCCAGCGACCCTACCTGGCCGAGGCGTTGGCCGGGGAGCGCTTCTCGCTGTCCCCCATCTATATCAGCCGCAATGCCCGGCGTCCCTCCCTCACCGCCATTCGGCGGATCGAGGATGAGGACGGCCATCTCATGGGTTTTCTCGGCGCCGATTTCGATCTGCGGGAGCTACCGCTGACCCGCAAACTTTACGAGCAGCCTGGGCAGTGGGTTCAGCTCAAGGGCGATCCGGCTATCCGCGCGGGTCTCTTTCAGCAGGAGCGGGTAGAGAGTCTGTTGGACCGGCATATCGACGAGATTCTGGCCCTGGTCGTCGAACTCATCACCGCTCATGGCGTCTTTCACGGCAAACTGCATTTCTCCAGTTCCCGGGCAAACCTCTGGCTGATGGACGACCCCTTCCGCTACCGGATTCTGGACTACGAGGATCTCGCCGATCCCGGTATCTGTCTCGCCTACCCACCCCGACCCTATCCTGAGGATGCCGCCATCCCCCAAAACCGGGTTGGCGAGGTCCTTGCCAACTTCAAGGACCTGCGCTTGATGGACGAAAATATCTATTTGCGCTCGGGGTCACTCAACATCTTCAACGGCATCGTGGGCCTCAACTTCTCCTGCGACGGTTCCCATTACATGCCCTGGGATGATTTCCTGCACAAGAGCCTCGCCTTCTGGCTTGGTTCGGGCGAGTCCTGCGTCCTGGGGGATGTGGACGCCCGGGCTGATGGGGTTCAAGCGCCCACGTGACCGGTTGCTGCCCCGCCCAGGGATAACAGAACCCTTGCCTCGGTGGGCACCAGATCTACCGGGGCGCCGGATTCGATGAGCTTCTGGGTTTCGAGCACCTCTAGCACGGCCTCCAGCACCTCGGGGTCCTGCCTGGCAATGGCATTCAGTGCATCACCGACCACGGCGGGGCGGGCGGCGGAGGCCTCGGCCATCTTTTGGGAGACCTTGTAGGCGGTTTGGCTTTTGATGAGACCCACGCGATTCTCGCCATCCTGCTTCATGGCGCTGGTGACCTGTACTAGACGCTTGACGACCTTGTCGGTGATGTTATCGACCATCTGGCGGTCCGTGAAGGCGACCTTACGGATATAGACGGAGCCTAGCCGGTAGCCCCACTTCTCGGATAGGGGCGAGACGGTCTGACGCACCTGCTGGCTGAGTTGATGGCGATCCTCCAGCATCTTGTCCATCTCCAGGTTGCTCAGGGTCGAGATGGCGGCGCTAGAGACATTGGCCTCCAGGGAGCCCTCCGGGTTAGCATTGGCAAAGAGATAGGCCACGGTGTCGTTGACCTGCATTTCGTACCAGATACCTACCCCCATGGGTGTCCCCTCCCCGGAGTTCACCATCTGATCGCGCAGATAATTCTGGCGCAGCCGGGTATCGACTCTGTGCAATTCGCCGAAAAATGGCACCAGCAAGGCCCTGAGACCAAAGTGGCCGATGGGGAAGCGGATGCCCGGCTCGTCCAGGGTGCCCAGAACCTTGCCGAACAGGGTGAAGACCTGAGCCTCGCGCTCCCGGATGATGGCATAGAGGCCGAGACGACGGGCCAGGCCCAGCACCAGGGGTAAAAAGGCGATCCCCAGCAGGAGGGCCAGGAGGTTGTCGATCTTGTAGTCGCCGGTCATGTTATTTTCCCCTTCCTGTTGCGAATCAGGCCTGAACGCCCAGGGTGCGGACTATGCGGTGTGCCCTGCCGAGCAGTGGCAACCGCATATTGCGCAGATAGGCGCGCAGGGCCGTGGGGCCGCCCTCGGCCTTGATGGCGGCCAGGGTCTCGGCCAATTCATGGAGGGGCGCCACCTCAGCCTGGGCATTGTTCATGGCGATATCCACGGCCCGTTTGCTCATGGTGATCTGCTGCTCGGCGTCGGCGCGGGCCGTGCTGATATCGGCGGCGACATGGTTGCGGGTGCTATTGATGGCCGACAGGGCCCGGTCCACCTCGGGGGGCGGGTCGATCTGGGTAATCAGGGCCGCGTCCAGTTCAATCCCGTAGCGAGCCCCGGTGGAACGGCATTGCTGCTCCATGTAGTCATTGAGCAGGGGCAGGTTTTTGCGCAGATCATTGATGGAGACCCCTTCGGACAAATCGGAGGCCACGGCAGCCAGATACTCCGGCGAGTCTTCCGGCAGTTCGGGGTTCGCAAGCAGCGAGGCCCCGCGAGGATCGACGAAATTGGCTACCCGCTCCCGCAGCACTGAGATGAAGTAGCCCATGACATGCTCCATGGGCTGGGCAACCCCGAAGACATAGGCGTAAAGGTTACGCTCGGCGACCCGGAAGCGGATCTGACCGTCCACCCCGGTGGTGAGATTGTCCTTGGTCACCGCCTCCACCGTGCTTTGGATCTTGGTCGGGTCCCAGGTCAGCGGCAAGGAGCGGGTGGGGACGCTGACCTTATGCACCTCCTGCCAGGGCCATTGAAAGTAAGGTCCACCCGGCCGAATGACCTTGACCATGGGGAACTGGTAGCGGCTCTGCTCCTCCTCGTTCAGCGAGGGGTCGGTTACCAAGGCATTGCCGATCCGTTGGGCACGGCCAAAACTCGTCATCACCGCCCGCTCGTCCGGCTTGACGGTGTAGAAACCTCGAATCAGGACCCTGAGAATGAAGTAAATCAGGATACCGATGAAAAAGCTGATGGGAAGCATGGGCGGAAATCTCACGGAAGCGGCGTGTCCTTAAGCATAAACCGCCAGCGTGCGAGATGTAACCTAGGATCAAATCCCTCGGGCTATACTTGCACATCGCGTTCGACTTAACCCATTAATCCATAATCCATGGCCGCCAACCCCATTTCTGGTCCCGCCTACCTCCTCGAAGGCATGCGCCTCATCACTCGCCCTGGGCTTCGGCGCTTCGTGGCCATACCCCTAGGCATCAACATCCTGGTGTTTACTGCCGCTCTTTACTGGGGCATCAGCCGCTTCGAGGGGCTGATCGCCTGGGTTCACTCCCTGCTGCCGACCCTGCCAGACTGGCTGGCCTGGCTGGAACGGGGGCTGGATTGGATTCTCTGGCCCTTGTTCATCTTGCTGGCGGTCCTGCTGGTCTTTCAGGGCTTCACCCTGATCGCCAATCTTATCGCGGCGCCCTTCAATGGCCTGTTGGCGGAAAAGGTCGCAAATCACCTCCGGGGCGGGCCTCCGGACGGCGGAGCAGGCATGGCACAAGCCCTGACCACACTCATACCCACCCTGTTCGACGAGGCCAGAAAGGTGCTCTACGCCCTCCTCTGGAGCATCCCCTTCTTTATCCTATCCTTAGTGCTACCCCTGATTGGCCCCATCCTGTGGTTCTTATTTTCCGCCTGGATCCTGGCGCTGGAATATCTTGATTACCCCATGGCAAGCCAAGGCCTCCGCGCTCGGGAAATTCGGCGACGGCTGCGGGGCCACCCGGTGTTAAGTTTGGGATTCGGCGCGGCTACCGCCTTGCTGACCATGATTCCCCTGGTCAATTTCATTGCCATGCCCAGCGCCGTGGCGGGTGCCACGGCGCTTTGGGTCAAGGAGTTCGAGCCTAAGCCGGGGCCGAGGTAAGCAGGGCCCCCAACTGCAGTAAGGCGGATCGATACGGCCTGCTAACAGGACAGCATGGCCTTTCTGAGATCCCTCAAACCACCCATTCGAAATCAAAGGCCTCCAACAAGGCGCCCGTGACGGCGCCCGCGACAAAGCCCCCAAACATGGCCCCAGGCATGAACATCAGGATGGAATTCACCAAGGCGTAACTGCCGGCATCTACGGCACCAATCAGAGGTCCGCCAAATACCCAGAGACTGCCAGCCGCGACGGTGGCGACCATGCCGATCACGAGGGCCTCGATCACCTGGCAAGGCTTGCCCCCTTTGACCTTGGCCTGGCGCAGCCACCAGCCAACGGTGGCCGTATAGGAGGTGCCATTGACCGAAACCAGAAAGGCAACGATGGCGGTGATGTTGAAGTTTAGGGGGAGAAAAAGTTCCACGACGGCCAGCAGAGCCCCGCAGATCAAACCGCTCACCAGCCCCGCCACGGCCTTGCCCGGCGCTTGGAGCGCACAACGCTCCGGGAAGCGCGTCAGCCTCCCAAGCAAGGCGCCCGCCACGGCCGCCAGCAGGGAAACCTCCCATAAGGCGACGGTACCGGGCGTCAGCATGAAAAGAATAGTGGTCGTTATCAGGCCAATGACGGCCCCGACCAAGGCTACCTCCCGGGCGCTATAGAAGGCCGCGCCGACCGCGCCGGCAATGGCGGCGGCAGGTGCGAAGGCCCAGTGCCCTAACCCCATAGCCTCGAGGAGGACGAAGAGGGCGGTGAAGAGCGGAGCATAAATGAGGCCGATGATGGCCCAAATAAGCCCCCTGACAAAGACGAGAGATGCCCGCGAGGTGGCAAGGGTAGTGGACATGGAGATACCGAACAGTTACAGCATTCAGGCGCCAGGGTGACACCAGGTTTCGTCGGAAGTCTCTATTTTCCATCGGCGCCCTGGAACAGGCAACCGGTATTATCAGCATTTGCTAAAAAACCCAAATTATGGAGAAGTGGTCGGGTTCCGCCCCGTCAGCCCAGGTGGGAGGTGCCGCTCGGGCTACCGGGCGGGAAGGAAGCTCAGTCCCTAACGTAAAACGGGGCCAGCGGGCCCCGTTTTGCTACCGCCTCAGGTTGGATTTAGCCAGCCTTCAGGGTCCAGGAGGCGCACCAGCCATTGGCATTCACGGCCTTGCCAGGGAAGAGGGCGCAGGGACGCCAATCACCCTCGGCGGCCTGAATGAATTGGCAGTTGGCGCAGTGCTGATCCGCGGCCGGGGTGCCAGCCTTGTCGACACGGGGGGCCTTGGTGGCATCGCTGGAATACTTCAGAGCCTTGGCGGTCGGGTCGTTGGCCTCGTCCACATGGGGCAGGTCCGCGGCCTGGACGCTGGTCATGCCGACCAGGTTCAGAACGGGCACGGCGGCCAGGCCAGCGAGCATCAGCTTAACGGCATCGCGACGGCTCTTGTTCAACTCGGACATTGCTGTCGTCTCCTCTGCAAGATTGTGGGGTTGTTTTGGACCCGCCGGCCTAATGTCAGGGGTCTATTTAGAATTCTGCACCAAGCGCGGGCGGAACTCCACCCCTGTTTAAGGCAATAGTGTGAATTCCAGCCCAGGCACAGCCTCCCTTGGGGCGCTTGGAGCCTCAGCGGAAATAGGTTCCTGCCCCCGTTGTATGGCTGCGCCAGAAGGCATCGGTGAAATTGGCTAACTTGACCTCCTCGGCGCCGGAGGAGGCATGGACGAATCGCGTAGGATCCACCACCAGACCGACGTGACTATCACCCTTGACGTTAAAGAAGATGAGATCCCCCGGCTTGACCTTCGCCAACTTAACGGGCTTGGCATCGGCCTTCTGGTCGGTGGAAACGCGCGGTATCCTGAGCCCCGCTTGCCTGTAGGAATGTTGGGTCAAACCACTGCAATCCAGGCCTTTTCCGGGCTTGGTGCCCCCGTAGACATAGGGCGTCCCGATCTCTTCCAGCGCGGCCGTGACCGCCTTGCCCCGCGGCCCGGAAGGAATCTTGATACCGTACTTGTCGCCAATACTGCCGCAACCACCCAGCAGCAACAATAAGCCGCCCAGAATAAGCCAACCTGGAAGGGCTAAGGCTTTCGCTCTCATCTTGCGTCCCTTTGGTCGAAGGCTCTGCAACTCGATGGGTATGCAATTTTATTAATACAGCCTGGACAAGTTGTCAACGCCAGAGGCTTAAAGATCGCCAGAGGGTTAAGGAACATCAAGCCGCCTGGAGGCTGCGCCATGCGGGGGCTTGATGGTTCGAGTTCGAGCCGCCCCAGGCCTGGCCGCCTTGAGCTATGATGCCATGCCGTCACCCGATACGCTTTCGTCAGAGTCCTGTCATCACCTTAATCCGTCGCGATCCTGAAAACTACACTAAAGCGACGGGGTTTCCTTAACCTTCAGGGTCACCACAGGTCCCTGAGAGCTTGTTTAACCCTTACGATCACCTTGCTACGCTATGACCCACAAAGAACCTGTCATCGGTACCCTGAACCCCGCTGAGATGGAAGACGACAGGCCGGAGCCCTGGCTGTCATCAGCAGCTCAGGATCTGCGCTCCACCCCGCCCTCGCCCGGAGATCCTGAGGAGGAGGTCCGCCAGCTGGGCCGAGCGCTGGGGGCCATGATCCAGGAAGATGGTCCTGCGGCCCTCATGCCGGCGCCTGTGACAGGGGTCGCCGTGCCAGTAGTTCCCCAGCCCTCGCGGGACTTATGGGCAGAGGAGTACGCAAGCAGCCAGGCATCCCACCCGCACCCGAATCCCTGGCTGAGCTTCCGGCGTCTTCTGGACCTGATTGGCATGAGCCTGGCCTTTTTGCTTTTCTGGACCGCTTACCGCGGGTTCGTCGCCCTGCCCCAGACCCCGAACCAATCACCCTGGGCGCTGTTGGGCAGCGCGCGCCTGGAGGTGGCCCAGGCCCCGAACGCAGCGGTCGCCAGTGCCCCCGGCAAGCATCTCCCCCCGATCGGCCAATTTGACTTCGGCCAGAACATCCCTCCCGAAGCCCTGCCGGCGTTGGCCGAGCAGCAACCGGTGGAACTTTACCGCTCCATCTATGAACTGGAGGATGCCTTCGATGCCAAATATGTGCCTCCTCTGGCCTGTGCTGGCCTGGAGGCGAATAATGCGGCTGACATGACGGATTGCGTCAATCATCGGTTGAGAGCACGTCGCGCCTTCCTGGCAAGCAATGGTCGGAGCATGACGCTGGAAGAGGCCCCGTGGGTAAGGGCATCCGGACCGGACTGGGGGACGGAAAGCGATGAGCCCTGGTTGAACCAACCCTGATTAAAACCTTTTCTCCCGATCCACCCAGAGCCAAGCGATGGTAAAGCCGAGGGCGGCAACCAGGGAAGAGGCAACGAAGGTCGCCTGGGGACCTGCGATGCTCCACAGGAGGCCGCTTCCCAAACTGCCAACGGCACCACCGGCGCCATAGACGAGGCTGCCGTAGAGGGCTTGGCCCCGGCCCTGTAAGCGGCCGGTAAAATAATGATGGGTCAGATGGATAGCGCCGGCGTGGAAGCTGCCAAAGGTGGCGGCGTGGAAGGCCTGGGCCAAGATCAGGATGATCGGTTCGGACACGAAGGTCCCGATCAGGAGCCAGCGCACCACGGCCAGGCCCAGACTGGTCAATAAGACGCGACGCGCGCCGAAACGCTCCAGCAGGTGGTGCATGATCGCGAAGACCAGGACCTCCACCACCACGCCCCAAGCCCAAAAGGTGCCGATGGTCCCGCTGGTGTAGCCGGCCTGGGTCAGATAGATGGAGTAAAAGGCATAGTAAACGCCATGACTGACCTGCATAAAGAAGCCGCAGAGCAGGAAGGCGGCAACCTCGGGACGGCGCACCAAACCCAGGATGGAGACACCTTCTCCCGCCTGGCGATTCTCCAATGGCCGTTCGACCACTAAAAGGCTGGTGACCCAGATGCCTATCTGCAAGACCAACGCCATGATCGGCACCACGCCACTGCCCTGACGTCCCACCAGGACCCCCAAGACCATGACCGCCAGGATGAACCCGACCGACCCCCAGAGGCGGATCCCCGCGTAACGCCGCATCCGCGCGCCCAGATGATTGATGGTCACGACCTCCATCTGCGGGAGGGAGGCATTCCAAAAAAAGCTGAAGGTCATCATGACCAGGGCCATGCCCCAGAAGCCCTGCACAGCGAAAACCCCCAGGAAGGCGAGCCAGCTCAGGAGCGAGGCCAACCGAATGATCCTCATGGTTCGGCCCGTCTGATCCGCCAGCCAGCCCCAGACGTTGGGGGCGACGATCTTGGTCCCCTGGAGAATAGCCATCAACTGGCCAATCGCCAGGGCCGTGAAACCCTGATCCTGGAGATAAATACCCCAGAAGGGCAAGAGGGCGCCAAGGGAGGCGAAATAGAAGAGGTAGAAGCTGGAAAGCCGCCAATAAGGCATGGGGATGGCCAGGGATGGCAAACCATGAAACCGGGCTAGGGACCAGGCAACCAGGCCCGGCTTGTCAGGCCCAGCGAGGCTGGACGGTTCAGGGAACCACCGGGCCCGGACTCAATCTTTTAGGCGCCGATCCTGGTAGGGATGCGTGGCGCGGCGGGAGTCACGTCGGCATTCTGTCCCCGGTGGCGCAACCAGTGGTCCATCAGCACCAGGGCCAACATGGCTTCGGCAATGGGGGTGGCGCGGATGCCCACGCAGGGATCGTGGCGACCCTTAGTAACGATCTCGGTGGGCTGCCCCCACCGGTCCACCGTTTGGCCCGGCAGGCGGATACTCGAGGTGGGTTTTAGCGCGAGTCGGGCGACAATATCCTGGCCACTGGAGATGCCGCCCAGGACACCGCCGGCGTGATTACTAAGGAAGCCCTCCGGGGTCATGAGATCTCGATGCTCGCTGCCCTTCTGGGTCACGCAGCGAAAGCCCGCACCAATCTCCACGCCCTTGACCGCATTGATGCACATGAGGGCGTGGGCGATATCGGCATCCAGGCGATCAAAAATGGGCTCGCCGAGCCCCGGAGGCACACCCTCAGCCACCACCGTCACCTCGGCGCCAATGGAATCACCCGACTTCCGCAGGGCGTCCATATAGGCCTCCAGTTCCGGTACAACCGAGGCATCCGGACAGAAAAATGGGTTGAGTTCCACCTGTTCCCAGTCGAAGCCTTGCGGCCGAAGGGGTCCGAGTTGGGAGAGATAGCCCCGCACCCGCACCCCCAGCCGATCGCGGAGATACTTCTTGGCGATACCCCCGGCGGCAACCCGAATCGCCGTCTCGCGGGCCGAGGAACGGCCGCCGCCGCGATAATCACGGCTGCCATACTTGTAGCTGTAGGTGTAATCGGCATGACCGGGACGAAAGGTTTCCGCAATCTCGGCGTAGTCCTTGGAGCGCTGATCCTCATTGTAAATGACGAGACCGATGGGGGCACCGGTGGTCCGGCCCTCAAAAACGCCGGAGAGGATGTGCACCTGGTCGGATTCACGCCGCTGCGTGGTGTGACGGGATTGGCCGGGGCGGCGCCGATCCAGATCATGTTGCAGATCCGCCTCCGCAAGTTCCAGCCCCGGCGGACAACCATCCACGATGCCGCCAATGGCCGGGCCGTGACTCTCGCCAAAGCTGGTGGTCACGAATGACTTGCCGAAGCTGTTGCCTGACATGGGGTGGGGAGAGGGGTCGGTTACTCAGAAACTGTTTACGGTTAGCAACTCGCCGGGGTTCAGCCAGGTATTGGCCCGATCGATGACATCCCGGTTCAGCCCGCTGGTAGCCTGGTAGAGTTTTAAGCCGTAAATGATGTAATCGTACCGGGCCGAAAGATACAGATATTCATTTTCAAAGAGTTGTCTTTGGGCATTGAGGACATCGACCTGGGTACGGGTACCCACCTCAAGGCCAGCCTGGGTGGATTCCAGGGTGCTGGTGGCGGAGACGATAGCGGCCTTGCGCGCCTCCACCTCGCTGATACTGGAGATAACGCCCCGAAAACTATCGGTGACCTGCTTCGTCACCTGGCGACGGATAGCATCCAGTTGTTCTTGCGTTGCCTCCAGGGTGTGGCCGGCCTGGCGGGTACGGGAGGTCACGGCACCACCCTGGTAGATGGGAATATTCAAATTCAGGCCGATGTAGGAGCCGTTGGTATCATAACCACCGAATTGCTCCGAACCGCTCCGATCCACTTGATAGCCAGCCTGCAGGCCTAGGGTAGGGTAGTGACCGGAACGCTCGATCTCGACCTGCTTCTTAGCCCCGGCCACCGCCTGACTGGCGGCCTGAATATCGTAATTGTTCTGCAACGCCACCTGAGTCCATTCCTTGATGTCATTGGGCGCGGGCGGGGCGAGGGGCAGGTTATTGCCCAAGCGCGCCAGGGTCACATCCACGGGTCCAATGATGACCCGTAAGGCCTCCCAGGAATTGTCCAGTTGGTTTTTGTTGGTGATGACCGTGGCGCGTGACCGGTCGTAGGCGGCCTGGTTATCGTTGACATCGGTGATGGCCACCAAACCCACATCAAAGCGCTGCTTGGACTGTTCCAACTGGCGCTCGTTGGCTCGCATCAGGGCCTCCGAGGACCGCACCAGATCCGCGGCGCGCAGAACGTTGAAATAGGCCTCGGCGGTGCGAGCCATCAACTGAATTTGGCTGGTCTTATATTCGGCCTCGGCCTGGGAGATGACGTCGGCACTCTTCTGCAATCCGATCCATTGTCCCCGGTTATAGACGGTCTGGTTAAGGACCGCGGCGCCCTGGCCAGAGCTGAAACTCTCACGCTTGGTTCGTGAGCCGCCTAACCCGTCGGGGACATCCAGAGCCTCCAGGTTCTGATATTGGCCTGTGCCGGTGACACCAATGTTGGGCAACAGCAAGGCGAGGGCCTGGGGCTTGGCCTCGCGGGTTGCCAGCAATTGTTGCTCGGCCTTCTTGAGGACGGGATCGCTGAGCACCGCAAGGTCGTAGATCTGGATAAGATCCTCGGCGAAGCCCGGACCAGCACCGGCCAGCCCCAGGGCAAGGAAGGCCGTCAGGAGACATCTACGCATGAACTTGTTTCCCTTGAGGAATATATCAGAGTGAGCAAGGGTGGGAAGTCGACCGCATATCCCACCGGCTTGCCGCATTATAGGGAGTGGCTATCCCTGGCTCAATCCGGTCGTGGGGCGCGAATACCCGTCACTCCTGGGCCTTGGCTTCGGGCTTGCCCCGTATCCCCCTGACCCAGGCCCCGGATTTCTCGGCCATGCCCTGGAACAGGACATAGAGCCCCGGGATGACGAGAATACCAAAGAGGGTTGCCGCCAACATGCCGCTCAGTACCGTAGTACCGAGATGCACCCGGGAATTGGCTCCAGCGCCAGTAGCGATGACCAGGGGCATCAGGCCAATGATAAAGGCGAGGGCCGTCATGAGCACGGCACGGAAGCGCATCCTGGCTCCCAGCAGGGCCGCATCGAGGAGACTCTTGCCGTTCTCATGCTGCTCCTTCGCGAACTCGACGATCAGAATAGCATTCTTGGCCGCCAAACCAATCAGGAGCACCAGCCCGATCTGGGAGTAAAGATCGTTTTCCAGGTGGGCAATCATCAGCCCCAGGGCGGCGCCAAGAACGGCCACGGCGACGGAGGTCAGCACCGAAAAGGGAATGGTCCAACTCTCGTAGAGGGCCACCAGGAATAGATAACCGAAGAGCACCGCCAGGCCGAAAATGGCCACCTCGGTGCCCCCGCTCTGCTGCGCCTCCTGGAACGACATGCCGGTCCACTCGAAGCCAAAGCCCTGGGGCAATGCCTTCTTGGAAGCCGCCTCCATGGCCGCCATGGACTCGCCGCTGGTATGGCCCGGGGTCGTACTACCGTTGATGGCGGCGGTGGGGAACTGGTTGTAACGAAACACCAGATCCGCGCCCAGATCGTCACGTACCTGGGCCAGCACCCCGACGGGCACCATGCCGCCGCTGACTGAGCGGACATAGGTCTCACCGATCTGATCCGATCGCGACCGCGCCGATTTGTCGGCCTGGACATTCACCTGGTAGGTCTGCCCCAAATAGGTGAAGTTATTCACATAGGTGGTGCCGAATACGGATTGCAGGGTCGAGAAAACATCCGACACGGGCACCTTCAGATACTCCGCCTGGGTGCGGTCGAGATCCAGAAAAAGCTGCGGGACCGTGGCATCGAAGGTGGAATAGGCCGAGGCAATACTGGGGTCCTGACGGGCCGTGGCGATGAGGCCGTTCAGCACCTGGGTCAGTTCCTGTGACGACTGCCCCCCCAGCCCTTCAAGCTGATAGGTGAAACCGCCGGCATTCCCCAGACCAGGAATCGGCGGGGGCGGAAAGACCAGGACCTCGGCGTCGGCAATGGTGGCGAACTTGGCCTCCATGGCCGCGATCAGCCCGCGAACCTGAGTTTCCGGGGTGGTGCGTTTGTCCCAGGGGTCCAGCACGAAGACCCCCAGGCCGCTATTCGAGGAGGCAGCCCCGGTCAGCATGCTGTAACCCGTGACGGTCAGGACATTGGCTACCCCGGGGGTCGAGGAGGCAATCCTTTGGACCTCGTCCAGCACCTCCGTGGCACGCGGCAAGGCCGCCCCCGTGGGCAACTTGATATCAGCGAAGAGCACGCCCTGATCCTCGTTGGGAATGAAGCCCGTCGGCAGACGGCCCAAAATCATGACGGCGGCCGCCCCGACGGCAATGATGATAATTCCCGCCAGGGCCGGCTTGGCGAGGATGCCAACCACGCGCACATAACCGTTGCGCGTGGCATTCAACCCCTTATTGAACCAGGCGAAGGGACCGCGCTTGGGCTCCTTGGGTGTCCCCAGAAACAGGGCGCACAGCATGGGTGACAAGGTCAGGGCATTCAGGGCCGAGATCGCCACCGCCGTAGCGATGGTCACCGAGAACTGCTGGAAGAGACCGCCGGTAATGCCCGGCAGAAAGGCCACCGGGGCGAAGATGGCGAACAGCACCAGGGTGGTGGAGACAATGGGTCCCGTGACCTGCTCCATAGCCTTGAGGGTCGCCGCCCGCCGGTCCAGCCCCTCCTCCAGCATGACCCGTTGCACGTTTTCGACTACGACAATGGCGTCGTCCACCACCAGGCCGATAGCCAGGACCACCGCAAAGAGGCTAATGGTGTTGGCGGAGAAACCCGCCGCCAGCAGCACCGCGAAGACGCCAATGAGGGACACGGGGATGGTCAGGGCCGGAACTATGGTCGCCCGCAGATCCTGCAGGAAGATATAGACCACCAGCAGCACGATCACCGCCGTGATGGCGAGGGTGGAAAGAATCTCGGCGATGGAGGCCTGCACGAAGAGGGTCGAGTCATACATGACCTCGGCCGCGACGCCGTCGGGGAAACGCGACTTCAGCTTGTCGAGCTGGGCGCGCACATCCCGAGCCACCTGCAAGGCATTGGCGCCGGGGGCCTGATAAAGGCCGATGGCCGCCGTTGGCTTACCATTGAAACTCGAGAAGGAGGCGTAAATCTCCGAACCCAGTTCGACCCGCGCGATGTCGTTGACGCGAACCAGGCCGCCCTCCTCACTGGAGCGCACCACGATCTGCCCGAATTCCTCGGGTTTAACCAACTGGCCCTCCGTTACGATAGTCAACTGGAAGACCTGATCGTCCCCGATAGGCGGACCACCCACCGCGCCCAGGGCTGCCTGGAGATTCTGTTTCTGGATGGCGGAGACCACATCCTGGGGAGAAATGCCCAGGGCGGCCATCTTCTCGGGCTGGATCCAGATGCGCATCGAGTAATTCAAGGGCCCGAATTGGTTGGCCTGACCCACCCCCGCCACCCGGGCCAGTTCGTTCTGCACATTGATGGTGGCGAAATTGGACAAAAAGAGCGATTCCTTGCTGTCGTCCGGCGAAAAGACATTGACCACCAACAAGAGGTTGGTGGCCTCGGCCTGCACCGTGACCCCGAGTTGCTGGACCTCCTGGGGTAACAGGGCCAGGGCCTGGGAGACGCGGTTCTGGGTGTTGACCTGGGCCATGTCCGGGTCCGTACCCACGGCAAAGGTCACCGTCAGGCTATAGGTGCCCGCGGCCGAAGCCGTCGAGGACATATAGAGCATGTTCTGGACGCCATTGACCTGCTGCTCGATAGGGCCGCCGACGGTATCGGCAATAGTCTCGGCGTCGGCGCCCGGGTAGGTCGCATTGACCATGACCACCGGTGGCGTGATGTTAGGGTATTGCGCCACGGGGATCGCTTTAATGGCGAGCAAACCCGCCACGACCAGGACGATGGAGACCACGGAAGCCAGCCGTGGCCGATCGACGAAGACCTTTGAGATCATGGCTGGGTCTCCGGCTTGGCACCGCCATTCGCGCCATTGCCCGTCTTACCGCCATCCTGCCCCGGGGTCGCGGCATTCGCCGCGCTTTGCTTAACCGGGTTCACGACCATCCCCGCCTTGACCTTTTGGGCACCGGTCACAATCACGATATCCCCGACCCGCAGGCCCGAGGTTACCGCGTAATTAGTTCCGACCTGGGTTGAGGTCTTGATCTCGCGCACCTCCACGCGATTGCCCGAGCCAATGATATAGACCTGTTCGCCATCTTTGGTTCGCTGCACCGCCCCGGCCGGGACGAGCGGCAGGCGCGTTTGCTCGGCACTATGGACGACGGCCGAGATGAACTGGCCTGGCAACAACATCTGTTCAGGATTGGGAAAATCGGCATAGATGGCGATGGTGCCCGTACTGGGATCGATCTGATTATCCACAAAGGCGATTTTGCCCTCGTACTGGTAGGTTTCCCCCGTCGGCAGAATCAGTTGGGGTACATACTTGCCACGCACCGCCTCCAGCCCTTCCTTGCTGGAAAGCTCGGCGACCCGGATAAAGATGGCGCTGGGGATCGAAAAGACCGCCCGGATGGGATCGAGCTGCACCACGGTAGCCAGGACGCCGCTGCTGGTGTTGACTAAATTGCCCTGGGTGTATTTGGTCGGGCCAATACGCCCGGCGATAGGGCTGGTCATGGTGGTATAACCGAGATTGATCTGGGCCGTGACGATGGCGGCATTGGCCACGTCGATATTCGCCTTGGCCTTTCCCACCGCCGCCGCGGACTCGTCGCGTTGCGCCTTGGCCTTATCCCGCGCGGCCTGGGAGGTATCACCCTTCTTGATGAGCGCATCCTGACGATCCAGGTCGAGTTGCTTATTCAGGAGATCGGCCTGGGCCGCCACCAGATCCGCCTGCGCGACCCCCAGGTCCGCCTTGGCGCTATCCAGGGCGGCCTGGAAAGGCGCCGGCTCGATTTGATACAGCAGCTCGTTCTCGGTCACCATGGCCCCTTGTTTGAAGGCCAGTTGGGTAAGGAACCCCTCGACCCGCGCCTTGAGATCAACCGATTGGATGGCCTTGATGGTACCGATGAAGCGATCCTGCTTTTCCACCAGTCCCTCCTCGATCGCGGCGACCACTACCGAGGGCAAGGGGGCCTTTGCCGCACCAGCGGGAGTCGGGTCAGCGGCCTGGGCGGCCACGCCTAAGAGCGCGAGCAGGGCCAACAGGGTTCCAGCGCGGCGGACCAGGGGGATAGGGGGGTGCAAGGAGGCTGCCATGGTGTCGGACCGAGACGAGGTGGGAAGGATAGCGAAGTATAATCCCTTTGTGTCGCCCCCTGCTGCTACAGTGGCCATGGCGAGCAGGGCGAGCGTGCAACAATCGCGATATCACATAGCCGGCCGCAGTCGGGTGAGGAAAAAATCATGTCTGGCTTACACCTGCGATATTTGGGGGTGCTGACCTCATTACTGCTGCTCGGCGGTTGCGCCACCCGCCCCATCAATCCGCCGATCACCCAGACCGACCCCAGCGCCGGCTACCGTTTCGAGACGCGCCTGTGGCGGGACAGGAACCCGGAGAACCTGGTCATCCTCGCCTTCTCGGGCGGAGGCACCCGCGCCGCGGCCTTCTCCTACGGCGTCCTGGAGTACCTCCGGCGCACCGAGGTGGTCGGACCCCAGGGCAACAAGGTTCGCCTGCTCGACGCGGTGGACGTCATTACCGGGGTGTCGGGCGGGAGCTTCACGGCCCTCGCCTACGGCCTCTACGGCGACAAGTTGTTCGAGGACTACGAGCAGCGCTTCCTGAAGCGTGATGTGCAGGGCGAGATCGTCGCGCGCACCCTGAATCCGGCCAATTGGGGCAAGCTGGGTTCGACCGGCTGGGGTCGTTCCGAACTGGCGGCCCAGTTGTATGACGAAATCCTGTTTAGCGGCGCCACCTTCGGCGATCTCGACCGGGGCCAGGGCCCCCTGATCCTGGCATCGGCCACCGATATCTCCACCGGCTCCCGTTTCGTCTTCAGCCAGCGCATCTTCGACGTCGTCTGCTCGGATCTCAATGCGGTGCCGCTCTCCCGCGCCGCGGCCGCCTCGTCGGCGGTGCCCGTGGTGCTCTCCCCGGTCACTATTAACAACTATGGCGGCACTTGCACCTCGGTTACCCCCGCTTGGATTAAGCCTTTCCTCGACACCGACAACCCGCCGCGGCCCGCCGCACGCGCCATCCGTTCCCTCATGGCCGAGCAAAGCTTTCGCGACAGCGTCCGTCGGCCCTACCTGCATCTGGTTGACGGCGGCGTATCGGACAATGTCGGCATGCGCGCCGTGCTCGATGCCTTGGAAATCCTGGAGGCCTTGCACGATGCCGGTCAGCCATCGCCGTTCGACCATGCGCGCCGGATCATCGTGATCAGCGTCAATTCGCTGTCCTCGCCTCCGACCACATGGGATCAGTCCGAGAACCCGCCCGGCACCCTGGACGTGCTGCTCAAGGCCGCCGGCACGCCGATCGACGCCTTTTCCTACGAGGCGATCGAATTGCTGCGCGACACGGCCGCGCGCTGGCAGACCTTGCGCCGGATCCGCAACTCGTCCGCCTTCGCGGCCAACAAGGATCCTGCGGTCACCGCTGCCTTGCGCGTGCCCCCGGCCGAGATCTATGCCATCGACATATCCTTTCCCAAACTAAAGGACAAGGCGGAACTGGACTATCTGAATCAGCAGCCAACCTCCTTCGTGCTGCCCCCCGAGGCCGTCGATCGTCTGCGCGCGGCGGCGGGGACCATCCTGATGGACTCGCCTGAATTCCAGCGCTTGCTCAAAGACCTTGGCGCCACCATCGTGGCGGCGCCATCGGCTCAGGGCCAGCCAGCGACCGCGCACAAGGACGGGCACGGAACATGACCGGCAATTGAGTTAGATGGATCCTGCCGCCGGCAACGGGAGGTATCTAGTCTCCCCGACCCCCTGTTCGCCGTCCCCCCTCCTCCCCCTCCCCGACGAGTCCGAGGCCCTGGCTCTCTGGGTCCGGGCATGGCGTCGGCTGGCCAGCGCTCGTCGCCATCGGCTGGCCCTGGTCATCGCCGGCGCGTCGACCTGGACCCAGGGGCTGGCCGAGTCCTGCCTGCGGGACCAGACCGGGACCGGGGTCTGGCTCGCCGATGGACCCCTAACCCGCCCCCACCAACCCCTGGCCGTCGGGCTCAAGCTGCTGGGGCGGGAGTTGGATCACCTGGTCTATGACGCCCAGGGCGGCTTTGATCCCGACAGCTTTGGCGCCGCCACCGGCGCCTTGCGCGGCGGTGGCCTGCTCCTGCTCCTGACACCGCCTCTCCAGGACTGGCCCCAGCTGCCGGACCCCCAGGCGCGGCGCATCGCGGTCGAGGGGTGCGCCCCCGAAAACCTCAGCGGCCGTTTTCTGGCGCGCCTGGCACGCGTATTGGCAAGCCATGAGGGCATCATCCTGATTGAACAGGGCAAGCCGGCAGGGCTGACGGCCCCACCACCCCTGCCTAGCGTCGAGGAGCAAACCCGGGCGCCTGCTGACCCCGCGCACGAGGAATCAGGAACACCCTACCGCACCCCGGATCAGGCCGCGGCGGTGCGGGCCATTGTGCACACGGCCCGGGGCCGAGCCCGACGGCCCCTGGTCATCACCTCGGATCGCGGCCGCGGCAAGACCTCGGCCCTGGGCCTAGCCGCGGGTCAATTGCTGGCCGAGGGCCAGCCGCGCATCCTGGTGACGGCCCCGCGCCTGGCTGCCGTCGCTCCCCTCTTCCACCATGCCGCATCCCGGCTACCCCAAGGCCGGATCCACGCCGATCGTATCGAACTCGGCCAGGGCGAGATCCGCTTCCTGCCACCGGATGCCCTCTGCCAGGGGACCGAGCCGGCCGACCTGCTCCTGATCGATGAGGCGGCCGCGATCCCGGCCCCCTTGCTGGAACGTCTGCTCGCCGCCTACCCGCGCCTGGTCTTTGCCACCACCATCCATGGTTACGAGGGCACCGGGCACGGCTTCGAGGTCCGCTTCCGCCAGTCGCTGGAGCGTCTGACGCCCCAGTACCGCCGACTTGTCCTCCAAACGCCCATTCGCTGGGCCCCCGATGACCCCCTGGAGGCCCTGGTCGCCCGCGCCCTCTTATTGGATGCCGCCCCCGCTGCCGCGGAGGACCTGGCGGACGCCACCCCCGCCAACTGCCAGTATGTCCGGCTCGACCGCGACGCCTTGGCCGGGGATGAGGCCAGCCTGTCGCAACTCTTCGGGCTCCTGCTCCTGGCCCACTACCAGACCCGCCCCCTGGACCTGCGCCACCTCCTGGATGGGCCCAACATCCAGGTCCAGGTCCTGAGACACCGGGGCCAGATCGCCGCCACCGCCCTGGTCGCCCGGGAGGGCGGCTTCAGCCCGGACCTGGCGCGCGCCATCTACGAGGGCCGGCGGCGGCCGCGCGGACACTTGCTACCCCAAACCCTCAGCGCCCATGCCGGGCTGGAGGAGGCCCCCCTTCTGAGTTGGGCACGGATTCTGCGTATCGCCGTGCATCCCGCCGCTCAAGGCCGGGGTCTGGGCCGTCTCCTGGTGGGCAAAATCCTGGACCAGGCCCGGACCGACCACCAGGATCTGGTCGGGGTCAGCTTCGGCGCCACCCGGGATCTGCTGCACTTCTGGGCGGCCTGCGGCTTGGCCCCCGTCCACCTGGGCTCCAGCCGCAACGCCGCCAGCGGCGCCCAGGCCGCCGTCGTCCTGCAGGCCCTGTCGGCAACCGGCGCGCAACTGGCCCGGCACGCCCGGGAGCGGTTCGGACGACGCCTGCCCGCCCAACTCGCCGGCCCCTGCCGCCACCTGGAGCCCGACCTGGCCGCCACCCTGCTGGCGATGACGACCCCGGAGCCACCCCGGGCCAGCGACGAGCCTGACTGGCGCGAACTGGCAGCCTTCGCCGGCGCGCACCGGCCCTTCGAGGCCAGCTACTCCTCCCTGCGGGCCTTGACGGAATGCTATTTGGGTTCGGCCCTGCGGGAGGGTCATATCAGCCTGGCGCAGACGATCCCCCTCATCGCCCTCTTGCTCCAGCACCGGGATTGGCAGGAGGTCGCCCAGCTCACGGGCCTTGCTGGCCGGGCGGAGGTAATTCTTCGGATGCGGGAAGTGACCGCCGCCTGGCTGGTGGCCATGGGGAAGTCCCAGGTTCGCTAAATTGGGCGAGGTGGGCATGCGGTCGGCCCAGGCTTCATCCTGCCCGGAACTGGCGTTACGCAGCCGGGTCAGGGTTAGCCCAGATCCCCTACCTCCGGAAATCAGGCTACCAACCTCGTTCGTTTGGAAATCCCGAGCACTCGCTGGATTCCATGGGTAACAATTCGGCCATCTCTTGCCCCCACCGTGCCGGCTCATATGACATAGGACCGCAGGGGCTCAAAGCCATTGAAGGCGATCGAGGCATAGGTGGTGGTATAGGCCCCGGTGCCCTCGATCAGGACCTCGTCCCCGGGGACCAGTGAGACGGGTAACTCATAGAGGGTCTTTTCGTAAAGGATATCCGCCGAGTCGCAGGTGGGGCCGGCCAGGATGCAGGGGGTGGTCGGATCGCCATGGCGGGCGGTATGAATGGGGTAACGGATCGCCTCGTCCAGGGTCTCGATCAAACCGCCAAACTTGCCGATATCGAGATAGACCCAGCGTACGGGGTCATCCTCCGCCTTCCGCGACACCAGCACGACCTCAGCCTTGATGAGGCCCGCATCCCCGACCAGGCCGCGCCCCGGCTCGATGATGGTTTCCGGGACTTGATCGCCGAAATGACGCCAGAGGGCCTGGTTAATCGCGCGCCCATAGGTCTCCAGGTTGGGTATGGCCGTGAGGTAGTGCGCCGGAAAGCCGCCGCCGAGATTGACCATGCGCGGCCGGATGCCGTGATTGCCCAACTCATGGAAGATGGCGGCGACCGCGGCCAGGGGCATATCCCAGGCGTCCGGATTGGGCTGCTGGGAGCCGACGTGAAAGGAGATGCCATAGGCATCGAGGCCCAGGCGGTCGGCTTCGATAAGCACCCCCACGGCGAGATTCGGGGTACAGCCAAATTTGCGGGACAGGGGCCATTCGGCGCCGACGCACTCCGAAAGAATCCGGCAAAAGACCCGCGCTCCTGGGGCGGCGCGGGCGATCTTCTCCGCCTCTTCCCGGCAGTCAATGGCAAAGAGGCGGATACCCCGGGCATGGGCCGCGGCAATATCCGCCTCCTTCTTGATGGTGTTGCCATAGGAGATCTGCTCCGGGGTGGCCCCGGCGGCCAGGGCCATATCGATCTCGGGAATGCTGGCGCAATCGAAACAGGAGCCCAGCTTGACCAGCAGTTCCAGGAGCGCAGGTGCCGGGTTGGCCTTGATGGCATAAAAGACGCGGCTGTCGGGGAGGACGCGGGCGAAGGCGTGATATTTCACCCGCACGGACTCCCGATCCAGGATCAGGCAGGGGCTGGGGGGTTGCTGGTCGTGGAGAAATTGGCGGATGCGGTTGAGCATGGGGCGCTTTGGAACGAGATAGAGGATATTCAAAACCGCCCATTTGACGATAATTTAGAGCCTGAGGCAATTTCGCCGGAACCTACCCGCGCCCCTGATCCCGTTCAACCCCGGGATTGGGGTTTCTGCCTCTCTCAGACGCGTGCCGCTTTCCCCCAAGCGCAGCGCGGCGGAATCAGACGTTAAATCGAAAATGCACCACATCGCCATCCTTGACGACGTACTCCTTGCCCTCCGACCTTAGCTTGCCGGCCTCGCGGGCGCCTTGCTCACCCTTGCAGGCGATGAAGTCGTCGTAACCGATGACCTCGGCGCGGATGAAGCCGCGTTCGAAATCGGTGTGGATGACGGCGGCGGCCTGGGGAGCACGGGCATTCCTGGGAATGGTCCAGGCGCGGACCTCCTTGGGGCCGGCGGTGAAGTAGGTCTCCAAGCCCAGCAGGCGGTAACCGGCGCGCACCACCCGGTTGAGGCCGGGTTCATCCAGGCCCAGGTCGGCAAGAAAGAGGGCGCGTTCCTCGGGCTCCAGTTCCACGATCTCGGCCTCGATGGCGGCGCAGACAGGCACCACCTCGGCGCCCTCCGCCCCGGCCCAGGCGCGCACGGCATCCAGGAAGGGGTTGTCCTGAAAGCCGTCCTCGGCGACGTTGGCGATGTACATGGTGGGCTTGGCGGTCAGCAGGAAGATATCGCGCAATTCGAGCAATTCCTCCGCCTCCAGGCCCATGGCGCGCACGGGCTGGCCGGTATCCAGGCGTTCGCGCACCCGCTCCAGCAGTTCCTTGCGCGCCAGCATCTTTTTGTCGCCCGTCTTGGACTGTTTGGTGGCGCGGTCCAGGGCCTTCTCCACCGATTCCAGGTCCGCCAGGGCCAGCTCGGTGTTAATGACCTCGATATCTCCCAAGGGATCGATCTTGCCGGCGACATGGACCACGTCATCGTTCTCGAAACAGCGCACCACATGGGCGATGGCGTCAGTCTCCCGGATGTTGGCGAGAAACTTGTTGCCCAGCCCCTCCCCCTTGCTCGCCCCCGCCACCAGGCCAGCGATATCGACGAACTGCATGCTGGTGGTGAGGATGGCCTTGGGCTTGACGATGGCGGCGATGGCGTCCAGCCGGTGGTCCGGCAGGGGCACGACACCGACATTGGGGTCAATGGTGCAGAAGGGGTAATTCTCGGCCGCGATGGCGGCCTTGGTGAGGGCGTTAAAGAGGGTGGACTTGCCCACATTGGGCAGGCCCACGATGCCGCATTTGAAACCCATGGCGTTGACTGTACTCGTAAAGGCTGAAGGGGAGAAGGAACAGCTATAGCCACTAGTCCTTGGAACTGCGTTTGTAAACATCCTCGAAGCGCACGATATCGTCCTCGCCCAGGTAGGAGCCCGACTGGACCTCGATGATTTCGAGGGGCAGGGAGCCCGGGTTCTCCAGGCGGTGCTTGGCGCCCACGGGGATGTAGGTGGACTGATTCTCTGTCAGCAGGAAGACGTGGTCCTCGTTGGTGACCCGGGCGGTGCCGGAGACCACGATCCAATGTTCGGCGCGGTGGTGATGCATCTGCAGGGACAGGGTTTCACCCGGTTTCACGGTGAGGCGCTTGACCTGATAGCGTTCGCCGTGGTCGATGGACTCGAAGTCGCCCCAGGGGCGATAGGAACGCTGGTGGTGACGTAACTCGCGCCGCTGTTCGCGTTGTAGGTACTGAGTGACGGCCTTAACGTCCTGGGCGTGCTCCTTGCTGACCACCAGCACGGCATCCGGGGTCTCGACTACCACCAGGTCATTGACGCCAATGGCGGCCACCATGCGATGACGGGCCACCAGCAGGTTGTTGCGGGCATTGTGGACAAAGGCGTCACCATCCAGGACATTGCCCTCCGCGTCCTGATCGCGCACCTCCCAGAGGGAGGACCAGGCGCCGACATCCGACCAGCCCACGGCCAGGGGCAGGACCAGGGCCGAGGCACCCGGGGCGGCCTTCTCTTCGGAGAGGTTCTCCATGACGGCATAGTCGATGGAGTCGCTGGGGCAGGCATGGAAACTGTCCGGGTCCAGGCGCAGGAAGTCGCCATCACTCACGCCCCGATCGACGGCCGCCTGGGCGGCGTCGGCAATCTCCGGCCGGAATTTGTGGATCAGCCGCAGCCACACCGAGGCCCGCATCATGAAGAGGCCACTATTCCAGAAGTAATCACCGGATGCCAGGTAGCCCTGGGCCGTGCCCACGTCCGGCTTCTCGACGAAGGCGCGCAGGACGAAGACCGGGCCCAGCAGGTCCGGCGAGACGATGGGGTCGCCCTGGCGGATGTAACCATAGCCGGTCTCCGGCTTGCTGGGGACGATACCGAAGGTCACGACATGGCCCTGAGCGGCCAGGGCGAAGCCATCCGCCACCACCTGACGGAAGCCGGCCTCATCGCGCATGGTGTGATCCGCCGGCATGACCAGCAACACCGGGTCCTGATCCTCGCGGCTGGCGACCAGGGCGGCGGCAGTGAGAGCCGGGGCCGTGTTGCGCCCCTCGGGCTCCAGGATGATCGCCGCCAGTTCCCGCTGGATGAGGCGAAACTGCTCAGCAACCAGAAAGCGGTGACCCTCGTTGCAGACCACGATGGCATCGGCGACACCCATCCCCAGGCGCGGGTGCTCGCCTGCCAGGCCATCGAGCCGGCGCGCCGTCTCCTGGAGCATGGTGTGGGCGCTGGTCAGGGGCAAAAACTGCTTGGGATAGGCCTCCCGCGACAGGGGCCAGAGACGGGTACCGGAGCCGCCGGACAGGATCACGGGTTGCAGGCGCATGGGTTGGCTTCCTGAGTGAGGGCAAGTGTGGCCGGGATTATACCCGCCCGGGAGACAATCCGGTTCACGATCCTCGCGGAACTTGGCGCAGAATACCGGCCTACCCTTCCCTTTTCGGGCATCTGGCGGCATCCTTTGCGACCATTGCCAACGGGAGAACGCCACATGGGTCATCGTACCCCCCTTTTCGCGGAGCACGAGCGCCTGGGCGCACGTATCGTCCCCTTTGGCGGTTGGGATATGCCGCTGCACTACGGCTCTCAGATTGAGGAGCACCTGGCGGTGCGGAACCGGGCAGGCATGTTCGATGTCAGCCACATGCGTATCGTCGCTATAGCCGGGGCTGGGGCAAGGGACTTCTTGCGCCGGCTGCTCGCCAATGACGTGGCAAGGCTCAGGGAGCCAGGCAAGGCCCTCTATAGCTGTATGCTCAACGAGCGGGGCGGGGTGGTGGACGATCTCATCGTCTATTATCAGGGTCCGGAGAGCTACCGGCTGGTGGTGAACGCAGGCACGGCGGACAAGGACCTGGCCTGGATGCGGGCCCAGGCCGAGGGCTGGGACCTTGCCATCCGCCCCCGGACAGACCTGGCTATGATCGCGGTCCAGGGACCGGAGGCGCGGCGGCTGGCGGCCCCGCATCTGCCGCCGCCACTGCGGGAGGCCGCCCTGGCACTTCAGCCCTTTTTTGGCGTCGGCGACCGGGATTCGGACGGGTTTGTGGGCCGCACCGGCTATACCGGCGAGGACGGGTTTGAGATCATGCTGCCAGGGGACCAGGCGACGAAACTGTGGCGGTCCCTGGCCAGGGATGGGGTGATACCCTGCGGCCTGGGGGCTCGGGATACCCTGCGTCTGGAGGCGGGGATGAACCTCTACGGCCAGGACATGGATGAGGACACCACCCCCCTGGAGAGCGGTCTGGGCTGGACCCTGGCCTGGGAGCCCACCGCGCGCGACTTCATCGGCCGCGCCGCCCTGGGGGCGCGGCGGGCGGAGGGGGGCTTGAGCCGCCTGGTCGGCCTGCTGCTCACGGGGCGGGGCGTCCTGCGTGCCCATCAACCGGTGTGGGCTGGGGGTCGGGAGGCAGGGATCATCACCTCTGGGGGTTACGGCCCCAGCCTGCAAAGATCCATCGCCTTGGCGCGCCTGGATCCCGGTATCAGGTTGGGCCAGGGTGACCCCTGCGAGGTGGAAATCCGTGGCAAACGGACGGCGGCCCGGCTGGTCCAACCGCCCTTCGTGCGCCAAGGTACGATCCGCATCGACTTGGATTAAAATCGCCTGGCTGGGACCCCGGGTCCCCCATCGGCAAACCACATTAAATTTAGGGAGACCCCCCATGAGCCAAGTACCCAGTGCGTTGAGATACACCAAGGACCATGAGTGGGTGCGGGAAAATGGTGACGGCACCCTGACCGTCGGCATCACCGACCATGCCCAGGAGGCCCTAGGGGATCTGGTGTTCGTCGAGGTGCCGGAGCCGGGACGAGAGGTCGCCCCGGGCGAGGCCTGCGCCGTCGTCGAATCCGTCAAGGCCGCCTCGGACATCTTCAGTCCCTTAGCAGGCACCGTGGCCGAGGTCAACCAGACCCTGGCTGACGCCCCGGAACGGATCAACGAAGATCCCTATGGCGAGGGGTGGATATTCAAACTGGTCCCGGCGGACGTCAACGTCTTCGCCAGTTTGCTGGACGCGGATGCCTATGCCCGCCTCCTGGAAGACGCCTGATCCCGAAGGCCCCCATGCCCTTCATCCCCCACACCCCCGATCAGGTGGCCGCTATGCTGGCGGTCATCGGGGTCGAGGCTATCGATGATTTGTTTGACGAGATTCCCGCCGCTCTGCGGACGCGGGATCTGCAAGGCATCCCCGAGGCCTTGTCGGAGATGGAGGTGGGTCGCCTGATGGCGGCGCGGGCGCGGACGGACGGCCAGCCGCTGTGCTTCATCGGCGCCGGGGCCTATGACCACCATATCCCCGCCGTGGTCTGGCAACTGGTCGCCCGCGGCGAACTCTACAGTGCCTACACGCCTTACCAGGCCGAGGCCAGCCAGGGCACCCTGCAGATCCTCTACGAATTTCAGTCCATGATGACGGCCCTGACCGCCCTGGACGTCTCCAACGCCTCCCTGTATGACGGGGCCTCGGCCCTGGCGGAGGCCATCCTCATGGCGGTGCGCGCCAATCGCCACTGCAAGGCCAGGCGCGTTCTGGTGCCACGGGGCCTGCATCCACGGTACCGGGCCGTGGCGCGCGCCATCGTCTGCCAGCAGGGTATCGAACTGGTGGAAATACCCTTCGACCCCGCCGGCGGTCACCTGACCCTGGAGGCCCTGGAAGCCTGCGCTGCGGAACCCTTCGCCGCCCTGGTGATCTCCCATCCCAATTTTTTCGGGGTGTTGGAGGAAGTCGATCAAGTAACCGACTGGGTCCATGCCCACCAGGCGCTGGTCATCGGGGTCGTCAACCCCGTGGCCCTGGCCCTGCTGTCGCCGCCGGGTGAATGGGGACAACAAGGTGCGGATATCGCCTGCGGCGAGGCCCAGCCCCTGGGCATGCCCCTGGCATCAGGGGGGCCCTATGCCGGTTTCCTCTGCTGCAAGGAGGCCCTGATGCGGCAATTGCCGGGGCGTATTGCCGGCCGCACCCTGGACCTGGATGGCAAGCCAGGCTTTACCCTCACCTTGCAGGCCCGCGAGCAGCACATCCGCCGCTCCCGCGCCACCTCCAACATCTGCACCAACCAGGGCCTACTGGTTACCGCCGCGACCATCCACCTGGCCCTGCTGGGAGCGGAGGGGCTGGCCCGGGTCGCCGCCGCCTGTCATGCCAATACCCGACGGCTGTGCGCCAGCCTGGGCGCGACACCCGGGGTGGAGCCCCTCTTCGATCGTCCCTGTTTTCATGAGCAGGCCCTGCGGCTGCCCGCGCCCGCGGCGGATGTGCTACGCTCCCTTGCCGCGCATAACATCCTGGGTGGCTATGACCTGGGGACAGATTACCCCGAACTGGGCCAGGCCATCCTGGTGTGCGCCACCGAGTTGCGTGCGGACGAGGAGATCACGGCCTACGCCACTAAATTGGCACGGGTCATCGCCGTACGCACCCAGGCCCGCTGCCCGGTGGAACCTAAATTTTGAGCTTTTTCCCCTAACCCCCGGAAGCCCGTCCCTCGGTGCACCACCGACAGAGGGGCTCCAAGCCTTCACCAACCCCAGGAGACCCGCAATGGCCCAAACCGCCCTTCAAGGCAACCCCGTCCAGCTCTCCGGCGATCTGCCCGCCGTTGGCACCACCGCCCCGGATTTTTCCCTCACCGCGGGTGACCTGAGCGATGTCAGCCTGGCCACCTATGCAGGCAAGAAGAAGCTGTTCAATATCGTGCCCAGTCTGGACACCGGCGTCTGCGCAACCTCCACCAAGAAGTTCAACAAGATGATGGCCGGTCGCGCCGATGCCGTCGCCCTGGTCATCTCCTCCGACCTGCCCTTTGCCTCCGGCCGCTTCTGCGGTGCCGAGGGCATCACCAACGTCATCAACCTGTCCATGATGCGTTCCCGCAACTTCGCCAAGGACTACGGTGTCCTCATTGTCGATGGTCCCCTGGCGGGCATCACCGCCCGTGCCGTGGTGGTGCTGGACGCCAACAACCAGGTCGTCTACACCCAACTGGTGCCCGAAATCACCCAGGAACCGGATTACGATGCCGCCATGGCGGCCTTGGGCTGATTCCGAGTTTTGACGACCGATCCCTGGGGGCGACCCATTGCCGCGATGAGCCGTGCGGAGATGCGTGGCACCGGTCCCGGCATGGGGCCCTTCCCAGGCTAAACTGGCCTGCCTTTAGAGGGTAAGGCCAGGATTCAAGGCTAACTCGGGGCGGCCGGTTTCATGTGGACGCCCCCTGCCCTATCCCGGACCCAAGATGCTAATCCAGGAAGTCTCTTGCCCCGGCCGACGCGCCAGCGCTCAGGCCCCTCTGTCCCGGTCCGAGGTCGCGGACCTGCCCGCGCACCTGCGCCGCAAGCAGCCTCCCGCCCTGCCAGAGGTCGGCGAACTCCAGGCGGTACGCCACTACACCCGCTTGTCGCAGCAGAACTTTTCCATCGACACCCATTTCTATCCCCTGGGCTCTTGTACCATGAAGTACAACCCCAGGGCCTGCCACAGTCTGGCCTCCCTGCCCGGCTTCCTGGCCCGCCATCCCCTCGCACCGGCGAGCCACAGCCAGGGCATTCTCGCCTGTCTCTTCGAGCTGCAGCAGATCCTCGCCGAGGTCACCGGCATGGACGCCGTGGCCCTGGCCCCTGCCGCCGGGGCCCAGGGCGAGTTCGCCGGGGTGGCCATGATCCGCGCCTATCATGAGGCGCGCGGCGACCAGGGCCGTAACGAGATGCTGGTTCCCGATGCCGCCCATGGCACCAACCCCGCCTCCGCGGCCATGTGCGGCTTTCAGGTACGCGAGATCCCCACAGGAGCCGCTGGCGATCTCGACCTGGGTGCCCTGCGCGCTGCCCTGGGTCCCCGGACCGCCGGCATCATGCTCACCAACCCGAGCACTATCGGCGTCTTCGACCGCCATATCCGCGAGGTCGCGGCGGCCGTGCATGAGGCCGGGGGCCTGCTCTATTACGACGGCGCCAATCTCAATGCCATTTTGGGCCAGGTTCGGCCCGGGGATATGGGGTTCGACGTCATCCACATGAATCTGCACAAGACCTTTGCCACCCCCCACGGCGGCGGTGGACCGGGCGCCGGTCCCGTGGGCGTCTCGGCGCGCCTGGAGCCCTTCCTGCCTCTGCCCCTGGTAGCGCGGGAGGGCCATGACTACCGCTGGCTGGAGGAGGCGGATCGCCCCCGCAGCATCGGCCGGCTCACCGCCTTCGGCGGCAATATCGGTATTCTGCTGCGGGCCTATATCTACGCCCGGCTGGTGGGGCGGGAGGGCATGAAGCGTATCGCCGACTACGCCACCCTCAACGCCAACTATCTCTTCAAGCGTCTGATCGAGGCCGGCTTTGAGCCCGCCTATGGCCAGCGCCGCGCCAGCCATGAGTTCATCCTGACCCTGCGCCGGGAGACCAAGGTTCTGGGTGTCAGTGCCATGGACTTCGCCAAGCGCCTGCTGGATTACGGCTTTCATGCCCCGACCACCTATTTCCCCCTGCTGGTACCCGAGTGCCTGCTCATCGAGCCGACGGAGACCGAGACCCCGGAGGTACTGGACAGCTTTGTGGCAGCCATGACCGCCATCCGCGAGGAGGCCCAGGCGGACCCGGAACGGGTCAAGGGTGCGCCCCACAACCTGCCGGTGCGGCGGCTGGACGATGTCCGCGCCGCCCGTGAGCCTGATCTGGCCTGGAAAGGGCCGCCAGCCCATGGCTAACCAGCATGCCAAGGGCTGGCAGCGCCTGGTCAATGCCTGGCATTTCTCCCGCAAGGGCTTCAAGGCCGCGTACCTGCATGAGGAGGCCTTCCGCCAGGAGGTGTGGGCCCTGCTGCTGCTCCTGCCTCTGAGTCTCTGGCTGGGCGGAACACCGGTGGAGCGGGCCCTTTTGCTCGGCAGCCTGCTCCTGGTACCCATCGTTGAGTTGTTGAATTCCGCCATCGAGACTAATGTGGATCGGGTCGGCCTGGAGCAACACGAACTCTCCGGCCGTGCCAAGGATATCGCCTCGGCGGCGGTCTTCTTGGTTATCGTCTTTGCCGCCAGCGTCTGGGCCCTGATCCTGGTCCCCCGGTGGCTCTGACCCTCCACGGACCCGCAGGCCGATCCCCATCCCTAACCATGACACGCTAGCGGCTCAGCCCCGAGGTACTTGATGAAACCCCTGCTGTGGCTATTGGTCCTCACCCTCGGGTTTAGCGGGTGTGCGACCCTGACCGAGGTCAAGGACACCCAGGGACCCGCCTCCGGACCCACCCTCTATGGCAAGGTCACGGGCTCGGTGGATCATATCTGGAGGCCGTGAAAGCAAGGGGGCCTGAGTTCCTGCGGGGCGCCTCACCCCGTCTTCAATGACTCGTCCCCTCAGACCGCGTGATCTTGTTGTAAACATTGTATTTGCCAGAAGGCTTGCACATAGGCAACCGCTTAATCTCTTTGAGGGTCTGGGCGTCGTAGACCACCAGGGCGCCATCGTCTTCCCAGATACTCACCAGGGCATACTTGCCATAGCGGTCAAATTCCACATGGGCCGCCGTCTTGCCGGGTTCGGGACGTAGGGTCGCCACGATTTGCAGGCTCTGCTTGTCGATGACATGCAGGGCATCCTTGTTGGGCCCCGAAAACACGTCCACCCAGGCGTAGGGGCTGTTTTCATGGCTGCGGGCAAAGAAGCCTGGCCCCAGAGTGGGTATTTTTGCCACCGTCTCCCAAGTGCCCAGGTCGATGACAGTGACCTCGGGTTTGGACAGGTGGGGGGTTGCCAATAGGGTATGGCCATCGCGCTCCCAGGTGATGCCGGAACTCAAATGCGGCATACCATCCAGGTCCAGTTCCGTGATGCGCTGACGCACGTCGAGATTGATGGCCTGCCCCTTGTTGCCATCCCGAGCGGCGCCGATCAGGACCTGGTAGTTCTGACTGAAGAAAAAATCGTCCAGATAGCCATCAAGCTTGGTCCGGCGCACGGGGAAGGTGCCTTGCTCCCGGGCGATTCCCTCCTCCATCCGGTAATCGTGCATGGGGCCGTTATAGACCGGCAACGGATCATCCGCGAGCATGATCTCCCAGACCTCCGGGATATCCTTCAGGGCGGCCACAAAGCTCTGCCGGGGCGGGGCGGCATAGACGGCGCTCACCCGACTGGTCTTACCCGTTTCGTCCTGAACCGGGATCAGCTTGATGGGCAACAGGTCCCGGGCATCCAGGATCACCAGGTTGTGCGGCAGGTAGTTGGCCACGGCGACATAGCGGCCATCCCCGGACACCGCCAGGTTGCGGGTATTGATACCGGCGCGGATCTCGGCTACGGTCTGGAAACTGTGCAGATCGAATTTGCTGATCCAGCCGTCACGGGAGGCGAAATAGACGAAGCGCCCGTCAGGGGAAAATTTAGGCCCGCCATGCAAGGCGCGGCGGGTGGCGAAGCGATGGAGGGGTTCCAGGCGGTCGCCATCCAGAATGGTGGCATGATGATCGCCGGTCTCCACCACCACGAAGAGGTTCAGGGGATCGGCGTTATGGAGGGGGTGATCCGGCAGAGTGGCGGGATCCACCGGGGCCAGATGGCTGGCGCGAATGCGCTCCAGTCCCCAGTCAGGCGTCTCGGCAGGCGGGGTGAACACCAAATCCACGAGGGACTGGGCCTCGGCCTCGGAGAGACGCCCCGTAAAGGCGGGCATCTGGGTTGCCGGCCGACCCTCGAGGATCAGCTTGCTGGCCTCTTCGCGTTTCAGACGACCGAAATTCTCCGGGATCAGGGGCGGCCCCGTGATACCCAGGCGATCGGCCCCATGGCACTCGGCACAGATTTGCAGATAAAGCGTACCGGCATCGCGGGGTGAATTCTCCCCTGTGGGGGTGGACCCCGTCTCCGGCGGCACCGGCGGGGTGGACTCCGCCCAGGCGGGGGGGTTGTTGAGTGCCATCGCCAGCGGCAACAGCATGAGAAGTCTGAGCATGGCCATGGCAACTTGACCTCTGGAGGGTGATGCCGGGTGATTCCCAAAAAAAATCGCCCGTGCGGCGATTTGAGGTAGCGGGGCCTCCATGCCCCATCAGGTTAGCGCAGGGTTCCGATCCCGGCTAGGCCGGGAAAGATACCCAAACGGCTAACGCCGGATCAGCGCTTAATAAACGTCGTTAACCGTATTGTAAACATTGAACTTGCCCGTCGGGGTCACCAGGCGATCGTCCTTGATGACCTTCTTGAGCTTCAAGGTCTTGTCGTCCACGATCACCAAGGCCGATTTCTGATCCTTACCGTTCCACACCGAGAACCAGACCTCGTCGCCCGCCTGATTGAATTCCGGCTGCACCACCCGTTTGGACCCCTCACCCAGGTCGGCCCATTCCGCGATGGGCAAGACCTGGAACCCTTTATCGAGGTCGGCAATGTCGAAGACCGCCACCGACTGACTCATCTTGGCATCCGGGTTCAGGGCCGTATCCACATAGAGGTGCTGGGACTTGGGATGGGTCTTGATGAAGAGGGAGCCGCCGCCCTGCCCCTTAAGCTTGCGCACCACCTTCCAGGCGTTGTCCTTGTGCCCAGCCGGGTCGGTCCCGATCACCGCGATCATCTCGTCGCCCAGGTCGCTGGTCGCCCACACGGGCCCGAACTTGGGGTCGGTGAAGTTGGCCCCGCGCCCGGGGTGGGGAATGGCGCCGACATCCACCAGGGCGGCCAGCTTATCCTCCTTGGAGTCCACCACCACGATCTTGTTGGACTTGTTAGCCGCGGTCATGAAGTAGCGCAGGGTGGAGTCCCAGCCGCCGTCATGCAGGAAGGGCGCGGCTGGGATATCGGTGATCTTGAGGTTGTCGATGTCGCCATAGTCCACCATGAGGACGTGGCCGGTCTCCTTGACGTTGACGATGAACTCCGGGCGCTCGTGGGAGGCGACGATGGCCGCTACGCGAGGCTCGGGGTGGTACTCCTGGGTGTCCACGGTCATGCCGCGGGTGGAGACGATCTTGAGCGGCTCCAGGGTATCCCCATCCATGATCACGAACTGGGGCGGCCAGTAGGTGCCGGCGATGGCGTATTTGTCCTCCATCCCCTTGAATTTGGAGGTCTCCACCGAGCGCGCCTCGAGTCCGACCTTCATCTCGGCGACGGTCTGGGGCGGGTCCATCCACAGGTCGATCTGGTCGACCCGGGCGTCACGCCCGATCACGTAGAGGTAGCGCCCGGATGCTGACAGCCGTGAGATGTGTACCGCGTAGCCGGTGGGGATGATGGTGGCGATCTGCTTGGTGTCGCCATCCACTAGGGCCACCTGTCCGGCATCGCGCAGGGTGACGGAGAAGAGGTTGTTCAGGTTGAGCTTGTTCATCTGCTTGGTAGGGCGCTTGTCCGGCGGAACCAGGACCTTCCAGCTCGCCTTCATCTCCTTCATACCCCACTCCGGCGGTTGGGGTGGCTCGTGCTGCAGGTAGCGGGCCATGAGGTCCACCTCTTCCGGGCTCAATTGCCCGGAGGTGCCCCAGTTGGGCATGCCTGCGGGGGAGCCCATGTTGATGAAGGCAGAGAGGTAGGGCGTGCCCAGGGCGCGGGTCTTGTCGGTGGTCAGAGGCTTGCCGGTGGCGCCCTTGCGCAGCACCCCGTGGCAACCGGCGCAACGCTGGAAAAAAATCTCCTTGGCCTTGTCAAATTCTGCCTTCGTGATCGGGGGTCCTTCGCCATCCATGAGATCCTTCGTAGCGGCGGGATCCATGGCCCCGGGTGCCCCCTGGTAGGACATCTCGGGGCTCTTGGCATTCGGGTGTGCGGCATCGGTCGCAGCTAGGGCCTGACCCACGGCCAGGGCCATGGCGCTGACTAAAAATACCCCGGCGCGATGGCGCCCAATGGTCGTCAAAAATTTCGAATTCATGAAGTGCCTCTCCGCTTGGTATTGAGGATCGTGGGCCGGCCGAGTATCAGCCAGGACGGAGAGTAGGGAGAATCCAGCCACTTGCCCTTGACTTATGTCAAGCGGCTCTGGCGGGTGAATTTGAGGTGGATCAAGGCGACCCGGAGGGCACGCCCTAAGCTGGGGTGCAACTTTCTGTCCCAGTCCCTTGCCCGCACTCAGAGGGCCGGATACCAACCCGAGCGACACCCATCCCGTGAGCAACCTCTCCCCTGCCCCTTGCCATTTTACCGATATCCCCAGGGCGTTGGGCTCCGGGTGGAGCGACCTGCGCGCCATGCCTGGACCCAGCCTCATCCTCGGCTGTCTCCTCGCCCTGATCACCACGGGACTGCTGCTGATCCCCTTTGCCATCGGCGCCCCGGCTCTGGCGCTGATCCTGGCGGGCGGTTTCTGCCTGATCGGTCCCCTCCTGCTGCCACCCTGGTTGGCCTTGCTGAAGTCGCGAGATGCGGGTCAACGGCCTGGACTGGGCCTGGCCTGGGGCGGTTACCGGGAGGTGGGCGCGGGATTCTGGGCACTCGCGGGGGCCTGCTGCTTTCTCTTGATCGTCTGGATCACGGACGCCGGCATCCTCTATGCCTTTCAGGTGGGTGCGGGCGCCTCGCTGGAAGAGGGCTCTCAAGTCGTGGGCGTCACCGGGTCAGCGGCCAAAGTCGGGACCTTTGTGCGCTGGTCGAGCCTTATGGGGGCCGGCCTCGCCGCTGGCGTCCACCTCATCGCCGCCTTCGCCGTCCCACTGCTTTACGAGGGCCGCGCCCAACCCATCCCGGCCATCCACGCCAGCGTGCGGGCCATGTTCCATAGCCCCGGGCCAGCCCTGGCCTGGGGCTTGACCCTCATCCTGGGGCTCATGGCCGGCTTCCTCTTGCCGCCCCTGCTAGTCCTGATCCTGCCGGTATTGGCTTACGCCCACCTTCACCTCTACCGCATCGTCTTTCCTCTAGCCAGGGGGCAAAATCCTCCGATCTCGGCCGGGACAAACCCTCAGACCCCTGGGAACCCCCATGCCCGCTAGTCAGGACACCGGGGAGGCCTTGTCGACAATGGCCTCCCCAGAGTCCCGGGACAAGGGCATACCGGGTAACAAGGCCATCTGGGTCGGCATCTTTGCGGAGATGACCGAATTCGCCCTGATGTTTTTCGTCTATTTCATCGCCCGCGCCCATCATCCGGAGGCCTTTCATCAAGGCCCCGCCAAGCTTTGGACCCTGGCTGGCGTCGTCAACACCCTGGTGATGCTGACCAGTAGTTTCATGGTCGCCAGCGCCCTCCATGCCATTCGCGCCGATCGTCGGCGCGCCTCCCTGACCTGGCTGCTCCTGGCGCTGCTGACGGCACTGGGCTATCCGCTCATGAAGGTCCTGGAATTCCGCTGGAACCTGGCACGGGGCTTGGACGGTGGGGGTGATGTCTTTCAACTGGCCTATTACTACCTGACCTTCAATCACCTGGTGCATGTGACCTGGGGTCTGCTCGGCATGGCCTGGATTCTGGCCCGCCTCGGCACCGGCGCCTACTCGGCCAGCAACCATCGGGGCATGCTGGCCTTCGCCAGCTATTGGCATGCCACCGACCTGATCTGGCTGATGATTTTCCCACTCTTCTACGTCCTGCCCTGAGGCGCCCATGAACCCCTCCTTTCGTGCCCTGGTCCTGACCTGGCTGGTCCTGGTCAGCCTCACCCTTACTGGCGCCGCTCTCGGAGACGGCGCATCCCCCGGGCTGGGACTGACCCTGATCGTCGCCCTCATCACAGCCTGGAAGGGCGGCATGGTCATCGAGGAATTTCTGGAGGTCGGCCAGGCCCGGCCGGCCATTCGTTACCCGGTGCGGCTCTTTGGTCTGCTGGTACCGGTCTGCATGCTGTTGGTCTATCTTTATGGCCCCGAAATCGCCAGGCTGACCAGCCTGACCTCAGAATAAGGGGCCGGGGTGTAACCGGGGTCGGGGGATCGGGCCCCAAACGTCCCTGCGCTGAGCCCGCCATCCTCTCAGGCTGTAGGGGATCCGTTCCAGCACCCGGATCACGCCGGAGACACCGCCAGCGAGTCGTCCGGCGAATGCGCCCGGCAATGCGGCAGGGGCAGAGGTCATGGCAATCTCCTCAGGTCAGGGTTGTCAGGGTTACGCCGGTTAGGGCCTGTTCCCGCAGCAGGACGGTCAGACAGCGGGTCAGGTCGAAAGCCGTATCCGCACCCGTATCCCCACCGGCTTCACCCTCGGCGGCGATCGCGGCCTCGCCCAGGGTCGCGCCCATTTGCAAGGCCTGCACGAAGCAGCAGTCGCCGGCGGACATCGGCAAGACTTGCACCGATCGGCCCCGGCGCAGGATCCAGGCGTGCTCGGGTGTATTGGGGTCTAGGACCGAGGATGCCCCATCACCCTGTTGGGCCGCCCACAGGGACACCACCGCAAAGGGCGAGCCCAGGGTTACGAAGCTCGGGTGGAGCGCCAGCCTGAGCGACGGCAGCGTCTCCGGCCGTCCCAAGGCAGAAGTCAGGATATCTGGGTCAATGGGTGCTGCATCGGCCGCATGGAGCGCCTCCAGGCAGGCCCACTCCAGCCGCGCCAGATCGGGCAGGGAGGGCCATGACGCCGCCAGCTTACTGGCAGCAACAAATTCCGCGAACCCATGGCCATAGTGCGCCAGTACCGGTGCGCGGGGTGGCTGAGAGCGCACGAAGGCGCGGGCTAGATCGCGAAAGCACAACTCCCCGACCAGGGCCTGGCACACCGGGAAGCTGTCCGCCAGGGCCTCCATGAGCGAAACGGTCACATTGTTACGATAAACAGCGAAGCGCTGGGCAGGATCGGAGCCATTCCAGGTCACGAGTCCAGCGGGGACATCCCGGTCCGGATCCAGTAGGGCGGCGCACCAGGCCGCGTGGCCCTTCATGGCTCGCCCCGCCGCTGGCCATCCAGACCCGCGAGGAGACCCTCGGCGCGTTGCGCCTCAGCCTCCAGCCGGTCAAAGGCTGGGACCTCGTTGTCCCACTCGATCAGGGTCGGCTGGGGGCCAATGCGGGCGAGAGTCCAGGCGTAGAGGTCCCAGACCGTAGCGTCCACGGCACTGCCGTGACTGTCGATGAGCAGCGGATCGCCGACGCTGTCGGTGTCCCGATGAAAGCCGGCCAGGTGAACCTCGCCGACCTGATCCAGCGGCAGCGCCGCGAGATAGGCCGGTACGTCGCGCCCGTGGTTGGTGCAGGTCACATAGGCGTTGTTGACATCCAGCAGGAGGCCGCAGCCCGTGCGTGCCAGGATCGAGGTCATGAATTCAGCCTCGCTCAGGGTAGAGCCGGCAAATTCGACATAGGTTGCTGGGTTCTCCAGCAGGATGCGCCTGCCCAGGGTGTCTTGCACCTGGTCGAGATGGGTGCAGACCCGGTTCAGGGTGGCGTGGTCATAGGGTACCGGCAGGAGGTCGTTCCAAAAGACGCCGCCGTGGCTTGACCAGGCCAGGTGTTCGGAAAACTGCGCCGGTTGGTAGCGGTCAAGTAATCCGCGCAGGGCGCGCAGATGGTCTAGGTCAAGGGGATCCTCGCCGCCAATCGATAGCCCCACCCCATGGATCGAGAGCGGATAGCGCTCGGCGATGCGGGTAAGGTCGGCGTGCATGGGTCCGCCGGCCACCAGATAATTCTCGGCATGGACCTCGAAAAACCCGATGTCAGGCGAACCCTCCAGGATGGCGGCGACATGGGCAGGCTTGAGGCCCACGCCCGCCCGCCGGGGCAGGCTGGGGTGGTTCCCGAGTCCGGGAGCGCCAGCCGGCGCCCGGTGAATTGGGTCGCGTGGCGGGATCACGGCTGGCTCTCTCCTAAGAACCTTAGGACTTTTCCTTGAAGGCCGCGAGCTGGCCAAAGCCAGTCGGGGAGGTGGGTGAGGCGGTCGTCTCGCAACTCCCCTTGGGTACCGACTTCCAGGCACTGCCTTGGTAGTCCTTGGTGGAGGTCCCGGCGCAGGAGGTGCCTGGACCGGAATGGCAGTCGTTCTTGGCCTTGAGGGCGACACCAAAACACTTTTCCAGGGCGGGGGCATCAGCCGCGCTTGTGGGCGCGGCGGCGACGGTCATAGCGGTCCCGAGGGCGAGGGCAAGGGCGGCGGCGGTGGATTTCTGGTTCATGGATTGACTCCGGTCTGGGTTGGTATGGACGGGTAACAAGAGGTCACCCCTGGATATTGATGAGGCCCGGCCGCCTGTCAGGCGGCAAGGGTCTCAGGGTGGTAGTCGGGGTTGGGTGCGATTCCTTACAGTGACGTGTCGAGAAATTGGCGACTGCGTGAATTTTTCCCCGGGGTTAGGTTGTCGTGGCCTTTGACGGCAATTCCCTGCGGCGCCACACCAGATATATGGCGGGAATCACGAACAGACTCAAGAGCGGCGCCGTAATCATGCCGCCGACCATGGGTGCGGCGATGCGGCGCATGACCTCGGAGCCGGTACCGTGGCCGAGCATGATGGGCAGGAGGCCGGCGATGATCACGGCCACCGTCATCGCCTTGGGCCGCACCCGCAGCACCGCTCCCTCCATGATCGCGGCCTTGAGGTTGGCGACGTCGTTGAGACGGCCCTGCTCCCGATAGGCCTTCAGGGCATTATCGAGGTAGAGCAGCATGATGACCCCGAACTCAGCAGCGACCCCCGCGAGGGCGATGAAGCCGACCGCCACGGCCACCGACAGGTTGTAGCCCAACAGATAGATCAGCCAGAACCCGCCCACCAGGGCGAAAGGCAAGGAAAACATCACCAGCCAGGCCTCGGTAGCGCGCCGGAAGATCAGATACAGCAGCACGAAGATGATGACCAGGGTGAAGGGCACCACCTGGTTTAACCGTTCCTTGGCGCGCAACATGTATTCGTACTGTCCGGACCAGGCGATGGAATAGCCGGGCGGCAACTTGACCTCCTTACGGACCTTGGCCTGGGCGGCGGCGACATAGGTGCCCAGGTCCACCCCGCGGATATCGACGAAGGTCCAGCCATTGATGCGCGCATTCTCGCTTTTGAGCATCGGCGGGCCGTCCACGATCTCCACCGTGGCGATCTGCCCCAGGGGTACCTGGGCCCCGGTGGGGGTGACCAAGGGTAGTTCGCGCAGCTTCTGCACATCGTCGCGCTGCTCGCGCGGGAAGCGCAGATTGACTGGGTAGCGCTCCAGCCCCTCCACGGTCTGGGTAATGTTGATGCCGCCCACCGCTGCCGCTACTACCTGGTTGATATCGCCGATATTGAGCCCCACCCGCGCCGCCGCCACCCGATCCGGGCGGATCTCGATATAGCGCCCACCGGCGACTCGCTCGGAGAAGACCGAGGCGGTTCCCGGCACCTGGCGCAGGACGCGCTCGAGTTCCTGGCCGATGCGTTCGATCTCCCCGAGGTCCGCCCCCGCGACCTTGATCCCCACTGGGGTCTTGATGCCGGTGGCGAGCATATCGATGCGGGTCTTAATGGGCATGACCCAGGCGTTGGTGACGCCGGGCAGACGCACGGTGGCATCCAGCTCCTCGATGAGCCGCTCGACCGTCATGCCATCCCGCCATTGGTCTCGTGGTTTGAACTGGATGACGGTCTCGACCATGGTGAGGGGTGCTGGGTCCGTGGCGGTGTCCGCGCGGCCGATCTTGCCAAAGACCCGTTCCACCTCGGGCACACTCGCGATCAGCCGGTCGGTCTGTTGCAGCAGCTCCTGGGCCTTGCCGATGGAGAGCCCCGGCAGGGTGGTAGGCATGTACATGAGGTCGCCCTCGTCGAGTTCGGGCATGAACTCCGAACCCAGGCCCGAGCTGAGTCGCGCCAGGGCCGGTACGCCTCCGGTCAAGGCCCGCCAACGCTCCGCCAGACCCTGTTGCCAGCCTGCGATCCGCGCCAGGGCCGGCCCGGAGGCGGCACCCCGGTCCACCAGGCTCAGCGCCTGGACCGGCCACTTCAAGGGTTCCAACAGTCCCGCAACCCCATAGAGGGGTACCACCAGGCTCAGCACGATCAGCACCGACGCCGCGATGGTCGCTCGCGGGGCCGCCAGGACGGCGCGCAGCAGGGGCCGATAGGCCCAGATCAGCAACCGATTGAGGGGGTTGCGATCCTCCTTCGGGATGCGTCCGCGGATGAAGTAGCCCATGAGGACCGGCACCAGGGTGACGGACAGCCCCGCCGCCGCGGCCATGGCGAAGGTCTTGGTGTAGGCGAGCGGCGCGAACAGTCGCCCCTCCTGCGCCTCCAGGGTGAACACGGGCACGAAGCTCAGGGTAATGATGAGCAGGGAGAAAAAGAGCGCCGGGCCAACCTCCGCGGCGGCCTCCCGGATCACCTGCCAGTGCTCATTGCCGCGGGGGGCGTGTCCGTAGGCCTGGTGATAACGTTCCAGGTGCTTGTGGGCGTTCTCGATCATGACAATGGCCGCGTCCACCATGGCCCCGATGGCGATGGCGATGCCGCCCAGTGACATGATGTTGGCATTGATGCCCTGGTGACGCATGATGATGAAGGCCGCCAGCACCCCGAGCGGCAGACTGACGATGGCAACCAGGCTTGAGCGCAGGTGGAACAGGAACACCAGGCTCACCAGGGCAACCACGATGAACTCCTCGATGAGTTTGTCCTTGAGATTGTCCACCGCCCGCAGGATGAGCGCCGAGCGGTCGTAGGTGGGGACTATCTCCACGCCCGCGGGCAGACCCTGCTGGAGCTCCGCCAGCTTCTGCTTCACCGCCGCGATGGTGGTGAGGGCGTTCTCCCCGTAGCGCATTACGACGATGCCGCCGGTCACTTCCCCCTCGCCGTCCAGGTCCGCCACCACCCGGCGCATCTCCGGTCCCACCTGGACACGTGCCAGGTCGCGCAACAGTACGGGAGTGCCGGTGGCGGTGACGTCCACGGGGATGGTTTCCAGATCCTCCAGGGTCTGAAGATAGCCACGGCTGCGGACCATGTATTCCGCCTCCCCCAGTTCCACCACCGAGCCGCCTACCTCCTGGTTGGCGTCGCGAATGGCCGCGGACAGACGCGCCAATGGGATACCGTAGGCGCGCAGCTTCTCGGGGTCGGCCACCACCTGATACTGACGCACCATACCGCCCACGGTGGCTACCTCCGCCACCCCGGGAACGGTCTGCAATTCGAACTTGAGGAACCAGTCCTGGAGGCTGCGCAGTTGCGCCAGATCCTGTCCACCCGTGCGGTCCACCAGGGCATAGCTGTAAACCCAACCGACGCCGGTGGCGTCCGGACCCAGCCGGGGGGTGACACCCGCCGGCAGGAGCGCCGCCGTCTGGTTCAGGTACTCCAGGACCCGCGACCGCGCCCAATAGAGGTCGGTCCCATCCTTGAAGATGACGTAGACAAAGGAGTCTCCGAACATGGAGAAGCCGCGTACCGTCTGGGCACCGGGCACCCCCAGCATGGTAGTGGCAATGGGATAGGTGAGCTGATCCTCCACGACCCGCGGGGATTGGCCGGGGAAGTTGGTGCGGATGATGACCTGTACGTCCGACAGATCGGGGATGGCGTCCAGGGGGGTCTGGCGCAGGGCCAGGAGGCCCCAGGCAGTCAGCAGCGCCGTAGCCAGCAGGACCAGGAAGCGGTTACGGATCGACCAATCGATGACCTTGTCCATGGTGCCCCCTCAGTCCTGGTGCCCGGTAGCGGGCACCGGGGTTGATGGCTGGTCCGACAGGCGCCGGAAGCTGGCCTGGAGGCTCGACTCGGAGTCGATCAGGAACTGGCCGGAGACCACCACCTGGTCCCCCTCCTGCAAGCCCGACAGGATCTCCACCGTCTCCCCCGAACGCATCCCGGTCACCACATTTACCGGCTGGAAGCGGCCCTCCCCCAGGGATTTGACCACGCTCTCCCGCTCACCGGTCGCAATCAGGGCCTCGCGAGGGATGCTCAGCACATTGGCCTGAGGCAGGCCTTCGATCGCCACATCGGCGAACATATTGGGCTTGAGTTCCAGGTCCGGATTGGGAAAGACCAGCCGCACCCGCAAGGTGCGGGTCTTGGGGTCAAGGTCAGGGTAGAGATAATCCACCTGGCCCTTCCAGATGCGTCCGGGATAGGCCGATACCTGGATCTGCGCCGGCAGGCCCGCCGAGATCCAGGCGAGTTGGTGTTCGAACACATCCACCAGGACCCACACCTGGGACAGGTCGGCGATGACGAACATCTCGCTGCCGGGGGCGACGTACATGCCCTCGCGGGCCATCAACTGGGTGATGATGCCATCCTCCGGGGCCAATATGGGGACCGTGTTGCGGGTCTCGCGGGTGCGTTCGATGTCCCGGATGACCGCCTCGGGTACCTCGAGCAGGCGCAGCAGGTTGCGCGCCTTGTCGGCCTTGACCTTGCGTTCCCCGGGCCCCCGGGGCTCGGTGGCGATCAAGAAATCGACCTGGGCCGAGAGGATGTCCGGGGCATAGAAGGACGCCAGCTCTTGACCTTTTTTGACGGGTTCACCCTCGGCCCGCACGGCGAGCTGCTCGATCCAGCCCGCCGCCCGGGGATGAACGTGAGCTAAACGTTCCTCGTCGTACGCGATCCGGCCGACCGCCCGCACCGCCCGCGCCAGGGTGCCCCGTTGCACCTTAGCGGTGCGCACCCCCAGGTTCTGGACGACGGCCGCGCTCAGGGTGACGCCGGGGTGGCCTCCATCGCCGGCCCCTGCCGCCGAAGCCCCGGCATCGCCACCGGCATCCTCATCCGCGTACCGCGGCACCAGGTCCATTGCCATGAAGGGCGAGGGGCCGGGCTGGTCGAAACGCTGCTCGGGCATCATGGGGTCGTACCAATAGAGCACCTTGCGGTTAGGGTTCGGGGACTGGGCCGGCTCGGTTTTGTCCGCGCCCGCCCCGGCGCCCGCGTTCTGGTCGGAGTCCAGCGCCTTCGGCACCAGCGTCATACCGCAAATGGGGCAGGTGCCGGGTTCGCCGCGCACGATCTGGGGATGCATGGGGCAGACATACTTGGGGTCGAGGTGCTTCTTGGCGTGTTCTGTCGCGGTGTCACCCAATGCCTGCTTCAGGGTCTCGGTTGGCGCCGGCGTTGGGTCGCTGCAACTGGCCAGCGATATCACGACAAGGGCCAGGGCGGACAGCCTGGCAAGGCCCGCAAGGGCGGGAGAAAAGGCGAAATGGGACATATCGAACTCCTGGGAGGATCGCCGCGGCAGCCGCGTGATCGCGCACTCAAACCGCCCGGGGAAGATGGCGCACCCTCACCGAGCCAGCAACCTAATACACCTTGCGGAGTCGATCAGCCGATGGGAGGGCGGAGGGGGGAGTCGGGGGTAAAGCGGTAGAAGTGGCGGCCGGGCGTGGGGTCGGCGATTTGCACGGAATCCAGGCGGGGCAAGACCGGTGCGGATGCCAACAAGGCGGGCACACCGGCCAGGCACAGCAGGGCGCACCGCTGGCAGTCGAGCAGGCAACTCGGGTTGGTCTGGGTGGGCTGAGACCCGATCGCCTGATGCAGGGGACAAGCGGTGGAATCACCGCTGAGTAGGCGGGCTTCAAGTCGGCACCCGAGGGTCTCGGACGCCCACACCTGCACCTGCATAATCAGCAGGCAGAGGGCCACGAGAATCCGGGTTGATCGCTGAAACCTAGTCATGGCCTCGACTATAGGGCCTTTTGGGTGGGCCAACAAGCACGGTCAACCTTATTGAGTGGGGTTCCCGCCACCCCAACAACTGAGGGAGGGTTGCGGTAACCGCCACGCGGGGCTGTAGCGACGGGCTCCTTGTCCCACGACGAACAGATCCGTCGACGACTGTTTGGCACCCTGGAAACCACGATTGCGAATGGAATCATTCGGAGTGTCGCCGTGCTCAGGATGCGAAACGGGACATCCCAGTCCCCCTTTCGCCTTGCGCTCGGCGACAACCATGAGGCCCCGGCCGCCCCGCTCCGGGTCACGGCTCCGTCACGACGTGTCCCCTGTGGGGACGGTCGGACTCTGCCATGACCCTACGACGAATGGCTCGACGGCGTGTCGGATGCGCTCTGCATACCGCCTCCACGGCTTTGGGACCGGTGGCCCCTACGCCCCTCCGGCGGCACGCTCGCGCCGACGCCTTCCGGGGACTACCGGCCTTCGCTTCGCTCTCCATGGCCGGCAGCGGCGGTAATCGGCTTTTGTTCACAGTCCGCAAGGTACGCCCGTGGCCATTGCCGAACAGCTTCAGGCATTCTGCGGAGAAGGGCGCTGTGACCTGATGCGCATGGCATCGGTATTCATTCGGACATGCCCTGCAGTTCCGCCTGTGCTTCCCGTGCCTGGCAGAGAGTCGCCAGCGCCTCGGGGTAGAAGAAGCTCGCGAGATACTCTTCAATGGCGGTGCCAGTGGCACCCAGGGCGGCCTTGAGCAGGGGGGCGTTGGCCTCGAAGAGGGCATTGGCCTGCATGTTGCCGGTCGCCAGATAGGGCTCCAACTCATCCAGTAGTTGCCGCACCACTGCCCAGTCCACCTCGATCGGGGCGGCCGGGGCCCTAGCTGGGATGGCCCCCAGTACGGCCGCGGTCAGGTGCTGGAGTTCGGTGGCCAGGGTCGCGGTGAGCGTCTCGATCCGCGCAGGAGCGGCGTCCGCCTTCAGCGCCGCATCCAATTCGGTGGCCAGGCTCTGTACGGCCGTCGCCCCCAGATTGCCGGCAACGCCCTTCAGGGAGTGGGCCACCCGGCGGGCCGTTTCATGATCACCGGCAGCTCGGCATTCGCGCAGCCGGGTCATATCGTCACCATGGTCGATGACGAAGCGGCGGAGCAGGCGCAGATAGGTGGACAGGTGGCCATTGAACAACCGCAGGCACTTCTCGGCCTCCAGCCCGGGCAGGAAAGTCAGCGCCGACGGTAAGCCCGCCTGGGACAGCGGTGCGGCCGCCGGGGCGGCGGGCATGGCCGGTAGCCAGCGCAGCAGCGCGGCATATAGCTGCTCGGGATCGACCGGCTTGGCGACGAAGTCGTTCATGCCGGCCTGCAGGCACTGCTCGCGATCTTCGTCAAAGGCGTTGGCCGTCATCGCCAGGATGGGCAAGGACAGCCCCAGCGCACGGATGGCCCGGGTAGCCGCGAGGCCATCCATATTGGGCATCTGTATGTCCATCAGGATCAGCGCGTACTGGCCATCAGGCACCATGGCCAAGGCCTCCCGGCCGTCGTTGGCCACATCGACCCTCAGCCCGGTCTGGCCCAGTAGTTCGACGGCGACCTCCTGGTTGATCTGGTTGTCCTCGGCCAGCAGGATGCGCGTCCCAACCGGCAGGGCGGACAGGATTTTCCCGGCCAGGGCGGGGGCTTCGGCCAGTTCATCCAGGGTATGGGGGCTCTTGCCCAGCCGGGCGGTGAACCAGAAACGGCTACCCTGGCCTGCCGTACTCTCAACGCCGGCTTCGCCACCCATCAGTTGTGCCAGCCGCCGGGTGATGACCAACCCGAGGCCCGTCCCGCCATAGCGGCGCGCCGTGCCGGTATCCGCCTGGGTGAAGGCGTTGAACAGGGTGGCCAGGGTCTCGGGTGCGATGCCGATGCCGGTATCGGCCACGGTGAAGCGCACCAGCAGTTCGTTGGGAAACTCGGCTTCCGGGGCGATACGCACGGTGATCTGGCCGTGCTCGGTGAACTTGACGGCATTCGAGAGGTAGTTGAGCAGCGCTTGCGCAAGGCGCATGGCGTCGCCCACCAGCACCGTCGGCAGGCGTTGATCCCGCTCGATGACGAGTTCAAGTGACTTTTCACGCAGCTTGGGACCTATCATGGAGACGACATTGTCCACCATCTGGTCGAGGACGAAGTCGTCACGGCCCAGGGTCAGCTTGCCGGCCTCGATCTTGGAGATGTCGAGGATGTCGTTGACGACCGACAGCAGGTGGTGCGAGGCGTCGGTGATCTTGCCAAGCTTCTCTTTCTGCCTGGGATCGTTCGAACTGCGCCAGAGCAGGTGCGTCAGGCCGACGATGGCGTTCAATGGCGTACGGATTTCGTGGCTCATGTTGGCAACGAAGGTACTCTTGGCCAGGTTGGCGGCCTCGGCGGCGCGCTTGGCCTCGGCCAACTCCTGCGTGCGGGTTGCGACCAGTTCCTCCAGATGCAGCCGGTATTGATCCAGCTCGGCCCCGATGCGCTTTTTTTCGGTGATGTCTTCCTTCACCGCGACGTAGTGGCTAATACGACCTTCGGGCTGGCGCAGCGGCGTGATGATGGCGAATTCGACATATTCGCTGCCGTCCTTGCGCCGGTTGATGAACTCGCCCTTCCACGGCAGACCCTGGGTCATGGCCTCCCATAAGGAGTCATAGGTGGCCTTGGGTGTCTTGCCGGAATGCAGGATGCGGGGGTTCTGACCGAGGGCTTCATCACGACTGAAGCCGGTGTTTCTGACGAAGGCTTCATTGACGTATTCCAGATTGGCATCCAGGTCGGTAATCGCGATGCTTTCCGGGCTTTGCTCAACGGCCTGGGCCAGTTTTTGCAGTTCCTCTTCGGCCTGCTTGCGCTGGGTCACGTCGGCATAGACGGCGACGACCTCGCCAGTGGGTAGCCGATAGATGTAGTTTTCCACCCAAAGAGAGAGACTTCCGTCTTTATAGCGGCTGGTGCTTAAGCGTTCAGGCGTGCCACTGCTGAATACACGGCGGAGTGCATCGAGCAGGCCAATTGCCCTTACTCCGGGGAAAACCTCGGTGACACATCGCCCGATGACCTGCTCACGTGACTGTCCGCCGATACGCTCCCCAGCCTGGTTGTAATCGGTGAAGACGAAATCCTCCCCGTCGTTCACCGCCTGATAAACCGCAACGCCGTCGTTCATGTTTTCTACCAGGGCGCGATAGCGGGCCTCGCCGGCACGAAGGGCCTCAAGGGTGCGCCGGTGCTGGACAAGGCGCCAGATTTCATTGGCAATCAGTTGCACCGTTTCAACATCCATCTCGGTGTAGTCGCTAGCCTTGTTGCCCACGCCCGTGAGCATCACCACCTTGCCGTTTTCGATCACCGGCACGGAAAGCAGACGGTTCAGTGCCGCATGGCCCTCAGGCAGGCCGCGTGAGTGCGGGTAATTGGCGTAGTCATTGACGATCACGGATGCCCGCTGACGTAGGGCATCGGCCCAGATGCCCGCCTGGCTGACGGGATAATGGGTGTCATAAGCCGCGGTGCAGTAGTGTTCGAGGGTGCGACGCGACCAGGTGATCAGTTCGATGGTTTCCTCGTCGGGGTGAACGAAATGGATGAAGGCAATCTGACTGCCGGTCAGGTCTTCCGCCAGTTCCTGGCCGCGCTGCATAAAGGCGGCCTCATCCAGGGTCTCGTCGGCGATCGGCAGTTCGAGCAGCGCCTCGGCCCGCCGGGCCTGCATCTGCAAGGTCGTTTGGGCCTGCTTGTGCTCGGTAATGTCGCGTACCAGTCCGACGGCCTGCCAGCGTCCGTCAACTTGAATACCGGACAGCGACAACTCGACCGCAAACTCATGACCGTCCTGGTGCTGGGCCACCAGCTCCAGTGTCCGGTTGATGGCATTGCCCTCGCCGGTCGCGGCGAAACGCGGCCAGGCCTTTTCGTGAGCCGGACGAAAGCGTTCCGGCGCGATGATCTCATGGAGATTGCGGCCGATGATTTCGTCGCGGCCAAAGCCGAACATGCGCTCGGCAGCCGGGTTCCATTCGCTCACCCGTCCCTGGGGGTCGAGGAGGATGAAGGCATCCCGGATGCTGTTGGTCGCGTGGAAATAACGCTCCTCGCTGGACTTCAGGGCTTGTTCGTCCGCGATGCGCTGCGTGATGTCGCGGTCGACGCCGTGATAGCCAGCAAATGCGCCGGCGGCGTCAAAGCGCGGCACCCCACTGGATTCCAGAATGACCGCATGGCCATCCTTGTGACGGCAGACGTTTTTCAGCAGGGTAAAGGGTCGCCGGGCGCCGCTGATCTCGCTGAAGATCGCCCCTACCCGCGCCGCCTCGTCGGGAAGCATGAAATCGAACGGGCTGCGGTTCAGTACCTCTTCCGGGGTGTAGCCGAGCAGGTTGAACACGCGTGGACTGACGTAGCTATAGTGTCCGGCGGCGTCTATTTCCCAAATCCAGTCCACGGAGCTTTCCACCAAGGCGCGAAAGCGCGCCTCGCTGGCCTGCAGGTCCAGGCTCGCACGGTGCAGGCTGGTGCGCTGGGTTGCCGCCTCCAACGCCCGCGTCACGGCCGCCGGCAGGCGGTTGAGGCGGTCCTTGAGAATGTAGTCGTCGGCCCCCTGGTGCAGGGTCTGTACCGCCACTTCCTCCCCCATGGCGCCGCTGACGAAGATAAAAGGCAGGTTGGCATCGCGTGCCCGCAACAGCTGCAAGGCCTGCAGGCCGTCGAAGCGCGGCAAATGGAAGTCGGCCAGGATCAGGTCAGGCTTGAAGTCGTCCAATGCGGCAACAAAGCTGGCCTCTTCCTCGACGAGGGCCGATTCAAACACCATGCCCGCCTTGCGCAGGCGATGCAGGTTGAACTCCGCATCGGCCGGGTTGTCTTCCAGCAGCAGAAGGCGCAGAGGGGCCTTCATGGCTAGGGCCGAATTTCCGGTGGCACCCGGTTCACCAGCACCCAGTACATGCCGAGCTGGGCGACCACACCGGCAAACTCGTCGAAGGCAACGGGTTTGGCGACAAAACTATTGACCCCCAGATTGTAGGTGTCCATGACGTCACGCTCTTCCTTGGAGGAGGTGAGCACCACAACCGGGAGTTCGCAGGTCTCCGGGGTAGCACGAATCTGCTTCAGGACCTCGATGCCATCCACCTTGGGCAGTCTCAGATCAAGCAGCACGACCCGGGGCAAGGAATTGGCTGAATCGGAAAATGCGCCGCGATGGAACAAATAGTCGAGCGCCTCTTCGCCATCCTTGGCCCAGAAGACGCGGTTGGCCAGGTTATGCTTTTTCAGGGACCGCAACGCCAACTCGGCATCACTGGGGTTGTCTTCAACCAGGAGGATATCGACGACGAAATCTGTTACGTTCATGACTGACTCCTTCAAGAAAGTGGCTGATCTGGATGGGCCGGCAGCCCGAACCGAAAGGTGGCGCCGCTACCAACCTCACCTTCGGCCAGCACCTGGCCGCCATGCTTTTGCACGAAACGCTTGACGATCGCCAAGCCGACGCCGGTGCCCTGGAATTCGTCCATGCCATGCAGCCGTTGGAACAGGCCGAACAGCTTATCCTGGTAGTCCTGTTTGAAACCGGCGCCATTGTCCTTGACAGAGAACCAGACCAGGTCGTCACGCCGTTCTGCGCTCACCTCGATACGCGCCGGCTGGCGATCGCGGGTAAATTTGATCGCATTGCCCAGCAGGTTTTGCCAGATTTGACGCAAGGCCCGAGGATCACCCGCTACCATCGGCAACTCCGTATGATGGAAATCAAAGGGTCGATCACCGCGCTGCTCGGCAAGATTGTCCCAAATCTCGTCGACCAGGGCATTCATGTTGACAGGCAAGTGGTTGAGTTCCAGCCGACCGGCGCGCGAGAAGGCGAGGATGTCGTCGATCAGGTGGCTCATCTTGCGGGCATTGTCGCTGACGATGCCGAACAGGCGCCGGCCTTCGGCATCCAGTTGCGCGGCATAGTCCTCCTGCAAAATGGCAATGAAACCATCGATGGCTCGCAGGGGCGCACGCAGGTCATGGGAAACGGAATAGCTGAAGCCCTCCAGATCCTTGTTCGCGGTTTCCAGTTCGGCGGTACGCCGCGAGAGCTCTGCGGTACGAGTTTTTACCTTGTCTTCCACCTCGGCATACGCCAGTGCGAGCTGGTCCTTTTGGTCCATGACCTCCTGGCGCGACCTGCGCAAGGCTAGCACCATAGCCGACAAGGCCTCGCTCATGTCACCGATTTCGCCCCTTCCTGAAAATCGCGCCAGATCCGCTTTCCCGCCAGCGCCGATTATCTTGGCGGCTTTCGTCAGTTCGCTAATCGGGCGCACGATGCTCTGCGTCTGCAACCAGGAAAAAATCCCTCCAACGAGAATCAGCGCGCTCAGCAAACCGACAAACAGGGTATTCGCCTGCCGCTCCTGCGCAGCTTGAACCGCTTCAAACCGCATCTCGTTCTTGGTGTGATAACTCGTCAGATCGTCGAGTGCGGCACGCACGAGTCGAATCTTGTCGACCAGCAAGGGGATCAGGCTGGCCTGGCGCTCCAGGTCGCCCGTTTCGATTGCCGTTAAAAAGCTCTGGTAAAGTGCTATATGACCCGCTCGCACGGTGACGTAACTGTCCAACAGTGCCGCATCATTGTTGGCGGGGTTATGTGCATGGAGATCGTCACCATCAAACAGATGTGAGAGTTCTTCAATTTTATCTAAGGTTTCGGCATCACGCTGCTGGAAACGTTCAACAAATTCCCGATCGTGGGTCGCATGATAGGCCAGCGCGTCTGACCATCGCGCCTGTGCCAGAAAGCGCAGGTCACTGGCCAGCAGGGACGCCCGGCGATGCAAATGACCGTGGGACTCGAGCTCCGCCAGTTGCTGTGTCTGATAGTAACGGTATCCCGTCAGACCCGAAATGATCAGGGTCAGCAGCAGCCACGGCAGCATCACATTGGTCGCGATGCTGCCGAACTGAAAATTTCGCTCATGCATGGCCTTCACTGCTCACTGTTGGACGGTCACGTACTGGGGACGTACGGCCTCGAGGAACTCCGGCGCAAAGGTCGCCCGGTAATCGAGTACCGGCTGTTGAGCCGTTGTCCGCGCCGCCAGCCAACGACCTTCGTTCCCAAGGGCCGTCAGAAGGACATTGTCCAGACGCACCTGGAATTTCAACTCTGGCCAATCTTCCTGAAGTTTTTCAGGCTTTTCGATGGCAAGATGGTCAACGACAATTTGCAAGGCCTCATCGCGATGGGCATTCACAAAATCCTCTGCCCGCACCAAGGCCCGGATCAAGCGCTGCAAGGCCTCGTGCTTTTCCGCCAGGGTAGCGGAACGCACACCCAGCAAGGTCAAGGCAATATAGCTCGGCGTCCTCAAAGTACTGGTCTGGTCTTTGGCGAACCCTTCCTGCGCATGGGCAATATGCGGCGACCAGGTGGCAATGCCATCGACCTCACCACGCTCCAGCGCATCTACCATCTGCTCCGGTTTGAGCGGAACCCGGGTGACCTTGTCTTCAGGAATGGCCTCCTCACGCAGCATGGTGGACAACATGAATTCGGAATTGGTATTGGGAGTCACCCCAATGCGTTTCCCGGCAAGATCGGCGGCCCCCTTGATGCCGCGATCTCGTCGCGCCACTACCGCGTCATATTGATTGGCTCGCAACAGCGTACCCAGAATACGCAGCGGTTTGCCTTGCAGCAGGTTGTTGGCAAAGGGAAACTCGGTCGCCACACCCACATCGGCTTCGCCGGCCAGCACACTGTTCATGGCGTCGCGACCCGAGGTGAATTTCTTGTAGGTGACGGACAGGTTCTCGTCCTTGAAGTAGCCCTTCGCCTCGGCGATGTAAACCAGCGAAACCATGGTCTGGTTAGGGTCGGCGAATACCAACTGCTCCGGCGCCTGGGTCTTGGCGCAGGCGGTGATCAGGGACATCACCGCTAGCAGGATCAAGGTCTTACCTGGAGAGACCAAGGCATGGGCTGTGTTTGCTTTCATGGTGCGACTCCTCGGTTAAGGTGGTGGTCAGGCTGTGACCCAATCCCCGGCGGCCCCGGGTGGACGAGTACCCAGAACATGCCCAGTTCGGCGAAGAGATGCGCAAACCCGTCGTAAGCAAGGGGGGTTGGCGAGGAAAGGCTTGCCCCCCAGTTGGCAGGTTTCCATCAAGTCGCGCCCTTCCTTCATACCAATTCCTTAACTTTGCGCTGCAGGTGTTGCACTGGATTTTAGAGCCCGCCCTGATAATTCTGGACAATAGCAACGAAATCCGCGTAGCGGGCTAAGAAGGCATCCGCAACGTCCGGGTCAAAATGGGTTCCACGACCTTGCGCTATGATTTCGCGTGCCTTATCCAGGGGGTAAGGGGGCTTGTAAACCCGGACCGAGATCAGGGCGTCGAACACGTCGGCCAGGGCCATCAAGCGTGCCGAGACGGGTATGGCATCGCCGGCGAGCCCATCCGGATAGCCGCTACCGTCCCAGCGTTCATGGTGCCAGTGGGCGATTTCTACGGCCAGGGTCAGAAATTTCACCGGTTTTCCCGTATCGCGCACGGCCTGTTCGATGGCATCCGCACCGAGTTTGGCGTGAGTCTGCATGATGCTCATCTCTTCTGGAGTCAGCCTGCCCGGCTTGAGCAGGATGGTGTCCGGTATGCCAACCTTGCCAATATCATGCAAGGGCGCCGACTTGGTAAGTAACTGGATGAAGTGGTCGTCGAGGGTGTCTCGGAACCTGGGATGGGATTTCAGTTCCTGGGCCAGCAGGGCCACATACTCCTGAGTACGGCGGATGTGGTTACCCGTTTCCGGGTCACGGGTCTCGGCCAGTTGCGCCAGGGCGTGGATGCCGACATCCTGAATAATCAGGATTTCCTCCATGCGCCGGACGATTTCGGCCTCGAGCCAGGCGTTCTGGTGCTGCAACCGATCTTGGGCCTGCTTGAGTGCCAGATGGGTTTGGACCCTGGCCAGGACCACAACCGGTTTGACGGGCTTGGCGATGTAGTCGACGGCCCCGAGGTGGAAGCCGTGTTCCTCGTTGATCTCATCGTCCAGGGCGGTCACGAAGATCACCGGTATGCCCGCGGTTGCCGGGTTGTGGCGTAACTGCTGCAAGACGGCGTAGCCGTCCATGTTCGGCATCATGACATCCAGCAGGATGAGGTCGGGGTGCGGTGCCGTCGTGGCGGCCAGCAAGGCCCGCTCCCCCGATATGGCGGGACGAACCCGATATTGGCCTTGCAGCACCTGATTGAGCACAAACAGGTTGGTGGGTTCGTCGTCGACGATCAAAATGGTTTCTTGATTCATGCCTGCCATTTTGTACCCATTCCTCGGTACCTGGGCCCCGAACAAGGGGGCAGCGGTTTGATTGGGCCGCCCCGCTCCAAAGGGATAGGCGCGGATGCTCGCATTTCTTACCCGGCGCCGATACCGGTGCGGGAAGGACCACAGCTATTCTTATAGGCCTTTTTTGAGGGACCAACAAGCCAACAAGCCGACTAACGGCACTGTCCTTCGACATCTCGCCGTAACAATCACTGGACGAGTTATTTCGTCAGTGCTAGTGTCCCCGCCGCTCCAGCCGTCGGGCGATTGGATTTCCTACCCATAATCCCTCCCGCCGCCTGTTCAGGGGGGAACGGCGACCCCTGGTCCAGGCGGGTATAGCCTGGTAGGCCCGCCTCCGATCGCCTCGATTTTGCCAGAGGGCTGTAGGCAGAGATGTGCAATTTCACCCGCTTCCTTTTACCCCCCTATGGAGAACTGCAATGGCAGTAAGCCCGACGAGTCTGAGCAAAACCCTGTTCTGGGGCGGCCTGACAGTCACCCTATACTGGGTGCTGTTCCATTACGCCGATGAATTCCTGCGCCTGGCCCACACCACGGTGGATTCCTGCGTGGTGCCGAACGGCGCCCAGGTCGATTATTTCAGCAACGCCACCCAGGCCCTCTGCGCCGAGAAAGGCGGCACCCTGGTGGCGGGCACCTGGTGGTTCGTATTCGCCCCCATCGCCCTGGCCTTCGCCCTGTCTTACACCCATGGCATCTTTACCGGCCTGTTCTGGGACCTGGTCGGCCTGAAGGCCAAGAAATAAGGAGAACGACATGGAACATGGCATGGAACTCATCAACTTCATCGACATCGATTTCACCACGGCCATCACCCTGATCCTGGTCGGCTTCGTCGGCGGCATGGTGTCCGGCTTCATCGGCTCCGGCGGCGCCTTCGTGCTGACCCCGGCGATGATGACCCTGGGCGCCCCCGGCATCGTCGCGGTGGCCTCCAACATCTGTCACAAGTTCCCCAAGGCCCTGGTGGGCGCTGCGAAGCGCAACAAGTACGGCCAGGTGGATGTGAAGCTAGGCCTGGTGCTGGGTGTGTTCGCAGAGGCAGGCGTGCTTTGGGGTAAGCATGTGATGACGGGCATCAAGAACAGTTTCGGTGCCGTGGGCACCGACCTCTACGTCTCCGCGATCTTCATCATCAGCCTGGCCATCGTCGGCAGCTTTGTGCTCAAGGATTATCGCAAACTGAAGAAGATGGGCGAGGAGGAACAGGAGCAGGTCGGCCTCACCAAACTGGCGAGGTGGGTACAGTCGGTGAAGATTCCCGGCACCATGATTTACTCCAACGCCGCTAAGTCGGAACTGTCCGTGCTGTTCCTGGG
>JBGAUE010000001.1:0-96568 GCA_044228795.1 Chromatiaceae bacterium | reverse complement strand
GGGCCCATCGGCTTCTCCACGGGCTTCCTGGCCTCCGCCATCGCCGTCGGCGGCTTCATTGGCGTGCCGGCGATGATTTATATCCTGGGTGTGCCGGCCATCATGGCCTCCGCCACGGAACTGGTGATCGCCTTCGTCATGGGCCTGGGCGGCACCATCTTCTACGGGCTGGAAGGCGTGGTGGACATTCGTCTGGCCATGCTGATCCTCATGGGCTCGCTGTTCGGCATCCAGATCGGCGCCATCGGCACCACCTACGTGAAGGACTATCAGGTCAAGTTCACCATGGCGGTGATCATGCTGACCGTGCTGTTTTCCCGTTTCTTCTACGTTCCGGGCTATCTGAGCAAGCTGCACCTGATCCAGCCACTGGCGGACAGCACCGTCAAAATGCTCAAGATGGTGGGCGATGGCGTCCTATATCTGGCCCTGTTTCTGGGCGCCTACACGGTCATTGCCGCGCTGCTCAAAGGTATGCGGGAACACAAGGAAAGACAATCCGTGCGTGGCCGCGCTACCGTATCCGATTAAATTGACGAGGAAAATGACATGACCGCATTCTCCGAATACGGAAAGCTCAACCGTGTCCTGGTTGCCACCGACGGGTCCGACTATTCTGCCGGCGCCATCCGCACCGGGGTGGCCCTGGCCAAGACCCGCGGCGCCCACCTGATCGGCCTGTCCATCGCCCTGTACAACCCGGAATACAGTACCCTGGTGCCGAACTTGGGTGAAGAGGCCGAAAAGCGGGCTCAGCAAGCGTTGCAATCCTTTATAGCGGATGCCGGCGAGGGGGCTCAGGCCGTAACCCTCGAGGCCAACGACCCCTACCAGGGTATTCTGACGGGCGCCCGGGAACATCAGGCGGACATCATCGTCATCGGCCGCCGTGGCAAGCGTGGCTTGGCCCGGATGATGGTGGGCGATGCCACCGCCCGGGTGGTGGGCAGCGCCGAATGTGCCGTGCTGGTGGCCCCGCGCGCGGCACGTTTGTGGGAGAAGCAGCTACTCCTGGCTACTGACGGCTCCAGTTGTAGCGAAGCCGCCGCCGGGGCCGCCGGACATCTGGCCAAGGCTGCCAATCTTCCGGTCGAGGTGGTCTCCGTGGTGACGGCCAGCCAGAACGCCGCCCGCCGTCAGGAAGCCCAGGAGGCCGTGACCGCCACGGTGGCGCGCCTCCAATCCATGGGGGTGACGGCCGCAGGCCAGGTGCTGGAAGGCCGTCCCGACGAGGCTATCGTCAAGGCCGCGGAGGATGTGGGTGCGGACCTGATCGTCATGGGCAGCCATGGCCGCACCGGCCTAAAGAAGGTGCTGCTGGGCAGCGTGGTCGAGCGGGTGATCGGCCAGACCCCCTGCCCGGTGATGGTGGTCAAGCCCTAAGCGACGGGTTCACCAGAAAGGGCCGGGCGGAATCTGGGATTGGTAGCGGCCCCTCTGACAGGAGGTGCCCAGGGGCCGCGCCGCGGGCGCCATGGGATGAGGCCAGCCCCAAAACCCGCCAGGATCCCGCCCGGCGCCCTCCCCCAGGGCGACTTCCTCCCGGTTCCCCCCGGTGGCACACGCCGGGCCTTGGACGTGGGCATGACGGCGATCCCACCGTCCCCGAACGCCAACCGCCAGGTGGCCGGATTTCCTAACCCTTTCCTACCCCCGCGGCGGCCTGCCCGGGGTAACCGGCAGTACCCTATAATGGGAGCCTCAAGACCAGGACCCTTGGGCGGTAAAAGCTGTGTACGCAGGCCGCTCGCTTTCGCCGAATTCGCCGAGACCCTGGCCAACCTGGGCATCTACTGGCTGGCCACGAACCGGCCGCCGCGAGGATAAGGACCTTGGACCAACCCCTTAACATCCTGGTTATCGAGGACTGCCTGACCGATTTCCTGTTACTGGAGCGGCAGCTTCGTCATCAGGGCATGAGTGTCCAGTGTGTTCGAGTCGATAGGATGGCGGACCTGGAAGACGCCCTTGCCAAGGGGGGCTGGGATCTCATCCTTTCGGATTACAAGGTCCCATCGTTAGACTTCTACGACAGTTTTGCCCGTATCCAGACCCTTGCCCCTGAACTGCCGGTGATCCTGGTATCGGGTAATATCGGTGAAGAGCGGGCCGTGGAACTGCTCAAGTTGGGGATAAGTGACTATGTGCTGAAAGACTCTCTAATACAGCTTGAGCCTGCCATCAGACGCACCTTGGCCGAAGAGCAGGGCATCCGCGATCGCCAGTTGGCCGAGCGGGCGTTGCGAGAATCTGAAATTCGCTACCGTCGGTTGTTCGAGGCTGCCCAGGACGGCATCCTGATACTCGAAGCCGACACGGGCCAGATTGTGGACGCCAATCCATTTGTCCTTGACCTGCTTTCCTACAGTTACAGCGATTGCATCGGCAAGAAACTCTGGGATATCGGGCTCTTTGCGGACATCGAAGCCAGCAAGTCGGCATTCAGGGAATTGCAGACCAAGAATTACACCCGGTATGAGAACTTGCCGCTGGCAACAAAAAGCGGCCTGCGGAGGGAAGTAGAATTTATCAGCAATAGTTACCAGGTCGGTGATCGGACGGTGATTCAGTGCCACATCCGCGACATCACCGCACACAGCCAGGCCCTGGCCTTGCTGCGTCAGGAGCGGGATTTCTCAGAAGGACTGGTGGAGACCGCACAGATCATCATCCTGGTGCTCAACCCGCAAGGCCAGATCGTTCGCTTCAACCATTTCACGGAAACCCTGCTAGGTTATGCCCTCAACGAAGTCGCAGGGCAGGATTGGTTCGATAGGTTCCTTCCCGAACCGGAAAGAATGAAAATGAGGCAGGTGTTTATTGGCGCCGTCAACAATTTGCAAACGCGTGGCAACGTCAACGCCATCCTTACCAAGGATGGCCGGCAACTTTTAATCGAATGGTATGACAAGACACTGAAGGATGAGCAGGGCAAAACGATTGGCCTGCTCTGCATCGGGCTGGATGTTACCGAACGGTTGCGGTCGCAGCAGGAAATCCTGAATTCCAAGAACCTGCTCCAGTCCATCGTGGAAACTGCCCCTGTCCGCATCTTCTGGAAGGACACGGAGTTGCGCTATCTAGGCTGTAACGCCCAATTCGCGCGAGATGCGGGTCACTCCAGTTCCGACGAAGTCACGGGTAAAACCGATTTCGAGATGGGCTGGAAGGATCAGGCCGCATTGTACCGCGCCGACGACAAGGACGTAATTGAGTCAGGCAGCCCCAAGCTGGCTTTCGAAGAGCCCCAGACGACACCGGACGGCAACAGGATCTGGCTACGCACCTCTAAGGTTCCACTACGGGATGCCGGCCAGCGGGTGATCGGCATACTGGGTATCTACGATGACATTACCGAGAGCAAGTTGGCCGAGGAGAAGCTACACCGTGTCAACCGCGCGCTCAGAACACTGTCGGCCAGTAACCTCGCGCTGGTGCAGTCGACGCAAGAACAAGAGTTGTTACGGAAGGTCGTGCAGGTCATTGCGGAGATAGGAGGCTACCCTCTTGCCGTTGTCTGCTATGCCGAAGATGATTCGCTTCAGAGCATTAGGCCCATAGCTTGGTCCGATTTCGATGGTAGTCCTTATTGGGTAGAGCATCTGAGTTGGGGTGAAAATGCCTATGGCTCCTTACCAATCGCCAGGGCGATACAAAGCGGAGTGACACAGGTTTGCAACGATATCGCCAGCGATCCGGCATTCAGACTCTGGAGAGAGGCCGCGCACGCTCGCGGCTACGTCTCGAACATCGGATTGCCCCTTTCCGATGGCAGCAGGATTTTTGGCGGATTGAGTATCTATTCATCCGAGGCCAATGCCTTTGACGAGGAGGAGGTACAACTGCTGGGGGAACTGGCCGACGACCTGGCCTACGGCATCGTCAGCTTGCGCACCCGCAAGAGCCATGAGCAGTACGTTCTGATGCTTCGGCAAAGCCTGGAGCAATCCATTCAGACCATCGCGGGCACTGTGGAGTCACGCGACCCTTACACCGCCGGCCACCAACGGCGCGTCGCCGATCTGGCAACGGCCATCGCGCGGGAAATTGGCTTACCGCCAGATCAAATTACCGGCATCCACCTGGCCGGCATCATTCACGACTTGGGAAATATCCATATTCCGGCGGAGATCCTCACCCGGACGGGCAAGGTTAGCGCCCTCGAATACCAGCTCATTCAGACTCATCCGCAGGCAGGGTACGATATCCTGAAGGACGTGAAATTTCCCTGGCCGATTACGGATATCATCCTGCAACATCATGAGAGGCTGGATGGCTCGGGTTATCCGCAAGGGCTTAAGGGAGAGGAGATCCTGCTCGAATCGAAAATCATCGCGGTAGCCGATGTCGTGGAGGCGATCTCCTCACACCGTACCTATCGTCCAAGCCTGGGCATTGAGGCCGCCTTGAAAGAAATCGAACGCCATCGCGGCGTATTATTTGATGCCACTGCGGTTGATGCCTGCATCAAACTCTTCCGTGAGCTTGGCTACCAGTTGCCACCTTAAGTCAGGACGGATTGAGGCGGGGTTGGAGGTCAAAAACCTCCTGATAAGCCATCCCTTGAACAACGACATGAAGTACACGGCGTTTTACCGGAACTCCCATGTAGGAGCCTCATGATGCATGCAGACCTCACCAGCCCCGCCCTGTTTGTTTTCACCCCCGGGAAGTTCCGATGAACAATGCAGGTCCGACGATCAGCCACGTTACCGAGAAGAACAACTTCGCCTATCTGGCGGTCGTGCTCATCCTGCTGCTGTTCGGCCTGGCATTAAGCCAAGAATTTAGTATCGCCCTGGGACAGATCGCCGTTGAGGCGGCCTTGATAGCCGCGCTGGGGGCAGGCGTCTGGAGCACGCGGGGTGAACACCGTTTTCGCACGACGCGACTGAGCCTGATGGCCACGGTCCTGCTTCTGTTTGCTGTCCGACTCTGGGTGACCCAAGCCGATCTCGATCTGGTCTGGATCGGGTTTGTGACCGTCTACCTCGTCCTAACCACCTGGTCGGCCATGCGCCTGGTCCTGTTCTCGGGTCCTGTGGACTGGAACAAGATTGTCGGCTCTTTTTGCATCTACCTGCTACTGGGCGTCATCTGGGCGACTCTATACTTGATGCTCGCTGCATTCCGACCGGGTGCGTTCAACGGGCTCCCCGCTAGCAGTTGGCACGGCAGTTTTCCCGACCTGCTCTATTTCAGCTTCGTCACCCTGACCACCGTCGGGTACGGAGACATCACGCCAATCTCACCCCTGGCGCACTTTCTCGCTATGATGGAGGCCGTAATCGGCCAGTTCTATCTGACCGTCCTGGTCGCGAGCCTGGTGGGGAGCGTACTCTCGAACCGGCAGAAATGAGGGGGTCCGCGATGCCAGAGGTGCCTAGCATCCGTCCAACGACGCCACCACCACAATCGGCCCTTGGTGCGCGCCGGATCCACACCCGCGGTCGGGTCTGCCGTGACTCCACGGCGTTCTCAGGTCGGTACGGGCCTGTCTTTGGCCCTGCTCTCGCCCTGGCCCTTGCCCTCTTGCTGGTCGCCAATGCAGCAGGTGCCAACAATCCCCTGGAGCCGGTGGATACCTCGAGCCCGCGGGCGACCTTGGAAAGTTTTTTGGCCCTGACGGACCAGGCGACCGAGCTCTTCTCCGAATATCGGCGGGCTCCGAGCCCCAGCTTGCAGGCGCAAATACAAGCCCTGGGCGATAAGGGGATGCGGCTCCTCGACCTGAGTCAGGTGCCACCGATTGCCCGCCGCGAGGTTGGCGGCGAGGCCTTATTCCTGCTCTGGGACGTCCTGGCTCGGGTGGAGCTACCGCCCCTCGATGAGGTGCCTAGAGGGGCAGAAGGCGTGGAGGGCGCTGATCAGAGTGCCTTGCCGAAGAGCTGGAGAATCCCCAACACCGCGATCACCCTTGCCTCTATCCCGGAGGGTCCCGAGGCCGGCGAGTATCGGTTCACACCGAATACGGTAGAGCGTGCGCGGAGCCTCTACGATGCCGCGCAGGGGCTGCCTTACCGGCGCCCGATGCCCCTGGGGGACGTCTACCGGCACGCCCATGCCCTGGCGGGTTGGATGATCCCGTCGGCCTGGCTCGATGCCCTCCCCGCTTGGGCCAAGGCGCAGCTCATCGACCAAGTGATCTGGAAGTGGCTGGCGGTGCTGCTGTTGGTCAGCGTGTCTATCGGGATCACGATCCTGGTATTTCGCTGGTCCCAGCGTCGGCGGTCGGGCGGCATCGCGCGTGCCCATTGGGTGCGGCTTGCGACGCCCCTGGTCGTGGCGCTGCTCGCGCAGCTTCTGTTGAGTCTCGTCCGACACCAGATCATCGCGACTGGCCCCATCGTAGAGGCCATGGTGTTTGGTATTGAGCTGATCACAGCCGGTGCCGCGGTCTGGGTCTTCTGGTACCTCCTGAGCTGGGTTGCCGAGGACATCATTGCTTCGCCCCGTATCAACCCCCAAAGTCTGGACGCCCAACTCATCCGCCTGGCTGCACGCACCGTCGGTTTCCTGGCGATCCTGATTCTGATCTTTCACGTTATGAACCAGATCGGGGTTCCCGTGTACGGCCTGGTCGCCAGTGCCGGTGTTGGCGGCATTGCCGTGGCGCTGGCGGCGAAAAGTACGCTGGAGAACTTCATGGGCGCCCTGAATCTGTTTGCCGACCGCCCGGTCCGCGTCGGCGACCTGTGCCGCTACGATGGGGATCAGAGCGGCGGCTGGCGTGCAGTGGGCAAGGTCGAGTCCATCGGGCTGCGCTCCGTCAAGATCCGCAAGTTCGACCGCTCCCTGATCACGATCCCCAATGCCGAGTTCGCACAGCGGGATATCCTCAATCTCAGCGCCAGCGACCGCTTCCTGCTAACGACCACCCTCGGATTGCGCTACGAGACCACCGACGACCAACTACGCTTTCTCCTGGGTACGCTGCGGGAGTTGTTGCACGCCCACCCGAAGGCCGTCCATACGATCGACGACCCGCTGCGGGTTCGCTTCGTCGGCTTCGGCGACTACTCGCTGAATGTGGCGATTCGCGCCTATATCCGGACCTCGAGCTTCAATGAGTTCCTCGCGATCCAGGAAGATCTCCTGCTGCGCATCATGAAGCTGGTGGAGGAGGCCGGGACCGGCTTTGCCTTTCCATCGCAAACCCTCTACCTCAGCCGCGACAGCGGGCTCGATTCCGAGCAGCAGCAGGCCGCTGAGAAACAGGTGCGCGAATGGGCTGCGGCCCAGTCCCTACCCTTCCCGGACCTGGCCGAGGAGGTCCGCAAGCAGGTCACGAACACGCTGGATTACCCCCCTACCGGCTCTCCGGGCGCGGACAGGGGTTGATCCAAGCACCGGAAGCGCCGATCGGCGCGAGCAGGGTCTAGGGCACATCCAGGGCACGCAGGGGTCGGATTCCGCCTCCAGCTTCCCGACCTGGGTGCTTGAAGCCGTGGCGTCACGGAGCGCCGGGGAGCTGACCGAGGTCTTGCCTTCGTGTTGCCCTGTGCACGGTTAGGGGTCTGGGCCTACCAACGCCACTATCTTGGCCCTCACGTCATTGAGTTCGGCGGTGGAAACCGTCCCTTTACGTTGTGCCATACGGGCCACCCAATCGAAACTCTTGACCTGGTCGGCTAAGACAGCGCTCGGGCGATCCCCGGGTATCGGTACTTCGAAGGGGTAGCCCTTGACTTGCGTGGTCATGGGACAGCAGAGCATTAGCCCGGTCTTGCCATTGTAGGCCGATGGGCTAACGACCAGCGCCGGCCTGTGGCCAGCTTGTTCATGTCCGGCCTGCGGATCGAAGTGAAGCCACACGATATCGCCGGCTTCAGGCACATACCGCCGAACCATCAGAGAGCTTCCTTCCCAAAGGGTCCACCGAAGTCAACTTCCGCGTGCAAGTTTTCCGGCGTGATGCCGGCCAACAAGTTGGCAAGATTGTACGGTCTGGATCGTACCGGGGCGATCACGATGCGCCCGCCTTCTTCGCGAATCTCCACGATTTGGTCCAGTGTCAGGTGGGTCGCCTCCATGATGGCAGCAGGAATACGCACCGACGCACTGTTGCCCCACTTTTTCACAGTTACCCGCATTCTCGTTTTCCTATGTATCTTCAATGTCGATACATTACCCTGGAGCCATACGCCATGCAACCTTGCCAACCGTTGGGTCAAGTTACCGTGAAAGACCCCGGTGGTGCTCTACCCGGTTGGAAGCCGATGGACGCCTGCTGATCCCAATCCGGGAGGTGATATTCATGGCGACCGACAGTGGCTGCGGTGGGCTTTCAGGTACTCAGTCACCGATCCGCACGGCCAGGTGTCCCCAGTCGATGTCCTGGAGCACACGCGCCTGACCCTGGATATACCGGGCCTGCATAGCCTGCCGCTTCTGCACCTCGGTGGTGAGACCGTGGAAGGGCAACATGGCCTCGAAGGCGGCGTCCTGATAGGACTGGATCGGGGTCAGGACGTCCTCGCGGCGGCTGTAGTAAGCATCTTCGCCCTCCGCACACACCTGGCCGAAGACGTTGAAGTGTCGGCAGGCGAGCGGACGCATCGGATGCACGGCGCAGGCGCCGTCAACCAGAAACGGACAGGGCCCGCCTGGCTCGTGACCGGCGAGCTGCGGCTTGAGCCGCAGGCGCACCTCGGCGCCGAGCTTGAGGGTGACAAACCAATAAAGGCCCAGCAATTCCAGCGGAAAGATCGGGATCGTTGTGTGACTGCGGCAGCAGGCCGAGCAACCCTTAGCACAGGCCAATGAGCGCCCTTTACCTTCCTCCTGTTCGATGGCCTGCCAGACCCCCACATCGGCCGTGTAATAGGCATCGACCGCAAAGCGCAGCCAGGGGTGTGCCCTCTCGTCGTGGGGGTAGGACAGGCGGCTCGGCTCAGGGTAGGCGTTGGCTTGGGACATAAGGAATCGATGGCCTTCTGGAAGGCGGACCTGGGCAATTGTGCGCCCTCAGGTTGCCGCGGGTTGGTCGGATGGCCGTTCTGGCGCAGGGTGTTGAGCGAGTGCTCAACTTGCTTATGCTGCCTCAGGCAATATCTCATCAAATTCCTCCAGGAATTCCGCCTTGCCCGAATAGCAAATGGTCTTCCAGCCTGCTGCCTGCGCGCGCTCCACATTGCTTTTCATGTCATCTACGAACAGGATCTCGCCCGGTGATAGTGTCAGCTTTGCGGTGATATCGCGAAACAGATCGGGGTCGCGCTTCCCTTTGCCCATGTGATAGCTGTTGAATACATGGTCGAAATATTGAAAGAAATTATCCCGCTCGTTCAACCAGTCCAGCCAGTGCGTCTGGTCACTGAGAATGCCGGTGATAAGGCCCCGGGTATGGAGTCGTTGCACCCGCTCAATCATCCAGGGTCGCAGAACAAATCCCCGTAATACGCGATCCGTCAACTCGCTATCACTGCCCTTCAGGCCGGAACCTTCCCGCATGAGTCGCCAAAACTCCCTTTCAGTCCCCCAACCGAGAATAAATCCCGAATCATAGATAGCATATTTGGCGACCTTTAGCATCGCATCGCCATCCAGTCCCTGTTCGCGCGCCATGCTTCTAAGTCCATTCTGAAAGCCCTCGTCGGCAATAACGCCCCCATAATCGAAAAAAACGGCTTGTATTGAATGTTCAGACATGATTTTCATTATTTCGAACTGTCTATGGGAAGTTGCAGCCATGGGGATTTTGCTGGCGCATCGTGACTAAGGGTTTCAATTATGGACAGATCCCTATATCCTTTTGCAGGTCGTCACGCACCCACATCGCTGCCAGATAATGAAAGTACCGGTTAGCCAAATCCTCGTAAAATACTTGGAAAAGCTGGGTGTAAGACGCATTTTCGGTATCCCCGGCTCACATATCCTGCCGGTATACAACAGTCTCTACGATTCGTCCGTTCGGTCGATACTGGTGAAGCACGAACAGGCCGCCGCCTTCATGGCCGGTGGATATGCCCGGGCAACCGGCGAGGTTGGCGCCTGCATCACCACCGCCGGCCCGGGCGCCACCAACCTGGTCACCGGCATCGCCAGCGCCTACACCGATAACCTGCCGGTGATCGCCATCACCGGTGAAGCCCCCACCCATATCTTCGGTAAGGGCGGTCTGCAGGAAAGCTCCGGGGAAGGCGGCAGCGTCGACCAGGTTGCGCTGTTCGCCGGTATTACCCGTTACCACCGACTGGTTGAACGCACGGATTACCTGGCCAGCGTGCTGAATCAGGCGGCCAGATATCTGCTTCTCGGGGTACCTGGGCCCGTCGTTCTGAGTTTCCCCTACAACCTGCAGAAGGAAATGGTGGATGACTCACTCCTTGACCAGGTCTCCTGCACACGCCCGGATCTTGCGCCCGTCATACCCGGTCAATACATCGCGCAGTCCCTGGATCTGATCCGCGCGGCCGAACGCCCGCTGATCATCGCTGGCTATGGCTGCATCCGTGCCGGCGCCCAGGCCTCGCTGAGCCGTATCAGTGAAGGGCTCAACATCCCTGTGACCACCAGCCTCAAAGCCAAGGGAGCCGTCGACGAACGTTCGCCCCTGTGCTTGGGCAGCCTGGGCGTGACCTCCGGCGGTTACGCAATGCGTTATCTCGAACGGCAGGCGGACCTGGTGCTGGTGCTCGGCGCGGGTTTCAATGAGCGCACTAGCTATGTCTGGGACCAGAGACTGCTCGCCGGCAAGAAGCTGATTCAGGTCGACCACAACCCCCAGCAACTGGAAAAGGTCTTCAAGGCCCCTTTGGTGGTGCAGGCGGACCTCGGTGCCTATCTCCAGGCGCTGGATGCCGCGATCCAGGTCGAGCCCATCGCCGCGAAAGCACCGGTAGATATCGCCGCCTTCGTCGACGCCGCGCAGCGGGAGATCGACGCCGCGGGTGAAACCATTTTCAGCCGGCAGTTCGATCATATCAAGGCCTTCTACCGCTGGCTGGAACGGCGATTCCCAGATGGCCTGGTGATGTTCGACGACAACATCGTCTTCGCCCAGAATTTTTACCGCGTATCGAGCCGTGATCACTTCTACCCCAACACCGGGATATCATCGCTAGGCCATGCGGTACCGGCCGCGATCGGCGCCGCCTGCGCGGTCAAGAAACCCATGTTCGCTATGATTGGCGATGGCGGGTTTCACATGTGCGCGATGGAAATCATGACCGCGGTCAATTACCAGATTCCTCTGAACATCGTGTTGTTCAACAACGCCACCATGGGGTTGATTCGTAAGAATCAGCATCAGCACTACGGCGACCGCTTTATCGATTGCGATTTCATCAACCCGGATTTTGCAATGCTGGCGCGATCCTTTGGCATCGCGCATGTTCGTGTGGAGAATGAAGGGGACCTGTCAGGGAAACTGGAGTCACTGGACTATCTGAGGGGTGTCAACCTCATCGAGATCCTGATCGACCAGGACGCCTACCCGAATTATTCCTCGCGGCGCTAATCACGCATCATGGATTGCGAAGCCCCCCCTGAAAGCCCTTGCCTGCAGGAATGCCTGGCGCGCTACCGGCATCTGATTCCCAAGCTGGCAGCCATAGCCGATCCCGCCGATACCGAAACACCGTCATCGCTTATCGATCTGTACGAAGGGTGTTACCCGCTGCTTGAAGCGGCATTGTGGAACGGCAGGGTGGATTTTGATGACCTGCTCGATTGCTATCAGTCACTGTTCCGCGAGCAGGAACGTCTGATTCAGCGGCAACCGACCGATGACCGCCATCACTTCATTCTCAGCATCCCGGTAGCAGATCGCCCTGCCCACCTGCGCACCTGCCTGGAAAGTATTTATCAGCTGTGCGAGCAGTTCTCCTATGGCGGCTGCACCGCGGGCGTATATACGCGGGTCAAGGTCATCGTCGCGGAGGACAGCCGCGAGCAGGGGAATATCCTTCGCCATCTCGAGCTGGTCGATGAATACCGGCGCAAGGGCCTGCAGGTTGTCCATTTCGGACAGGATGAACAATACGAACTCCTGCAGTCAGTACCGGAGCCGGAGCGGGTGCAATTGGGCCGTATCCTGACGACTCTGCCCCAGGAGAGGTTCTTTCTCAAGGGCCAGGCCGCGAACCGCAATCTGAGTTACCTCAAGTGTCTACAGTTGACCGAGGACCGGGACAAAACCTTATATTACATGGTCGACAGCGACCAGTCCTTCTGTGTCAACCGGCAAACGGAATCAGGGGACCAGATCGCCTATGGTCTTAATTACTTTTACGTCATCGACAAGATCTTTCGCACCACTGATACCTTGATGCTGACCGGTAAGCTCGTCGGCGATCCGCCGGTGTCGCCGGCCGTGATGGCGGCAAATTTTCTCGATGATGTCACCACGTTCTTTACGTCCCTGGCCGGGGCATCGCCACACCAAGACTGCCGATTTCATGAGGCGCCCCCCCCAGAGGCGGGTGACGCGGCCTACCATGACATGGCCAAGTTGTTCGGCTTCGGGACCAGGGCCAGCACCTTCCCATATCGTTGCCGGCTCCGGGGTGAGCACGACCTTGGGGCCTGCCTGGTGGACTTCGCCAGCCGGCTCAATGGGTTTTTCTTCGGAGAGCATCTGACCCGCAAGACCTATTTCCGTTACAGTAATGAATTAGCGCATCTCTCACCGGCACGAACGATTTATCCGGGCAACTATGTCGTCAACCGCGAGGGGCTGAAATACATCATTCCCTTCGGACACCTTCGCCTGCGTATGTCGGGACCGACCGCCGGGCGCTTGATCGCCGCGGAAATCGGCCAGCGGTTCGCATCGATCAACCTGCCGCACCTGCACCGGCGCACCCGTGATGAGGGGTTGGATGCCGAATTCCGGCCCGGCGTCGCACTGGCAGAGGGAGGCGACAGGCAAGACATCGACCTCTCCAACGAATTCGAACGGCAGTTTTTTGGGGACCTGATGCTGTTCACGGCCGAGCAACTAGTAGCGGAGGCGGATGTCGACAAGCCTTTCCCCGCCGCCATCATTGCCGCTGTCATCGACCGTAAAGAAGAGGAATTGCTGGGCCTATACCGGCAACAGCATCGGGCGACATTGGAGAAATGCGAGCGGCTTAACCAGGTCGCATTCGCGTCCGGGCACTGGTGGCTGAATCTGCCCGAACTGCAAGTGGCGCTTGGTCAGATCGCCACATTTATCAACAACATCGATCGCAATTTCGGTGACCAGTCGCTTGCCTGGCGACAGATCCAGTCCGAAGAGCACCGCGCCGGGCGCAAGCGGCAAATCATGGATGCCCTGATGAACTACCGAAACGAGCGCAATGCGTGGGATCGGGTAATTCGATAAGGGTGCGCTTGCCAGGAATTGGCTGGGCGAGGGACGGGCTGATTGTCAATGGGCGATGACATCGATTGCGTTCGCAATCATCTGTGGACGTACTTCCCCATATAGAGATAAAGCCCGCTGCAACGCATCCGGCGGAATAGACACATGCAAGTAATCGCTTGCCGATTTATCGATTTTCCCGCTCTGAATGCGCTCGGACGAATCCCCCTTTCTGGCCTTCCCGGTTTGGCTAAAGGTCTGGTAGTGGGCGCTTAGCGGCACCTCCAAATCAAGCCAGTGAGTCAGCGCGGAAAGCAGGGTTTCTGGCTCTTGGCGCAACGATTCGGCGTCAAAATAGTAGTATTGTCCGGCGAACGAGTTACAGAATTCTGCGAGGCTCCTGACCCTTTCAATATAGTACCTGGCCGCTTCTTCCGGTTGGGCATATAAATCATCCGTTTCCTTTTGTACGAACAGATTGACGATGCTCTTGATGCACTGTTCGGGCTCGCGCAGCGCAACCAGGATCTTTACATTATCGTGACCAAGCTGCTTCTGCGTCAGGCAATACCGATTGTGGAGCAACTTGTCGAAAAGATAGCGGCTGTTGGTCTTGAGTGTTTCATACTTGCGCAATTCTCCCAATTGGACTTCCAGCGCCGATGCCTCATCGTAGCTGATATGCATTTCGAAATAGCCGTTGATCGCCGGATGTGAACCAAGAATATGCCCCAACAGGCTGGTGTAGGCCCGCATATGGCTCAGCAGAAATATCCGCGAATACTGATCGGAATGCATGACAGAATGGCGGCTTATGGTAACCGGGGATGTGAAACTTATAACATATTTCCAGTATATTATCAATAGGTTATGCCATAATTCAAGAATCCATCAGTGCGCAGGACATCACGGGGCGTGAGTAGCCGCAACCCCCATGCTAGGCTTATCCTGAACACTTAACCCATGACCCAGCCCAGGTGACACCCTATGCAACTCGTCAGTTCCAGCTTCAGCCAGGGTCAGGCGATTCCGGCCCAATACGCCTTTGCCAGGATCGCGCCCGACACCCATATCACCCTCTCCGACAACATCAACCCCCATCTTGCCTGGACAGACACCCCGGCGGGCACCCGCTCCCTGGTGCTGCTCTGCCATGACTCGAACGTCCCCAGCACAGGCGAAGACGTCAATCAGGAGGGCAAGACCCTAGCCGTCTCGCGGCCCCGAATCGATTTCTTCCATTGGGTCCTGCTGGATATCCCCGCCTCCGTCACCGGGATACCGGAAGGCAGTCACTGTCGAGGCGTGACTCCCCGGGGTAAGTCCGGGCCCGCCGCGCCCGATGGCATGCGGCATGGCCTGAACGACTATACCGGCTGGTTCGCCGCGGACCCGGAGATGGCTGGCCCTTATTATGGCTATGATGGGCCTTGTCCGCCCTGGAATGATGAACGTCTGCACGACTACGTCTTCACCCTCTATGCCATCGACCTCCCCGCCCTGGAGGTGAAGGGTGATCTCGACGGCCGCTCCGTTCGCAAGGCCCTGGAGGGCCATGTGCTGGCCACGGCGACCCTATCCGGCATCTACAGCCTCAACCCAGCCGTCAACGGTTGATGCCGCCAGGCTAGTAGTGGAAGCGAAAGCCCTGAGCGATACACGTCTGCTGAAGGTACGACCTTTCCTGGCCGCGGCCCTGGTGGGCGCCCTGGCCGGTTTGATCGGGGGTGCCTTCCATGCCTTGCTCGACCTGGCCGAACCGGGCCGAAACCTGTTGCGCGAAGTCCTGAAGTCGGCGCCGGTTCCCGGTTGGCTGGTTCTGATGGCCCTGGGAGCACTGGTGTTGAGCGCCGCCTTCTGGCTGGTGCGTCGTTTTGCCCCGGAGACCGCCGGCAGCGGCATCCAGGAGGTGGAGGCCATCCTCGCCGGCGAACATCCCTTGCGCTGGGAACGGGTGCTACCAGTCAAGTTCGTTGCCGGGGTCCTGGCGGTTGGCTCCGGTCTAGTGCTGGGGCGCGAGGGGCCTACGGTCCACATGGGCGCCGCCTTTGGGCAATGGGCCACCGAGCGGCTGGGCCTGGATGCCCGGCAGGGGCGGACCCTCATCGCGGCCGGGGCGGCGGCGGGACTCGCCGCCGCCTTCAATGCCCCACTGGCGGCCATCGTCTTCGTCACTGAGGAACTCCGGGAGCACTTCGAATACAGTTTCGCTGCGCTGCAGTCGGTCATCCTGGCGTGCTGTCTGGCGGTGGTGGTCAGCGACGGGTTCCTGGGGCAGGGACCGGCCCTGACGCTGGCACCGCTGGGCCTGGCCCCCCTGTCCGCCTTGCCCCTGTTTCTGGTGCTGGGGGTCCTGGTCGGTCTCCTGGGGGTACTCTTTAACACCCTGCTGCTGGCGTCGGTGGGTCGATTTCGCGCCCTACGCGAGAGGCATGCCTATTTCACCACCAGCGCCTTGGGCATGGCCCTGGGGGCCCTGATCTGGAGTGTGCCAGAGGCGATGGGTGGTGGCGAGGGCCTGGTGGAGTTATTGCTTCAGGGCCACCCGGGCACCCTCTTCCTGCTGACTTTGCTGGCGATGCGGATGCTGACCACGGTGGGCAGCTATGGCGCTGGGCTCCCGGGTGGGATCTTTGCCCCCCTGCTCGCCCTGGGCACCCTGGTCGGGGTGATCTTTGATCACTGGGTTGACGGGCTGGCCCCGGGGCTTGGCCTGAGCCCCGGCCTCTTCGCGGTTGCGGCCATGGGCGCGCTCTTTGCCGCCACCGTACGCGCCCCTTTGACGGGGATCATCCTCGTAATCGAGCTGACCGGCGCCTTGGACCTGGGCCTGCCCGTCATCCTCACCTGCCTCAGTGCCACCTTCACCGCTGAAGGTATGGGCGGGCGACCGATTTATGGCCTCTTGCTCGCCCAGGGGCATCAACCTCCCCTTTCGCTAGGCGCGCCCGGGCGCCGGATCCTGGCCGCCGGGCTCATCCTGGTCGCGCTGCTGGGGCTGGGGCGCCTGACGGCACCCGGGTCGGGAGTGATCCTGGACGGAGCCCGAGAAGAGACGGCGAGCTCGGAGATCCAGGCACCGCTGGATGAGCATCCAAGCAGCCCCGCATTGCCCAGCCACACCGTGGCACCGCCTACACCTAGTCTTGACCTCGCATCTCCTGACCTGACACCAGCCCGCAACCCAGACCTCAACCCAGAGCCAGGAGATCTGGAACCTGGGCGATTCGCTATCCAGCTCCTGACCCTAGCCAACGACGCTGGGATCGCTCCCTTCGTGCAAAAGCACAAAGGGGCGGGACAGTTCCGCACCCTGCAAGGCCAGCATCGGGGCAAGCCGTGGGTAGCCCTCCTGTTGGGCGATTATGCAACCCAGGTTGAGGCCAAGGCAGCCCTGGCTGCCCTTCCCGGGGAGTTGCGCCGCTTGAAACCACTGGTGAGGTCCCTGACAGAGGACACACCTTTGCTGCCGGTCCCACCCCCTCGAAATAGTGCCGGGGGTGAGTGACAAACCGAGGCATGTTTGGGGCCCGACACTGATTCCCTTAGAGAGGAACGAGCTGTTGGCATCGTACCCCGGTTGGGAGCGACCCTAGTAAAACGAAGCTCACGCTTGTAACCCGAAGGCCAGCGAGGCAAGAGACAGGATCATTAAAGGGAGACAGATGGCCCGCAGTAAGATGGGCCGGTCTGCTGATACGGACAGGTGGCGTCAGGGGAAGGTGCTTGCTACCGCTAAGATGCTTCCGACCCTCCCCCGACGCCGAAACAGGCAAAGGTCAGTACGCACCTCCCTGTGCGCGGTGATTCCCTAGCTGAGCCGTCGCTTACTTAGAAGGAGCGGCGGGAGCAGCCGGGGGAGCGGGCGGGGCGTAGGGCGCACCGTAAGGGGCCCCGTAGGGAGCGCCGTAAGGGGCACCATAGCCGTAGGGAGCGCCATAGCCATAGGGGCCATAACCGTAACCATTGTAGTAGTTGTCGTAGTAGCGGTTGTAACCACGGCCCGAGCCATGGCCGCCACCGGACATATTCATGCTGAAGTCGCCCGACCCATCGCCGAACATGTCGTTCATCCAATTGTTGTTATTGTTGCCCCAACCGTTGTTGCCCCAAGGACCACCCCAGGCGAACGCGGTAGCGGAGACCCCCAGGAGGGCGACAACAGCAGCAGCAGTAGCAAGCTTTTTCATGTGATTTTCTCTCTCGTTAGTTTTTGTGGGCAGCAAGGGCGGCGCCTTAGTTGTGCGGTGCGCCGTCCATGGGGAGATAGAATATTAGAATATTCGGATATATTCAATATATTTTTTCCGAACCAAGCCTTTATTACTCGACCCCGCTGCGAGCGTTAGCCATGACTTCTTTGGCCGGGAGAGATCTTATGTCAGTCGGCACCGTGTGCGCTCATATTTTTGGCAGGCCTTGCCCCCATGGCTTGGTTTCCAGGGTTCTCAAGAACCTGAGATCCTGCGAAAAGGGCAAAATTACGAAACGAACCCATTTTCTGACTCGACCAGGACTCACGGGGCCCCCTAAGGCCGGCTGTGGCCCTGACCAAACCTCAGGTTGGGCAGGTTGGCCCGGCCTATGACGTGTAGGACGATCCCGGCCCCGACGAAAAAGACCAGGCTGGCCCCAAGGCTGGCGACCACGGGATGCTCGCTTCCCAGTTCGCCCGTCCATATAAAGATGGCGGCCAGACAGAGGATTGCACACAGATAAGACACCAGGGCCACGCCATAGGCGACGCGCTGGCCTATGCCCCGCCTTGATTCGAGGGGGGTGGTATTGGCCAATAGGATATTTTTCATGAAGCAGGTGCCTGGCTAAGAAAGGGCAAAGGGCCTGGGATATTGGCGGCTATCAGGACTAATCTCGGCATCCGTGAGATAGCAGCCGGGGTCCTCCGCCCAGAGATCCCCCGTCATTTGGAAGGCACGGGTGCGGGTGTTGCCGTTGCAAATGGCCAGATGAGCGCAGGTGCCGCAGCGCCCCATGACCGGCCGTGGCCGCTGTTTGAGTCCCGCCATAAGGGGATCGGAGCGGTCCTCCCAGATGGCGGAGAAGGGCCGGTCACGGACATTGCCCAGGGGATAGTTCCACCAAAAGCTGTCGGGATGGACCTGGCCCAGGTTGTCGATGTTGGCGATATGTAGCCCTGAGGCATTACCACCCCAGTTGAACAGAACCCGGCGCAGGTCCTCCAGCCGTTCCGGGAAGTGCCGCTGCGCCCAGTGGAGCAGATAGACGCCATCCGCGTCATTGTTACCCGTCACTAACTCGACGGCCTGGCCACGCTGGAGGCGGGACCAACCGGTCTCGATGAGGAGATCCATGGCCGCGCGGGTCATGCCGGCATAGGCATCCCGTTCCCGGTGTTTGTTGCCGCGCCCCGCATAGTTCAGGTGGGACAGGTAGAACTTATCGATCCCCTCCTCGCCCATGAGATCCAGCAAGGCCGGCAGATCCTGGGCATTGTCCTGACAGAGGGTGAAGCGCATGCCAACCTTGAGACCAGCCTCATGACAGAGACGCAACCCCTGCAGGGAGGCCTGAAAGGCGCCCTGGCGACGACGAAAGCGATCGTGCGTTTCGGCCAAGCCATCCAGGCTGATGCCCAGGTAGTCAAAGCCCACCGCAGCGATGGGCGCTACCTGGTCCCGGTCGATGAGGGTGCCGTTGGTGGATAGGGCCAGATAGAAACCCAGATCCTTGGCGTGGTGGGCCAACTCGAAGATGTCCGGACGCATCAGGGGCTCGCCCCCGGAAAGGATGAGCACGGGCACCCCATAGGCCCGCAGGTCCGCCATCACGGCCTTGACCTCCGCCGTGGTCAGCTCCCCGGCAAAGTCCTTATCCGCCGAGGTGGAGTAGCAGTGAGCGCAGGTGAGGTTGCAGCGCCGGATCAGATTCCAGATCACCACGGGTCCGCTGGGCGTGACCGGGGGCGCAGCCGCAGCCCTGGCCAGGCGCTCCGGGTTGGCGAGGAGGTGAAGATAGCGGCTCAGTCGGAACATCAAACGGTTTCCTAAGGTTTGAAGCGTAACCCAGTCTTTTTCAGCACTGCGGCGCTGAACAGGACTTCATGGCCCCGACACGAGTCGGCTACGCGGGCCTGGATGCGGGTGGCGGCGGCGAGAACCTCGGCGCGATCCCGCCCGTGCAGCATGGCGAAGAGGTTATAAGGCCAGAGGGGTGGCCAGCGGGGACGGCGGTAACAGTGACTCACACCCTCCAGGGCGCCGATCTCGGCCCCCAGGCGGTCCACGGCCTCGTCCTCGATATCCCACACCGTCATGCCATTGCCCCGCAGCCCCAACTGATAATGATTGGGTACGGCCCCGATGCGGCGAATGGCCCCTTGCGCCAACATCCCCGCCAGACGTTCCAGGACCGCCGCGGTGGGTTGGCCAAGGCGGCTGGCGATCTCGGCATAGGGCTCGGCTACCAGGGGCAGGCCGCCTTGGGTGGCGGTCACCAGGGCATGATCCAATTCGTCCAGGGGGGTGGGACTGGCGGTCGGGCTCCGCACCCAGCGGCGCATGCCCAGGCCACCATCCTCCTCAAGCTGCAGCCAAAAGCCCAGGTGATACTCGGCCAGCTTGGGAAAATCCAGTACCTCCAGGCCCGTCAGGTCCTGGAGATGATTCAGGGCCCGTCGGAGCGACGGCTCGCTGGGGGTGGCGAGCACGAACCACATGTTGAGGGTGTGATCGCGGCGGTAGTTGTGGGCGACCTCGGGCAGGGCGGCAAGTTGCGCCGCCACCCGCTCGAAATCCGCCTCGGGTACCGCCATGGCCGCCAGAGTGAAGCATCCCCCCAGGCGCTCCGCGTCAAAAAGTGGACCAAAGCGGGTGAGCAGGCCGCTCTCCAGCAACCCCTGGATCATGAGGATCAGTTGCGCTTCGTCGGTCCCCAAGTCCTGGGAGACAGCCGCGAAGGGGCGTTCGATGAGAGGAAAGCCGCCCTGATAGCAATTGATAAAGGTCCGTTCCAGTTTTCCCAGGATCAGGGGCGCGGCGGCACCTCGCCCGGATGCGGAACTCATGCCGAGGCCTCCCTGGCCCGGACTTGCAAGGGAACCAGAGGTGGGCCCAGAGCGGGACTCAAGGCCAGCCCCCATGCCGGGTTCGGGGCTAAACCGGGCAGTGACAGGGGCCGCGCTCCCTTATTGCGCACCCGCGAGGGTTTCAACCCAACCGCTCCGGTCGTGCCAGTCACTCCGGTGGTGTCAGTGGCTGGCCTGGAGTCCGTAATGGCCGTGGGTTGGTAGTAGGCGCCCCGCTGCTTGAAGCGCTGGCCGCTGAACAGGACGGCGCTGGGGATAGTCCTGAGGTCGAATTCCCATTTGATGGCCTCGACCTGCGCCAGCACTGCCGCGCGATCACGGCCATGGATCATGGTAAAGAGGTTATAGGGCCAGGTCGGGAGGCACCGCGGCCGGCGGTAGCAGAGGGTGACATAGGGCAATTGGCCGATACAACGACCCAGGGCATCGACCCGCGTGTCAGGCAGGTCCCAAACCACCATGGCATTGGCCCCGTAACCCAGCTCCTGATGACGGACCACCACCCCCAGGCGTTTGATGGCGCCCGCGGCCATCAATGCCTGGATCCGGGCGATCACAACCCCCTCCTCCAGGCCCAGTTCGGCGGCGATGGCGGCAAATGGCCTTTCTACCAGCGGCAAACCCCCTTGGATGGCCCGGATCAGGGCCGCATCACCCGGCTGGCCAGGGCGATATCCGGCTGGATCATTCATGTCCATTGCAGTGGGAACCCCAGATCGATGTGATATTCGGCCAACATGGGCAGATCCAGAACCGGTAGGCCAGCGCGACACCCGATTTCGTCCAGGACCCGCTCCAGGCGGGTCTGATCCGGTGCGGTGAGGACGAACCAAAGATTGAAGTCGTGCTCCCGCTCGTAGTTGTGGTTGACCTCGGGAAAGCTGTTGACCAGGGTCGCCACCTCGGCGAGGCGCTCCGGAGGGACGGCCATAGCCGCCAAAGTGCTGGTACCCACCTGCCGCGGCCGGAAGACAGGGCCTACGCGGCTGACGACGCCCATCTCGGTCAGGCGTTGCAGGCGGGCTATGACCTCGGTTTCCGCCATGCCCAGTTGCTCCGCCATCAGGGCGAAGGGCCGGGGCGTCAGGGGGATGCCGGACTGGAAATCATCCAGCAGGCGCTGGTCGAGGGCATCGAGACGCTCCAGAAGCGGGGAACTCTTCATAGCCCGATGCGGAAGGCGCGGTCGGTGAGAAAGATGCCGCTGGGTTTAATGGCCGGGATACTGGTCAGGCGCGCGAAGGTCTGGGTGTCATAGACAACCACGCGATCTTCGTCCCGCACCGAGATCCAGACCTCCTCGCCCCGGGGTTCGAACTCCAGGTGCAACACCGCCTTGCCGGGCTTGAGTTCCTGAATCACCGTTAAGTTCTCGGAATCGATCACCTGGACGTGCTCATTATCCGGCAGGGCAAAATTCACCCAGATCTGGCGCCCGTCCGGTCGAGACATGACGAAGACCGGCTGCCCCGCCACCGGGATACGGCCCACCTCGGCCCAGGTGTCCATGTCGATGACAAGTACCTCGTGACGGCCGATGGCGGGGACGAAGACGCGCCGACCCGCCACGGCCCAACCCTCCAGGTGGGGCATCTTGAACACCGGCAGGGGCTCCTCGCCCCGCCCATAGCCTGGCAGGACGCGCCGCACGCCCTGCTCCGGGTGCCAGAGATCCAGCAGGGCCAGGCCATCCTCGCCAAAGAGGCCCGCGAGATAGTAACGTCCGTCGGGGGTGATGAGGGCGTCATAGGGCTGGCGACCGATGCCGCGATACCGGGTCACGTCGGGCTTGGCCGGGTTCGACAGGTCGGCGACCCAGATCTCCCCGCCATCCCAAAGGCTAAAGACGAAACGGTTACCCGGGGCGTCCACCAGTCCGATTACCTTGGAAGCCGGTTTGCCCTCTTCGTACAGGGCCGGGATGTCGGCCACCTGGTCCAGGGTCTCCGCGTCGAAGATCCGCACCCCGCCAGGCTCATAATTGGCCACCGCCACCAACTTACCGTTCTGGGAAATGGCACCGCCAATGGAATTGCCCGCCTGCATCACCCGCCGAACCACCTTGCCCGCCAACAGATCCACCTTGGAGAGGCCGCCATCGCGGCCAAAGACAAAGGCATAACGCCCGTCCCGGGAGAAGACCGCCGAGGCGTGGGAGAGGTCCCCCAGGCCCTCGATCCGGCCCAGGGCCTGGTTGCCGCTGGTCTCGATCAGCACCAGGGAACCCGAGCCCCGCTCCACGACGATACCCAGATCACCCGTACCGCGCGGTTGCGGACAGGGGGCGGCGGTCGGGGCCTCGGACTGTGCCTCCTTGGGGGCGAGGGCCGGGGCGGGGATGGGAGGCTCGGTTTGGGCGTTGGCCGTGCCGCTGGTTGCGGCTACCAGAACCGAGGGACCCATCAGGAACAGCGCCAGGGTCAGGTAGAGGGTGGGATTCATGGGTTCTCTCCCCGGAGTTCGCGCGCCAGCCATTCACCCTCTTCCTCGGTAAGGAACTGGGCCCAGGGGGGCATGGCGGTCCCTGGCCGGCCGTGGAGGATGGTATAGGCCAGATAAGGCACGGGCTTGTTGGCGACCTGCTCGCGCCCCAAGGGCGGGCCAAGGCCCCCGCCCAGGGTAAGCCCATGACAGGACCCGCAATCCTGGGTCAGGAAGTGACGCAGGGCGATGGCCCTTTCCGTGGACACCGCGGCCGGGACCCTAACGGGTACTCCCGCGGGGACTGGGGGCGAGTCAAGGACTGGCGGGACCGCCGCCAGGGCCGCCAGACTGACCCCGGAGAGGATTGCCAGAAAGCCAGCCATTCCGGCTGTCCAGCCCAGGAAGATATTCAAGCCTGACGGCATTGCCCTGATTCCTCAATGCGAAGGATTAATCCCAACCAGCGCCAGACCATCGACGGGGGCTGGACCTTATTGGTATGAGGCCTAAACTAAAGACTTCTAACTACCTCCGCCCTTGACTCAAGTCAAGCTAGGGCGATTTCGCGACGCTGCCCGGGTCTGCGACGGCACTGTCCCGACACCCGGCACGAGGGCGCCGACCCCTTTAATGCGGGTTTGGCCAGAACTCCCAGATCGGGAGCCTTCCAGGCCAGAACCCATTTGACATCCATCAAGGCCGGCGGCGGAAGGTTGACATAACCTACTGTTTTAGAGTTCATCCTATGGCAATCCCCGATGAGCACGGCAGTCAGCGCGACGGCGGAAAAGCGATACCCTCCCGGCGACCTGGCGATCTGGATCTTCATCCTGGCCGAGTTAACGGTCTTCGCCATCTTCTTTGCCGCCTATGCCTTCACGCGCATGAGCAACCCGGAGTTGTTCAACAGCTACCAGGCCACCCTGGATCGGGGCGCTGCCCTAACCAACACCCTGGCGCTGATCACCAGCAGCTACTTCGTGGTGCGGGCCCTGGCCGCCATCCGGGTCGGCGAGGGAGGGCGTTGCGCGCGCTGGCTCGGGTTGGCCATCCTCATGGGCCTGGTCTTCCTGGGGGTGAAGGGCTTGGAGTACGCACATCACTTTGGCCTGGGCATCACCCTCTCCACCAATCGCTTTTACATGTTTTACCTGTCCCTGACCTTTTTCCACTTCATGCACGTCATCCTGGGCCTGGTGATCCTGCTGGCGGTCGCCCTCAAGGCCCGCAAGGGCGACTATGACGCCCAGGAACACACCGGCGTGGAGACTGGAGCCTCCTACTGGCACATGGTGGACCTGGTCTGGCTCATCCTCTTTCCCCTGGTTTATGTGATGCGGTGAGGATAGACGCCATGAACAGCACCACTACCTTCCTGCGGCCCTGCACCTGGGTCTATTTGATTCTCATCGCCCTCACCCTCATCACCTTCACCGTGGGTGAACTGGGCCTGGGCGGGCTCTCGTTTGCCCTGCTGGTGCTCGTTATCGCCCTTATCAAGGGGCAACTGGTGGGCGACTTCTTCATGGGACTGCATGGCCTCCGGGGCCCCTGGCGTTGGGTCATCCTCATCTGGCTAGCCCTGATTGGCGGACTTATTACCCTGGCGTTCACCCTTACCTCCTGACCCGATTGGCCGCGACTTGACCCAGGTTAAGGAGTCCTCACCTTAGGCATTAGACTATCGGCTGACTTGCGGGCCGGGATGATCCCGGATTACCGCGGGTAAACCCAAAATACCAAGTCATTAGCCCTAGGAGATGCTCATTATGCGCTACATGCCCATCCTGGCTGGAGCCCTGATCCTTGCCACTGGTCCGGCCCAGGCCGCTACACCCGCGGACGTCTGCACCAACCTGGGGGCAGCCCGCGCGGCCCTGGTCACCCTACTCGACGAATCGGATGCCACCAAGCAAAACGGCTACGTGGAACAGATCAAGTCCGCGAGTGCCGCTCTGGATGCGAACCTGTCCGCGATGGCCACTGGACCCGACGCCGCGAAGGCCGCTGCCTTTAAGCCGACCTGGGAGGCCTTCAAGGGGACCCGTGAAGGGGAGATAATCCCCGCCATCAAGGCGGGCGACACGGCCAAGGCCAAGGGTCTCGCTACTGGGGTGCAGGCCGGGCGGATGAAGGAGATGAAGGCGGCCATGGGCTGCAACTGATCCGCGTTCGGCGGGGGGGATCTCGTCCCTACGCAGGGGGCCGGCCCGCCACCCGGCTGACCGGCCCCCCCTCAATTTGGAGCCGCTAGCGGGCCTCTGACTCTGACCGACAAGGCATGATGTGATGAATCGCATCCAGAACCTGACCCCAAATTGCCGAGGGCTGTTCGGCAAGGAAGCCTAGATGTCCCCTGCTACCGCGCTCGGCCCCACTTTCGCCAATCCCGTCGCCCCGGATGCCGGCATCCACTACCAGCCCCAGGGCCGGGAAGTGGCCCTCTTCGAACACGCCTACCACAACCGCCTGCCGATCATGATCAAGGGCCCCACCGGCTGCGGCAAGACCCGCCTGGTGCGCTACATGGCCGAGCGCCTGGGCCGGCCCCTCTATACCGTCGCCTGCCATGACGACCTGACCGCGGCGGACCTGGTGGGGCGCCACCTGATCGGTGACTCCGGGACCTTCTGGTCCGATGGCCCTCTGACCCGAGCCGTGCGGGAAGGGGCCATCTGCTATCTAGACGAGGTGGTGGAGGCGCGCAAGGACACCACCGTGGTCCTGCACCCCCTGACCGATGACCGCCGCATCCTCATCCTCGAGCGCACCGGCGAGACCCTGGAGGCACCATCCGGTTTCATGCTGGTGGTCTCCTACAACCCCGGCTACCAGAATCTGCTCAAGGGCATGAAACCCAGCACCCGGCAACGCTTTGTCGCCCTGAGTCTGGGCTTCCCCCATCCCGAACTAGAGATTGCCATCCTGACCCGGGAGACGGCCATCGACCCCGCCCTGGCGAAGCGACTGGTGGTCCTGGCCTGTGCCCTGCGCACCCTCAAAGATCACGACCTGGACGAAGGCGCCTCCACCCGTCTCCTGGTTTATGCCGCCACCCTGATCCGTAGCGGCATGCCCGTCCTTGATGCCTGCCATGCCGCCCTGGTGGAACCCCTCACCGACGATGCTGAGACCATCGCCGCCTTGCGGGAGGTCATCCAGGCCAGCCTGGGCGGTCAGGGCTGATGGAAGAGCAGGTCGGCGCCCTTTGGCATCGCCTCATCACCCGGGCCAGCGAAGGCCGGTTCCCTGAGGCCACGGTGCGGCTGGAGGACATGGCCGGGCTAATCGGCATCTACTTTCGCGCCTTGGGAGGCGACGCCGGCCTGGAGGTCAAGGCCGCCGATGAGCACCGACACGGCGCCCGGCGTGGCCTGCTGGCCCGCATCGCCGGGGTCGGCGACCGGATGGCCCTGGCCTGGCGAGATGATCGTGCCCTCCTCCTGCCGACCCTCATTGACCGATTTCCGGAGCCAGGGCTCAACCGGGATCTCTATCTCTGGCTCGCAGCCCTGGCCACGGGCGAGGCCCAACCGGACGACGATTGGCTGACCGGTAACCAGCACCTGACCCGGACGACCTTGACCCGCTTCCCTGGCCTGTACGACCGATATCGCCGACTGGTCGCCGCCCATCTCGCCGAACGCCCTGATCCCGCCCGCCTGCCACCCCCAGAGGCCGAGGCCGAGGTGCTCATCCGCCAGGCCCTGACCAGGCCGGGCAGCGTCACGCGCCTGCCCCGCGGCCGCCACCCCCCCCTGCCCGTGCCTCTCTGGCTGCATCCGGACCCGCCGTTGCCACTGGGCAGCGCGACGGCGAATCCGAATGGCGACGAGCAGGAGCGGGCCCCGGATAATCCCAGCGCCGACCTGGGACGGCGCCGCCGTCAGGCCGAGCGTGCCGAGATGCCCCGCAAAGACGCCGGCTTCATCGGCATCCGCATGGAGAACATCCTCACCTGGGGCGAATACGTCCGGGTGGACCGTGCCACCGATGAGGAGGACGACCTGGAGCGCGCCAAGAGCGCCGCCGAGGACATGGACCGCATCGCCGTTGCCCGCGACCGCAAGGCCGGTGGGGCGCGCCTGCGCTTCGATCTGGACCTCCCCGCCGCCAGCGAGGACGACCTGGTCCTCGCCGATGGGGAGCGCCTGCCCGAATGGGACTGGAAGCAGCGGCGCCTGCTGCCGGACCATTGCCGCATCCAGGAGATGCTGGCCGCCGAGGCCCCGCCCTGCCCCCTTCCGGAGCATCTGCGCCGCACCGCCCGTCGCCTACGCGATCAATTCCAGGCCCTGGCGCCGGCCCGCGTCTGGCGGCGCGGCCTCCCGGATGGTCAGGCCATCGACCTGGACGCCTACCTGCGCTTCGCCACCGATCGCCACGCCGGCGCCCAGGGCGACCCCAACCGCCTCTATGCCGATATGCGCAGTGGCGCCCGCGACTTGGCCTGCCTGCTGCTCGCGGACCTGTCCCTCTCCACCGATACCTGGGTCGACGATCGCGGCCGGGTCATCGACGCCATCCGCGACAGCCTCTTCCTCTTCGGCGAAAGCCTGGCGGCTACCGGGGACCGGTTCGCCATGCTCGGCTTCAGCTCCCGCCGCCGTGACCCGGTGCGGGTCCACCAGATCAAAACCTTTGAAGAGAACTATGGGGCCGTGATTCGTGGCCGCATCCAGGCCATCAAGCCTGGCTATTACACCCGACTCGGTGCCGGCATCCGCCATGCCGCCCAGCGCCTGGCGCGGGAGGGTACCAGCCGCCGCCTGCTGCTGATCCTGTCCGACGGCAAGCCCAACGACCTCGACCGCTACGAGGGACGCTGGGGCATCGAGGACACCCGCCACGCCGTTGGCGAGGCCCGGCGCCAGGGCCTGGAGCCCTTTTGCGTGACCATCGATCCCGAAGGCAACGACTATCTCCCCCACCTCTTCGGCAGCGGGGGCTATGTGGTCATCCGCCACCCCGCCGAGCTACCCGCCCGCCTGCCCCTGCTTTATGCCCGGCTGACCGCGGGCGGCTAGGCCGAATTCTATAACCCCTACCAACCTACCTGAGTAACTCATGCGCCTCCCACCCTTAACCCGCCGCGCCCTTCCCCTGCTCGGCTTTCTCGTCCCCCTGGGGGCTGCCTTCCTCTGGCTGGCCCTAACCACGGGCCCCCTGGCCCTGGTGCCAGTGACCCTGGCGACGGTCACGGCGGATGCCATCACCCCCAGCCTCTTTGGGGTCGGCACGGTGGAGGCCCGCTACACCTATCGCATCGGCCCCACCTTCGCGGGCCGGGTAAGTCGGGTGGAGGTGCAGGTGGGCAATCGGGTCAAGGCGGGCCAGTTGCTGGGCGAGATGGACCCAGTGGATCTGGACGACCGGGTCGCCGCCCAAGAGGCGGCCCAGCGCCGCGCCGAGGCTGGGATCGAGGCCGCCCGGGCCCAGACCGACGACGCCCGGGCCCGGCGGGAATTCGCCACCGCCCAGGTCAAGCGCTACGAACAGTTGCTGCTCGCCAAGACCGCCAGCGAGGACTCGGTGGAGGCCAAGCGCCAGGAATCCCAGGTCGCGAAGGCCGGGCTCCAGGCCGCTCAAGCCAACCTGGAATCCGCCGAGCAGGAGCTCAATCGGGTGCGCGCCGAACACGAGGCCCTGGTGCGCCAGCGGGCCAACCTGCGCCTGCTGGCCCCGGTGGATGCCCTGGTGGTCTCCCGGGACGCGGAGCCGGGCAGCACCCTGGTGGCAGGCCAGTCGGTGGTGGAGGTTATCGATCCCGGACAACTCTGGGTCAATGCCCGTTTTGATCAACTGGGAGCTGGTCAACTGGCCGCCGGGCTGCCGGCCCGGATCCGTCTCAGGTCCCAGCCTCTGGTGATCCATGCCGGCGAGGTCGGCCGGGTGGAGCCCAGGGCCGATGCCGTGACCGAGGAACTGCTGGCCAAGATCGTCTTCACGCCCTTGCCAGACCCCCTGCCCCGCCTGGGCGAACTCGCCGAGGTGACCGTGCTGCTGGCGCCCCTGCCACCCACGGTCTGGGTGCCCAACGCTGCCCTGCACCGTCGTGACGGCCAGCTCGGCGTCTGGCGACTGGAGGACCATGCCCCCCGCTTCGTCCCCGTGGAGCGGGGGGTGGCCGATCAGGACGGCCGGGTCCAGATCCGATCGGGCCTGAGCGTCGGGGACTCGATCGTGGCTCACAGCCGCTCGCCCCTTGGCCCGAATAGCCGCGTCCAGGTGGTGGCGTCCATCCCCGGCGTCCCCCCTCCCGACCGCCCAGCCAACTCCGGCGCCCCGGGAGCGCCCCAATGATCAGTCTCGCCGGACGGGACATCCTCCACGCCTGGGGCAAGTTTGCCTTCACCGGCCTGGGCCTGGGCCTGCTCATCGGCGTCACCCTCTCCATGGCGGGCATTTACCGAGGCATGGTGGATGACGCTGAGGTCCTGCTGGACAACAGCGGGGCGGACCTCTGGGTGGTGCAACGCGATACCCTGGGGCCCTATGCGGAGTCCTCCAGCCTCCAGGATGATCTGTATCGCGGCATCCTCACCCTGCCCGGCGTGGTTCGGGCCGCCAACGTCACTTATCTCACCATGCAGGTCGGCGAGGGGGACCGGGAACGCCGGGCCATGGTGGTGGGCGTGGTCCCGGGCGGCCCGGGGGAGCCGGGTCAGCCCCGCTTCCTGGTCGCCGGTCGCCATCTCACCCAGGGGCATTACGAGGCGGTGGCGGATCTGGCTACCGGCTTCCGGCTGGGTGAGCAGGTCCGCATCCGCCGCAACCTCTTTCGCGTGGTAGGGCTTACCCGCCGCGCCGTCTCCTCGGGTGGCGACCCCATGATCTTTATCCCCCTCAAGGACGCTCAAGAGGCCCAGTTTCTCAAGGACAACGACGCCATCGTCCACCAGCGCCAACGCACCGAGGCCAATCCCGCCCTCAACCGGCCCGGTCAGCCCGGCGTCCTGGAGGCGGTCCTCGCCGCTCAGACGGTGAACCCCTCGGTTAACGCCATCCTGGTGCGCCTGGCCCCAGATACGGACCCCGACGCGCTGGCCGCGGAAATCCGCCGCTGGAAGCGGCTCACGGTCCATACCCGTGCCGAGATGAACGAGATCCTCCAGGCCAAGCTCATCGCCACCTCGGCGCGCCAGATCTTCATGTTCCTGGTCATCCTCTCGGTGGTGAGCGCCGCCATCGTCGCCTTCATCATCTACACCCTCACCCTGGGGAAGATCCGCGAGATCGCGGTCCTCAAGCTCATCGGCACCCGCAATCGCACCATCGCCGCCATGATCCTGTGGCAGGCGCTCGGACTGGGCGCCATCGGCTTCATGGTGGGCAAGATCGCCGCCAGCCTCTGGGCACCCATCTTCCCCAAATACGTCCTGTTGCTGCCCGGGGACGCCGCGCGCGGTTTCGGGATCGTCATGATCATTTGCGTGCTGGCGAGCCTCATCGCCATCCGCGCCGCGCTCCGGGTGGACCCGGCGGAGGCCATCGGTGGCTGATGCCTTGATGAATGGCACCCACGGCATCCGCATCGAGGGCCTGCGCAAGCGCTTCGGCTCCGGCGAAATGGCGGTGGACGCCCTCAAGGGGGTGGATTTGGCGGTGGCGCCCGGCGAGGTGATCGGGCTGATCGGGCCCTCCGGCTCGGGCAAGAGCACCCTGCTCAAGTGCCTGGGGGCGGTCATCGAACCCACCCGCGGGCGCATGACCCTGGGCACGGAGGTCATCTACGACGAAGGCTGGCGCCTGAAGGACCTCCGCGCCCTGCGCCGCGACAAGATCGGCTTCATCTTCCAGGCCCCCTACCTGATCCCCTTCCTAGACGTCACCGACAACGTCGCACTGCCCCTCATGCTGGCCGGCCAGCCCAACGGCAAGGCCCGGGACCAGGCGTGGGAACTGCTGGCGGCCTTGGACGTGAGCCACCGCTCCCAGGCCATGCCCGCCCATCTCTCCGGCGGTGAACAACAGCGCGTCGCCATTGCCCGCGCCCTGGCCAATCGCCCCCCGGTGATCCTAGCCGACGAACCCACGGCACCCCTGGACAGCGAGCGCGCCCTGAGCGTGATCCGCATTCTCAACCGCATGGCCCAGCACTACCAGACTGCCATCATCGTGGTCACCCACGATGAAAAGATCATTCCCACCTTCCGTCGGATCTATCAGATTCGCGATGGCCGTACCCACGAGGAGGCGGGCGAAGGGCGGGAGATCGGTTAAACGCTGGGCGGGTTTGACCTTGGTCAAGGATGCAGCGGGAGCCTTCTTCTCAAATGGTCCCCGGCCGCAACTGCTTCCAGAGGACCACTCAACATGGCACAAACCTTTACCAAAACGATGGCACGGAACATCTTCTATGGTGGCTCCGTGTTTTTTTTCCTGCTTTTCCTGGCCTTATCCTTCGATACCACCATGGCGCTACCGGATCGGGACCGGCGCGAGTTGCTCAATCCCAGCACGGAACTCGGGCGCCAGATCGCCCATGGCAAGGCGCTTTGGGAGAACAATAACTGCATTGGCTGCCATTCCCTGCTGGGGGAAGGCGCCTATTTTGCCCCGGAATTGGGCAATGTCTATGTGCGATTCGGCAACAACACCGATGCCATCAAGGCCTTCATCCAGAGCCGTCCGGCTGAGGGTATTCCTGGCCGCCGCAGTATGCCGCAGTTCAACTTTCCTCCGGCCGATCTGGAGGCCATCGCCCAGTTTCTGAAGTATGCCTCGGAGATCAACACCTCCGGCTGGCCGCCCAATAAGCAGGGCTGATTGGATACCCTTCCCAGGAGTTTGAATGATGAAATATCAATCCCAAGGCGTGGCCAAGCTGTACTTCATGGCTGCCATCGCGCTGTTCGCCGCCCAGATCCTCTTCGGGCTCATCATGGGCCTGCAGTATGTCGTCGGGGACTTTCTGTTTCCCGAGATTCCCTTCAACGTGGCGCGCATGGTCCACACCAACGCCCTGATCGTGTGGCTGCTCATGGGCTTCATGGGCGCGGCCTATTACTTGGTGCCTGAGGAGGCGGAACGGGAATTGGCGCTCCCCTGGCTGGCCGTCCTCATGTTCTGGGTCTTTCTGATCGCCGCCGCCCTCACAGTAGCGGGCTACCTCCTGGTGCCCTATGCCGGTCTGGCCAAGCTGACCGGAAACGATATCCTGCCCACCATGGGCCGGGAGTTTCTGGAACAGCCCACCATCACCAAGGTCGGCATCGTCATCGTCGCCCTCGCCTTTCTGTTCAACATCGGCCTGACCATCCTCAAGGGCCGCAAGACGGTGGTCAACCTGGTGCTCCTGATCGGGCTTACCGGTCTGGCGGTCTTCTTCCTCTTTGCCTTCTACAACCCCATCAATCTGGTGCTGGACAAGTTCTTCTGGTGGTGGGTCGTGCATTTGTGGGTCGAGGGCGTTTGGGAACTCATCCTGGGCTCCATCCTGGCCTTCGTGCTCATCAAAACCACGGGTGTGGACCGCGAGGTGGTGGAGAAGTGGCTCTATGTCATCATCGCCATGACCCTCATCACCGGCATCATCGGCACCGGCCACCACTATTACTGGATCGGCACCCCCGAATACTGGCAGTGGTGGGGCTCTATCTTTTCCGCCATGGAGCCCATTCCCTTCTTCATGATGACGGTCTTCGCCTTCAACATGGTCAACCGTCGGCGCCGCAACCACCCCAACAAGGCGGCCATGCTCTGGGCGCTGGGGACCGCCGTCATGGCCTTCCTGGGTGCGGGCGTCTGGGGCTTCCTGCACACCCTGTCGCCGGTGAACTACTACACCCATGGCACCCAGATCACCGCCGCCCACGGCCACATGGCCTTCTATGGGGCCTATGTGATGATCGTCTTGGCCATGATCTCCTACGCCATGCCGATCCTGAGTGGCCGCGAGGCCAACAGCCAGCGCGCCCAGGTATTGGAAATGTGGTCCTTCTGGCTGATGACGGTCTCCATGGTCTTCATCACCCTGTTCCTCACCGCCGCCGGCATCCTGCAGGTCTATCTGCAACGCTTCAGCGACACGCCGCTGCAGTTCATGCTCGTCCAGGACAAGATCGCCATCTTCTACTGGCTACGCGAACTGACCGGCCTGGTCTTCCTTATTGGCCTGATCCTCTATATCTGGAGCTTCTTCGTTGCCGCTAAGGAACCCGGTCTCACGACCGCCACCCAGGACTTACAAATCGAGGGAGCGGCCGCGGCCTAGTCGGCAACCACAAGGCAAATTCCAGGAAAACCCTAAGGTCAGGGACGACCCTCTACCCCCTATTGCGACCTCGCCACCCCGAGCCCCCATCCTTAACCGGATTCGCTCGGGGTTTTTTGTCGGGGAAACCTGGAGATCAGATTCCTAATGGTTTCCTGGGTATGGTAGTCTGAATTTATGGGGACCGGGGTCACCAGGGCCTCTGGTGCAGCCACACGGCGTCCCTACCCGCGACCGCCCGACACGCCTCGTGACCCGCAACTAACGCCGCTTCGGTCAGCCGTGGTGGCGAGAGTCCGTCTGACACGGGAGCATCAGGGCCATGCCTGCAAAATTCACCCCGACCCCGGGGTCCTTCATCCTCTGCGGGGCCTTACTGGCCCTGAGCTTTACCCCTCTGCGGGCCGAAATCACCGCAACCCAACACCAGGAAGGCCACCAGGAGGATTGGTGGCACTATTGGCAGGATAGGATCATCGGTTTCCTGGGGGGCGTGCACCCCCACGGGACCGACCATGACCAAGAGGAGCATCTGGAACCTCAGGCGCTGACCCACTTTAGCCGCCTGACCGAACTCTTCGTCGAGTTTCCGCCCCTGGTGGCGGGGGAAACCGCCGAGTTTCTGGTCCACCTGACCCGTCTCGCGGACTTCACGCCCCTCACCGCGGGCGAAGTCCGGGTCACCCTGGCCGGTGGCGAGGCCCCAGACGAGACCTTTGTCAGCCCGGCCCCGGCCCGTCCCGGCCTGTTTCGAGTCGCGGTGACGCCCGCCAGGGTCGGCGAGCGGCACCTGCGCATCGCCCTTGCAGCCCCCGACCTCCTGGACACCCATGACCTGGGGGATCTGCCCGTCCACCCCGATCACTTGGCCGCCAAGCACGCAGCGGGCGACAGCGGTCACAAGGAAGGCGGCGTGGTCCTGTCCAAGGAACAACAGTGGCGCTCGGACTTCGCCACCGCTGTCGTCGCGCCCCGCCTGCTCCGTGGCTCCGTGCCCGCCACGGGCCTGCTGCGACCCAGCGCCGATGGCGATGCCCAGGTCACCAGCCCCATCGATGGCCACCTGCGACCCGCACCCGAGGGCTTCCCCTACATCGGCATGCCTGTGGAGGAGGGCCAGATCCTGGCCTATCTGGTGCCCCAGCTAGGCGGGGATAGCGACGTGGCCGGCCTGGAATTGGGGGTCACCCGCGCCACTTCGGTCCGCAACCTGGCCCGCCAGGAGCGCGAGCGGCTGGATGCCCTGTGGGAACAGAGATCCGTCCCCAATCGTGAGGTACTTCAGGCCCACAGCGCCGAGGAGGTGGCTGAGGCCGAACTCGAGGCTGCCAGCAAGCGCTTGGCCCAGGTCAAGCGCACCCCGGTGGGCGATATGGCGGGTGTGCCGATGCGGGCCCCGATCAGGGGCCTAGTCGCTCAGGTCCAGGTCGCCCCCGGAAGCTTCGTCGAGGAGGGCGCGCCCCTCTTCCATTTCGTCAACCTAGAGCGCCTCTGGCTCGAGGCGCGCGTCGCTGAGGCGGATATCGGCGCCATTCGTCAGCCCCAAGGGGCCTGGTTCCGGGTACCGGGCTTCGACCGGATTTTTGAGGTCTCCGCAGACCAGGGGGGGCGCCTGGTTGCCCTCGGTACCCTGGTCGATCCCCAGAGCCGCACCGTACCGGTGATCTTCGAATTTCCCCGCCCTGATCCCCGGCTGCGGGTCGGTCAGGCGGTCAATGCCCGCGTCTTCACCGGGGAGGAAGCGGAGGCCCTCGCCATCCCGGTTGGGGCCTTGGTCAACGATTCCGGGGGCGAAGTCGTTTATGTGCAAACCGGTGGCGAGCACTTCGAGCGGCGACTGGTGCGCACCGGGCTGCGCGAGGGGGACTCCGTGGCCATTTTGGAGGGCCTGACCGCCGGGGACCGGGTGGTGAGTCGCGGTGCCTACCGGGTGCATCTGGCCGCCGGCACCCCCGCCGTTGCCGGTCACGGTCACGCCCACTGAGGAGCCACGCCCATGATCGCCGGCCTCATCCGCTGGTCCCTGCGGGACCGCCTCTTCGTGGTTGCCGCCGCCCTGCTCCTGCTGGGTTACGGTATCCACCGCGCCCTGGTCATGCCAGTGGATGTGTTTCCGGATCTCACGGCGCCAACGGTGACGGTGCTCGCCGAGGCGCCGGGGCTCGCCCCCACCGAGATGGAGACCCTGGTTACCCTGCCCATCGAGGCGGCCCTCAACGGCGCCTCTGGGGTCCGGCGCATCCGCTCCTCGTCAGGTATCGGTACGGCCCTCGTCTGGGCGGAATTCGACTGGGGGACCGACATCCTCCGGGCCCGTCAGGTGGTGGCGGAAAAGCTCCAAATCGCCCGCGCCGCCCTGCCCCCGGAGATGCCGACGCCAGTACTGGCCCCGGTCACCTCCATCATGGGAGAGGTGATGTTCATCGCCCTGCGCGCCGTACCAGGATCCCATACCCCGGACCTCATGACCCTCAAGCAGGTTGCCGACTGGCATCTGCGCCGGCAACTGCTGGCCATTCCCGGCGTGGCCCAGGTAGTCATCACCGGTGGCGAGACCCGCCAGTACCAGGTGCTGGTCGATCCCGAGAAGCTGGCCGGCTACCGCATCGGCCTCGACCAGGTGAGTGCCGCCCTGAGCGAGACCAACGAAAATACCTCCGCCGGATTTCTGGTCGAGAACGGCCAGGAGTCTCTGATCCAGGGCCTGGGACGGGTGCAAAGCCCGGACGATATCGCGGCGACCCTCGTTGATACGCGCGATGGCGTGCCGATCCGCATCGCCGACCTCGCGACGGTGCGCATCGGCCCCGCCATCTCCCGCGGTACCGCCGCCGCCAATGGCCTCCCGGCGGTGGTGCTCGCCATCCAAAAGCAGCCCGACGCCAACACCCTGGCGCTTACCGCGCGCCTGGACGGGGTACTGACGGAACTCCAGGCCGGTCTGCCGGCGGGGATGCTGATCGAAACCCGCCTCTTCCGCCAAGCCGACTTCATCAAGTCCGCGGTGGCCAACGTGGAGACGGCTCTGCGCGATGGTGCCCTCATGGTGGTGATCATCGTCTTCGCCTTTTTGGGGAGCCTGTCGGCCACGGCCATCACGGTGGTGGCCATCCCTCTGTCCCTGCTGGCCGCCGTGCTGGTCCTGGATGCCCTGGGGGCCAGCATCAACACCATGACCCTGGGCGGTATGGCGATCGCGGTGGGCGCCCTGGTGGACGATGCCATCATCGACGTGGAAAACATCTCCCGGCGCCTGCGGGAGGATGCGGCGCGCTCCAGCGCGAACCGGCGGGGAGCCTTGCGGGTGGTATTCTATGCCACCCACGAGATCCAGTCCTCGATCGTCTTCGCGACCCTGATCATTATCCTGGTGTTTCTCCCCATCCTCTTTCTCACCGGGGTCGAGGGCCGGTTACTGCAACCCCTGGCCCTGGCCTATGTGGTGGCCCTCGCGGCCTCCCTGCTCGTCGCCATCACCCTGACGCCGGTACTCTGCTCCTACCTCTTGCCCCGCGCGCGCGCGGTGCGGGCGCGACAGGAGCCCCGGCTGGTGGGCTGGCTCAAACGCGGCTATGCCCCCTTACTGGGGCACACCCTGTCCCATTGGCGACGGGTGGCCGCTACCGCCCTGGCCCTGGTGGCCTTGGCCCTGATCGCCCTCAGTCAGGCGGGCCAGACCTTTCTGCCCCCTTTCAACGAGGGCAGTCTCACCATCCTCGCCAACGCCCCGCCGGGGACATCGCTGGAGCAATCCGACGCCCTGGCGTCGCTGATCGAGGAGGCCCTGCTGGAACAGCCGGAGGTCGTCGCCACGGCCCGGCGGACGGGCCGATCCGATCTCGCCGAGCACAGCATGGAGGTCAACGGCTCCGAGATCGAGGTGACCCTGGACAGTGACGGCCGCGGGATGGCGGCCATCCTGGAGGAACTGCGCGCACGGTTAGGGGGGGTTCCCGGCATGTCCATCACCATCGGCCAGCCCATCTCCCACCGGGTGGATCACATGCTCTCGGGCACCCGTGCCAGTATCGCGGTGAAGGTCTTCGGCGATGATCTCTATGAACTGCGACGCCTCGCCAAGGGCATCGAGTCCCGAATGGCCGAGATCCCCGGGGTTGTGGACCTCACGGTCGAGCAGCAGGCGGACATCCCCTTTGTCACCATCGCCATGCGCCGCGAGGCCATCGCCCGCCACGGCCTGCGGGTACGGGATGTGGCCAAGACCATCGAGACGGCCTTCCAGGGGCGGGTCCTGTCCAAGGTGCTGGAGGGGCAGACCCATTTCGACTTGATCCTACGCTACGGGGACGAGGCTCGGGAGGACCTCCAGCGCATAGGTGAAACCCTGGTGACCACCCCCGGCGGGGCGCGCTTGCCCCTGCATGCCCTGGCGGAGGTGCGCCGCGACCGGGGGCCCAATACCATCAGCCGCGAAAATGTCCAGCGCAAAATCGTGGTCTCCGCCAACGCGGCGGGACGGGATCTGCATGCGGTGGTGGACGACATCCGGGCGGCCGTCGCGACGGCCGTGCCCCTGCCCAGCGGCTATCGGGTCGAGTATGGCGGCCAGTTCGAGAGCGCGAAGCAGGCGACCCGCACCCTCCTGATCCTGGGCGCGGGGGTGGTGGTCGGGATTTTCCTGCTGCTCTACGTCGCCTTCAAATCCGGTCGCGACGCGGCTCTGGTGATGCTCAACCTACCGCTGGCCCTCATCGGCGGCGTGGCGGGGGTCTTCGCCGCGGGCGGGGTTGTCTCGGTGGCCTCCCTGGTGGGATTCATCACCTTGTTCGGCATCGCCGCCCGTAATGGTGTCATGTTGATCGCCCATATCCGCCATTTGATCGAGGTGGAGGGCCTGGTCGATTTCCGGGAGGCGGTCCATCGCGGGGCCATGGAGCGCCTGGCGCCGATCCTCATGACCGCCCTGGCCGCCGGCCTGGCCCTGGTCCCCCTAGCGCTGGCGGGGGGCGAGCCCGGCAGCGAGATCCAGACGCCCATGGCGATCGTCATCCTCTGGGGACTGCTGTCATCGACCGCCTTGAACATGGTCGTGGTCCCCGCCCTTTATCTGCGCTTCGGGACGCTGCGGCGGGGTGGCCAGGCGGCCGCGGCCGAAACGCTATAGAAAGACCAGCCCCTTGCCACCATCCGCCATTTCGCGGCCGGCAAGATGCAAAGATGATACATGTTGCGACTTGAATATCACCGTCGAGGGCGTCATTATTGCTGCATTGCACAAAAAGGCCCGCGCCTCGGCGGTGATCCCGCCCCGGCTGGGCCTACCTTGCCGGTAGGAGGTTTACCATGGTCGACCGATCTAACCCTGATCGCCCGATCGCCAGTACAATGCAACTGGCTGATGGCTCGAACTATTTGATTCGGGCCTCAAGCTCGGATGACCGCGAATTGCTGCTGCGCTGCTTCGCGGCGCTCTCGCCGCGCTCCCGGCGTCTGCGCTTCTTCATCGAAAAACCGACCCTGACCCAGGGTGATCTGGAACGGTTGCTCAAGGTGGATGGGCATGACCATCTGGCCTTCGTGGCGGTCCGGGTCGATGCCCGGGGCCGGGAACTGGAACCCCTGGGCTTCGCTCGCTGCCAGCGTCTGCAACCGGGAGGTACGATCGCCGAGCTTTCCATGGTCACCGTGGACCAGGCTCAGGGTATGGGGGTGGGCTTTGCCCTCCTCGCTCGCCTGATCATGGCCGCCCGGGGCAAGGGCATCGACCGCTTCTGGTTCGAGGTGCTGGCGGAAAACCACGGTATGCGCCGGCTGGCGCACATCATCGGGTCCAAGGCCACCTGGGGGGATGACGGCACCCTAGAGTACGACTGTCTTCTGGCCGACGCCCTCCCCGTGGTCCCCGCCGACCTGGAGACGCAACCACCCGCCAACCCGGCCCAACCGGAGCCCCGCCCCGACTGGCCCTGGTATCTGGACCCTGCCTTCTGGCTGGAACCCTGGACCGAAACCTGGCGATCTGACCTGGCCCAATATCTAAGCCTGCTGGAGGCCGCCAACGAGGATGCCCGCCACTGGCTGGCGTGGCAAAGCCCCCTCAACAACCCAGACTGGCGGTGTGCGGCCTAGCTGGCACCACCGATCCTGCAACCGCCTGGGTGGGATCCTGGCATAAGGGCCTTCCCATTCAGGCCCATGTTCCGGTGACCGATCCGCCGCGCTTCAAGGCGCGGCGGGGGTCGCTTCCGCCGCTGGCCCCGAGGCCCTGGCCAACCAGTCCAGCACCCGCCCCTCCTGATACTCATAGAAGGGGTTGTGCCTTTGGCGCAACAGCCAGTTGCCGGGGAGTTTGAGGACACCGTTTTCTCCCCGGATGGCCAACTGACCGAGAAAGACCTGATAGGGGTCGGCGGGGGGATAGCGGCCATAGAGGGGGTCTTCCGGGGAAAAGGGTAAGGCGACATGCGACAAGGCAATGACGTCATCGGGCCAAGCGGCGGCGAGGGGCTCGCTGGCCGTGAAGTCGGCGGTGAAGGGCGGTTTGTATTCGGCCAGGGTCTCACGGCTCTCGGGGGTTGCATTGCGGATGAAGGTGATGGCAAAAGGCAGGGTGGTATCCGCGAGCAGGCGGGTGGTCAAGGCCCCCGCATCGGTAACGAGCAGGGGGGCATTGAGGGCAAAGCGGTTGATGTCGTAAAGCACGAGTTCGTGTTGTTCCGGGGCCAGATGCTTGAGCAGGCCATCCGCCACGGCCCCTGCGGATACCGTGGCATCCACCGCCGAGAGCAGGACCAGGGTCGGGGGAAAATCGGCGATGGGCCCTGAGTTCGCAAGTCGCCGCAGCCGTCCCGTTACCCCCTGCGTCATGCGATGCACCTGAAGGCTGGCGTTGGCGGTAAAGGAGTTGTACCGGAAGGGATCGAACTCGGGCATGATCGCGGTCCAGGCCAGCCGTTCCAGGCCCGGCAGGTGGCCCAGTTGTACCAGCCAGGGGGTCAGACTGGCTACGCCGGCGAGACCGACGGCTGGGGAGATCAGCACCAGACTGGCGGGTTCCTGGTAACGGCCATCGGTACGGGTATCGAGGCTATAGTCCAGGGCCAGGGCGGCGCCCGTGGAGTAGCCGATGATGTGGATGGGCTTGGCGGGCATCTCCCCGGCAAGATGTCTCATGCCCAGGCGCACCGCCGCCGCCATGTCCTCCCAGGTCAGGCTCAGCAGTCCGGCGGGGATGGCGCCATGACCCGGAAGCCGGAGGCCCAGCACCCGATAGCCGGCCTGGCCCAGCGCCTCGCCCAGGGTATGGAGGCTGTAGGGGCCATCCGACATGCCATGCAACAACAGGACGGCGCCCCGGGGGTTGGGGGGGATGATTTCATAACTCTGGTTCCAGTTGGGTTCCAGCGCGCGCGGGTCGGCGGCACTGCCGGAGCTATAGCGGACCAGAGCCTCCTCGGGACCCTGGGCCGTCTCCGCATAGATCTGTTCGTCCATCTGGGCAAACAGGCGCGCCTCCAAGGCCTGATAATCGGCAAAGGTCCGGACTTGCTCCGCCTTATCAGCGGTGAACTCCTCGCTCAACTCGATCTCATGCCAGGGGTGCATGGGAGGTCCGTTCAGCGCCCACAGGACATAGAGGAGTTGGACCCCGGCCAGGAAACCTAGGCCGGCGATCACCAGATAGAACCCCAACTTCTTGGCGGAACGAATGGCTAGTTTCATGGCGAGACTCCGCGGTGCAAGCGGTTAGGGTCTAGGAGGTGGGGTCCTGCGGACCGGGCTGGAGCGGTAGGCCCATGAGCATGGCGATAGGTCGGGTGTGGGGACTGGCGTCCAGGGCCGTCATGAGTGCCATGGTAAGGGGCACGGAGAGAAAAACGCCAATGGTACCTAATACCCAGCCCCAAAAGAGCAGGGATAGAATGACCACGAAGGTAGAAACCCCCAGGCCGCGGCCCATGATGCGCGGTTCGAGGATGTTCCCGATGAGGAAATTGACGGCCAGATAGGCGATGGCGACCCAGAAGACGGTGCCAAGATCGCTGTTCACCAGGGCGAAGAGCAGGGTCGGGATGGCCATGAAGATGGAGCCGACGAAGGGCACGAAATTGAGCAGGAAGGCCAACACGACCCAAACTACGATGAAATCCAGACCCAGCAGCCAGAGCCAGACACCGATGAGGGCGGCAGTAGCCAGGCTAGTGAGTCACTTGATGATTCGGAGTGTCGCCGTGCTCAGGATGCGAAACGGGACATCCCAGTCCCCCTTTCGCCTTGCGCTCGGCGACAACCATGAGGCCCCGGCCGCCCCGCTCCGGGTCAGGGCTCCGTCACGACGTGTCCCCTGTGGGGACGGTCGGACTCTGCCATGACCCTACGACGAATGGCTCGACGGCGTGTCGGATGCGCTCTGCATACCGCCTCCACGGCTTTGGGACCGGTGGCCCCTACGCCCCTCCGGCGGCACGCTCGCGCCGACGCCTTCCGGGGACTACCGGCCTTCGCTTCGCTCTCCATGGCCGGCAGCGCATGTAGCGGTTGATGGCTGACAGCAGCCCCCGCAGGCGGGCCTCTCCCAGGGGCGTCATGCGTAAGGCCAACTTCAGCTTCGCCGGCAGGGAGGCGATCTCCAACAAGAGGAAGACCACCGCCATCAGGACCAGGACGCCGGTGGCAGCCAGGCTGCCGACATTGGATAGCAGGAAGCGCACCCCTTGCATGGCCTGGGCGGAATTGAAAATATCGGGCAGGGCCGCGGTGGAGCCATGGATACCTATCTCCTCCAGCCAGGCGCCCATCTCGGCGCTCAGGAGCAGGAAGCGCTCCTGATAGCTGGGGAGGCTATCACGCAAACCCTCAAGGGCGCCGGTGGTAATCAGCAACAGAATGCTGCCCAAGTCCATGAGCAAGAAGAGAATGATGGGCAGGGGGATCCACATGGGTACCCGGTAGCGGCCCATCCAACGTATCGGCGGGGTGAGAATGATGGCAATAAAGATGGCCAGCAGCACGGGCGCGAGAAGGGGGGCGGCCAACCGGATGGCGAGGGTGAGAATGGCAATGGCCGCCGCGATCAGCAGGCCCCGAGCGGGGGTGCTAAAACCGGCAAGGACATGACCCATGTCGAACTCCAAATTAAGTGATGGCCGCTGCCCCCGATCCCGGGAGCGCCGCTCGCAAGTTCTTCGGTTTCATGAGAGGGATTGGAGTGACCCGGCAGGGATTATGACCATCATGCTAGCCAGGATGGCGGCCCGCCGCAAGGCAAAGGGGAACCGCAAGGGGGAACCGCTACCTGGAGTGGCGGTCCCACAAGTGGCGGAAATGGCGGGGCTTGCTTATTATCCGCACAGGATTTGAAGGCGTGACGACCCGGCCCTGCCAATCCCCTTGAATCCACGCCTCGCCAGCCTTCACAATGGCCACCTTTATCCATCGGAGCTTAACATCATGACCACCCAATTTCGGACCCTGCGCGGGGCCAGCCTGATACTGCTGGCGTCCACCACCCTCATCCTCGCCGGCTGCGGGACAACCACCACCAGTCGCACCGGCAGTGGCGCCGCCTTTGGCGCGGTCAGCGGCGCCGCCATCGGCTCCCTCAGCGGTAACGCGGGTCAAGGCGCCCTCATTGGCGCGGGCGCGGGCGCTCTGGGGGGCTTCCTTTATGATCAGCATCGCAAAGGCAACATCGACTAAAGCCTCTCTCCCAGGGCGGCGGCAGGGAGCAGCCCCGTCAGGGGCCCTGAATTCAAACTTAAGGGCCTGGAATGGCCACCCTCAATCTTGCGGGCCTGGCCCGCGCTCATGTGCGGGAACAGTCCGCGCCCCAGACCCACCAGCGAGACCCGGAGCCTAAGCGAGCATGACGACAGTCAAATTTTACGGCGATGAAGCGATTCCCCTGGAAATGCACAAGGTGCGCATCATCCAGAAACTCCACCTACCCCCGGTGGAGCGTCGCCTGGACGCCATGAACGAGGCGGGCAACAACACCTTCCTGTTGCAGAACGTCGAGGTCTTCATGGACATGCTCACCGATAGCGGTGTGAATGCCATGAGTGACCAGCAATTGGCCGCCATGATGGTCGCCGATGACAGCTACGCCGGCAGCGCTACCTACACCCGGCTGGAGAGCAAGCTGCGGGAACTCTTCGGCATGCATTACATTCTGCCCACCCACCAGGGCCGCGCCTGCGAGAACATCCTCGCCCAGGTCCTGGTGTCCCCGGGTACCGTGGTGCCCATGAACTATCACTTCACCACCACCAAGGCCCACATCACCCTCAATGGCGGCAGCATCGAGGAACTGGTCGCCGAGGAGGGTCTGGAGGTCGTCAGCGTCCATCCCTTCAAGGGCAATATGGACATCGCCAAGCTGCGAGCCGTCATCGCCAACCATGGCGCTACTCAGATCGCCTTCGTGCGCATGGAGGCCGGCACCAACCTGATCGGCGGCCAGCCCTTCTCCCTGCAAAACCTCGCCGATGTCCGCCAGGTATGCGACGAGCATGGCCTCCTGCTGGTCCTGGACGCCAGTCTGCTGGCCGATAACCTCTACTTCGTCAAGGAGCGCGAGGAAGCCTGCAAGGACATGAGCATCCGCGAGATCACCCGCCGGTTTGCGGATCTCAGCGACGTCATCTACTTCTCCGCCCGCAAGCTCGGCTGTGTGCGTGGCGGTGGTATGTGTATGCGCTCCGAGGAACTGTACCGGCGAATGCGTGGCCTGGTACCGCTTTACGAGGGCTTTCTCACCTATGGCGGCATGTCAGTGCGCGAGATCGAGGCCCTCACCGTCGGTCTTGAGGAGACCATGGATGAGGACATGATCAACCAGGGGCCCATCTTTATTGCCTATATGGTGGAAGAGCTGGAGCGGCGGGGCATCCCCGTCATCACCCCGGCAGGTGGGCTCGGCTGTCACATCAATGCCCTCAAGTTCCTTGATCATCTCCCCCAATCCGAGTATCCCGCCGGCGCCCTGGCTTCGGCCCTCTACATCGCCAGTGGCATCCGTGGCATGGAGCGCGGCACCCTCTCCGAGCAGCGCGAACCCGATGGCACCGAGGTCTTCGCCAACATGGAGCTATTGCGCCTCGCCCTGCCCCGGCGCGTCTTCACCCTGTCCCAGGTGAAATACGCCATCGACCGCATTCAGTGGCTTTACGATAACCGCCACCTCGTCGGCGGCCTGGTGTTCACCGAGGAGCCCGAGATCCTGCGTTTCTTCTTCGGCCGCCTGAAGCCTGTTTCCAATTGGCAGCAGGAACTGGTCGCCAAATTCCGCCAGGATTTCGGCGACAGCCTGTGATTTAGGGCCAGCCCCCCGCTTTCCTCCGGGATCGCCGGGGGGCGTTCGCCGCGGCCGGCGGTATCCATCCATGACCCAAGATTTCACCACCGAAATCGAGCTGCCTCGCCATGACGCCAGTCTTGGCGCCGTCCAGGCCCTCTTCGCCAGCCTGTGCGGCAGCCTGGGGGTGGCCGATCCGATTCGCAGGGAGGTTGAACTGGCCCTGGAAGAGGGTCTGACCAACTTCTTCAAGCACGCCATCCCGGAGGGGGTGGCTGCCCCAGTCCGTCTCCGACTCGAATTCCAGGACCAGGCCATCCGCCTGGTGGCGCGGGCCGCTGGCCGGCCCTTTGACTTCGCCCGGCTGCCCCATTACCAGGCACCCCGCTCTGTGGATGAGACCCCCCAGGGCCTGGGCACCTTCCTGATCGAGAAGACCATGGACAGCGTCAAGTGGCGCTACATCGAGAAGGAGGGGCAGGAATTCGAGATGATCAAGCGGCTGCCCGCGCCCCTGGTCCCGGGCCATGGCAACGCCACCCTGTGCCCCGACCGGCGGCAGCTCCAGATTCAGGGCGAGATCCGCTACCGTCGCCTCCAAACCGCCGAGGAGGCCCTGGCCCTCGCCAGCGCCGCCTGGGACCTCTATGGCTATGGCTACAAGGACGTCATCTACTACCCGGAGCGGGTACTGGAACAAAGCCGCACCGGCCAACTCCTGTCCTGGATCGCCATCGACGCGGCCGGCACCGTCATCGGCCATTACGCCATGATGCGCCACCGCCCCGGGGATCCCCTGGGCGAGATGGGCGCCGCCTTCGTCCTGCCCGAGGCCCGCAAGGGCGGCGTCTTCCGCCTGCTCTCGGACCAGCTGCACAGCGACGCGGCCCAGAGCGGGGTCCGCGCCCTCTACTCCCTGTCGGTTACCCATCACGTCGCCACCCAAAAAGCCAGCGAGGCCCTGGGTCGGATCACCGTCGGACTGCGCCTGGCCTCCAGCCCCGCCGTCTTCGTCGAGGGCGCCCGGCCCGGGGACCGCATCACCACCACCTTCAACTATCACCAGGTGCAGCCGCGCGCCGGCCGCACCCTTTACCTGCCGGCAGGCCATCGGGACATGATCCGCCAAAGTTACGATTGGCTGGGTTTGTGCGTCACCGAGGCCGCTGCCTCCACACCGGTGCCAGCTGACGGAGGCGACTTTCTGGAATGCCACCGCGACCTCACCTGGAACCGCGCCCTCATCGAGGCCGCCGGCGGCGTGGCCGTCCACTACAAACTGGCTGCCTTCACGGAATTCCTGGTCGAGCAGGGCATCGCCTGTATCATGCTGTCCATCGACCTGGAGGAACCTGGCGCCCCTGCCCTGACCACGGCCGCCGAAAGGCTGGGCTATTTCTACTCAGGCATCTTCCCCGAAAGCGGCCGTCAGGGTCACGATGTCCTCGAACTACAGTTCCTGAACGGTGTCACCCTGGACACGAGCCAAATCCAACTCTACCAGCCGTCCGCCAAGGCCATCCTCGCCTATATCCTGGCCCTGGAACCCCCCTGCCTGGCGGCCGCAACCCCAGCGACTCCGGCCGCCCTACCTGCAGGCTCACCTTCCGGCCAGGCCTATTAGCCACACCCTCAAAACCCCCGATTGCGGCTGGTCTGCGGCGCCAGCGGCTACCTGATCAGTTTGGCAATACTAAATGGAAGTGACAAAGTCGGGCTAGAGATCAGGGGCGGATGCCATTGTGCTCGCCAGCCGTCAAGCCTGAATGTCTGCCAGCCCATAGCGCTGGATCAGGCGGTAAACGTTGCGCTCGCTGATGCCCAGTACCTCCGCCACCTTGGCACGGTGGCCTGAATACTTGTGCAATTGCATCTTGAGGTACTCGGCCTGGAGTTCGTCCATGGTCGGGTCCCGGTCGAAGCTGATGCTGACCTTGGCGTTGCTGGCACTAGGGCCGAAGGCGAGGTGCTCAGGACGGATGGTATTGGTGTCGCGGGACAGGATGATGGCCCGCTCGATGACGTTGCGCAGTTCCCGCACATTGCCGGGCCAGTCGTAGGCTACCAGGCGGCGAATCGTCTCGTTCGAAACCCGTTTGTTGATGCGCCGCGAGAAATTGTGATGCTGAACGAAATGGGTGACCAGGTAGGGGATGTCGTCGCGCCGCTCGCGCAGCGGCGGGGTATCGATCACAAAGGCACTGAGCCGATAGTAAAGGTCGGAGCGGAAGGTCCCGGTCTTGCCCATGGCCGCCAGGTCGCGATTGGTGGCCGCGACGATGCGGACGTTGGCCTGGAGGTCACGAGTGCCGCCCAGGCGCCGAAAGGTACCGGTCTCCAGCACCCGTAGCAACTTGGCCTGTATCGCAGGCTCGATCTCGCCGATCTCGTCGAGGAAGAGGGTGCCGCTCTCGGCGCCCTCGATCAACCCGCGCTTCTGCTTGTCGGCCCCGGTAAAGGCCCCGCGCTCGTGGCCGAAAAGCTCCGACTCGAAGAGGTTTTCCTGCAAGGTACAACAGTCCATGGCAACAAAGTTGCGCCCGGCGCGCCCGCTCTGCTCATGCAGAGCGCGGGCCACCAACTCCTTGCCGGCCCCACTCTCGCCCTGGATCAGGACGGTGATGTCGCTCCCGGCCACCGCGGCGATGGTCTCCTTGACCCGCATGAGTGGGGCGCTGACACCGATCATGAAGCGGGCGCAGCCCTCCTGGGCCTTGAGTTGCTGGGCGCAGAACTGATGGTCGCTGCGCAGGTCAGCATCCGCCAAGGCACGCCCGACCACCAGGGTCAGTTCCTCCGGGCTCACGGGTTTGAGGAGATATTCGAAGGCTCCGGCCTTCATCGCCTCGACGGCGTTGCGCACCGAGCCGAAGGCGGTCAGCACGATCACCGGCTGGGCCGCCGTCAGGGCCGGCAACCGGTCCAGGCTGTCGCCATCCGGTAGCTTGACATCGGTGACGATCAGGTGGGGTTCGTGGTCCGCGAGGTACTGGACTGCCTTCTTCCAACTGCTAACGGGGAAAACTTCGTGGCCGAGGCGGCGCAATTGCTGGACAATCAGGCCGGACAACACTCGGTCGTCTTCGATCAATAGGATGTTCTTTGCCATAGTTCAGTGCCCCCTGGGCATCGGCTGGTCAGGACCCAAGCCATCATCGAGGCCTGGGTCCAGGTCCGCGTCCGGCAGCCGCAGGGTAAAGCAACTCCCCTGTTTGGGTTGGCTGATGACGCCGATGCTGCCCCTGTAGCTCTCAACGAAGGCCTTGGTGATGGAGAGCCCGAGACCGGTGCCGTCGACGCCATCGGCACGGCGGCTGAAGAAGGGGTGGAAGATACGCCACTGGTCCTCCGGGGCGATGCCGACCCCGGTGTCGGTGACGCTGATCGCAACGTATCCGTCTTGTCGGGCGCAGTCCACCGTCAGGGTACCCCCAGCGGGCATGGCATGCAGGGCGTTCTGGGCCAGGTTGAGCACGGCCATCCGCAGTTCGCTGTCGCTGGCCAGCACCCGCAAGGGCTCCGGAGACACCGTCTGGCGCAGTGCGACATGGCGGTCCTGGGTCTCCCAGGCAAGTAGCTTGAGGGTGTCGTCCACCGCCTCGCCGACATCTACCAGTTCCAGGTGGTTCGGTGCCGGCACGCTCAGACGAAGCAGCCGATGCGTGACCTGGATACAAGTGTCTACCTCATGATCTACCAGGTTCAGACAATCGACCAGCGTGTCGAGATCCAGGGGTTCGGCGCGGGCAGCGTGCCCCGCGGCATGCAGGGCGAGGCGCACGGAACCCAGGGGGTTGTGGATCTCGTGGGCCACACCGGCGGCCAGCCGCCCCAGCTCCGACAGGCGCTGTTCGTGGGAGAACCGCACCGCGTGACCCAGGTCGCGGATGGATTCCACCACCATGTGCTGTGTCTCGCCGTCGCGAGTCAGGGTCATGGGGGCCGCGTAGGTTTCTACGTCGAGCCCACCCCCATCGGCCCTCTGCAAGTGATGCACGACCCTCAGGGGCGCCCGCGTCCGGGTGATCTCGCGGAGCGGGCAGGTAATCAGGGGCTCAGGGCACGGCTCCTGCTGCCCATGCGTCTGCACATAGCAGGGCTGGGCCGGCGCAGTCTGGGGGCCGATCAAGGTGCGGTAGGCGGCATTGGTCAGGAGAACCCGGTAGCCCTGATCGATCACCCGCACCCCGTCTGGAAAGGCATCCACCAGCTGTTGGAGAAACTGCTCATGCTCCTGGAGCTCGGCCATCTTACGTTCCAGGGCCGCGGCCATGCGATTCATGGTCTCGCCGAGGGCGGTCAGCTCGTCGTGACCAGACAAGCGGGTGCGCGTGGCCAAATCTCCGTCCGTGAGGCGTGTGCTGGCATCGACCAGTTGGGCAACGGGGCGCAGGACGTAGCGGCGCATGAACCACCAGCCGCCAGCGAGGTTCAGCAGCACGATCAGGGAGCCGGCACCCATCAATAGCAGTGTGGTCCGCTGTGCCTGTTTGCGAATGGAATCGGCGTCGTAATCCACATAGAGGATGCCGTTGACCGGCCGGTCGGCTACCGGCCCGTGACACTCCTGACAGGCTGCCTGATTAGCCACCGGGTTGATGCTGCGCAGCAGGGATCTGCCGTCATCACCCTCGATCAGCCTGGTCGCCGGCCCCGCGTTCGGCTCGATCGGCAAGTGCTGCCCGAGGCGGGCGGCATCGTCGGCAAAGCGAATCTCCCCCTGAGGGTTGACGATGGCTACCGAGGCGACGGTGGGCTGGCGCCCCAGGCCCTGGACGATCGCGCGCAGTCCGTCGAGGTCGTGGCGCAGCATGGCGTTTTCCAGGGATATCTGCAGCAGACGGCTGACCTGGCCGGCGGCATCCGCTCGCTGCTGTTCCAATTGGCCGCGGAAGAGGCTGACGAACAACATCAAAAAAACGAGGGAACTTGCCAGCAACCCCGCGGCGGTACCGAGGGCGAACTTGCGCGTCAGGCCAGCCGAGAATCGGGGCATCGTGTGTCCTGCTGCGGCTGGTGCGCCCTGCACCGGTCGGAGGGTGGGCGACGCGCCGGGCTCGAAAAATTGGTTAGACGGATGTCAGAGGTTTCAGTGCCATTGTGGGCAAAGTATCAGCGGTTTGACCTGACATTTTGGCAGCCTGAAGACTAGGTCGGGCGGCGCTCAAGGACACTGCGCTGCCCTGACATAGCGGTCAATACCATTCTTCAATGCCGGAGGTGACAGACGACCCGCTGAAGAAATCAGGTCATGAACAATTGAGTAGAATACAGCAAGATATTATCTGCCTTAATATGTTGCCTTATCCCATTGTTAAAATTGGCTCCATTGCTGAATCCAGGCTATCCGGTCCCTACCGCCTGAGACCTTTCGGACAACTGACCCCGTGCCGTCGACGGCGGTTTCTCCGGCTCAATCGCTCGTCCCCGGCACGCGGCTTGCTCAACTGCCGTGACATGAGCCTTTCGCACCATCATGACAATGAGGAGGACGGATGAGACAGCACAAGAGCATGACGTTGGCATTCGCGGTCGGTCTGGGCATCCTGGCCCCGGCGATGGGGGCTGCTGGACCGCAATACCAGCTTGGGGATCCGAACCTGGATCTCGCATTGCGCCAGTCGGGCTGGCAGAGCGAGCGCGTACCTGGGGAGGGACTCCTGCTGTACCCGCCCCAAGTGGCGAAGGAAGCAGCGGCCGTGCCGGCTAAGGTTGAGGCTGGACAGGACAGTGTCAGAGAAGGCTCGGTGGAGGCCGGGCCGGACTGGGAGCGGTTGCGCGGCCTAGGCTGGCGGGTGGAGCAAGGCGCAGACGGCTCCACCCTGCTTTATCCCCCGTTGCCGCAGCCAAGCGCGCCAGAGAAGCCGACGTCGGCTACTGCCCAGCCGGAGCAGACCCTCGACGCCCTGTTGGAGGCAAGTGGCTGGCGGGTGGAACGCGATGCCCAGGGTGGGCTGCTGCTCTATCCGCATCATCGCGCCGAGGTGAAGGTCACGCCATGCCCAGGCGTGGCGACCGCGCCGGTGCGGGATGCGGTGATCGCACTGCCGGTGGATGGCTTGAGCGATGTGAAGACCATCGCCGCTGCATGGCTTGGGGAGTACGGCGATCCGCAGTGGCGGATCGGCAAGATCCGACAGGTCAACCGGGTCTATTTGGTCAGCATCGTCGACAAGGGCCGCAACTCAACTCTGGTCCACCAGATCGCCGTCCTCGGCGACAACGGTTTGATCGTGGTGCTCAATTGAGCCGGTTGCAAGCGAGTGGCTCGGAGCCCCTCTGACGGAATGGCAGATCGGTGGGATGAAGGGTGCCCGCACCGCTATCACTGCCAGAGAGTTGTCGGTAACGCCATGAGTGGATGGAATAATCCGCCAGGGTACTGGGGTCGGTAGGCGCCTGGTCGGCAATGGGGCCGGGTTACGGGGTCCGGACCGAGTCCGGGTCCCTGACAATTCGTCAGGAGCGGCTGCCACAGGTTCCGGGAATACTGACGACGTTGACCCCGAAGTTTGGCTGGGGCACTAGGGGCCAGGGCGTTTTTGGGGTGCTGGCATGGATGCTGCTTTGCTGGTATCGCAGTCGTTTGCAGTCGTTTCCGGTTGCGTGATCCAAAGAAGGTGGGCCGGGTCGGCAACCGATCCCTATCCCGTATTGAAACATTGAGCGAGGAAAGAACTAGTGGGACGCAAGCACGACACCTTCATGCGAATCATGGGCGTCCTCGTCCTGGCGCTGGTGGGATCGAGTCCCGCCAAGGCCGGGTATCCGATGGCGGGCGTCGATCCCTCTCAGAGGCCGCAGGGGGCGCCGCGGATCACCGAGGTCATCAGGGCCCCAGGCTGGTATACGCGGGCATTGACCGGGATCTTCCAGCCATACCCGTTCAGCCTGAGGTTCTTGGAGGACCAGGGCAATTGGTACACACCCTTCAACCGTCCAGGGATGCGCAGGCCCTACGATCTCAGGGGTTGGCACACCGAGCGATGCAGCGATCCTGTAGGCTTTTAACGACCATTAAACTATAAATGAGGATGTCTGAATGAAAACTACCATGAATTGTTTTAAGAAAACCGCCGTCGCCGCTGTGGTCGGATTGAGCCTGGCCGCAAGCGGTGCGGCGGTTGCTATGACCGGCATGTCCGGCATGGGTGGCATGTCCGGAATGTCCGGCATGGGTGGCATGTCGGGGATGTCCGGCATGTCCGGTATGTCCGGCTATTTCCAGATTACCCCTGAAGGGAAGATCTTCTTCTATCCCGCGACCGGCATGAGTGGCATGAGTGGCATGTCTGGCATGGGCGGTATGAGTGGCATGTCTGGCATGGGCGGCATGTCGGGGATGGGCGGTATGAGCGGGATGTCCGGTATGGGCGGGATGTCCGGTATGAACGGGATGTCCGGCATGGGTGGCATGGGCGGCATGACGGGGATGTCCGGCATGGGCGGCATGTCTGGGATGTCCGGTATGGGCGGCATGGGCGGCATGTCCGGTATGAACGGGATGTCCGGCATGGGCGGCATGGGCGGCATGGGCGGCATGTCCGGTATGAACGGGATGTCCGGTATGGGCGGTATGAGTGGCATGTCTGGCATGGGCGGTATGGGCGGCATGTCCGGTATGAACGGGATGTCCGGCATGGGCGGTATGAGTGGCATGTCTGGCATGGGCGGCATGGGCGGCATGTCGGGGATGAGTGGCATGGGCGGGATGTCGGGGATGAGTGGCATGGGCGGGATGTCGGGGATGTCCGGCATGGGTGGCATGTCTGGGATGTCCGGCCATTTCCAGATCACCCCTGAGGGGCAGATCTTCTTCTATCCCGCGACCGGCATGAGTGGTATGTCCGGCATGGGTGGCATGTCGGGGATGTCCGGCATGGGCGGCATGGGCGGTATGGGCGGCATGTCTGGGATGTCCGGCATGGGCGGCATGGGCGGCATGTCCGGCATGTCCGGCATGTCCGGCATGGGCGGCATGTCCGGCATGGGCGGCATGTCCGGCATGTCCGGCATGGGTGGCATGTCCGGCATGGGCGGCATGGGCGGCATGTCCGGTATGTCCGGCTATTTCCAGATCACCCCTGAAGGGCAGATCTTCTTCTATCCTGCGACCGGCATGAGTGGTATGTCCGGCATGGGCGGTATGGGCGGCATGTCTGGGATGTCCGGCATGGGCGGTATGGGCGGCATGTCTGGGATGTCCGGCATGGGTGGCATGGGTGGTATGTCCGGGATGGGCGGCATGTCCGGCATGTCCGGGATGGGTGGCATGGGCGGTATGTCCGGCATGTCCGGCATGTCCGGCTGGACGCCACCGGCGAAATAATCGCCCTGAGGTACTCGAGGCGGAGCCTCGTTGTTTCGACACAGGGACGTGCGTTTCCCCGGTGATCGGTGCGTGTGAAGATGAGGATCCGGCCGCGGCGTCCTAAGCGGCGTCCGGCGACCAGGCCCAGCATCAACCGGTACCATCCCCATTTTTTGGGACCCGACGGTTTTAGGAGCCGTGGCATGAATAGAATGAGCGGCCTGCTCGTTGTTGCCTGCTACATCATCTGGTTGCCTGCGTGGGCAGCCGATCCGGCAGCACCCACTACCGACTACCATCGGGCCAAGTGGGATCCCATCCACTTCAAGCCCGCCATCGAGACGGCCAAGGATACGGACTGTCTGGTCTGCCATCAGGAGATTCTGACGCGGCGCGTCTCGGCCAAGTCCCCCGCCGGGGTAACGGCGAGCGGGGCCCTGGCCTGGTACCAGACCCTGGATACTTACCAGGGCGATCAGGAGACCTTTCACCGGCGGCACCTGGTCACCGATTATGCCAAGCAGGTCATGGACCTCAAGTGCATCACCTGCCACCAGGGTAATGACCCGCGAGACGAGACGGCCAACTCCTCGGCTACTGGCGACCCAACCCTGACCCAACGTAAGCATGTTGACCCGGCTATCTGCCTGATGTGTCACGGTAAGCACAATGCCGACGTGATGGGCGTTCCGCCCGGGGATTGGCGGGAGATCGGCTCTATCTTCAGCTTCAACTGCCTGACCTGCCACGTAGCCGTTCGGACCAATCGGCATCAGGTCAATTTCCTCAAGCCCAAGGCCATCGAAAAGGCGGCCGCGTCCAACCCGGACGTCTGCTTCGGCTGCCATGGCGGGCGGGCCTGGTACCGGATCCCATTCCCCTACCCGCGCCACGCCTGGCCCGGCTCTGGCGGGCTGGTACCCGACTGGGCCAAAGATCGCCCAACCGAATCTCAGCCCCGCTTCCTAACCGGGCTCTACGAGGCTAAGCCCTAATCTGCTCTCATGGGTAAACAGCGATGACCGATGCAACAGAAAAGACTCCTCTTGAGGCGCGCCTCAATCTGACCCGGCGCGATTTCCTCAAGACCAGCGCGGCCGGGGCTTTGGCCTTGGGTGCGGGTGGCCTGGTGCGGACCAGGGACGCGGAGGCATTCGCCTACGAGCCCTATCCCCGTGATGACGACCTGCAAACGGTGGTGACGAGCTGCGCCCACAACTGCGGTTCCAGGCACATGCTGGTGGCACACAAGAAGGGCGACGTCATCGTGCGTCTGTCCACCGACGATGGCCGTTACCAACTGGACGGGGCCTTCGGCAAAGACACCGAGGAGGAGCCGCAACTCCGTGGTTGCCTGCGCGGACGCTCCTACAGACAGCGTATCTACTCGCCCGAACGCCTGCTGTATCCGATGATGCGGGTCGGCAAACGCGGTGAGGGTAAGTTCAAGCGGGTGAGTTGGGACGAGGCCCTGGATCACGTCTCGACCAAGATGATCGAGCTGAAGCAGCAATACGGCTCAACAGCCCTACTCGACCAGAGCTATGCGGGAGCCTCGTACGGGGTCCTGCACAAGTCGGACCAGATCGAGGGCCTGTTGGGTCGCTTCCTCGGTATGTTCGGTTGCCGCACCAGTTCCTGGTCTGTGCCCTCCTACCAGGCGACCACCACCAGCTCGCGCTGGACCTTCGGGACCATCCAGGATGGTAACGAAGACGACGCCTTCGCCCACTCCAAGCTGATCGTCATGTGGGGCTGGAACCCGGCCTACACCTTCCACGGTGGCAACACCTTCTACTACATGCGCCTGGCCAAGCAGCGCGGATGTAAATTTGTCCTGATTGATCCCCAGTACACGGACTCGGCCTCGGTCTACGACGCCTGGTGGATCCCCATCAAACCGAACACTGACGCCGCCATGATGGCTGGCATGGCCCACTACATCTTCACGAGCAACCTCCAGGATCAAGACTTCATCAACCGCTTCTGCTCCGGGATGGACGAGGGCACCATGCCCGAGTGGGCGGGCCGCAGCGTCAACGGCACCGAAAATTTTAAGGACTACATCCTCGGGAAATACGACGATATTCCGAAGACGCCAGAGTGGGCGGCAGCCATCTGCGGCGTCTCCGCCGACGACATTAAGAAGCTCGCGGATCTGTATGCCCGCACCAAGCCGGCGGCGCTGAAGGCGTCCTGGGCCCCAGGCCGCAATGCCTACGGCGAGCAGTACAGCCGCATGGCGGCGGCCCTGCAGGCCATGACCGGCAACATCGGGGTGCTGGGCGGTTGCGCCGAGGGCGTGGGCAAGGCCTGGCACGCCGAGGCGGTTGCGTATCCCTATGACGAGTACGCCAACATCTGGTTTGCATCCATCAAGTCGGACCGCTGGGCGCACATCGTGCTGAACTACCCGAACGTCACCCGCGAGGAGGCGGGGCTGTGGCCGCGCAACGACCAGTTCGAGGGGGTGATACCCAACATTAAGGGGATTTTCTGGCAGGGGTCGGACTGGTTCAACCAGCTCACGAACATCAACAAAGAAATCGCGGCGATGGAGAAGCTGGAGCTGGTGGTGTGCATGGATTCGACCATCACCCCCTCCGGACTCTGGGCCGATGTTCTGCTACCGGTTGCAACCCACTTCGAGCGGCACGACACGGCCTTGCCTTGGTACAAGGGGCACTACTACATCCATCGCCCGAAGGTCATCGAGCCCATGGGCGAGTCCAAGACAGACCTGCAGATCTTCACCGAGTTGGCCTATCGCATCGGCTACAAGAGCGGGGTCGGCGACACCTTTGGCAAGACCTACAACCCCAAGGCGGATCGTAGCTACTTCCTGAACCCGGACGCGGTGGACGAGGCCTATCTGCGCGAATGGTGGGAGGGCAAGGTCATGCACCACCAGGGCGTCGCCATGGGGTGGGAGGACTTCAAGCGCCACGGGGTCTACAAGTTCATCCTCGACCAGCCTCACGTCGCTTTCCGTGATCAGGTCGAGAAGGGCGTACCCTTCGAAACCCCCTCCGGCAAGATCGAGATCCTCACTGCGGAGCTGGCCAATATTGCGGACTGGACAAAGACCAAGTACGGCTACCACATCCCCTCGATCCCCAAGTGGATCGAGCCCTGGGAGTCTCTCAACAGCCCGAAGACTAAAGAGTATCCGTACCATCTGATCTCCCCGCACCCGCGCTGGCGCACCCACTCGATCTTCAACAACTGCGCCTGGTTACGCGAGACCTATGAACAGGAAGTGACAGTGAACGCCTCGGACGCCAGGCAACTGGGGGTCAAGACCGGCGACATCGTTGAGTTGTGGAACGAGCGGGGCAAGGTGGTGGTACCCGTCTATGTCACAGAGCGCTGCATGCCCGGTGTGCTGGTCCTGCACGAAGGTGCCTGGCTCGATCTGGACGAGAATGGGGTAGACCGCTCCGGTAACCCGGACATGTTGACCCTGGACGCACCGAGCCCGGCTGGGGCCTTTGCGTATAACACGGTGCTGTGCAACATCGCCAAGACTGATTTGGCGCACCGCCCCGGGTGGGACGATCTGGCCACGGCCCGGTCCCACGTTTTCCGCCGTGAGCTCTAGGGAAGCGCGTAGCGATTCCCGTGCCCCCTAGTTGCCGCTGAGGATACGACCATGGCTAACCCTGAAAACAAAGAGAAGATCAAGGCCGCCGTCGAGCGCAAGAAGAAGGCGACCTATACACCGGTAGTGCCGGTCCTGCAGCTCGGCTTCGTCCACAACAACGTGGACTGTATCGGTTGCCGAGCCTGCGAGATTGCCTGCAAGGACAAGAACGGCCTGATGCCGGGACCGCGCTTCCGCCGCGTGCAGTATATCGAGGGCGGAACTTACCCGGAGGTGTATGCCTACAAGGTCAACACCTCCTGCAACCACTGTGCGGAGCCCGCCTGCCTGCCCACCTGTCCGACTGGGGCCATCTGGAAGCGCAAGGACAATGGCATCGTCGATATCGACTCGACCCTGTGCATCGGCTGCCGCCGCTGCGAGGCCGCCTGCCCCTATGGCGCCCCGCAGTTCATCCCGGAATTGAACATCGTCGGTAAGTGCAACCTTTGCGTGGACGAGATCGAAGCTGGGCGCAAGCCATACTGCGTCATGGCGTGCATGATGCGGGTGTTGGATGTGGGCCCCATCGACCAGTTGCGCGAAAACAAGTACCCCACCAAGGCCATTGGACCTCACGAGACCCCTGTGCGAGCGGTGAAGAACTTCGCCAACCCGGAGCTGACCAACCCCTCTATCGTGTTCGTGGCCCATAGTAAGGGCTTGACGGGATCCGCTCCGGGTTCACCTGATACATCGCCATCCCTGGGCAGCGAGGTGAATAAGTGAGTGCCCGAGCTGACATGGATGATAGCGTGCCTGGTGGCGGCGGGGATGGCCGGAGGCCTGAGGGAGATCTGAGCTTGTTTCGTGCCGCTGCGGCAGATGATCTCCGTCTCCTGGCCGTGCTGCACGACCGCGAACTCGACGCGAGGCGTCTGCAGGCATTGTGGCAGGATGATGGCTACGAGGAGTTCCTCGGGTTGCGCCTGATAGGTGAGCCCGCGCGCCAGGCGCTGGGCCTGCTGCGCGCCGGGCTCACCGACATTCCGGTCGCTCTGGATACGGCAAGCCTGGACCTGCTCGCCGCGGACTACGCCGACATCTATCTAACCCACGGTCTGCGCGCCTCGCCGTGCGAATCGGTCTGGTTGGACGAAGACGGACTGGTCATGCAGGCCGCCATGTTCGAGTTGCGGAACTGGTATGCCCGTTATGGCCTGGCAGTCCAGGACTGGCGCCTGCGCAGCGACGACCATCTGGTCCACCAACTCCAGTTTGCGGCTCACCTGCTGGCGCCGGAAGAAGAGGAAGGGGCAGAACTTGCGGAGGTCGCACAGTTCCTCGACGACCACCTGCTCCTGTGGATCGACCGCTTTGCCGAGCGGGTGGCGGCGCGCTGCCAGACCCGATTTTATGCGGGCCTGGCCCTACTCACCGCCGCCTGGCTGGATGAGTTCCGCGAAATCCTTGTCGAACTGGCCCAGACCCCACGCCCGACCGCAGAGGAGATCCAGGCACGGCGCCGACCGCGTCCGGCGGTGTCGGTCACAGTGCCACCGCCAAGCACCTTCGTGCCAGGTTCCGGACCCGTCTGGTAGTTCCGCATGGATGTGCAGGGGCCGCCTCGCTGGGGGCTCAGGCCCGATCCCGGGGAGGTTTTGGCCCCTGAGGTTGTGGCCGACCGTTGCGTCCACTCCCGCCTGGAGCAGGCGAGTTGTCGCGCTTGCGTCGACGCCTGCCCGCGCGGGGCCTTCGTGCTCGACGACGAGCGGTTAGGCATTGCCACCGCCCGTTGCGATGGCTGTGGTCTCTGCGTGCCCGCCTGCCCACAAGGGGCCATCCTCGGTGCCTTTGCTCCAGTAACCTACCCAATCGAGGGGGCGCCTGTCGCCTTTGCTGCCTGCGAGGTCGCCCTGCCGCACATTGGCGACCCCGGCGTCATGCCTTGTCTCCACGCCTTAGGGCTGCGGGCCCTGCTAGCGTTGCGCCATGCGGGCGTCACGCGGCTGGTCCTGGCGCGGGGTGACTGTGCTGCCTGCCCGCGCCGCGGCGCCACCCCGATCGATGCCCACCTTGAGGTGATCCGGCAGATTCTGGATAGTCGGGGTTTAGCTGTGCTGCTGCCAATTGCGCTGGACGCCCATGCCTGGCTGGATGCCCGCAAGCTGGCTGCGGACCGGCCGAAGCCCGGCCTTGATCGGCGGGCCTTCTTCCGGCGGGCCCGGGATGTAGTGGTTGAACAGGTTGTCCGCCGGGCAGAACAGGTGGCCGCTCCAAATGGCGCTATGCCCAACACCGCGCCGGGCCTTTGGTTTGCCACCACCGGCGCCGGCCAGGTGGTTCCGTTTCTGCCGGAAATCGACGCGGGGCTTTGCACCGGCTGCGATACCTGTGCTCGCCTCTGCCCCGAGGGCGCCATCCGGGTGGAGCCCAACGCCTACCGATTGGAGCCTGACGCTTGCACCGGATGTCGGGTCTGCATGGATGTCTGTACCCAAGGCGCGGTGACTCTGGGGATCCTGGGCATTCCATCCCACACCCTGCTCCCTTTGTATCCTGGGCGCTGCCCCGCCTGCGGCGTGCGGTTCCATTCGCCGCGGCCGGATGGGCAGAGAGGCGGCCTTTGTACCGTTTGTCAGACAACCGGTCACCACCGTCGGTTGTTCCAAGTCTTTGACTGATCAGCATTCGCCGTCCGTCATTCCGCTTTTACCCTGTAGCCTTGGCGGGGAGCCTGACAGATTGTCAGCCTGAACAATCCCTTTGGGCTTGGCCTTTGTGGTCCTAATGGCGTGATTTCGCCTGCCAAACTGGCATGTTTGTGCGAGCGCCATCAGCGATACGCCAAACCGAGGGAAAAGCAAAGGGAGCACAAGCGAGGATGGTTTTGCTGGCCGCCGTGCGATGCCGATGGGCGCGTTCGCGCCCCGTGCCAAGTCCGATGTCCTAGAGTTATCACCTCTTTAATTACCAATTATTCAGTAAGTTGAAGATGCCAATACTATCCGGGAGCCGCATCTTGGCGTGGCGGTGTGTACCGGGCCTTAAGGCTCGGCTAACGTCTACAGTGCCTCCGGCTCGGATGGGGTGGCCTGGCCCTTGCTTGTACCTTTTCGGCTGTAGCCATAACCAACACCACAATTTGAGGATTCTCCCAATGCATATGAATAAGATCGCGATCGCTCTTGGCCTGGCCCTGACCGCCTCTACTGCGCTGGCTAATATGAGCGGGATGTCCGGCATGTCCGGCATGGGCGGTATGGGCGGCATGAATGGCATGGGTGGCATGGGTGGCATGGGCGGCATGTCCGGCATGAACGGCATGTCTGGCATGGGCGGTATGGGCGGCATGTCCGGGATGTCCGGCATGAGCGGCATGGGCGGCATGGGCGGGATGTCCGGCATGAGCGGCATGGGCGGCATGGGCGGGATGTCCGGCATGAACGGCATGTCCGGCATGTCCGGCATGGGTGGCATGGGCGGCATGTCCGGCATGAACGGCATGTCTGGCATGGGTGGCATGGGTGGCATGGGTGGCATGGGCGGCATGTCCGGGATGTCCGGCATGGGCGGCATGGGCGGCATGAGCGGGATGTCCGGCATGGGTGGCATGGGCGGCATGTCCGGGATGTCCGGCATGGGCGGCATGGGCGGCATGAGCGGCATGAGCGGCATGGGCGGCATGGGCGGCATGTCCGGCATGGGCGGCATGAGCGGGATGTCCGGCATGTCCGGCATGGCCGGCACCTATCAAGTAACCAACCAAGGCATCATCCTGCAACCGATGGGTATGAGCGGGATGTCTGGCATGGGCGGGATGTCTGGGATGTCCGGTATGGGCGGGATGTCCGGCATGGGCGGCATGAGCGGGATGAACGGGATGTCCGGTATGGGCGGCATGAGCGGGATGTCCGGCATGGGCGGCATGCGCTAACAGATCCAAGGCCTGCGGGCCCTGGCTTAACACAGGGATGTGTTACCACACCCTTCCCTCTTGGGGTCAGCCGCTCCCGCGGTTCCAGGCCCCATTCCGCCGCCCTGCTGATCGTTCCCGACACCGGGAGGTCTGTTTTGGCCCGCTATTCAGAGCAACCTCTTCGCGACTGAGGAGCAGGTGCGCAGGTCAGTGCAGGTTCCGGGTGACCCTAAACTTCGCGCTGGCGTAGGGCTGCGATGACGTTTTCGCGGCTCTGGTAACGTACATCGCGCCCCTTGGCAACAAAAATGACCTGTTCGGCGATGTTGCCGGCGTGGTTACCGATGCGCTCCAGGGCCTTGACGGCGAAAATCAGATCGATGGCCTGTGACAGGAGAGAGGGATCCTCCACGACAAAGGACATCAAATGGCGTACGGCCGCGGCGGTCTCGTCGAACAGGTCGCGGTCGTCGGCAAAGACGTCTAGGGCCAGTTCCACATCCGTGCCCCGCAGGGCGTCGAGGGCACGTTCCATCATGCGAGAGGCCGTCTTGCCGAGCCGCGCAACGTGGTGGTAGATGCCTGAATCCGTGCAGTTATCACGGCTGTGGATACGCAGGGCGCACTCGGCAATCTCTTCGGCCTTGTCCCCGGCACGCTCCAGATTGCCCACCACCTTCGATAGGGCCAGTACCAGACGCAGATCCACCCCGGCGGGATGGCGCCGCGCCATGATGTTGAGGACGTTCTCGTCCACGTCGAGCTCTAAATAGTCGATCTTGCGTTCGCGTTCGATGACCGCACGGGCCGGCTCTGGATCCCCTTCCGTGGTTGCGGTCACGGCGTCCCGGACCTGCTCGATCACCCGCCCGCCCATTTCGAGGACCAGGCCGCGCAGTTGGGCGAGTTCCGTATCGTAGGCCTTGACGGTGTGGCCCTGGGTGGGCTCGATACTCATGGGGTTGCTCCTTAGGCGGGTCTAAGTGGGGTGTGGATACGGATCAGCCAAAGCGCCCAGTGATGTAATCTTCCGTCAGCTTGTGCCTGGGGTGGGTGAAGATCTGATTGGTCTCGCCGACCTCCACCAGATCGCCCAGATGGAAATAGGCGGTACGCTGGGAGACGCGGGCCGCTTGCTGCATCGAGTGGGTGACAATGGCGATGGCGTAGTGTTGGCGTAGCTCGTCGATCAGCTCCTCGATGACGGCAGTGGCGATGGGGTCCAGGGCTGAACAGGGCTCGTCCATAAGGATGACCTCCGGGGAGACGGCGATGGTACGGGCGATGCAAAGGCGTTGCTGCTGGCCACCCGACAGCCCGGTCCCGGGCTCGCTGAGACGATCCTTGACTTCCCTCCAAAGCCCCGCCTTGATCAGACTCGACTCCACCAGTTCGTCCAACTCGGCCTTGGAGTTGGTGATACCGTGGATACGCGGCCCGTAGGCGACGTTTTCGTAGATGGACTTTGGAAAGGGATTCGGCTTCTGGAAGACCATGCCGACCTGGGCCCTTAACGGCACCACGTCGATGCCCTTATCCAGGATTTCGTGCCCGTCCAGCAGGATAGAGCCGGTCACCCGGGCCGACGGGATGGTATCGTTCATGCGGTTGAGGCAGCGCAGAAAGGTGGACTTACCGCACCCCGAGGGGCCGATCATGGCGATCACCTCGTTGTTGCCGATGTCCAGGCTCACCTTCTTGATGGCCTGCTTGTCGCCGTAAAAGACATCGACCTGGGTGCAACGGATGCGCGGGTTTTCGACCGTCACGGTGCCGACGGTCCCGCCCAGCTCGGTTTGGCTGGACAGGTCGGCGGCAGACATGGCGCCAGTATTGCCCGTCAGGGCCTCGGCAGGTGTGTTCATGGGTTTCCTCGTCGGGGGTTCGGTGGCTCCGCCATAATTTGGTGCGGACGACGACAGACGGGTTGATAAGTTCATGGGCGTCCGTCTACCAGCGCCGCTCGAAGCGGCGACGCAACAAGACAGCTGTCAGATTCATCAGCATCAGGAAACCCAGCAGCACCAGGATGGCCGCCGAGGTGCGTTCGACGAAGGCAAGCTCGGGGCTGTCCGCCCACAAATAGATTTGCACCGGCAGCACCGTAGCGGGGTCAGTGAAGCCATGCGGAATGTCCACGATGAAGGCGATCATGCCGATCATGAGCAAGGGGGCCGTCTCACCCAGGGCGCGGGCCATACCGAGAATGGCCCCGGTGAGCATCCCCGGCAGGGCCAGGGGCAAGACATGGTGGAACTGAGCCTGCAGCGGCGAGGCGCCGACCCCCAAGGCCGCCTCGCGAATCGACGGCGGCACCGAGATCAGGGCCGCGCGGCTGGCGATGATGATGGTCGGCAGGGTCATCAGGGACATGACCAGGGCGCCGATCAAGGGGGTGGACCGCGGCACGCCGAACACGCCGATAAAGACCGCCAGCCCCAGCAAGCCGAAGACGATGGAGGGCACCGCCGCCAGATTGTTGATATTGACCTCGATGAGATCGGTCCAGGAGTTCTTCGGGGCGAACTCCTCCAGATAGAGGGCCGCACCCACGCCGATGGGGAAGGAAAACAACAGGGTCAGGGCCAGGGTGTAGAAGCTCCCCGCCAGGGCCCCGCCGATGCCGGCCAGTTCTGGCTCCCGGGAGTCGCCGTTGGTGAAGAAGCCGGTGTTGAAGCGCTTTTCGAGCTGCCCCTTGGCGGCCAGGGCATCCAGCCAACCCAGGGTGCGGTCGTCTAGCTGCCGATGGTCCTCCGGCAGGAGGCGATCGACCCGCCCCTTGGCCATCATATCCACCAGATCGTCGGCCAGGAGCCAGACCTCCTGGGTCGTGCCGATCAGTCCAGGGTCGGCCAGCACCATCCGCTGTAACTGGTAAGGGGCCCCGACGCTGACGATGGCGGACAGGGCGAACTGGTCGCTACGCTCGGTGACCTCCGGAAACCGGGCCAGGAGGGCGTTGTCGATCAGGGCCAGGTAGTCAGCATCGGCCAGGGTCCGCGGGTCGCGGCTGCCGTCCGGGTCTATGACCTCGGGGTCGAAGGCGATGGGGAGCTCGATATAGGTCTGCTCAAAAGCGGTGTAGCCCTTGGCAATGATGTCCAGGAAGAGCACCGCCACGAACAATAGGCCGAGGGCCACGGCGGCCATGCCCAGGGCCCGGAAGCGCCGCTCTGCCGCATAGCGCCGCTTGAGGCTGGCGTTGACGTGATCGATGACCCGGCGATCGGTGCCGGCGCGGGTCGGGTCCGGGGTTGGAACGGCTGGACTACTCATACTGCTCCCGGTACTTGCGTACGATCTGCAGGGCGATGACGTTGAGGACCAGGGTCACCGCGAACAGGGTCAGACCCAGGGCGAAGGCGGCCAGGGTCTTGGGGCTATCAAACTCCTGGTCGCCGGTCAGCAGGGTGACGATCTGTACCGTCACCGTGGTCACGGCATCCAGGGGGTTGGCCGTCAGGCGGGCGGACATACCGGCGGCCATGACCACGATCATGGTCTCGCCGATGGCCCGCGAGACGGCGAGCAGGATACCGCCGACGATCCCCGGCAGGGCGGCGGGCAGGATCACCCGCTTGACCGTCTCGGACTGGGTGGCGCCCAGGGCATAGGAGCCGTCGCGCATAGCCTGGGGCACGGCGTTGATGACGTCGTCGGAAAGGGACGAGACGAAGGGTATGATCATGATCCCCATCACTAGCCCGGCGGCCAGGGCACTCTCGGAGGCCACCGTCAGGCCCAGGGCCTCGCCCCAGCCGCGGATGGCCGGGGCAACAGTCAGAGCGGCGAAAAATCCATAAACGACCGTCGGGATACCGGCCAGGATCTCCAGCAGTGGCTTGGCCCAGGCGCGCAGGGTGCGCGGGGCGTACTCGGACAGATAGATGGCGGACATCAGGCCGATGGGCACCGCCACCAGCATGGCGATGAGCGAAATGAGCAGGGTCCCGGCGAACAGAGGCACGGCCCCGAAGGCACCGGTCGAGCCCACCTGATCGGCGCGCAGGGCCATCTGGGGGCTCCACTCGGTGCCGAAAAAGAACTCCGTCCAGGGCACTTGCTGAAAGAAGCGCAGGGACTCGAAGAACACCGACAGGACGATGCCCAGGGTGGTCAGGATGGCCAGGGAGGAAAAGACGACCAGCACCACCATCAGGGTCCCCTCCACCCCATTGCGAGCCCGGAGCTGTGGACCGATGCGCTTAAGGGCCAGGGCCATGCCGCCCCCCGCCAGGGCGAAGACCAGGCCCCAGAGGGCGAACCCCGCAATTCGTTGCAGGTGGGCATAGTGGGCGGCAGCGGCCTGTATCTCCGGGGACGGATCGGAGCTGACGATATTGCCGGTGGCCAGGTTCTTGACGTCGTTGACCAGGAGCCCGAGCCGGCCCTCGGATAACCCCTCGGTCAGGCTGGCCGGCAGCTCGGCCTTGACCAGGGAGACTATGGCATGGTCCTGAAACCCGGACCAGAGGGCGAGGATCAGGATGGCCGGGATGCCCGCCCACAGGGCCGTGTAGAGGCCATAGTAGCCGGGCAACGAGTGCAGCTTGTTGATGCGGGTCGGGCCGCCGACCGCGGCCACCGCCTGTTTACGCCCGAGCCGATAGGCCAGGGCCAGGGCCCCGAGCAGGGCGAGTAGGGGTATCCAGATTGGCATAATGGGGTCCCGTTAGAACATCGATTGCCGGCGACCCCCAGGGGCCGCCGGCGCGGGTAGAGAACCAGTCTCTAGCCAGCCGCAATCGGCTATTCGGGCTTAGCCATGGGGGTCAGGGCCTTGGCCTCAGCCGCAACCTTGGCGCGCTCGGCCTTGGGCAGCGGGATCAGGCCCTTCTTGGCCAGGTAGCCGCGATCACCCCACGCCTTCTCGTCGGTAAAGGCGGCCACATACTCGGGGATACCGGGGATGGTGCCGACATGGGCCTTCTTGACGTAGAAGAAGAGCGAGCGGGAGATCGGGTACTGGCCGGATGAAATGCTGTCGTAGGTCGGAACCACGCCGTCGACCTTGGAGCCTTGGATCTTGTTGGCATTCTGCTCCAGATAGCTGTAACCGAAGATGCCCAGCGCCTTGGGGTTGGCGACCAGCTTCTGCACGATGAGGTTATCGTTCTCGCCGGCCTCGATGTAGGCGCCGTCCTCGCGGATACCCTGGCAGACGGCCTTATGCGTCTTCTCGTCGGACTTCTTGAGGGCGTCGATGCTGGGGAAGGCCTTGCAGCCACCCTCCATGGCCAGTTCGACCAGGGCGTCGCGGGTGCCGGAGGTGGGTGGTGGGCCCATCACCTCGATCTTGGTGTCCGGTAGGCTCGGGTTGACCTCTTGCCAGGTCTGGTAGGGGTTCGCGACCAGCTCGCCGGTCTTGGGGTCCGGCACGGTCTTGGCCAGGGCCAGGAAGATGTCCTTCAGGCTCAGATCGAGCTGCGGGGTCGCCTTGGAATTGGCCAGGGCGATGCCGTCGAAGCCGACCTTAACCTCGACGATCTCCTTGACGCCGTTCACCTGACAGTTGTCAAACTCCGAGGCCTTAATGCGACGGGAGGCGTTGGTCATGTCCGGATTATCCACGCCCACGCCGGCGCAGAACAGCTTCATGCCCCCACCCGTCCCGGTGGACTCGACCTTGGGGGTCTTGAACTGGCCGGCGCGACCGAAGGTCTCGGCCACGGCGGTGGAGAAGGGGAACACAGTGGATGACCCGACGATGGCAATGGCATCGCGCGCCAGGGTCGGCATGGAAAAAGAGGCCGTCAGAACCACAGTGGCAGCCACAAAGGTCTTGCGCATAATCAATCTCAACTCAGCAGTAGGAAAATCTACTCGGGCTATTGTCTTCCCAAACGGTTGTGATGCGATGACTAGGGTGTGACAGTACCGTGACCGCCCCAGGGAAACCTGTCTAAAGGGTTTCCCTGGGGTCTTGAATATCTCAGTACCCCCACCCTTCATGCGCAAGCGGCAGGCTGTTCAGCAGCTCCCGGTACTGGGACTACTGGGGCATGTGGGCGTCCAACAAGGCTTTGAAACGATTGTTGTGATGGCGCTCCAGCAGATGGCCCAGTTCATGAGCCAAGATGTATTCCAGGCACGCGGCGGGTTTCTTCGCCAATTCTGAATTGAGGCGAATGGCGTGCGTCTCGGGGTTGCAACTGCCCCAACGCGATTTCATACGCTGGACGTGGACCTGCCCGACCCACACCCCGAGTTTGGCCTCCCAGGTGGCTATCAAGGGGATAGCGGCCGCTCTGACTTGCTGACGGTACCAGGCAGCGATAATTTCCTGCTTCCTGTCCTCTGTAGACCCAGGCCTGATGGACAGGGTTGAGCCTGCGCTTCTCGCCCAGCTTGAGCAGGTACTTGTCCAGTTTGAAGCGGCTGTCGTCGTTGAAGTCCGGCATATCGGACAGCTTGTTGGCATTGGCCAGGGGGGCGACGATGCGCTTATTGATCTGGTCGCCGATGTCCGGCTTGCCCTTGAGCGCGACTAGGTTCTTGAAGCTCGCGCCAGCGGGGATGGTGATCTGGGCGTAGGGCACGCCGGCGTACTTGTCGCTGACGTACTTGATGAACAGCAGGACCAGGACATAGTCCTTTTACTGGCTGGCATCCATGCCGCCGCGCAGTTCGTCGCAACTGGACCAGAGGGAGGAGTAGAGCTCGGATTCCTTCAGGGCCATGGCTTGTTGTTCAGGGGATTATCGCCGATCCGCTTGAGATGACCTTCTTCGGACCCCTGGATCTGGCCCGGGATCCGCCTCGGGCGGGGTGGTGGGTGCAGGCGGCGCAGGCTAGAAATGGATGATCACGCGCTTGATGCAGCCTTTTTGTCCTGACTTGGCATGAGGAGAGGCCGGCCCAAGGGTGAAGGCGATCTCATGGCCAATCTTTAGAGGGATCTTACGCCGTAACTGTGATCAATGCAGCAACCTTAGGCGGGCTGAGGATGCAGAGTGCTGGTCTTGACAGGTTGTTGGCGGGCCTGGATGCGGCTGAGTCTTGGCAGAGCGCAGGGAACCAGGTCCGTCAGGGCTATAGGGGCGGGTAGTCACGCGAGATGGATGGGGTCAACACCCGCTACCTTGCGCTATCTGGCAGAGGGCTTGGCCGCTAACGGATGCGCCGGGGGTCAGTCGTCGGCTTATAGGACGCGTTGTGAGGAGTTGCCGGGGTGGGGTGAGGGGGGAATGGCTTTAGCTACGACGGTGTGGAAAAGTCTTTCAGGCAGCATCGTCCAGATGGGTTGCTGGTCTCACAGGAACAGGCACCGATCTTAGTTTGGGCGATTACAAATTCCTTGGTGGCTGGATCGCGCTCAAAGTCCGCGCGACTGACGCCAAAGCAATAGCACAGCAAATCCTGTTCAGCCCGCTCCTTAACACCGACGCGATGGCGCAACCGAGTCTTGAGGACCACTGAATTGTCGTCGCCAAAATACGCAACATCACAATCGGGGGCATCGCAGAAGTAGTAATGCTTGGCGGAGGGCACCCAGGACCACGGCTCCTGGATATGGTGAGCGATAGTTCTCACCGTAACCTCTGAATAGACCAAGCCATTGACAGGGCAACGGCCCTTATGCGGTTGCGCGCTGTCGCAGCCAGATGATGAACAACAGCTACTCATGCTTCACCTTGGCGTAGTCCGGATGGAAAGGCAGCCACCTCCGTACGCTGTGAACTCAGCCTTGATTCGGACGGTAGCGCTCGGCGCCTCTGCCATCCGTGCCAGTAGCGCATCAAAGCCTCAGCGCGCCTCTGGGAACCGCACGTCCGACAGGTAAGGGGGCGAATCTTACGGCTGAAAGAACCCGGAAAGGACCCAAAACGCAAAAGGCCTAGGATTGTTAGTCCTAAGCCTTTGAAAATGGTGGGCCGTGAAGGATTCGAACCTTCGACCAATGGATTAAGAGTCCACTGCTCTACCAGCTGAGCTAACGGCCCAAAATCGATATTTATGCTAGCACATTGGGGTGGACGATGGGAATCGAACCCACGACCGCAGGAGCCACAATCCTGAGCTCTACCAACTGAGCTACGTCCACCAGCGTAAACTTGCTTCCAAGCTGACCAGATCCGTCTCCACTCGGGTACTTATTTGGCACCCCGGGAGGGACTCGAACCCCCGACCCACGGCTTAGAAGGCCGTTGCTCTATCCGCCTGAGCTACCGGGGCTTTCATATCGCTTGGGAAGATGGTCGGGGTAGAGGGATTTGAACCCCCGACATCCTGCTCCCAAAGCAGGCGCGCTACCAGGCTGCGCTATACCCCGCTTTCGGACTAGGTCCGGAAACCGAAGAGGCGGCATAATACGCGGATACCCTGATGGCGTCAATCTGTGGGCCTGGCCAAATGTGGGCCACTCCGGTTGCATCGCCCGGCCAGGTGACTATGATCCTGCCCCCTTAAACCAGACTAGTTTCAAACCAGGAATACACCCATGAGCGCCCGGATTCTCGACGGCAAGGCCATTGCGGCGGACATACGCGCCGGCATTAAACAGCAGGTTAATACCCTGCTCGCGGCGGGAGGGCGCCGGCCAGGCCTGGCGGTCGTGCTGGTGGGAGATAATCCCGCCTCCCGGGTCTATGTGCGCAACAAAAGCGCGGCTTGCGCCGAGGTTGGCTTCCATTCCGAGTTGCACCTCCTGGACGCTGAAACCCCCGAGACGGAACTGTTAACGCTGATCGATACACTGAACGCCCGCGAGGCCATCGACGGCATCCTGGTCCAACTGCCCTTACCGGACCACATCGATGAGGAGCAGGTCTTAGAACGCATCCTGCCAACCAAGGACGTGGACGGCTTTCATCCTTACAACGTTGGCCGCCTGGCCCTGCGCATGCCGCTGCTGCGCCCCTGTACTCCCAAGGGCGTCATGACGCTGTTGGAGCGGACCGGCCGTCCGCTGGAGGGCCTGGATGCCATCATCATCGGACAGTCGAATATCGTGGGCCGGCCCATGGCGTTGGAGTTACTGGCGGCCAGATGCACCATCAGCGTCTGCCACAGTCGCACCCGGGATCTCCCAGGTAAGATCAGTACCGCCGATTTGGTGGTGGCCGCCGTTGGCCGCCCTAACTTCGTCCAAGGGGACTGGGTCAAGGAGGGGGCCATTGTCATCGACGTGGGCATCAATCGCACCGCTGCCGGGGCCTTGGTGGGTGACGTGGATTTCGCGGCCGTGGCCGAGCATGCCTCCTGGATAACGCCGGTACCCGGTGGTGTCGGGCCCATGACGATCGCTAGCCTGCTGGAGAACACCTTGCAAGCGGCCAGGCTCCATGCGCTTGGGTAAGGGTAGAGAAAACTGACTTCTCCCAGTTCCACGGCGGTTACACCACCGGTGACAGTGCCCGAGGTGATTCAGGACCTGCTGCGGGAAAGGACCTACCGCTTAACCTTGGCTATCAGCCCCGCCGCCAGCTGGTCCCATCGGCCCCATCCTCCAGCAGGATGCCCGCCGCCTGGATTTCATCACGCAAGCGGTCGGCCTCGGCCCAGGCGCGGGCCTGGCGGGCCTCGGCCCGGCGACGAATGAGGTTCTCGATCTCGGCATCGCTCAGGCCGCCCGCCACAGCACCACCACGCAGGTAGGCCTCGGGGTCATCTTGGAGGATACCGAGAACAGCTCCCAAGGCCCTGAGTTGGCCGGCCAGGCCATGGGCCAGGGGCAGGTCCTCGCTCCGAGCGCGGTTGAGTTCTCGCGCCAGGTCAAAGAGCGCGGCCAGGACCTCGGGGGTATTAAAGTCATCGTCCATAGCCACCTCAAAGCGGGCCCTAAAGGCCTCGCCCCCGGCGGGGGCCACGCTTGGCAGGCCCCGCAGGGCCGTATAGAAGCGCGTCAGGGCGCCCCTGGCCTGCTCCAGATGCTCCTCATCGTAATTGAGGGGGCTGCGATAATGGCTGGTGAGGATGAAATAGCGCACCTCCTCAGGCCGGTAGCGCTCCAGGATCTCGCGAACGGTGAAGAAGTTGCCCAGAGACTTGGACATCTTCTCTTCGTTGACCCGGACAAAGCCGTTGTGCATCCAGACATTGACGAAGGGCTCGCCGGTCGCACCCTCGGACTGGGCGATCTCATTTTCGTGGTGGGGGAACTGGAGATCGGCGCCGCCGCCATGGATATCGAAGTGGTTGCCCAAGCTGCAGGTGGACATGGCGGAGCATTCGATATGCCAGCCGGGCCGGCCAGGTCCCCAGGGCGATGCCCAGGCCGGCTCACCGGGCTTGGCGGCCTTCCAGAGGGCGAAGTCCAGGGGATCGCGCTTGGCCTCGTCCGGCTCCACCCGGCTGCCGGCGCGCAACTCCGCCGGGTCCTTGCCGGAGAGGCGGCCATAACCTGGGAAGCTGGCGACGGCATAATAGACGTCGCCATTGTCCGCCAGGTAGGCATGGCCCTTGGCGATCAATACCTGGATCATGGCTAGGATCTCGGCGATGTGGGCGGTGGCACGGGGCTCGGCACTGGGGGGCAGGACGCCCAGTGCCTCGGCGTCCTCGTGCATGGCCTGGATGAAACGCGCCGTCAGGTCGGCAAAGGCCTCGCCGTGCTCGTTGGCGCGGTTAATAATTTTATCGTCAATATCAGTGATGTTGCGCACATAGGTCACCTCGTAGCCCAGGTGCCGCAAATAGCGATAGACGACATCGAACACCACCATAACCCGCGCGTGCCCCAGGTGGCAAAGGTCATAGACCGTCATGCCGCACACATAAAGGCGGACCTTGCCGGGTTCCAGGGAGACGAAATCGGCCTTGCGGCGGGTCAGGCTGTTATAGATCTGAAGCATGGGATTTGGGACCGGAATCTTAGAAATTCGGGGGATAGTAGCAAAGCGGCCCCTTAGGCGAAAACCGCGCCCAGCCCCTGTCTAGCTGGCCTTGCAGGACCTGGCAGGAGACGCGGGGGTTTTCTGATCCGGACCGAACCCGTAATATGCCATGTTTTATCCCCATCCCCTGCACTTTAAGGAGCTCCATGATGCGGAGATTCATTTTCATCGCCCTCTCCCTGCTGTCCCTCGTCCTCGCGGGCCAGGCTCTGGCGGCCAACCCCAAGGTCAGCCTCCAAACCAACAAGGGTGTCATCGTCCTGGAACTCTACCCTGACCAGGCCCCCAAATCAGTCGAGAATTTCCTCGCTTATGTGGACAGCGGCTTCTACAACGGCACCATCTTCCATCGTGTTATCAAGAACTTTATGATCCAGGGTGGCGGATTTTCCGAGGATATGAAGCAAAAGGACACCCGGGCCTCGGTGGTGATCGAGGCGGATAACGGCCTCAAGAACGAGCGCGGCACCCTCGCCATGGCCCGCACCAGCGACCCCAACTCGGCCACCGCCCAGTTCTTCATCAATCTCAAGGACAACGCCTTCCTTGACCATACCGCCAAGACCCCCCGGGGCTGGGGCTATACCGTCTTTGGGCGGGTCACGGATGGCATGGCGGTCGTAGATGCCATCGGTGCCATGCCCACTGGGGCTAAGGACAAGTTCCCGCAGGACGTGCCGCAGGAGACCGTTATCATCGAAAAGGCCAGCCGCGTGGGCGGCTGAACCCCAGTTGCGGGCCGGTATCCTTCCCGTCACATGGGCCAGACGGATATCATCCCGCCGTCAATCACCATAGCCCGCGGCCACTGGCCCGGGCATTAGATACACCTTGCTTTGAGACCCTTCAGATGATCAAACTTACCACCAATCACGGCGATATCGCCATTGAACTTGACTTCGAGAAAGCACCTGGAACCGCCGCCAACTTCGAGCAGTACGTCCGTGAAGGGCATTACGACGGCACCATTTTCCATCGTGTTATCAATGGGTTCATGATCCAGGGTGGCGGCATGGACAGTCGTTTTGCCGAAAAGCGCACCCGCGCCTCCATCCCAAACGAGGCCAAGAATGGTCTCAAGAACCGGACGGGCACCATCGCCATGGCGCGCACCTCGGATCCCCACTCCGCCAGTTCCCAGTTCTTCATCAACGTCGCCGACAATGGCTTTCTTGACCATCCCGGCCAGGATGGCTGGGGCTATTGCGTCTTCGGCAAGGTGACCGAGGGCATGGACGTAGTCAACAAGATCAAAGCTGTCAAGACTGGTAGCCGCCAGGGTCACCAGGATGTCCCCGTCGAGGACATCGTCATCGAAAAGGCCGAGGTCATAGAATAAGCGGCCTCTTGGGGGGCACTTGGCGGAAGTGATCCACAGTCAACGGCCCAGGTGCATGCCCTCCTCCAGCCCGGAATTCCTCTTTATCTCCGACCTCCACCTGGCACCGGAGCAGCCGACCACCGTTGCGCTATTCCTGGGCTTTCTGCGGCGACGGGCGCGGAAGGCCGAGGCCCTCTACATCCTCGGCGATCTCTTCGATGCCTGGATAGGCGACGATGATGATGAGGCACCCTACCCTGCTATCCGCCAGGCCCTGCGGGACCTGACCGCCAGCGGCACCCGCTGCGCCATTATTTCCGGCAACCGGGATTTTCTGCTCGGCAAGCGCTTTTGCCAGGAGACCGGTTGCACCCTGTTACGGGAGCCAGCCCAGGTGGATCTGCTGGGTACCCCCACTCTGCTGATGCACGGCGACCTCCTGTGCACCGACGACCTGGCCTACCAGAAATTCCGTCGCGTCATCCGCAACCCTGTCGTGAAGTGGCTCTTTTTGAGGAAACGGCTGGTCAAGCGGCGGGCCATGGCGACCGGTTACCGCCGTAAGAGTAGCCAGGCGATTGCCCGCAAGCCACTCGCCATCATGGACGTGAATGAGGGGGCGGTTAAGGCCACCTTGCGCCGCCATGGCACCTGGCACCTGATCCATGGCCATACCCACAGACCCGGGGAACACGCCTTCGGCCTCGACGGCCGCATCGCCATTCGCCAGGTTCTGGCGGACTGGCACCCTGAGCGGGGTGAGTTATTGAGTGTTTCAGCAGCGGGGTGGCGGCGGGAGGCCATACTTCCGGAATAGGGACAGCCAACTGGGTCGTGGACCAGGGACGAGACCCCATCACATCAATAGGGGGCCTTGGGCTGGGAGGCAGGCCCAGGCGGGCTGGATTCAGGTTGTTGCAGGGGCGGGTTTAAGACAGAGGGCCTGTAACCGTTCCAGTTCGCTCTCGGCAAAGCCAGCGCGACGGCGGGCCGCCAGGTTGAGGGGACCGGGTATCCTGCCGCCCAGATAGCGAGTCAGCAACTCGAAATACTGGCTCTCGGGTTCGAGCCCGCGTTCCGCGCAGAGAAATTGGAACCAGCGCGTCCCAGCCGCCACATGGCCGACCTCGTCACGCAGGATGACCTCCAGGCAGTCCGCAGTCTCGCTATCCCCGGCATCCCGCAAACGAGTGATCATACCGGGGGTCACGTCCAGGCCTCGCGCCTCCATCACCCGAGGGATCAGGGCCATGCGCACCAAGGGATCGCCCGCAGTGCGCATGGCCATGGACCAGAGGCCATCATGGGCAGGGAAATCGCCATAGTCATGTCCCAAGGACCTCAGCCGGTCACGCATAAGGCCAAAATGCTGGGCCTCCTCGTCCGCCACGCGCACCCAATCGTCGTAATAGGCACGGGGCAGGCCACGAAAACGGTAAACGGCATCCCAGGCCAGATTGATGGCGTTGAATTCGATATGGGCCACGGCATGGATCAGGGCAGCGCGACTCTTGCCGCCACCACGGGTGCCCTTGGCGGACCGCTTTTCCAGGGCCCGGGGTGGCACTAACTCGGGTCGCTCGGGACGTCCCGGTTCTGCCAGATCCTCCGGGGTTATGGGCCCGTCGAGCGACAGGGAGCCATCGCGCCAGTCCGTCGCCGCGTGCCACGTCCGTTCGACTTTGCGGCTTGGATCCCTCTCACGCAGACAAGCCAAGGCCACGGCAAAAAGACGGGCATCCTGATTCCCTCCTGCCGCATCAGCAGTGGTCATCTACTGAGCGGCATGCGCCATCAGGGCCAGATATTTGTCGAAATAGGCGTCGCGGGGTGGCTTGGACTTGACGAGATAATCGCAATCGCCAGTCTCACAATAATGACCCTGGGTCAGATAATTAATGACCAGCTTGGGCAGATCGAAGTGGCGCATGGGTTCGTAGGTAACCGGCTTGCCGTTCTCAAGTATAGCCAGGCGATTATAGAAATAGCTGTTCTCTTGATTACCCATATAATCCAGCGCCTTATAGGTAAGTGGCCCAAATTGTAGGGGAGGTACATGATCAGAAACCAGGATGATCAAGCTATTGGGATCAAGGGCGATCAATTCCCTTACATGATGGGCAATGGCCTGGGTTCTATAGTAAAACTGATTGACGACCCGTTCTAACTGCTCGTCCCGGTATTTCGATTCTGACTCGATGATGGTGGGCCGCTTGTCCGCATTCAAATAATTTGGCGTGTGGCCATAAATGGTCAGCAAATAGTTAAACAGAGGTTGATCGGGATGCTCTTGCAGATGCCGGCGCACCAAATCGAGGTTCTGGGGAAAAAGATCGCCGTCAAAAAGATACTCCTCCTCGCCGGGTTCTCCGAACTTGAGGTAAGTGGGTTCCAGGGTAAAGAACTCCACGGGGAATTGCTGCTCGGCAAAGCCCATACCCTTATAGGCCGGTTGGGTGTTGAAAAAATTGGGTTTGTAGGCATTGCTGGCGATGGCACGATAGCCCAGTTCGGCAAGTAGGCCGGGAAGGCAATGGGCCTGGGCTCCGGTGAAGGTATTGAATTCCACACTGGAAAGCCGTTCGAAGGCCGGTACCCCACACAGGACTTCAAACTCGGCTTGGGAGGTCGCGCCGCCGAACACAGGCGAGATGGACAAGCCCAGCTTGTCGCCAAAAAGGGCGGCAAAGTCGGGGTGCACGGGGTCACGGGAGAGCTTCAGGCCGCGGAAGAGGCGCGGATCAAGAAAACTCTCCATGATGATCAGATGCACATTACGCGGTTGCAAGAAAGGCCGAATGCCCTCCACCTCATGAGCAAAGGCCTTATCAAAACCCTGGCGGTTCAAATAGGGCTCGATCATTTCCAAGGTACCTTCCCGCTCCGCCTCCCGGTATAGCAACATGGCCAGCCGGCCATTAGTCTCCACGCTCTTGCCATCGGAATACTTGACGATCTCGTGGGCCACGGATTTAAACCCCGTGGCGAAGGCAATCGGCGTTGCCTTGATGAGGGTCACAACCAATACCAAAGGCAAGAGTGCCAGCAGGATGCGCAAGGGCCTGTGGTAGTTGATACGCGCCAAAATGAGGGCAAAGGGGGTGAGGACGCCTATCACCAGGAGCACGGCATAAGCCGGGGGTAGTATCTGGAGGAGTTCGGGCACCTCCGCCACATTAATGAAGCGGAAGACCTTGCCGTAAACCAAATAAAAGATGTCATGCACCAGATACACAAGGAAAATAGGCACACCAGCCAGCCATGGGCGCCAACCGGAAGGTTTGAGAAGGCTATAGATCAGGCCGTAGAAGTAGAGAACGAGGATCAGCTCCGGCCACTGCAAATACAATAAGCGGGTACTAAATCCACCCCAAACCTCCATCAGCAAGGCATAGAGGTAAAGGCCCCCAAAGAAAAGAGCAACATGAAGCAATGGCTTGCGCCAAGGGGAGGGAATTGGATTTGCCATGGTGCGCTGGAACTTATGAGGGGTTGACGGACTTCATGATTTTGCGTTAAACGCCTTCAAAGAGCAATAGACGAGGAAATCGCTGGGAGATTTTCTTGTTCCATCCCATGCCTCCCCAGCCACTCTTGTTTTAGAATCCATGGAGCATGGCTGCCCTCCATGGCACAGGTAGGTAATGTTCTCGGCATCAACATCCTTCACTCCCCTCTTTGGACCCCAGTGCCATGAAAAAGATTCGCCGCTTGCTTGTCGCCAATCGCAGTGAAATCGCCATCCGCATCCTGCGCGCGGCCGGCGAGATGGGTATTCGTACCGTCGCCATTTATTCCAACGAAGATCGCTTCGCCCTGCACCGCTTCAAGGCCGACGAGGCCTATCGGGTGGGCGCCGGCCAGAAACCCGTCGCGGCCTACCTGGATATCGCCGACATTATCCGTATCGCCCGGGAGAACCAGGTGGATGCCATCCACCCCGGTTATGGATTTCTCTCGGAAAATCCCAATTTCGCGGAGGCCTGCGTTGCCGCGGGGATCGCCTTCATCGGGCCCGAGCCCGAAGTCATGCGACTTCTGGGCAACAAGGTCTCGGCGCGGGAGCTGGCGGAACAGGCCGGGGTGCCCGTGGTGCCGGCAACCTGCGCCCTCCCCCGGGATCTGGAGGGGGCCAAGGGCCTCGCAGCCGTCGTTGGCTATCCCCTGATGCTCAAGGCCAGTTGGGGCGGTGGCGGGCGTGGTATGCGCGTGATTGCTACCGAGGCCGACCTGGACCCGGCCTTGGATATCGCGCGGCGCGAGGCCTTGGCGGCCTTCGGCAACGACGAGGTCTATCTGGAAAAGCTGGTGCGGCGGGCTCGGCATGTAGAAGTCCAGATCCTGGGGGACACCCATGGCCAGCTCGTCCACCTCTTCGAACGCGATTGTTCGGTGCAACGACGCAATCAGAAGGTCGTTGAACGTGCTCCGGCGCCCTATCTGGCCGATATCCGGCGCGCCGAACTCTGCGAGGCCGCCTTGCGGTTGGCGCGGGCGGCACATTACACCCATGCCGGCACCGTCGAATTCCTGGTGGATGCGGACACCGACAGCTTCTACTTCATCGAGGTCAATCCGCGTATTCAGGTCGAACATACCGTCACCGAGCTGGTGACCGGCGTGGATATCGTTAAGGCCCAGATCGCTATCACCGAGGGGGCGCGCATTGGCGACGAGGGCTCCAACGTGCCCAGGCAGGAGGGTGTGCGCCTCAATGGCCACGCCCTCCAGTGCCGTATCACCACCGAGGACCCGGAGAACGGCTTTACCCCGGATTATGGCCGCATCAACGCCTATCGCAGCGCGGCGGGCTTTGGCATCCGCCTCGATGGCGGCACCGCCTATTCCGGGGCCGTTATCACTCCCTATTACGACTCTCTCCTGGTCAAGGTCACCGCCTGGGGCCATAGCCCCGATGAGGCAGCACGGCGCATGGACCGCGCCCTGCGCGAGTTCCGCGTACGGGGGCTAGCCTCCAACCTGCCCTTCCTGGAAAACGTCATCAACCACCCGCTTTTCCTGTCAGGGAAATGCACCACCCGCTTCATCGATGAGGCCCCAGAGCTTTTCAAATTCCGCAAGCGCCGCGACCGCGCCAACCGCCTGCTGCGTTTTCTCGGCGATATCCGGGTCAATGGCAACCCGGAGATGAAGGGCCGTGTCCTGCCGGCCCTGCCGATGGCCCCGCCGGTTAAACCCCCTTGCGATCTCACCCGGGACCCGGCCCCCGGCTCCCGGGACCGACTCCAGGCGAGGGGCGCGACCGCCTTCGCCGCCTGGATGCGGGATGCACGGCGCGTCCTCCTCACCGATACCTCCATGCGCGATGCCCATCAGTCCCTCTTCGCCACCCGCATGCGCACCCATGACCTGACCGAGATCGCCCCACACTACGCCCGCCTGGTGCCGGAGCTCTTCTCCCTGGAATGCTGGGGCGGCGCCACCTTCGACGTCGCCCTGCGCTTCCTGAAGGAAGACCCTTGGGAACGTCTCGCCAGGCTACGCGCCGCCGTACCCAACATCCTCCTCCAGATGCTGCTGCGCGCCTCCAACGCCGTTGGCTACACCAATTATGCCGACAATGTAGTGCGCTACTTCGTCCAGCAGGCCGCCAAGGAGGGCATCGACGTCTTCCGTGTTTTCGACTCCCTGAATTGGGTGGACAATATGCGGGTGGCTATGGACGCCGTCATCGAGACGGGCGCCCTCTGCGAGGCAGCCATCTGCTACACGGGTGACCTTCTCGATCCGGCTCGGCCTAAGTACAACCTCAAGTATTACGTGAATCTGGCCAAACAACTGGAAAAGGCCGGTGCCCACATCCTGGGCATCAAGGACATGGCCGGCGTCTGCAAGCCCAGCGCTGCTCGGGAACTGGTGCTAGCCCTCAAGCAGGAGATCGGCCTGCCGATCCACTTCCACACCCATGACACCAGCGGTATCGCCGCCGCCTCGGTCCTGGCCGCCGTCGAGGCCGGCTGCGACGCCGTCGATGGCGCCCTGGATGCCCTGAGCGGGCTCACCTCCCAGCCCAACCTGGGCTCCATCGCCGCCGCCCTGGCCGGTAGCGACCGAGACCCAGGCTTGGACCTGGACGCCCTACAGGGGCTTTCGCACTATTGGGAGGGGGTACGCCGCTGCTATGCCCCCTTCGAGGCCGACATCCGTTCCGGCACCGCCGATGTCTATCGCCACGAGATGCCCGGTGGCCAATACACCAACCTGCGCGAGCAGGCCCGTGCCATGGGGCTGGATCACCGCTGGGGCGAGGTCGCTCAGGCCTATGTCGACGTCAACCAACTTTTCGGCGATATCGTCAAGGTCACCCCCACCTCGAAGGTGGTCGGCGACTTGGCCCTCTTCATGGTCGCCAACGGCCTGACGCCCGCGGAGGTCGCGGACCCGGCCCGCGAGATCGCCTTCCCGGACTCGGTGATCTCCCTCATGCGGGGCGAACTGGGCTACCCACCGGACGGCTTCCCACCCGCTCTGCAACAGAAGGTCCTCAAGGGCGAGCCGCCCCTCGCCGGCCGGGCCGGGGACTGGCTAGCTGCGGTAGACCTGGAGGCCGCCCGGGCCGAGGCCCAGGCGGCCACCGGGCGCCAGATTCATGACACCGACCTGGCCTCCCATCTCATGTATCCCAAGGTATTCAAGGAGTACGCGGCTCATCGCAGTCATTACGGCGATGTTTCCGTGCTGCCCACCCCCGCCTTCTTTTACGGTCTGCAAGGCGGCGACGAGATCAGCGTGGAACTCGAACGCGGCAAGAACCTCATCATCTCCGAACAGGGCATGGCGAGTCCGGACTGTGAAGGCATGGCCAAGGTCTTTTTCGAACTGAACGGTCAGTCTCGGGTAGTACGCGTACCCAAAGCAGGCCTTGCTACCAACAAGGCCAAGCCCCAGGCCGAGAAGGGCAACCCCAAGCACGTCGGTGCTCCCATGCCCGGCACTATCGTCACCCTGGCCATCCACGTCGGCCAGAAGGTTGCCAAAGGTGATCCCCTCATCTCTATCGAGGCCATGAAGATGGAGACCATGCTCACCGCCGAGCGGGAGGGCGTTATCCATGCCATCCACGCCCGCCACGGCGAGAGCATCAATGCCAAGGACCTGCTGGTGGAATTTGCCTAGTGCCCCCAAGTCGGCGTAGGAATTCCCGGAGTGCCCTGAATCGTTCAGAGTCCCCTGCCCTTGCCAAGGTCCCACTTCCTGTCGTCCGCCATCAGAAGAGTTTACCCAGCATCATGTACAAGGACGCCTGGCTGTCCTTAGCAAAACCGGCGCCCAGATAGAAGGGTCCCAGGGGGGTATCGGCCCCCAGGAACAGGCTACCTGCGGGGATGATCGAATCTGCCTCGACATGGTCCAACGATTCCCAGACACCGCCCACCTCTAGCGAACCACCGGCGTAGAGGGGTATGGAAAAGGCCGAAGAGGCACTATCCAGCCGATACATATAAATCAGCTCCCCGAGGGCGACGTTCTGTCCGGCAATATCCCCCAGTTGATAACCAGAAAGATTGAGGAAGCCGCCTAGGAGGAACAAGTCCTCGGGACCGGGATCGCCGGACAGGGTGCCGCCCAGATAGAGGCGGGGAATAAGGGTGGATTTCCCCCAACTCCAGGGTTTGTGTCCTTCCACGAGCAAGGTTTGATAGTCTGCATCGGCGCCGAGGGCGGTCACGGCGCCACGATAGCGAATATTGGCCATATAACCCTTGGTCGGGAAATTGATGCTGTCCAGGGTATCCGCCTGGAAACGCAACGCAAAGCCGCTATTGTTGAATTTACCTTCATAGGGGGATTCGATGCCAAGACGACGACCATTGCTCCCCCCGTTGTAAAAGAGGCCCATGGCCACCCGCCCCCAATGGCCGAGATTGCGGCCAGCATCCAGGCCTAACTGGAACTCGCGCACCCGAAAGCCTGTAATGGACTCCTGGGAATTGCTGCCAATGGTGAGGTTGTACTGTTTGTAACTCAGGTAGGGATCGATAAAGTATGCCTGACCGGCATCGAGGGGTTGGTAGAAATCGGTCAGAAAGACACTGTCGTTACCCAATTGCAGGAAGGTACGCCATTCCGCGCCCAAGGAGTTGATCTGCGCCATGGTGTAGGCGGTGCTGATGTTGAATGCCGAGTCGCCCTTCAGGTTGGCGCCCAGAAATAGCCCAAAATTCAGGTTATTGTCTCCGATATATTTCTTTTTGGTCTCAATCACCAATCCGGTCTTCCCGTCTTCCTTGACCAGGGTATATTCGACCACCTGAAAGTCGCCCATGCCATAGATCACATTGAGATCACGGTTGAGCTTCTCTGGGTCGAGGTGGTCACCCGGCTTGAGACCAATTTGCTGTTCGATGACCTGGTCTGACAAGCGAGTCTCGTTCTTGATGCGAATGAAGTCGATAACGGGATGATTCCTTTCAGGCAGGTCCGGCCGGGCGGCCAAAAAGGCCTCAAAGGCCTCTGGTGCCATGGAGAGTCGGCCCAGCGGGGCCAACTTGGCCTTGGCCGCGGCATAGCCCACCGCGACCGCATCCGCGAATTTTTCAAAATCGATACTGGAAATACCCTTAAGATCCGGCGTGATCAGGATATCCCGGGGTCCCAGGGTGGCAAGTTGGACCCTGGTATTGCGGACCGTCAGAAAGCCAGTGAGTTGCTCGGTGATGGACAGCACCGAGGTCAGGTCCTCGGTTGGGACCAGTGGCGCGCCCACGTCCACCGCGATGATGACATCGGGTTTGCATAGTTTGCGCGCCACGTCCACGGGCACGTTATCTGCCATGCCGCCATCAGCCAGTAATTTGCCATCCATTTCGACCGGCACCAGGGCGCTGGGGATGGACATGCTGGCGCGCATGGCCCGGGATAATTCGCCCGTACCCAGCACCACGGCCTGACCGGAGGCCAGGTCGGTGGCGACGGCCCGGTAGGGTACCTTGAGATCATCGAAATCTCGGACATCGGCGGCGGGTAGGGTCAGTTCCTCCAGCAGCAGCAAGAGGTTTTGACCCTGCAATAAACCCCGGGGCAACTGCAGCTTGCCATCCTTGATGCCGATCCCCTTATTCGTCAGCAGGACCCGCTGTTCCTCCTTGGTCCTGAAGGGTAGATCGGCGCGCGGGGGGCCATCGGTAAACACCTGGAGCCAATCTATCTTACCCAAGGTCTCGTCCATCCCCCCGGCAGTCATACCTGAGGCGTAGAGACCCCCGATGATGGAGCCCATGCTGGTGCCAGCAACGCAGTCAATTGGCACACGCAACTCCTCCAGCATCTTCAGCACCCCGACATGAGCCAGGCCACGGGCGCCACCCCCCCCCAGCACCAGGCCGACACGGGGTCTTTTCTGGGCGGCTTCCGCATTGGGGACGGTATCGGGGAAAGGAAGCATGCTGGTCAACACCAGCAGGACCATGACCCAGGGGGGCAACGAAGGTAACAGACGGCTTTTATTCATAAGTTGATTATTTATATCCGCACAAAGGCTTGGGGCAGACCATGCTGGATTAGATCCCTACCATGGTTCTACTGGACCGTGACGCTGACATTATCGATGTTCGCATCCCCGTCCGCCGCTGATAGGGTACCGCGAAACCGCAGACGTAATTTGTCCGTGGCCACCATGCCCGTCAGTCCGAAGTGGGCGTTATGCCAACGATTCTCGGTGGGACTAAAACCGCGGCTTCCGCTCAACCTCGCCATCTCGGTCCAGGTAGTACCACCATTGATGGAGACGTCGAAGGCCAGATACTCACCGGAGTTCAGCCGGCTTTCGATATGCCAATCGAACTGGATGGAGGCATCGGAGGCCCCTTGAGGGTTAATTTCGATAGAGGTGAGTTGGGTATCCCTAGCGGGGCCATGGACCAGCGCGGAACGGGTACCGGAAGTAGCCCGTTTCGTGGAAATGGACCAGTCCTTCTGACTATCCTGAATCCAGCGATCCGTGAAGTGGGCACTCTCAAAACTATCCGACAAGACCACAACCGGTTTCGGCGGGGGATTGGTGCTGAACATGGCGGTGCAAGACGTATCAGCCATAAGGGCGAACGGGGTGCCACATTTAGCCGGCTCCCAACCCAAAAGGATCGATCCATCAGCCGGACTGGCGATGGGATTAACCCTGGTGTTATAAAAATAGTTGCCGTCTCCCCCTACGCTTCCCGCACCATTGCCGCTTGCGTCAACCTTCAAGGCATAGGTCTTCAGATTGAACAAGGCATTGACGGTCTTGGCCTGGTCCATCGTGATCCCACAGTCTCCTGAACCAGCGCAGGCGCCAGACCATCCCCCAAAGGTTGAAGAATCGGTCGGGGTTGCAGTAAGGGTAACCTTTGTATTAGCGGCATAGTCCTCTTGGCAATCGCTACCGCACTGGATGAGCCCATCATGAGAGGTCACGGTGCCTTTGCCCTTGCCCTCAAAAGCCACTGTCAGTAGGCGCACTGCGGTGAAGGTAGCGGTACAGTCAATACTTGTCGCCATAGTGACTTGGCCGTCGGTACAGTCGGCATCGCCGCCCCAACTCGTGAATTCCGACCCGGCATCCATCGGGGTGGCTTGTAGCCTCACCACCGTATCAATCGCATAAGCCTGGGTGCAGTCTCCAGAACCACTGACGCAGTCAAGACCTTGGGGCTCGCTGATCACGCGACCGCTGCCGGTGCCAGCGTGGATGAGGGTTAGAATGGGGTTCGGATCACTACCGTCTGACTCATAGGCGCCGACATCGGTCCCATTTCCCATCACTCGGGGCTTTCCATCGAGGTCAAATGCGGGAAGATCGGGAGTCAGGAGATAGCCGGCATCGATCATGGGCGAACTAGTAAGCAGGCGCAGGTCGCCATGCGCAGGGTCCACAAACCGGGGGTTCAGGGCATTCAGATTGCCTGCGTCAACATAAACCGGCGAATTGACCCAAAAGCCAGCCGGGGATGCCCAATTAAAGTTATTGGCAAATAGGGTTACTTGCCAAGCTGAGTTATTTGAGATCCAGAAGTCTTCGCCCTGCTTGCCGCTCGCTTGGTTATGCCAGTAAAGGTTGTTGAATAGATATACAGTTGATTTTGTCACGGGTCCTTCGAGGTACAGACTGAGCCCGCCCCCAGAGTAGGACTCGTTATCAATTAGGGTATTGTTAGTGAGGGTCGTATCAGCATAGGATCCCTTTTCATATAGACCTCCACCTTCCCAGGCAATATTCCCCATGATGCTGTTATTGACAAAAGTAGCATCATTATGGCTCGCCCTCACAAAAATTCCGCCCCCCAGGGAAGTGGCGATATTATCCTGTAATTTGTTGGCTTCCAGAAGAATAGCCCCACCCTCGGAGCCATACAGGGCTATGCCTCCGCCTTCGCTCGCAATATGATTTTTAATCAAGTTGTGGCTCAATCAAGTGGTGGAATAATGGTTATAGAAACAAACGCCACCGCCCAGCAGGCTAGCATTATCCTGAATTAGGTTACCTGTCAGGATGGCATTGCTGGAAAAGAGCAGGATACCTCCACCGCAACGGGTGGAAGTATTGCCCTGAATACTGTTATTGGTGAGATTAGCTCTACCAAAAACAATAGCGCCACCGCCACCAAAATGACCACCGCTGGATTCATTATCATGAATGCTGTTAAAGCTGAGTGAGGCTGTGCCAGCGCGCACATAAGCACCACCGCCATCAGAGCCAGAATTGTTAATAATCTGACAATTATGCTTGACAGTGACCAAGCTCTTCGTACCAGCATTCGCATATAATCCACCACCATTTCTGACAGAGGCCGAAGAGGCCTTACCATTTTGCAATGTCAGGCCCTCGATTGTGAACTCCGCCACTTCCTCCGGTGCCGATAAAGCCAGCACACGGCCAGTCTGTCGGCCGTCAAGGATGGTATTGGTCGGGTCAATGGCACGGCTGGCGCAGTCCTCCGTATAGCCACCCAGCACCATTAACGCCTTGGCCTCAGTACTGGAATACTCGAAATTGCCGAAATACGCCCCCTGAACGAGGTAAATCTTGTCGTCCTGGCCGTTAGCGGCAGCCCTAAGGAGGGCATTTTGCAAGGTGACTGCACTATTGACGCAGAAATCTGATGCCGGTGCCTGGCCAACCATTACCAACAGCCCAACTAAACCGACGAACCAGGTGACAAGTCTGGGATTCGTACTAATCATGGTGGCCACTCCAAATGTAGGAACCCTGATTTCCTGTCGCGGCGGTCGCGCGGCAGGTAAGAGTCAGTTAATGGGGAAAACCCTGTTTAAATCTGTATTATCATGAGGCCCTGACAACAGCCAAGTGCTTCACAGGCTGATTTCCCGCCAATTTTGATATTTACGAACCCTATCTTTGACGAGAGGAAGCTTGGGAACGATTTGGGCCTCAAGGCCCATTTCACATTGCTTGTTGAGACCTGAACCAGGTCTGTCGAGTCCGCCAGGGTATAGGATGGGAAAGGAAGATGGGACCGATCAAACACAGAGATAAAAAAAGCCCCAGTTAAGGGGCTGATTTATCTTTGATTTTGGTGGCTACGACTAGATTCGAACTAGTGACATCAGCATTATGAGAACGATTTTGCCACGTTTTCAAGCAATTGAACATTCTAGAAAAACCGCTCCAATCATTTGATCGCTCTTGCTTTTTCATTTTTCAAGTTCTATCATCAGATTTCAGGTTTATGCAGACTTTTGCAAAAAATGGGAGCCTGGGGGGAGCCTAGAACTTCGCCATTTAGCCCCACCCCATAAATAGCGAAGCCGAAGGGCGCATCACCGCCCACCGGCTTCTCGTCATCACCCGCTGATCTGGAGCGAGACAATGACTGACAATACGATAACCCAAGATCCCTACAAAATCACCCTTGACAGCCTGACTGACGCGCCGCCGGCATCCCGGCATACCGTCGCCACCCTCCCCTTCAAGTTCACCCTCCCGCGCCTGGAATCCCTCCCCCCCGGCGGTATCCGTCCCTATATCGTCCGCGATGCCGAGCAGCAGGGCCTCTGTTGCCGCGTCCATCCGCCATCCACCCGCCACCCCCAGGGCGACCGCACCCTGATGGTCGCCAAAAAACCCAAGGGATCGCGGGTCACGGTGCGCGTGTCCATCTGCGCCGTGGGCGAGTTACCCATGACCGCCCTCAAGGGCAAAGCATCCGTCCGAAGCCGCGCCGACGAGATCACCAGTCAATTGCGCCTGGGCATCGACCCCAACCAGGTGGCTAAGGAAGAACGCGCCGCCAAGGCCCGCCAAGGGCAGGTGGACGCCGTGGCCAACATCACCCTGGGCCAAGCCTTCGAAAAAAGCCTCGCAATCCAGCCCATCGCGGCCCGCACCCTGGCCGGCTATCGCGTCGCCATCGACCGGGATCTCGTCATCTGGAAGGATCGGCCCCTGCGGGAGATCACGGGCGCCATGGCCGTGACCCGACACGCCGAACTCACCCAGGGCCAAGGCAACGCCATGCGGGCGATGCAGGTACTCAGGAAGGTGCATCGCTTCGCGACCCAGTTCTGGGGCACCGATGACAACGAACTGCCGTTCGGTCGCTGTCCCACGGACAAGGTGAACATCGTTGCCCGGCAGTGGGCGAAGACGGCGCCCCGCACCCGCAAGCTGGGGGATGCCGACATCGGGCCTTGGCTGAAGGCGGTCCGCGACCTGCCCAACACCCAGCAGCGCGGTGATGGGCAACTGGCGGCCCACTTCCTGGAACTGATGATTTTGACCGGCCTGCGCCGCCGGGAGGCCGCCTTCCTGCGCTGGGCCGACGTGGACCTCCGCCGGCTCACCCTAACCGTGCGCCACACCAAGAACAAGACCGACCACACCCTGCCCATCACCCGACGCGTCAAGGCCATCCTGGCAGAACGACAGTCGCTTCTGATCGCCGCCAAGGATCGGGCCAAGCGCCAGCCCAATCCGACCAACCGGGCTCATGCCGACGACTTGTCTGAATACGTCATCGGCCTGGAAGAGACGCGCCATCAAGTCGCGCTGATCCAAGAGCAGACTGGGATTCTGGTCGGCGCCCATGATCTCCGACGGACATGGGCCAGCTTGGCCGACAAGTGCGGGGTGGGCGGGTATGCCATCAAGAAAGTCCTGAACCACATGACTACCGGCGATGTGACAGGCACCCATTACGCCCAGGTGGACGTTGACGACCTGCGCAAGCCCATGCAGAAGGTGGAGGACTTCATCCTCGCCAAGCTGGCAGCCGCGAATGGCGAGAACGTCATCGCCCTCTATCCATCGCGAGAGGTGGCGGCATGAGTGAGGAAATGTCCAATGATCCCCTCGCTGCCATCCTTGATCGGTATGGCCCGGTAAATGCGGCCAAATCGCTTTCGCAACGACTGACTACAACTGAAATCTCGGAATTAGCATACCCGGAAGACACCTATGGAAACGACCGTTTTCAGATGGTCCTAAGGCTAGGCAAGGCCATTGACCGGGGGGAATTGACAGCCTGTGGCACCGCTGCCCCGCCCGCCTACCTTACCCTGCAGGGCGTGAAGCACGGACCTCGCCAGCCCCTGATTGATCGGGCAGATTTTGCCCGATTCGTGACCGCGCTGGGCACGGCCCCAAGCGGGCGCTTGGCCGAGTGGCTCTCTCAGCCGGACGGATCGACTCAGCAGCCGGTAGCTGCGGGGCTACCGGGGCGCCCATCAAGCAATGCCGAGGCATATCGGCACATCGAATCCCTGATGGCAACCGAGATCAAGCTGATCCACGCTTGTCTGGACGCCGCAGTTAAGTTCTTCCCTAATGACGACTGTCAGCAAAAAGCCAACAGTCTAGCGGCGGGTTTTCGCCAATATCGCAAAACGGCCACAGGGAATAAATTGCCCTAGGCCCCACCCCCCACGTCCACCATAGCCGCCGTTCTGGCGGCTTTTTTTTGCCCAAAAACCGAATAAATTATTTATTCGATTTATTCGATTTATTCGGTTTTATTCTCCCACTCATTTCATTTCAATACCCCTCACCAGCCAACAGCGCCTAGTGGGGGCGACAATGAAAACCAGCAAGCCCACCTCCTCGACCATTGCCGACTTTTGCGAACGGTGGGGTATCTCCGAAGTCACCTTTTACCGACACCGCCCAGAAATGCCGACCGTAATTAGAATCGGCGGACAGAACCGTATCCCGGATAAATCCGAAAACGACTGGCTCGCCGCCAAAGTGACGGAAGCCCAGACCCCGGCGGTTAAAGCCGCCTAACCAACCCCAAGAGGCAATCCATGTACAGCATCAACGAAATTGACCACCGCGTTTTGACCACGGCTCTCGCCGTCCTAGAAGACGCAGAAAAAATGATAGGTCCCGCTGATTTTCTCCTCATAAACGACTGGCAGAAATGGTTGCGCGAGAAATCTATTGAACTCCGGGCGTTAGCTGCTTTTGTCGCCATCCTCGACAAGGGCGGACTCACTTCCTTTGGACTTCTGGCCGCAACTGCGACCTTGCTGGACGTCATGGCTCAGGCCGAATTTGCCGAAAAACAAGGGCATATTTTTCCGCTGCGACAACTGTCCCAGCAGCTGCGCCGCGCCGTCGAAATCGACGACCAAAAAATCCTGTTTTAACCAATGACAAAGCCCTTCAGCTATGAGGGGCGGGAGTTTTCTATGCCCAGCAAGATCGTCGAATCCATGCAGTCAGAACTAATAGCTTACATGAAGCGGATCCGCCAAGCCGGTTATCCGACCATCGAATTCCATGAGCCCGAGGGCGATTCGCCGGGATGGATTGAATGGTGGACCGATAAGCACGGGGATGAACTGGAATCCGCCTTCGATAGTTGTTTGGACAATGACTGCGAAGAGGAAAGCGACTTGGCCCAAAAGCGACTCATGGCGCATTGGGAAGAGGTGGAGAGCCGCACCATCGACGCATTGCGCCGCCAGCGCAATGTAAACGACCTCTGCAATCTGATGGACGCGGCGGCCAAGCAGGGGGAGGCCCTTTGCCCAGATAACGCCGCTGGCGGGTTTCTGCGCCGTATCGCCGAACTGGCCATGGCCGAGATCACCTGTTAAACAAAAAGCCCCCGTGACGAGCAGGGGCTAACGAGACAATCCAATGAAGCAAGAGGAACATTCTATTATTTTGCTCCCGCTGCGGTCAATCCGTACCGATCAGGCAATTCAGCAACGAGAAGGTGTTCTGAATAACACCATCGTTGCCGAATATACCGAAGTGATGAAATCGGGAGCCATTTTCCCGCCGGTTGTTGTATTTCACGACGGCGGGACGTATTGGCTGGCGGATGGTTATCACCGCCTCGAAGCGTCCGACGAAGCCGGACAGGCCGAGATAAAAGCCGAAGTGCGGGAGGGCACCAAGCGGGACGCCACCCTCTTCGCCGTCGGGGCCAATCGGGATCACGGCCTGCGCCGCAACCGCGCGGATGTGCGGCGGGCGATCACCACCCTGTTGACGGATGGCGAATGGAGATCGCTATCTGATCGGGCGATTGCGGAAAAAGTCGGATGCTTCGACAAAACAGTGGGCGCAGCCAGAAAGGAGTTAAGCAACTGCGGAATTTCCGCAGTTGACGAAACCGTACAAACGACCGACGACGACCTCGGTTACTGGATCATCGACGAGGACGAGGGCACCCCCGCCTACTCCACCCCACCGCCCGCGCTACCCCCTGCGCCACCCCCTGCGCCACCCCCTGCGCGGAAGCGCATCGGCAAGGATGGCAAGGCCCGTGGAGCCCCAACACCCAAGGCCCAGGGTAAGACGGCCTCACAGAAAGCCAGCGCACCCAAGAGCCCCCCTGCGCCACCACCCACGGGCAACCCGGCGAAGATCGCTATGGACCGTGCCCTGGCACTGTCCGGAGCCATCGGCAGGTTGCGCGAGGTGCTCGACGACCTGCTGCCAGAGGATGCGGCCAGGGTCATGGGCAACCTGCGGGCCATGCTCACCTGGCTGGAGGGCCGGTTCGGCGCCGACATGGAGGGCCAGGGCGATGCGTAATTCCAGCATCCTCAAGTCTCGCTTCTTCATCGCGGGCACCGGACGGAAACTGATCCACCAGCACGGGCCCCAAGCCGCCCTGGCGGCCCTGTATCTCACCGCCTGTCCGCACTCCCACATGAGCGGCATTTATTACCTCCCCGCGGGGACCGCCGCTGACGAACTCAGCCTATCGCGGGATGAGTTTCTGGACATCGTGACCATCCTGGAGCAGGAGCGGTTTTGCCAGTACGACCGCGAGACGGGCGTGATTTTCGTTCGCACCATGCTTTCGCATCAGGTTTCAAGGGATTGGAAAGCGGGAGATAAGCGCATTCGCACCATCCTAGGGCACCTTGAGGCCCTGCCCCAAAGCGACCTGATCGCCGTCTTCCGCCATCGCTACGGGATGCCGGAAGGGGCTACCGATGCCCCATGCCATGCCCCTTGGGATGGGGCATCCGCTGGGGGATGCCATGCCGGCCCTAATCCTCTACCTGTCCCTGTGCCTCTCCCTATCCCCCCCCAACCGGGCCGACCCTCCAACAACCCATTCCCGCTGCTCGACGAGAACGGCTTTGACCGGGAGGAGTTGGCATGAACATCCGTCCCTACTACGACCGCCTGTTTGCTGACGCCGGCACGGTGGAGCTTTGCCACCTGGCTAACGGCAGGCTTTGGAGCACCTGGCACGGAGACACCGATAGCCTCCTCGGCACTGCCGCCCGGGTACATGAACTAGGCAACCTCTTTTCCACCCTCAACCGCATCGACCCGGCCAGACTGACCGACCACCTGGCCAGCCGGGCAGGTAACCGGACCCCTGACGCCTGTATTCAGCGCTACACCCGACTCTTCTTCGACTTCGACCCGGAGCGCCCCAAGGGGCAATCGAGCACGGCTACCGAACTGGCCGCCGCCGAGGTGCGCGCCCGGGGGTTGGTGACCAAGCTGGCGACTCTCGGCTGGCCCCTGCCAATGATGGCGATGAGTGGTAACGGCTGGCACGTCCAGTATCGCACCGCCCTCCCCAACACCCCCGAGACGGCGGCGCAGCTGAAGATCATTTATGCCGGCCTGGCCCTGGAGTTTGGTGACGACGAGGTGGCGTTCGACCGCAGTGTGCGCAATCCGGCCCGGCTGTGCGCCCTGTACGGGAGCATCAAGCGCAAAGGGATCAGCCACCCTGAGCGCCCTCACCGGCAATCGGCCGTCATGATGCCGTCGGACTGGCGCCAGGTTCACCCGCGCCAGGTCGAGGGGCTGGCGAATCTCTACGCGGCCCAGTCGCGTCCCCGTGTGATAGGAGCCACCAGGAGCCCCGCCACGGCCTTGGCGCCGGGGGCTATGGGTGACTATGTCACCCTCGACGTGATGGCCTGGTTCGCCAGCCACGGAGCCTATATCGGCCCTCTGGCGGGGCACATCCACGGGGTTCGCTGTCCCTGGCAGGCAGAGCATTCGACACCGAGCCCGACAGGGGGGTCAGATACCGTCATCTTCGAGACCGATGGTGACGGCTGGCCGGGATTCCACTGTAAGCACGGGCACTGCGCCGACCGCGACATCCGCGACGTGATGTCCCGGTGGGGGGATGCCGACGCCTTCTGTAGCGCGGCTTTCCAGGCCAGGAGGGCGGGATGATGTTCGACCTCTATCCCCATCAAACCCAGGTCATCGACGACCTGACGTGCGGCTACCAGCAAGGGCACCACCGGCAGGTTGTCGGCCTGGCCACCGGGGCGGGTAAGACGGTGATCGCCGCCCACCTGGGGCACCGCGCCGCCGAGAATGGCGGGAAAATGCTCTTCATCGTGGACCGCATCGAACTGTGCGGTCAGGCCGCCGAGACCTTTGCTGGCATCGGGCTCAACGTCGGCATTTTGCGGGGCGAGGACACCTCTTACACCCGCCAGGACGAAATCATCGTGGCCAGTATCCAGTCGATCAGATCCCGGTCCGCCCCTGACTGGCTGGACTTCGCCATTATCGACGAGTGCCACATCCTGCATTCGGAGCACATCCGGCTGATGGCTAACTGGGTCGAAAAGGCGTTCATCGGCTTGTCCGCGACCCCGCTCCGCAAGGGGCTGGGCAAGCATTTCACCAACCTGGTGCGGGGCCCCACCATCCGCCAGTTGACCGAGGATGGGTTCCTGGTCCCGGTCCGTGCCTTCGCGCCTGCGGCGGATGCGGTCCTCAGCGCCCTGGAGGGGGTGAGTTGCGGGACCACGACGGCGGGCTACGACTACAAGGAGGGGGAGCTGGGCGCCGCCATGAACCGCAAGGAATTGGTCGGCGACATCGTGAGAACCTGGCTGGAGAAGGGCGAACAGCGGCCCACGCTATGCTTCGCGGTCAACATCGCCCACAGCAAGAGCATCCGCGACGACTTCGTGGCAGCGGGGGTCAGTGCGGCCCATATTGATGCCTACACCGAGGCCAACGAGCGCCGCGACCTGATTCAAGGCTTCCGGTCGGGTGCCATCAAGCTGCTGACCTCGGTCAACGTCCTGGGCATCGGCTTTAACGTCCCCGATGCGGCCTGTCTGATTCTGGCCCGACCCACCCTGAGCCTGGCCCTGCACATCCAGCAATGTGGGCGTGGCATCCGCACCGCGCCCGGCAAGTGCGACTGCATCATCCTCGACCATAGCGGCAACAGCCTCAAGCACGGATTACCCCATCATTTCACCGTCCCGGACTTGGACAGGGGCGACAAGCCAGACCCGGCCAAGAAGAAGCGCAAGGAGCAGGCCCCCTTCATCGCCTGCAAATCTTGCGGTGCGGTCATGGACCCCGATGAAATCACCTGTCGCCAGTGCGGGCTCGACCGTCCAGTAAGTGGTTCCCGCATCGTCAACCGCGAGGGGCAGCTGGTGGAGTTCGGCAGTGCGGTCCCGGGGAGCCATGACGGGGCACGGGAGACCCCCCAAGAGTTCTATCTCATGGCGATGGGCTACGCCCTAGCGCATGGGCAGAAGCCGGGCCGGGCGTTTCATTTGACGACCGCCCGACACCCTAACGTCCGCATCCCCTGGGCCTGGCGCAACCTGCCACCCTTGACTCCAACGGCAGAGGTGGCGCGCTGGATTCGGAATCGCAACCTCTATGACCGCATTCGGGCCGCGCATCGGAGGCAGGCATGATGTCGATAGCAGAGATGGCGAACTGCCGGAGGCTGCGATGATCCCCACCACCATCATCGCGGCTCTCCAGGCTGAGGGCCGTCCGGCTGACCGTGCGGGGACGGGGTAATATATGCTGGCCCAGCTGACCGGCAATCCCGACCACCGCGCGGTCATTGCGGCGCGTAAGGCCGACCTGATCCTCGAACTGCTCGACCCGTCCGGGGTGCCCGAACAGGACACTGCTATCACCCGGATCGCCCCCAACCAGGAAGCTGGCTCCAGGGCAATGGCACGGCTGATCACTAAACCACGCTTGGGGGTATCAGCAGGCACGCGCGCCCTTTGATACCACTAAGTTGCTACGGGTTTCACCGGCAACCTTACTGCAAGGTGCAAATATGTTGTCGTGATCCCCTAATTGGGCCAAGCCCACTCAGCTTGGACCGCGCTCAAATGCTCGAACAGCAACTGTTCACCTGCCCCCGCCACCACGGGGGCCTCCGCCTGACCATCGCCGCCTGCGCCACCGCTTGGCGCCGGCACCGTGACGCGACCGCCGAGGGCCGGTTCCATTCATGCGTTGGTTGCGAGACCGGCGCCGCCCACGCGGGCGAGCCCCAGCCCCCAGTCATCGACTTCACTCACTGCTGCTATTGCGGCAAAACGACTAACCGTCTGGTATGCCGCGTCTTGTGCCCCTCCTGCTTCAACCGAGTTTTGGAGATCACCTCCGGGTGGTGGTGCCGGTCTGCCCCTCCGGGTCTCGCGCGTCGTCTGATCGGTTTCGCTGTTGACATCGAGGACACACCATGAACCTTCGGCTCTACGCGCCCAGCCCCGCCGCCGCCGTCCTCATGGCCCAACGCCTCCGCCCGGGCGCTAAGGTCGGTGCCGTCCGCGCGCTGGCGGACTCGGTCGACCCAGACCACCTGGCCGCCTCTTGGCGGGCAATCAAGCGGCAGGCACTATCCGCCCGGCGCCACCGTCCCCCCACAGTAATGCCGCGCCGTCGCGATTGTAGCCAAGGGCACCCTTTCGACTGAAACGCCGTTGTTCAGATCAGCGTAACAAGGAGTAGGCATGGCCTTCACCAAAGGCACCAGTGGCAATCCGCAGGGCAGACCCGCCAAACCCCGCGCCCCCGGGGAAGCGAAGCTACGCGCCGACCTGTTGATCCAGGCACCCGCAATCCTCAAGGCGCTAGAGGAACGGGCCAAAGATGGCGATGTCCCTGCCGCCAAGATCTTGCTTGACCGCTGCCTGCCGCCCCTGCGTCCCACCGAGCCACCGACCCCGGTCCCGTTAGGCGGCCTGGCCGAAGCCAGCCGGCGCATCCTGGAGGGCATCGAGCAGGGGACTCTCAACCCGGATCAAGCCGCCAAACTCGCCGCCACCGTGGCCTCTTTGAGCCGCAGCATCGAATCCCTGGAATTCGAGAGTCGCCTGTCCACCCTGGAGACCGCCGCCAATGCCGCCCAGCCCTGATAACCATGCGCGTCTCCTGGCGCTGGAACTCAATCACATCGCCGCCCTACCCGACGATGAGTTAGCGGCCCTGTGCGCTGATCCCGAGTTTGCCTGGCTCAAAGGCTTGTCCGAGACCGAATTGCGGCGCTTACTGGACGCGCCCACCGGTCGCGGAACATAGCCATGCCCAGCCCTCGTCAAGTCGCCCGCCTCCGCGCCCTGGAGGCCCAGCACCCCGCCACCCAGCAAGAACTCTGGTCGCCCGCCTGTATTCGCGCGGCGGTGCAGGACCTGCTTGCCGCCATCGATGGCGGCTATGACGAGAACGATACGTTGCATCGGTGGGCCTGGTCCGCCAGCGATGAGGAACTTCTGGTCTGGTGGGGCAGCGGGCCCCGCCACCAGCCTGGCCACTAGATGACACTCGGCCATGAAGGCCACCGGCAAAGGGCATGAACCTCCTGCCCGCCCTCCCCGGCCGGTGAGCCTACCAGGGTGAGCATGCCCATGATGCCGTCCTCTGGAGTGACGGTGAGGCCTTGCAGGAGCCTGAGGGTAGTGGCGGGACCGGCGGTGATGGCGACCAAGCCCCAGGCCCGCCGTAAGGTCATCGCCCATGATGGGTGTCCGGGCTTGCCCTTACCGGTGTGACTTATCTCCGGGTCGCGGGTATGCTTCGTATTGGTGGCCGCGGCCGGCGGCGGCTCGGCGTCCGCCACCAGTTGTACCTCGTCCTTGTCGAAGCCCAGCACCTGGAAGGCCGCCTCGAGATGCTGGCGGTCGAAGGGAAAGCGCCTCATCACCAGCTTGGATTCCGCGATGGCGTTCAGGGTCTCGGTCAGAATTGAGGTGCCGTCCGGGCGGACGCGCAGCATGACCGCGCTCTTTTCGTAGAGGCCCGCTTCGTTGACCAGCACCACTTGTGGATACCAGCCCGGCGACACCTCGTCGAACTGGAAAGTGCCCGTATAGATCTTTTCGGCCACCCCCTCCACGTCGGGATCGAAGGCCTGGCGAGGGTCGCGCCAGATCAGGGTCATCACCCCGGAAAATTCAAAGTTTTCCGCGCCGTCGTCAATTTCGTTGATCTGGTTGATGTCCAGCCTGGCCCGCACGATCAAGGGACCGGAAGACCTGGGTGGCGCCAAGCGATAGGGTAAGTCGCTTGTGAAGAGCTGGCTGTGCTCGGTGCGCCCGGGGCGCCAGGCTCTGGGCCCAGACTTGCCTTGCCCGTGCCCCAGGCCAGAACTCCGAGGAACATCAGGATAGCTGCCATGAGCCGCCCGTAGCCAGAGGGGGTTTGGATGCCGTAGTCTCGGTTCATCAATATCTTTCCTGATTATTAACATGCCTCAGCCAATGTTAGGAGGCGATGCGGCATAGGCGGTGTCCGTCGGCATAGAAACCCGAGGGGCTTGCCTTAGCTCAAGCCTGTGAAAATCTCGATGGACGCAGCCGCAAGCCTAAGCCACTGGCGGGCGTCAGCGTGATCGGGGAGATGGCGGTGCGGCTGCCGCTGTGGTCCTCCGCCAGGGTGACATCGGCGTTAGCGAGCACCGGGCCATCGTCATTGAGAAGGGGGCCCTGGCCCTGGGCATCCGCCCCTTGCGCCCCGTGGCCACCCCTCAGGGCGTCATCCGCACCACCCCGGAGACGATCCCCAGGATCTCGATCTCCTCATGCCGGAGGTACAGCGGCAGCATCGGCGGAGTCTAGGATCAAATGCAACACCTCTACACTTATAGGTGTTGTGATGACCAAGCACTTCGAACAACTGTCTGCCGAAGAACGGGCGACGATCATGGTGATGGCCCAGGAGGGCCAGAGTCTGCGCGCTATGGCGCGGACTCTGCACCGTGCCCCTCGACGATCAGCCGGGAATGGCGCCGCCATGCAGGGCCGACCGCGGCACCGGGGAGCAGCGGCTACGACGCCAAGTGGGCCGGCCAAGCAGCCCGGCGCCGCCGCTTCAAACCGCGGCGGTCGCCTACTGTTTCCCCGGGTGCTCCCTGACGGGGAAGGCTGATTAGGTCCCGTACGACACAGCATGACGCACTGACCTGTTTTAATGCCCGCCATGGACTTGTGACGCCCCCAGGACCGGGCCCGCCGTCACCACCGCATCCTTCCCAGCCGACCCCCGCGAGGCAGCCACCATGGCGCGCAAACCCGACAATCTGTCATCCCTGGAACTCATGGCCAAGCTCGGCCTGAGCAACGACCGCCAGCAGGACTTGCTGGAAGACGAGCCCCTGGAAGACCTGCGTGGCGACCTCGGTGTCGTCCTGCGCGAGCGTTATCGCCTCTTCAAGCGGCGCCACGACTTCGCCCCCGGCGACCTGGTGACCTGGAAACCGGGACTGAAACACAAGCGCTTTCCCCGCTATGGCCAACCCGCCGTCGTGCTGGAGGTCCTCGCCACTCCGGTGCTGGACCCCATGACCGAGGCGGGCGCCACCTACTTCCGCGAGCCCCTGGATGTGGTTGTCGGCGTCCTCTGGGATGAAGGGACCGTCCGGGGCGAGTTGATCGCCTACCACTACGACAGCCGCCGTTTTCAACCCTGGACCGAGGAGGCCTGACCATGACTCTTATCCGTGACTGCTGGCGCCGTGACCTGAGCGGCCTCACCCCCCAGCAACGCCGCGCCGCCGGCTATGCCGTGCGCCTGCTGGGTCTGCCCCGCGAACTCATCACGGAACGGCTCGATACCCAGCAATTGGGCTTGCTATGGCTCATGCTCCAGCCCCTGTTCGAACC
>JBGAUE010000019.1:0-67599 GCA_044228795.1 Chromatiaceae bacterium | reverse complement strand
GGGTTTGCGCGCCATGGTGGCTGCCTCGCGGGGGTCGGCTGGGAAGGATGCGGTGGTGACGGCGGGCCCGGTCCTGGCGACCTGGGCGGGTTTGCCGGGTGCCGGGTCTGGGCTTTTAAGGTGTCACACGTCCATGGCGGCCATTAGAACAGTTCAGTGCGTCATGACTTGTCGTACAGTCGGCTTGGACGCAGTTAATCCTTAGCCGTGGTTGAAGTCGCAGGGTGGCTAGTGCGGAAGCGTTGGGGGTGGGGTGGAAGGCCGAGGTGCGGCGCTGCCTAGAGGGATTAAGCCTCCGGGTCAGTCTGCCCGCTAGGGGGAACGGGGAAACAGTTGGCTGCCGCAGCGACTGCAGAAGGCGGCGTTGGCCTCGTGGCGGGGTTTTTTGCAGTTTGCGCAGTCGTGTTGGAGTTGGGCGTCCTGACGCATGGCGTTGGTCAGTTCGGCGGTGAAGATGCCGGTGGGCACGGCGATGATGGAGTAGCCGGTGATCATCACCAGGGAGGCGACCATCTGCCCCCAGGGGGTCTTGGGTGTGATGTCACCGAAGCCCACCGTAGTCAGGGTCACCACCGCCCAGTAAATGCTGGTGGGGATACTGGTGAAGCCGTGCGCGGGGCCTTCGATCACATACATCAGGGTCCCGAACACCGTAACCAGGGAGGAGACGCTGACCAGAAAGACGATGATCTTCTGGCGGCTGCCGCGCAGGGCGATGAGCAGATAATTGGCCTGACTCAGATAGGGACGCAGCTTGAGGATGCGGAAGATGCGGATCATACGGATGACCCGGACGATCAGCAGATACTGGGCGTCGTCGAAGGCCAGGGTGAGGATGGCCGGCAGCAAGGCCCCCAGATCGACCAGACCGAAGAAGCTGAAGGCGTAAGCCAGAGGCTTAGGCGAGCAGTAGAGGCGCAGACCGTATTCCAGGGCAAACAGGGCGGTGAATGCCCATTCAAGGTTATTGAACAGGTCGCGATATTGGCTGTGGATGCCCTCGATGCTGTCTAGCATCACTACCACCAGGCTGGCCAGGATGGCCACCAGCAGGGCGGTGTCGAAGCCCTGGCCCGCTGGGGTGTCGGACTCGAAGATGATGATATAGAGGCGCTGTCGGTCGAGGAGGGATTTTAGATTCATGGGGGTAGAATAACCTGTGGGGCGGTGCCGCGGCCTGGTGCTCGCCGGGCTAAACGGCAATAAATTCTAGATAACGCAGGATCTCGCGCTATGCAAGCCGGGCTCAATGGTTGCCAGGGAATTTGAAGTCGCGATGGAAATTTTTGCCCTGCTGGACGACTGTACCGCTACCGAGACCTGCCCGACGAGCCGGCTCTACACCGGCTTTGTGCGTGAGTGCCGTTGCGACGATCCCCGGCGCCTGGATGAGGTGTGGCGCCAGGCGGCGGGCGAGATGCGGGCAGGGCGGCATGCGGTAGTGTTGGCGGATTTCGAGTGGGGGGTGCGTCTCCAGCGTGGTGACGACACCGGGATGGCACCCGGGGAGGGCGGGGCCCTGCGCATCCTCCTCTTTTCATCGCTGCGGCGCCTGTCCCGTCAGGCGGTCGATGCCTGGCTGGGGAAGCGCGAGCGTGAGGCGCTGGGCGGGGAGGCGGGGCAAGGCGCCCCGGGGGAGGATGGGATGCCCGGCCCGGCGCCCGCCGGTGTCTGCGACCTGCGGCCCAGCCTGGACCGCGCCGCTTTTAATGACGCCCTGGCCCGTATTCAAGAGGCGATCGTCGCGGGCGAAACCTATCAGGTCAACTATACCTATCGCCTCGATTGCCAGGTCCTGGGGTCATCCCTGAGCCTTTACCGCCGGTTGCGCGCTAGCCAACCGGTGGCCTTTGGGGCCTTCCTGTCGCTCCCGCCTGGTGCCCACGCGGACGAACCGACGCAGGTGTTGTCCTGCTCCCCTGAACTTTTTCTGCGCCACCAGGGGGGGCTGATCCAGGCCAGGCCGATGAAGGGCACGGCGGCGCGTGCCATGGCGGGGGAGGATGAGGGGGCGATCGCGCGCGAACTCAGCCGCAATCCCAAGACCCGGGCCGAAAACCTGATGATCGTCGATCTCTTGCGTAACGATCTCGGGCGGGTGGCGCGCACGGGCAGCGTGCGTGTGCCGGCCCTGTTTGCGGTGGAATCCCACCCGACCCTCTTGCAGATGACCTCTACCATCGAGGCCGAATTGCCGCCGGCGGTGAGTTTTCCCGAGGTGCTGCGGGCTACCTTCCCCTGTGGCTCGATCACAGGGGCGCCCAAGCATCGCACCCTACACTGGATCAGGGTCCTGGAAACGCGGCCCCGGGGCCTCTACACCGGCGCCCTGGGCTGGATCGAGCCGCAGACGGGCAACCGGGCGGCGGCCGCCTGCGGGGATTTCTGCCTATCGGTGGCCATCCGTACCCTGATGCTGGGTGCCCCGGCGCCAGGCCAGTCGCCTTGGGCGCCGCGTTCAGGCCGACTGGGGATCGGGGCCGGCATCGTCAGCGACAGTCAAGCCGCGGCGGAATACGACGAATGCCAGTTGAAGGCGCGTTTCCTCACCGAGCTCGATCCAGGCTTCAGCCTTTTCGAGACGTTGTATGTCACCCGAGAGGAGGGCATACGTTACCTGGAGCGCCATCTGGCGCGACTCAAGCGCAGCGCGGCTTGTTTGGGATTCCGCTTACAGCTGGCGGACCTTCGCCAAGCCCTGGCGGCGCGGGTGGCCACCCTGGCGGCGGGAATACCTTTTCGCTTCAGGCTGGTGCTGCACAAGAATGGCAGCTACGAGCTGGATGCCGCCCCGCTAGACGGTTTGCCGGATGGGCCACTGGGCCTGCTGGTTGCCCCCGTGCCGGTGGACGCCGCGGACCCGCTGCTGGGTCACAAGACCACCTGGCGCGCTCGTTATGACACGGCCATTGCTGAAGCAGGGCGCCAAGGCGCCTTCGATATGCTGTTCTATAATCACGACGGACTGGTCACGGAAGGGGGGCGCAGCAATATCTTCCTGAAGCTCGACGGTACCTGGGTTACGCCGCCACTAAGCGCGGGGCTGCTGCCGGGCGTGATGCGTAGCGTCCTGCTGGATGATCCGGCCTGGGGCGCCCGCGAGGCCCCGATCACCCTGGCGGACCTCGACCGCGCTGAGGAAATCCGAGTGTGCAACGCCCTGCGCGGGGTGCGCACGGCATGGCTAATCGAGGGGCCCTGTCATCAAGGGCGGCAGAACGCTAATCCGAGCTGCCAGCCATGCCGATGACATAAAAGCTCTTTTTTCCGATTTATCTCAGAAAGTCGTCGTGCCTGGGTCTGGCTATATATCCTGATCGCTTTGATCAACTCGGGTGCCGCAATCTGCTTGGTTCGGATTAGAATAGCGGTTGGGCCAAGTGATGAAATTAGGCTAAGCCTCTTCTCACCGTGTCCGCAGGATTGATGGGCGCGGCCATCTGCCCCTCCACCACCGATATGAGATCTCCAACGATGTTCAGTCGCAGGCGTTTTTTATCGCTCATGGCGGCGACCGCCGCCGCGGCGGGCATGCATCGGGGTATCGCGGGGGCGGTGCCCAGGCCGGTCCGCCTCGGCATCCTGGCCCCGTCCCACTGCGCATTGCCCGTCGTCCTCGCCGGTGCCCGCGGGTTGTTCGGGAGCCAGGGGCTTGACGCCGAGGTGCGTTATTTCCCGGAGATGGAAGAAATCGCCGCTGCCCTGGTGGCAGATGGATTGGACTTCGGCCAGCTCGCCGTGCCCATGGCGGTGGGCATGAACCAAGGCGCCGCCGGGGCGCCGGCCCAGACGCCCTTAACCATCGTCCAGGTGCTGGGCATCAACGGCGGGGCCCTATCAGTGGGCACCGCCACGCCCATCCGCAAGCTCGCCGAGCTGCACGGCAAGCGCATCGGTATCCATAGCCCCTGGATCATCCATCGCACCATCTTTCTACGCATGATGGACCAGTACGGCATGCGCCCCGGGCGCGACTTCGAGCTGGTACAGGTACCCTTGAGCGGGCTGGGGGCGGCCCTGGAAGAGGGTCGCATCGAGGGGATCATTGGCCCGGAGCCCGGACCCAGCCTCCTCGCCGCCAAGGGAGTAGCCCGCCCGCTGCTGTATACGAAGACCTTTTGGACGGATCACCCCTGCTGCGTCCTGGCGACCCGGCGCGACCATTTCGAACGCGATCCCGACTTGGTCGCGGACGTCACCCGAGCGGTCATGGTGGCGGGCCTGACCCTGGACAGCATCGTCCTGCGTAACGAGGCGATCGGGGAGGCGCACCGCAGCTCGCCGGCCTACGAGCGCCTGCCTCTGGACCTACTCCTGCAGGCCTTCGGGCCCACGCGCAGCGACTTCTACCCCTTCCCCTTCCACAGCAGCCTAAGGGTAGTGGTCGAGCAGATGGCTGCGGCTGGCGTCCTGGCGGCGGACACGGACCCAGGGCAGGTAGCCACGGCGATGATCCCGGCACCCTTTTCGTTGGAGGTCCTGCTGCAGGCGGCACAAGAGGTCCCGAATGCCCGGGTACCGGACGGCTACGAGCGCGACGAGCGACTCCGGATCATCGGCAGCTGACCGATGGCAACAACCCTGGTTCGCCGATTCGCCTTCACCAGCGGCTGGATCATCTTTGCCACGGTGCTCGCGGCGGTCGCGGCCAACTGGGCGGTCTTCCGCGGCTTCACCGACGAGCACCTGCACCTGGACCAGGAGGGGGCGGCGCGGGCCCTGGTGGAGGAGATCCGCTACGAGCTTCAGACCGTGGACTTCGAGTCCGACGCCCTGGCCGGCCAGCCCGGCAGCGCCCAAGCCGTGGAGCTGTTGCAGTTGACCGATGACAGGCAGCTGTGGCATGAGCTGACCGCACCTATCCTCCGCCAGCCCAAGCGTGGGGTCCTGCTCACCGACGAGACCGGCATCCTTCTGGATGCGACCTCAGGCGCCGGCACCCCGCCGACCTTGGAGCCGGGGGCGCCGACCGAGGAGACGCGCCGCGCGGCCCGCTCCGCTACGGCCCCGCGCCTGCGCCTGACCGATGGGGGTATGCAATACGACGCCTGGCGGGCGATCCAGCGCCAGGGCATGCCGGTGGCCTTCGTCGCTGTCACCTTCGTCCTGGACCGGGACCATGCGGCGGCCCTGGCGCGGCGCCTGGGCCATGACATCGCCCTGTCCGACGGGGAGCACAGCGTCTCCTCCCTGGTGGCGGTTCCCCTGGTTGCCGGCACTGCCGGGCGGGAGGTCGAGATCGGCGGAGTCCCCTACCGCGTCCAGGGCAGCGACGTCGAGATCGCCGGTTTGCCCCTGCGTCTCCAGATTCTGACCGACCTGTCCGCGGTCAAGGACCAGGAGCGCATCGCCTTGCTGGTCTCCCTGGCCCTGGCCCTGGCCGTGTTCCTCGGCGCTCTGCTCAGCGCCCGGCTCGTGGCGCGGCGCCTCGCCAGGCCCTTGAATGCACTGGCCCAGAAGGCCGGAAACATCGCCGGGGGCGATTATTCGGTGCGCATGGCGGGTGGCAATGGGATACGAGAGGTCGAGGCCATCGGGGCCGCCTTCAATCGTATGGCCGAGGCCGTCGAGGCCAATGTCGCTGAGATTGAGGCGGCCCGCGAGCGGGCCGAGCAGGCCGACCTGGCGAAGAGCCAGTTCCTCGCCAACATGAGCCACGAGATCCGCACCCCGATGAACGCCATCATCGGCATGACCAGCATCCTGCTCGATACAAACCTCGATGCGGAGCAACGCGACTGCGCCGAGACGGTACGTACCGCCGGGGACTCGCTCTTGAGCCTTATCAACGACATCCTGGACTTTTCCAAGATTGAGGCCGGGTACCTGGAGCTGGAGGCGGTCGATTTCGATCTGCGCTGCCTGCTCGAGAGCATCTCCGAGGTGATGGCCGCGAAGGCCGAGGAACGGGGGCTGGAACTGACCGTTTTCGTCGAGCCTGACTGCGAGGTCGCCTTGCGCGGCGATCCGGCGCGGCTCCGCCAGGTCATGGTCAATCTGGTTGGGAATGCCCTTAAATTCACCGAGCACGGCAACGTGGACCTGATCGCCGAGACGCTCAGATCCGAGGGAGACGAACGCAGGACCCGCATCCGCGTACGCGACACCGGCATCGGCATCCCGGAGGCGCGCCAGGGGGCTATTTTCGAGAGCTTCACCCAGGCCGACGCCTCGACCACCCGCCGCTTCGGCGGCACCGGCCTGGGACTGACCATCACCAAGCGTTTGGTGGAGGCTATGGGCGGGGTGATGGGCCTGGACAGCGAGCCCGGAAAGGGCAGCACCTTTTGGATCGAGATCCCATTCCCGCCGGCCCTGACCGACCCCAGGTGCGGCCAGATTAAGCGCCTGGTCAGTGTCAAAGGCGCGCGTTGTCTGGTCATCGATGACAACGCGACCAATCGCACCATCGTACGCAGGTACCTTGAGGCGGTGGGTTGCGAGATTATCGAGGGCGTCGACGGCGCTGCCGCCCTGGCTATGCTCGATGATTGCTCCCGGCGAGACCTGCGCATCGATGCGGTCCTGCTCGACTACCAGATGCCGAACCTCGATGGGCTGGAGGTGATCAAGATGATGCGACGGGACCCCAGATGGGCGACCACCCCGGTGGTCATCCTCTCTTCCGTGGGCCAGCGTGGCGAGGCCAAGCGCTTCAGCGCTGCGGGTTGCGCGGGCTATCTCGTCAAGCCGCTACGCCGGGCTCAGCTCCAGGACGTGTTGGCGCGGGCCCTGGCCGGGTCGGCTTTCAGCGAGGGTGAGGGTGAGGCGCGGGAGCCCAAGCCCTTCCTCACCAGTCACAAGCTTGCCGAGTGCAAGGCGCGCAAGGCGCAAATCCTGTTGGTCGAGGACAACCTGATCAACCAAAAGGTCGCCGGAAGCATGCTCAGTAAGGCGGGGCATCAGGTGGATGTGGTCGGGGATGGCAGGGAGGCGGTGGCCGCGGTGCAGGCCAAGGCCTACGATCTGGTGCTGATGGATGTCCAGATGCCCGAGATGGATGGCTACACGGCTACCGCCACAATCCGCGCCCTGGGCGGGGCCTTCGCCGAGCTTCCCATCCTGGCCATGACCGCGGGCGCTATGAAGGGCGACCGGGAAAAATGCCTCGAGGCCGGGATGGACGATTACGTCTCCAAACCCTGCAAGCCGGCGGAACTGCTGCTTGCGGTCGAACGTTGGGCCGGTTGCGCCGTCGTCCGTGGCGACGGCGAGCGCGACGGCGTCAGCGGGGCCCAGGATCAATCCGGCATTATCTAGCCCCCATCACGCCGGTGATGGGGACTTATCGCCACAAGCCTCCTCCAATTCCTCGCTGGTGATGAGCCAGTCGGACTCCACCTCCGCCTGCTCGGCGTCAAGACGTTGCTTATCCGCCAGCAGCGTCAACAGCCGGGGCTTGCCCTCGGCCTCATAGAGACCGGAATCGGCGAGTTCCCTCTCCAGGGTGGCGCGGCGGGTAGCGATTTGATCGAGTTGGGCCTCGAGCTTTTGCAGGCGCTGGCGCAGGGGCTGGAGACGCTTGCGCTCCTCAGCCTCCTGGCGGCGCTGATCCTTACGGGTGGCGGCGGTCTCGGGGGACAAGGTGGTGGCCGGGTCCGCGGTCTCTCCCCGCCGGCCACCGTCCCCGATCCCTTCTGCCTCCTCGGTCCGGGCCTGGCGTCGTAGCAGCCAGGCGGGATAGTCGTCCAAGTCGCCATCAAAGGGGATGACCCGCCCGGCGTCCACGAGCAGGAGCTGGTCTACGGTGACCCGCAGCAGGTGTCGGTCATGGGAGACAACCACCAGGGCGCCCTCAAAATCTTGCAGGGCCTCGCCCAGAGCCTCGCGCATCTCCAGATCCAGGTGGTTGGTAGGCTCGTCCAGCAGCAGCAGGTTAGGCCGACCCCAAATGACCAGGGCCAGGGCCAGGCGTGCCTTCTCGCCACCGGAGAAGGGGGCGACGGGCTCCAGGGCCTTGTCACCGGCAAAGTCGAAGCCGCCCAGGTAGCCGCGCAGGGCCTGTTCCGTCGCCTCCGGGGCCAGGCGTTGCAGATGGCGGAGGGGGCTGTCATCCGGGCGGAGCTGGTCCATCTGGTGTTGGGCGAAGTAACCAATCCGCAGCCCTTGGGCCTGCCCTTGCTGCCCACTCGTGAGGGGCAGCTGGCCGGCGAGGATCTTGATAAGGGTGGATTTGCCGGCGCCGTTGGGGCCGAGCAGACCGATGCGATCACCCGGCTCCAGGCCAAGCCGCACCTTGTGCAGGATGATCTTGTCGCCATAACCGGCGCGGGCCTCATCCAGGGTCAGCAGAGGGCGCGGCAGGCTCGGCGGGGTGCGGAAGGCGAAGTGGAAGGGGCTATCGACATGGGCCGGGGCGATGCGCTCCATGCGCTCCAGGGCCTTGATGCGGCTTTGGGCCTGGCGGGCCTTGGTAGCCTTGGCGCGGAAGCGTTCGACGAAACCCTGGATGCGGGTGATCTCCTGCTGCTGGCGGACGAAGGCAGCCTGGCGCTGGCTCAGGCGCTCGGCGCGCAGGGCCTCGAAGGCGCTGTAGTTGCCGGTGTAAAAGTTCAGATGGCCCTGCTCAATGTGGGCGACCTGGCGGACGATGGCATCCAGGAAGTCGCGGTCGTGGGATATCAGGAGGAGGGTGCCGGGATAGTTGCGCAGCCAGGCTTCTAGCCAGATGACCGCGTCCAGATCCAGGTGATTGGTAGGCTCGTCGAGGAGCATCAGGTCCGAGCGGCACATAAGGGTGCGCGCCAGGCCCAGGCGCATGCGCCAGCCGCCGGACCAGCTAGACACTGGGCGGCACTCCTCGCCAGGGTTGAAGCCCAAGCCATGGAGCAGGCGGGCAGCGCGGCTCTCGGCGGTATAGCCGCCGATAGCCTCCAGGCGGGCGTGGAGTTCGCCCTGGCGCAGGCCGTCCCCTGCCGCTTCCGCTTCGACGAGGTCGCGCTGCACCTGGCGAAGTTCGCGATCCCCGTCCAGGACCAGCTCAATGGCGGGCTGGTCGCCGCTCGGGGTCTGCTGGGCGACATGGGCGATCTCCCAGCCAGCTGGCACCAGGACCTCGCCGGCGTCTGGGTGCAGCTCGCCCTGGATGAGGGCGAAGAGGCTCGACTTGCCGCAGCCGTTGGCACCTACCAGGCCCACCTTCTGGCCGGGATAGACGCACAGGTCCGCGGCTTCGAGGAGGAGGCGGGTGCCTCGGCGCAGATCGACCTGACGGAGTTGTAGCATGGTGGGTGGCCTAGCCTTGGGGGTTGCGGTCCAGCCGCCGGTAGCCGATGGCCTCGCCCAGATGGAGGGTGGTGATGGCCTCGCGACCGGCGAGATCGGCGATGGTGCGTGCCACCTTGAGTACCCGGTGATAGGCGCGGGCGGACAGCCCCAGGCGGGCCATGGCCTGGGCCATGAGCCGCCGGCCATCCTCATTCAGGGGGCAATGGATGTCGATTTCGCGGGGCTCCAGGCCCTGATTGGGTTTGCCATGGCGGGCAAGTTGGCGGGCGCGGGCCGTCTCGACCCGGGCGCGCACCTGGGCGCTGGTCTCGGCACCTGCTTCCGGCGGGGCGTTCATCTCCTCCGGCCGCGGGCGCGGCACCTCCACATGCAGGTCGATTCGGTCCAGCAGGGGGCCGGAGATGCGGCCACGGTAGCGGGCGACCTGCTCAAGGGTGCAGCGGCAGCGCCCCGCTGGGTCGCCGAGATAACCGCAGGGGCAGGGGTTCATGGCGGCCACGAGCTGGAAGCGGGCGGGGAACTCGGCCTGGCGTGCCGCGCGGGAGATGTGGATGCGGCCGGATTCCAGGGGCTCCCGCAGCACCTCCAGCACCCGGCGGTCAAACTCCGGCAATTCGTCGAGAAAGAGCACGCCCAGGTGGGCCAGGGAGATCTCGCCGGGGCGCGGGTTGCCGCCACCGCCCACCAGGGCCACGCCCGAGGCGGTATGGTGGGGGGTGCGAAAGGGCCGCTGGCGCCAGCGCGCCGGGTCGAAGGCCTCCAGCCCGCTGACCGAGCGAATGGCTGCGGTCTGCAGGGCTTCTTCCTCGCTCAGGGTCGGCAGCAGTCCGGGCAGGCGGCTGGCGAGCATGGACTTGCCGGTACCCGGGGGGCCCAGAAAGAGGAGGCTATGACCGCCCGCCGCGGCAATCTCCAGGGCGCGCTTGGCCTGGGGCTGGCCGCGCACCTCGGATAGATCCGGGTACTCGGTCGCGACCAGGTCGATGTCCTCGGGGACATGGGTGGCCAGGGGCGCGTCGCCGTTAAGGTGGGCGCAGACCTCCAGCAGGTGGTCGGCGGGGTGGACGCGCAGGCCCTTGACCAGGCCGGCCTCGCTGGCGTTCTGACGCGGCAGAACCAGGGCATGGCCGGCGTCACGGGCAGCCAGGGCCGCCGGCAGCACCCCTTGCACGGGCCGCAGGGCGCCTGAAAGAGCGACTTCACCGAGGAATTCCAGGCCTGGCAGACCCGTAGTCCGTATCTGGCCCGAGGCCCCGAGCACCCCCAAGGCAATGGGGAGATCGAATCGCCCCCCCTCCTTGGGCAGGTCGGCCGGTGCCAGGTTGACGGTGATACGTCCGGCTGGGAACTGGAAGTGGCCATCATGGAGGGCACCGCGCACCCGGTCCTTGCTCTCCCGGACCGCCATCTCCGGCAGGCCGACGATATTCATGCAGGGCAGACCGCCGGATAACTGGACCTCCACTGTCACGGGCAGGGCTTCCATGCCGACGCGGGCGCGGCTGTTGAGGATGCAGAGGCTCAAGGGGGAGGGGCTGGCGTGGTCGAGGCTGGTCGAGCCTGGGAGCAACTAGAGCGAGGATCCGGCAGGTTTCAGCATCCGCTCCAATTCCGCCACCTGGGCCTCCAGGTGCTCCAGTTTGGCCCGCGTCCGGGCCAGAACCGCGCTTTGGACATCAAATTCTTCGCGGGTCACCAGGTCCAGCCTGGATAAGCCGGCCTCCAGGCCAGCGCGCAGGTTGCGGTCGATATCCTGGTGCAGGGCCTGGAGTCCCTGGGGCAGGCTGCCGGCCAGGCGCCGGGTCAGGTCGTCGAGATATTTGGGGTCCAACATGGTGTCACCTGGGGCTGGGGTGTGCGGAGGTGATGATTATAGCGCCCTGGCTTCGTCCTGACCCTGATCCGCCTCATGCCCCATAATGGTGCGACCGCTCGGAACCCTGGCCTGAAGCGCGCGCCAGGTTAGTGCCTGAATGCTTGCCGCGACCTGCAAATGTTCGACTATGTCCCAGGTAATTAGGCCTGGCCAAGGGTTGGCACAAAGACTGCAATACTCGATTCGACATCTCCATTGCCCCGGCCTGTTCTGAGGCGTCCCTAACATGTTAAGCATCCATAAGGATCTAGAGAGGTAACTTTGTCATGAAATCTCAGAGACTGATCGCTGCTGGCGTTGCCAGCGCCCTTCTTTCCGCCCCGCTGGCGGTCTTGGCAGACGATGCGGGTAATCCGCCCCCTGAGCATAGCGTCAGCGCCAACATCGGCGCAGTCAGTAACTATATCTGGCGCGGCGTCACCCAGACGGATGACAAGGCAGCGGTCCAGGGTGGCCTCGACTATAGCCACAGCAGCGGTTTCTACGCCGGGACCTGGGTCTCCAACGTCGACTTCAACCTTGACGAAAATAACCCCAGCGCCGAGGTCGATCTCTATCTGGGCTTCACCAACTCCATTATCGAGGATCTGACTTATAACGTTAAAGGTATCTACTATGCCTATCCCGGCGGCAAGGACCTCAACTTCGCCGAGGTGGGCGGCAGCTTGAATTACAAGTGGTTCAAGCTGGGCGTTGACTACACCGTCTACGGTCAGAATGAAGGGGGGCTCTATGACCAGGGCGATTGGTATTTCTCTGGCGGCTTTACCTACGACGAGTTGCCCTTTGGCCTGAGCTTTGGGTTGCGCGCTGGCTACACCGACTTCAAAAACAGCGATATTACCATTCTCGAATCCTTAAATAACGTGGATATCGAGCGCTCGGTCAATGCCGACTATTGGAACTATGGGGCCAGCATCAGCAAGACCGCGGGTGATTTCGGCACCTTTAGCCTGAACTGGGACCAGAACAACGGGGAAGAAAAGGTTGGTTTCAACAATGATCCCAAGTTTTGGGTGGGCTGGGTGAAAACCTTCTAACCGCGGTATTCAACCCCCGACGTATCACAACGAGTGCCGGGTCTGGTCCCGGCAAATAAGGGAGCTATCTAGCATGAAACTGGTCACCGCCATCATCAAACCTTTCAAGCTCGATGACGTCCGCGAGGCCCTGTCCGACATTGGCGTATCGGGTATCACCGTTACGGAGGTCAAGGGTTTCGGTCGTCAGAAAGGCCACACTGAACTCTATCGCGGCGCCGAGTATGTCGTCGATTTTCTGCCCAAGATCAAGGTCGAGATCGCCATCGCGACGGATCAGGTTGATAGGGTCATTGACGCCATCACCGGGGCCGCCCGGACCGGCAAGATCGGCGACGGCAAGATCTTCGTCGCCGATCTGGGACAGGCCATCCGTATTCGCACGGGCGAAACCGGTATCGATGCCCTGTAATCTCGATACGCTGTATAGAGGATTGATAATATGAGTAAACTACTTGCTATCCTGCTGCCGGTCCTAGGGCTCGGCCTTGCCGGGAGCGCCTGGGGCGAGGAGGCATTGAAGCCTGCCGCCGATGTGGTCGAGGCCGTGGCGCCCCTGGTCAACAAGGGCGATACCGCCTGGATGCTGATCTCCACCGCGCTCGTCGCCATGATGGTGATACCCGGCCTGGCACTGTTTTACGGTGGCCTGGTACGGTCGAAAAACATGTTGTCCGTGCTGATGCAGGTCTTCATGATCTTCTGTCTGATGATAGTGCTTTGGTTTATCTATGGTTATTCCATTGCCTTCACCGAGGGTAATCCCTTCTTCGGGGGATTCACAAAGCTTCTCCTGAGTGGTGTCACGGTGGATTCGGTCGCCGCTACCTTTAGTAAGGGCGTCGCCATTCCCGAGTACGTTTACATTATTTTCCAGGCCACCTTTGCCGCCATTACCCCGGCCCTGATTGTCGGCGCCTTTGCGGAGCGCATGAAGTTCTCCGCGGTCATGCTGTTCATGGTGATCTGGTTTACCTTCTCTTACCTGCCGATGGCACACATGGTGTGGTACTGGGCCGGTCCTGATGCTTACCTGGATGCCGCCACGGGTGAAGCCGCGGGCCTGACAGCGGGCTTCCTCTTCCAAAAGGGCGCTCTGGACTTCGCCGGCGGCACCGTGGTGCACATCAATGCCGCCATGGCGGGTCTGGTGGGTGCCTACATGGTCGGCAAGCGCATTGGCTACGGCCGGGAATCCTTGGCGCCTCATAGCTTGACCCTCACCATGGTCGGTGCCTCCCTGCTCTGGATAGGCTGGTTCGGCTTCAACGCTGGCTCCAACCTCGAAGCCAATGGCCTCACGGCCCTCGCTTTCCTCAACACCATGGTCGCCACCGCCGCCGCGACCCTGGCCTGGACCTTCGCCGAGGGCCTTATCAAGGGTAAGCCCTCGCTGTTGGGCGCGGCCTCGGGTGCGGTCGCGGGCCTGGTCGCCATCACGCCCGCCTGCGGTTGGGTCGGGCCGATTGGAGCCCTGGTGATTGGCCTGGTTGCCGGCCTGCTCTGCCTCTGGGGCGTGAATGGCCTCAAGCGGCTGCTGGGTGCCGACGACGCCCTGGACGTATTCGGTGTTCATGGCGTGGGCGGTATTGTCGGGGCCTTATTGACCGGCGTGTTTGTCAACCCGGCAGTGGGTGGAGTAGGGGTCTATGACTATGTCGCCAACGCCGTCGGCCCCTATGATCTCGTCACCCAGGTTACCAGTCAGGCCTGGGGTGTGGGCGTGGCCATCGTCTGGTCTGGCTTAGTGGCCCTCGTCGCCTACAAAATCGTTGACCTCATGGTTGGTCTGCGCGTTCCCGAGGACGAAGAGCGTGAAGGCCTGGATATCACGGCTCACGGCGAGTCCGCTTACCGCTATTGATTGCCAGTGGCAGGGACGCTAAGGGGCCTTCGGGCCCCTTTTTTCGCTCTCGGTCGGGCCGCCTCTTGTGTCCTCGCTTGCCGAGCGCCTTCCCTTGGTGGTTCGGTTATAAATCTCTACGCAGTTTACCTAATGCAGTTATACTCCCTAGCCCCATACCGGCCCTGTCCGGCCAGTACCTCAATGCTCTGACCAGCCTCGGCCAGGGGCTGCCTGGACTCCATCGCCATCCATGAAGTGTGGGATGCGGCCGTTGGGCGTTTGGCTAAACCAAAAGAGAGCGTCAGCCAGCCACCGCCCGGGGTGATGCCGTTACAGTTTCCCTTCTCCCTATTAATGCAGATTTTCGCGGTTCAAATCATGCTACCCCTCCTTCACTTTGGAGCCCTTGAAAATAAACAACAAGCGGGCCTCCGCTGGCTCCTGCTCTCCTGCATCCTCTCCGTGATAGCCGCACATGGCCAGGCCCTTGGCGCGGATGTCAACATCCTGACAACCCTGGAGCGGCTCACTTCCCACCCGCTGGCCAACCGCGAACTCAGTCTGGCTGATTTGGGGTTGGAACTGCCAGAAAGTCTCGCTGCCAGTGACGCCCGCAGGGAATTGTTTTTTCCCGTACCGCTTGGCCTGCCCTTGGCTAATGCCACCTTGCATTTCGACGCAGATTACCTGCGGGGTGATGGTGGGCGGACGACTCTCCTGCTCAGCCTGGATGCTTACCCCATCTCCGCCCGCGCCTTCACTGCAGATCAAGGAGAAGCCAGCTTGCGGGTGGGCATAGATGGTCAGCCAAGAAACAACGGCTTCGTGAAGCTCTCCGTTGCCTGGGCCTCCATCGTCGCCAATAGCCTCTGCGAGGATAATCGTTCCATTGGCAATGTATTAACCATCCATCCCACCACCCGGCTGACCTATAGCTTCGACACGCGGGAGATCAAGAACCTTGCGACAGCCTGGTCTGCCTTGCCCCCGGCCCCCCAAATCCTGGTATCTTCGAGTCCACTGTCACCGGAGGCTTATGACACTGCCTGGCGTCTCGGCCTCGCCCTCAGTCGCGCGGGTAAGCGCCCCGCCATTCGCGCTTTGCCCGCCATCCATGAGGAGGTCGATCTGCAGGGCCTAGAGGTTCCCACAGCCGTGAGGGACATCCCCGCCTTTGCCGCCCTGGCAGGCGGCGGCCGCCACCGGCTGGCAACCCCGGCGGAACTGGGCGCTCTCCTCACGCTCGGGCCTGACTCCCTGCTTCCCGACCTCATCGTCGCGGACGGCAAGTTACTGGAGACCATGAAGGGCGCCATGGATGCCCTGGCTCAGGAGATTCTGACGACCGGTCTGGCTAATGTCGGGGAGATCGGGGGCTGGCTCGACAGGAACTTTCCCCTTGCCAATGGCACGCTGGACGGGGGGGAGATCCGACTCGCCCGTCAGGGTGGACGGACCCTCATTGCCGTAGCCGCTGGCAGTGGCGGCAAGGCGGCTGAGTTGTTTGGTGACTATTGGCGTCGTGCCTTGGAGACGCGCGCCGTGATACCACAAGCCATCGCGCCCCCCCTCCGGGACGCCAACCAGGTGACGCTCGGCGCCCTCGGGGCGGTACCGGGGACCCTCAATGTCCTGGCCCGCGGGGATTGGACGGCCAACTTTGACCTGAGTAACCTGGCTGTCGATGGCCGCATGCCCAAGGAAGTAGCCATTGATCTCGTCGCTGCCCCTGGACCCACCCGCTCTCAGCCGGTCATATCGCTTTACCTGAACGATTACCTGTTGAGCGCCATGCGCCTGGCGGCAGAAGGTAAAACGGAGCACTTAGCAGCAACGATTCCCCTTTATGCCCTTGCCCCACGCAATCTGCTGCGCGTGACTTTCCAGCGTCAGCCGGTCAGTGACGATTGCCGTGAGGAACCCCAGGCATTTCCCGTCGCGGTACTGCCCACTAGCCATTTCCGCTTCGGCAACGCTAGCTTTGACGAAAATTTCACCGGCATGTTTCCTCGCCTGGCCAGGGAGGCCGAGCTGCTCTTACCCGCCAGCTATCTCCAGGATGCCTTGAGGACCCTGCCTCTCGTCATCCGCCTAGCCGAGGCCACGGGCCTGACACCCCTCCGCTCGACCCTCAGAATCGCCGAGGAGGGTGATGCCTTCCTCAAACCCGGCAAGGCGTTCCTCGCCCTCGATGTCATACCGTCAGAGGCCAGACCAAAGGCATGGGTGGAGGATAACCGATTGCTTATCGGTAAGGCGCCTGGCGCAGCACCCTATTTTGACCTTGTTGGACTGGAACGGATCGGCGTCGCGCAAGTGCTTCAGGCCGGCGCCACCACCGGCGTGCTCTGGCAAACCCTTGGCCCAGATCTACCCACTTTCGACAGGCCCTTCTTCCTCAGCCAAGGCGACATCGCCTTGGTGGGTGGGAGCGGACCCTTGGTGCAGATAGACGGTTCCGACCCGAGCAACCAGCGGTTGGACGCCAATGAGGGCGGCATACCGTCTGCTCCTGACCTGCTCTTTCCAGGCTTTAGTTCCTGGGTTACCCCAGTGATCATCGTGATTGTGGTGTTTTTTCTCATCCTGGTGATCGTGGCCGGGATAGTGAAGCGACGCCGTATGTCCGCCAAATCCTAAATTCACGCCAGTCTTAATGTCCCTCTTCTGGCCGTATCTTGGCGCAGAGTATCTGGCCCTGCTCGAGATGCAGATGGCTGTCGTTGCCATCCTGATCCTGATTTCCAGCCTTGATGACCTGTTCATCGATGCCTGGTACTGGGTGCGTCGGCTTTATCGGGCCTTCTTTGTCAAACACAAGTATCGGCCGCTCACCCCTACCCAATTACGGGCCAAGCAGGAACAGCCCATCGCCATCATGGTGCCGGCTTGGCAAGAATACGACGTGATCGCGGTTATGATCGAGAACATGATCCGTGTGCTCGAATACCGCAACTACGTAATCTTCGTCGGCACCTACGTCAACGATGCGGCTACCATCGCCGAGGTCACTCGCATAGCCCACCGCTATAAGCAACTGGTTAGGGTGGAAGTCCCCCACCCTGGCCCCACCTGCAAGGCGGACTGTCTGAACTGGATCATCCAGGCGATCTTCCTCCACGAACAACGCAACGGTTTGGAATTTGCCGGTGTCATCCTGCACGACAGTGAAGACGTTCTTCATCCTCTGGAGCTCAAGTTTTTCAATTATCTGCTCCCGCGGATGGACCTGATCCAAATCCCCGTCATGTCCTTGGAGCGGGAGTGGTACGAACTGGTAGCCGGGGTCTACATGGATGAATTCGCGGAATGGCATGCCAAAGACCTGGTGGTACGCGAAAGCGTATCCGGCATGGTTCCCTCCGCCGGGGTGGGTACCTGTTTCTCACGCCGGGCCCTCATAACCCTCTGTCAAGAATCGGATAATCAACCTTTTAATACTGCCAGCCTGACCGAGGACTATGACATTGGCGGCCGCCTGGCCCTGTACGGCATGAAGGCCATCATCGCCCAGTTCCCGGTGGAATTCCGCGTGCAGCGCACCCGTTGGTTTAGCAATGGTCCTAAGCGCCAGCTCACCCTCTGCCTGCCTCTGAGCGTACGGGAATATTTCCCCGACACCTTTCGCGCCTCCTATCGCCAAAAGGCCCGTTGGGTGCTGGGCATCAGCCTCCAAGGCTGGCAAATTTTTGGCTGGCACGGCTCCCTGGCGGACCGTTACCTGTTAATGCGGGACCGCAAGGGTATTTTCACCTCGATCGTAACCATCTTGGTCTATCTGGTGGCACTGCAATTCATCGTCTTCTATCTGCTTGCGCATTTCGAGATCTGGAATCTGCGCTATCCGAGCCTCTTCATCACCCACCCCTGGCTGCAACTCGTTCTGCTCGCCAATACCCTTGCCCTTTTTCTGCGCATGGTCCAGCGCTTCTATTTCGTCAACCGGTTGTATGGCTGGGAGCAGGGCCTGATGTCCCTTCCCCGCATGGGCATCGCGAATTTCGTTAACTTTTTTGCCGTTGCCCGTGCCTGGAAGATCTTTCTCTCTAATCTGCTGTTTGGCACACCGATCGTCTGGGATAAGACGATGCACGATTTTCCCAACGCGGATACTTTGAATAAAACTCATCAGCGCGTGGGCGAACTTCTACTGACCTGGCAAGCCATTGATACTGAGAAGCTCCAATCTACTCTGGAAATGCAAAAGGAGCGCCATCTGCCACTCGGTCGTTATCTGGTGCTGCGGGGTCTACTGGATGAGGAGATCCTGGCCGAGGCCCTGGCCTATCAGACCGGGCTCAGCCGGGCCAACTTCTCGGTAGACATCGTCTCAAGCTACCCCGACGTGCTGCCGGTCGATCTTTGCGTCCGCCTGCGGCTGTTACCCATCGGGCATGGCGAGGTCGGTCAGTTAATCGTGGCCGTCGCTGGGCCTCTTGGGAAAGAGGAGCTGGCTGAGCTCAACGCCGCCATAGGGCACCACCCCGTGCAACAGATCGCCCGGGAAAGCGAGATTACTGCGGGTCTAAGGCTCCTCCAGGGCGGACCGGAGTCCTTGCCTGGTGACCAGGGCAAAACACTCCCGCTCCTGGGCGACATCCTGACCGAGCGGGGCCTGGTAACGTCCGAGGCCCTGAAGGCGGCCATGCGCGACTACCGGCCCAGTCGCGGTGGCAGGATCGGTGACTTTCTTGTCCTCCGCGGCATCCTCACCCCCGAGGCCCTGCGCCAGGGGCTTGATGAACAGAAAGGGCGTCTTCCGCAAGCCCATGGCAAATAGCAAACTGAGTAACGGCAGTGCGCGAGCCTTGCGGGTGACCCCACTCGACTTCCCCCTACTGCGCCTCCTGGCCCTGCTTGTTATCAATACCTGTTTAGGTGCGAGCCCCCTTGTCGCCGACGTCACCCTGCCTCTGCCCCTCTCCGGACCAGCCTATCTGCTGGCCGAGCAAGCCTTCACGGCCTATGACCAAGGTGACTACGTGACTGCCATCACCAGGTCCCGCGAAGTGATCCGCCAGCGTCCGGATGTCATCGCCCCCAAGCGGCTTCTGGTCTTGTCATTGGCCGGCGCCGGAGAACTTGCCGCCGCCGCCGAAACCGCCTCCGGTTTCATCGCCGAGGGCGATTCCGATGCGGAACTGATCGCCATGCGCGATCGTATCCAGGACCAGATCACCGCCCGGGCAGGTGCGACCTCACCCACGCTGGCCGCACCACGGCCCAAGCCAGATCCCGCCTTCCAGGCCGCGGATCGGGCCTATCGGGCCAGCGCCAAGGGCCAGCATACCCAAGCCGCGGAACTGGCCCGCCAGGCCGTGAAGCTTGCCCCTGGCAAGATTGCCTATCGCCGCTTGCTGATCAGCGCCCTAATCGCGGCCGACCAGCCCCAGGCGGCTGTCGAGGAGGCAAGCCAGGCGCTCGAACATTGGCCAGGCAATGGCGAATTGCTCGCCTTGCGGGGAGATGCCTGCCAGCGACAGGGTGAGGCCGCTCAGGCCCTGGCCGATTATGCCGCGGCGCTGAAAAGCCCCGATCTGACCGATAGGCAGGCTTTTGACTGGCGACTGGCCCTGGCGGATGCGGCCATGGCCGCCCATGCACCCGAGACGGCGCTGGCAGCCCTGACGGAATTGGCGAATTTGACGATCCCGCGCCAGGAGGCACCTGCTTATGACCTTGATTCCCGGCGCGGCTACGCCCTGCTGGCATTGAATCGCCCGGAGGAGGCGTTGTCGGCCCTCACCCAGGCCCTCGCCGCCCAGAAACTGGATCGTGACGGCATGCTGAATGCCGCCTATGTCGCCAAGCGCCTGGCGCTGAATACCCAGGCGATTGACCTCTTCAAGGCCGCCCTGGCGGACCCGGTCACGGAAAGCGCCCCCTGGGACGCCCAGCGCCGCTTCGAGATCCGTCGCGAGGTAGCCGAACTGAGCCGCACCTGGGGCGCTTATGCCTCCTTGAGCTATGGGGGCGTGGGGCTGATGCCGAATGCCCTGCAGCCCGCGGCCACCTCCAGTGGCGGCAAAGTCCTTCAGGCGGGACTGGAACTCTACTGGCGACCGCCACGAATTGGCTTCCGCAACGGCCGTATCGTCGAATTGTTCGGGCGGGTCTTTGAGACCTTGTCCCATACGCAGGAGCAGGGCCAGGAGGCCGGGGCAACCGGCCCCCAGACGCGACAAGGTGCCCTGGGAATCCGCTGGAAACCTTTCACGGATTACAACCTGATCCTTGAGGTGGGCCGCCTCATCAAACTGGGCGATCAGGCCCGCAGCGACTGGCTGTTGCGTGCCGCCATCTCCCTCGGTCAGGGCCTCGACCTGCGCCTGGCGCCATCCAGTTGGTGGCAATGGCAACTCTATGGTGAATGGGTGAATTATCCCGAGACGCCTCAGAACCTGAGCAACTTCGAGGGACGGCTGGGACGCAGTTTTCGGCTCACAAACCCCCTTGATCGCCTGGTAGTCACCCCCTTCCTGGCGATTGGCGGGGGGTACGACGACACCCTGAAAACTCCCGAGGCTCTCGGGGCTGGTCCTGGGGTTAATCTAAGAGTATGGTTTCGAGAAGATGCCGATCACGCCCCTAGGTCCTATCTGGACGCCAACCTGCAGTATCGCTTTAAACTGGCGGGGGATGATCGCGCTGAAGGGGTCTTCGCTTCCTTGATGCTGGCCTGGTGAGGTATTACTCCCACCTAATTATTTACGAATCTCAGCCGAATCTACCCGTCTAGGCTACACTCTGAGTAGGCACAAGCAGCGGGAGACGCGCGATGGCCCAGAACCCGATTCAGTTTCAGAACGGCTTGAGTTTGCCGGATTTTCTCAAGGATTATGGGAGCGAAGATCAGTGCGAACAGGCGCTTGAACAGTGGCGTTGGCCGCAGGGCTTTATCTGCCCGAGTTGCGGTCACCAGCGCGAGCCGGTGCGTTTGCGCACGCGGGCACTTTTGCAGTGCCGCCACTGCCACCATCAAGCCTCGCTCACGGCCGGAACCCTCTTTGCGGCCACCAAGCTGCCGCTCACGACCTGGTTCTTGGCGATGTTTTTGCTGACGCAGCAGAAGAATGGGATCTCGGCACTGGAGCTCAAACGTCATCTGGGTGTCGCCTATCTGACCGCGTGGCGGGTCAAGCACAAACTGCTACAGGTCATGAAAGAGCGTGACGATCAAACACCCCTCGGCGGTGTCATCGAGGTCGACGACGCCTACTGGGGCGGAGATCGCCACGGGGCCAAGCCAGGGCGCGGCTCACCCAACAAGGTGGCGTTCATTGCCGCCTTGTCCTGCAACGACGCCGGCCATCCGATCGGCCTGCGCCTCGGCAAAGTCGCCGGGTTTCGCAAAACCGAGGTCGAGCGCTTCGCCAAGCGCCACTTCGACCCCAACGCCATCGTGCTAACCGATGGGCTCGCCTGCTTTACGGGCATCGCCAGTGCCGGATTCGAGCACCAGCCCGTCGTCACCGTGGCGGCTATCGCAGCATGGCCATCCCGGAGTTCCAGTGGCTCAACACCGTCCTCGGCAACGTCAAAAACAGCCTGCATGGTTCCTACCATCAGCTCAGCGCCAAGCATTTGCCGCGCTACTTGGGGGAGTTCTGCTATCGCTTCAATCGCCGCTTTGACCTGGCCGCCATGCTGCCGCGCCTGGGCTGGGCGGCGGTGCGTACACCGCCAATGCCGCATCGCCTCCTGAAAATGGCTGAGGCATGTTAATAATCAGGTACTCCCATGCAAAGGTTCCACTCATTTCCGATATCCGGTCCCACCCCCCACTCCTCCGGGTCACGGGATGTCCGTCCTGGCCTGCTGGCACTGGTGATTGGACTGCTCCTGCTGGTCCTGGCCCAAGGGGTCTTCGCCGCCCGCCAATGCAAGTTACCGGTCACCGGCACGGTCTGGCAACTTGACAACGCCACCATCAAGCCAGATGGCAATTGGGAACAACTGGGGGCCAGAAGCTTGCTGATCCAATGGTCCGCCATCGGCGATCTGTCCTTCATTCCCGACAGCGGTTTACCAACCTATGACGCCTTGCCGGATTGGGAGCGCATCGCCACGGAACCCTGGGCTACTGAGGTCATTTTGGGCCTGGCTGGCTATTTCGATGAGAACATGGCGCGCGCCAACATCGCCAAGCTTACGGAACAATCCTTGCAACTGGCCCAGGCACCGACCCCCCTCAACGTCACCGGCTGGTACTTTCCCGTAGAGGTGGATCCAACCTGGACCGATGCCCCTAGCCTGGTGCCCTTCCTGAACCAGCTTCCCCGTCCCTTGTGGATCAGCGTTTATGACAGCGCCAATGTCGGGGCCGTGCTCCTGGCAACCTGGCTGAACACCTGGCTTCCCAAGGATATCGGCATCTTTTTTCAGGACGGCGTTGGCCTCTATGTCCGCACCCCTCAAGTCGCCCATCGCTACGTCGACGTGCTGGAAAATCGCCTCGGCCGCCACCGGGTGCGGGTCATCGTCGAGGCCTTTCGCCCCATGCCGGGAGGCGGTTTCCGGGCGGCGAATCTAAGCGAACTTGCCCCCCAAGTCGCCGCCTACCCAGGCCATAAGCTTTATTTATTTGACGGCCCTCATTATGTTTCTGATAGCCTAGTCAAAGCCTTGGCCACACAATGGTGTCCAACCTTGCCAGCCCCTTGAAGACCCGCTAGGCATTCCTAATGCTCACCCCTCCCCAATCCGCGTCCTGTCCATCGTCGGCACACGCCCGGAGGCCATAAAAATGGCCCCGGTCATACAGGCCCTCGCCCAAGACCCAGCCTTTTCCTCCCGGGTGCTGGCCACCGCGCAACATCGGCATATGCTCGATCAGGTCCTAGCGCTCTTTGGCATCCAGCCGGACCTGGACCTGGATATCATGCGTCCCAACCAGGACCTGACCGCTCTGACCGCCCGCCTGCTGCTGGCCCTGGATCAGGCCCTGGCCCAGGAAGCGCCGGACCTGGTCCTGATCTAGGGCGATACCACTACCGTCATGACTGCGGCCCTGGCCTGTTTCTACCGCCGGATTCCTTTCGGACACGTGGAGGCCGGGCTGCGCACCGGCGACCTGGACAACCCCTTCCCCGAGGAAATGAACCGTCTCGTCGCCGGGCGCCTGGCTCGCTGGCATTTCGTGCCGACCGAGAGCGCCCGCCAAAACCTGCTGCGGGAAGGGATTGGTCCGGGGGCCATACACGTCACCGGCAATACCGTGATTGACGCCTTGTTCAGCGTATCCGGTCGTCAGCCCGAGATTGGGATACCGCTGGACCCCGCCAAGCGCCTGATTCTGGTCACTGCCCAGCGGCGCGAGAATTTCGGCGCTTCGTTTCGGGAAATCTGCCAGGCCATCCTGCAACTGGCGGAGGACAATCCCGATATCCAGATCCTCTATCCCGTCCATCCCAACCCCAATATCCAGGGTCCGGCAGCGGAAATACTGGGTGGGCACCCCGCCATCACCCTCTGCCCACCCCTGGACTATCTGCCCTTCGTAGGTGCCATGCAGCGGGCCTACCTGATCCTCAGCGACTCCGGCGGCGTTCAGGAAGAGGCGCCCGCCCTAGCCAAGCCCGTGCTGGTGCTGCGTAACGAAACCGAGCGTCCCGAGGCCGTCGAGTCGGGCGTGGTTAAGTTGGTTGGACCGGATTGCCCCCGTATTCTCCACGAAGCCCAGCGCCTGCTGGATGATCCTGCCTACTATCGGTCCCTGGCGCGGGGCGTATCGCCCTATGGCGACGGCCATGCCGCCGCCCGCATTATCGCGGCCATCAAGTCCTGGGCCAAATCGGGCCGGATCAAGGCGCCAAGCTCTCCCACCGCTCCCGTATGAGCCCGCTTCTGGCGGATCTGCCGCCCAGAATGCCCTGATTACCCCCGCCTGCGGTTGAGTGGGACCAATGGGCGCCCTGGTGATTGGCCTGCTCTGCCTCTGGGGCGTGAATAGCCTCAAGCGGTTGCTGGGCGCGGACGACGCCCTGGACGTCTTCGGTGTCCATGGCCTGGGCGGCCTCGTCAGTGTCTCACCTGACGGTGACTCCACGGCGCACCCGATCCTGAAAACGTCTTCGACTGTCAAACCCCCTGGGGATTGCTAACCTCCTTAACGAACTTGCCCAGGCTGCTTGAAATGTCTGTGCGCGAGGGGTTCAGGCTTCGCCAAGAAGAGCCAGGCGATACTCAGCCCGCCCGGCTAGCCTTCTTGCGCTCGAATTCCTTGAGGTGGCGCTTGCGAATGCGAATGGCCTTGGGGGTGATCTCCACCAACTCGTCGGGCTCGATAAACTCCAGGGCCTGTTCCAGGCTGAAGCGGATCGGCGGGGTGAGGAGGATGTTCTCGTCGGAGCCGGCGGCGCGAATGTTGGTGAGCTGCTTGGCCTTGAGGGGGTTGACGGTGAGGTCGTTGTCGCGGGAGTGGATGCCGACGATCTGGCCTTCATAGACCTCGTCGCCGGGGCTGGCCATCAGGCGGCCGCGCTCCTGGAGATTGAAGAGGGCGTAGCCGAGCACCTTGCCCTGGCCGTTGGAGATGAGGGCGCCGTTGCGGCGGGGGGCAATGCCACCGGGGTTCGCGGGGCCATAATGGTCGAAGACGTGATATTTGAGGCCAGTACCGGAGGTCAGGGTCATGAACTCGGTCTGGAAACCGATGAGGCCGCGCGAGGGGATCTCATAATCCATGCGTACCCGGCCATTGCCATCAGGCACCAGGTCCCGGAGCTCCCCGCGGCGCTCCCCCAGGGCCTGCATGATGGCGCCCTGGCTGGTCTCGTCCAGGTCCACCGTGAGCTGTTCGTAGGGCTCGCAAATGATGCCGTCGATTTCGCGGAAGATGACCTCGGGGCGGGAGACAGCCATCTCGTAACCCTCCCGGCGCATGTTTTCAAGGAGGATCGAGAGGTGCAGCTCGCCACGGCCGGAGACGCGAAACTTCTCCGGATCATTGCCTTCCTCGACCCGCAAGGCGACGTTGTGGATCAGTTCCCGCTCCAAGCGTTCCTTGAGCTGGCGCGAGGTCAGATACTTGCCCTCGCGGCCGGCGAAGGGGGAGGTGTTGACCTGGAAGGTCATGGTCACCGTGGGCTCGTCCACCGACAGGGCCGGCAGAGCCTCCACTTTGTCCGGGTCGCAGAGGGTATCGGAGACGTTGGGGGCATCGATGCCGGTGATGGCGATGATGTCACCGGCATTGGCGCTCTTGATCTCATCACGATGCAGGCCAAGGTAGCCATAGACCAGGCCGATCTTGGCACGGCGGCGGGTGCCATCGGGCTTGACCAGGACCACCTGCTGGTTGGGCCGGACACTGCCGCGCTGGATGCGGCCAATGGCGATGGCGCCGACGAAGCTGCTGTAGTCCAGAGTGGAGATCTGCATCTGGAAGGGGCCGTCCAGGTCCACCGCCGGTGCCGGGCAGTGCTCGACGATGGCCTTGAAGAGGGGTGTCATGTCGCCCTCATGCACATCGTCCGTCAGGTTGGCATAGCCATTGAGGGCGGAGGCATAGATGATGGGGAAGTCGAGTTGCTCGTCGCTGGCGCCGAGGCGGTCGAAAAGTTCGAACACCTGATTGATGACCCAATCCGGCCGCGCGCCCGGCCGGTCGATCTTGTTCACTACCAGGATGGGCCGCAAACCATGGTCGAAGGCCTTCTGGGTGACAAAGCGGGTCTGCGGCATGGGGCCCTCCTGGGCGTCCACCAGCAGCAGGACCGAATCCACCATGGACAGCACCCGTTCCACCTCGCCACCGAAGTCCGCATGGCCGGGGGTGTCGACGATGTTAATACGGTAGTCTTCCCAACGCAGGGCCGTATTCTTGGAGAGGATGGTAATGCCCCGTTCCTTCTCCAGGTCGTTGGAATCCATCACCCGCTCCACCGGCCCGAAGCGGTCGCCCAGGGTGCCGGACTGCTGGAGCAGCTTGTCCACCAGGGTGGTCTTGCCATGGTCGACATGGGCGATGATGGCGATATTACGCAGCTTTTCGATCACGGTGGGACAGCTCTCAAAGGTTGGCGCCGGTTTGGAAACCGGAGGGCGGCAGGCAGGATTCGCGGAGCAAGGCCGGAGTAACCCGGCATTATAGCCGAAAAAGGCCGGAACGGGTTTAGGGGATGCAGTACTCCGCCCGTAGGAGGGTGTGTTGCACGCCGCCAGAAAGGCGTACTAAATCCAGGTTATCTGGCATCTTCATTGAGATGTGTGGCGTAACCGCCGGATGCTTTTTTGCCATTGTCGCTATGCTCGACGGTATCCTCCCCGCCGAGAACCTTACCGTATGCCCTGCTGGTAACGGCGGCTGCACCTACCGGCGGCGCGCCGGTTGTCGCCGGGGCATTGCGCGTCACCAGGGCATTGAACCGCGGGTTGCCCTGCAGCGCGCTCCCACCCTCTGGTAATGCACCGGGTGGGGGCAGCCGGTCATACGGCCGGGAGCGCGCTGACCCGGACGGCTACCGACAGCGATGGGTGCTGATCTGGCAAGGCAAGGTAGCTTCCGGCCACGGGCGGCACGGCTTCCGGGTGGCGTGCCACCGCTACAGCGATGTGCTTGTTGCCGACCACCTCGCCGCTGGTGGGATCGAAGCCTTTCCAGCCGGCGCCGGGCAGGTAGGCCTCGGCCCAGGCATGGGTCGAGGCGTTGCCTGCCGCGGTGGCCGGTGCGAACAGGTAACCGCTGACGAAGCGGCTTGCTAGCCCAAGGAAACGGCATGCCTCCATGAACAAGGCCGCGAAGTCCCGGCAGGAGCCGCTCTTGCTCTCCAATGTCAGCGCGGGTGGCTGCACGCCCGGTTCTTCGCGCATCTGGTAGATAAAACGGCCGGCGATCTCTCGGTTCATGCGATCCAGCAGTACGAAGGTTTCCATGGGCTGCTGCAGGCCCAGACCGTCCAGCCACCGTTGCACTGTGTCTCGATCCGACGGGTAAACAGACTGCTGGAAGGGCGCGAGCTCGGCCAGGTCCTCCTCGGCATACTCGAACGGGTGGATGACGGCGTAGTCATCGACCAAAAAGTCGAACGGGTTCTCCTCGTAGTGCTGGATGACCACGCTGCTGGTGACGCGTAGCCGGTCCGAAGGCTCGGTAAAACCCACCAGCGCCACCGAGTTGTCCAGCACATCCCGCTTCCATTGCAGGGTATGGGCGGGACTGATCTCCAGCACCGAGGATTCGATCCTGACGTCGTGGTTCTCCCGTGGGCGAAGCAGTAGCCTGTGGGGCAGCAGCGACACATGGGTCGGGAACAAGTACTCGGTAACATGGCTGATCTCGATACGCCGCATGGGTGATTACCGATCGATTGAATCCGCCGTCCTCGCGGGTTGATTGAAGCAGACCAAAGCAGTCGCGAATATTGCGTGCATGCGCACGGCCACCCTATGCTCCCGAGCAGGATCAGCCATGGCAATCGCCTGGCTGCCTGGAGCAACGGAGCCGCTGTCGCTGAAGAATGCCAAACTCGGGATCGATCCACAATCGATTTCGCCTCCTACCCGACTGAGCGCACGAAGAGGCATCAGGGTAGGGTCAGAGGAATTGTGCGGCCTGCTCACGTATCGTCCTTCGTCGGGAGGGTGGAGGCTTGCTACGGTTAGCCCGCATCTCGGCTCCTTCAACCCATGGTTACCGAACGCAAGGGTAGAGACAAGATGTACCAGGGCGAGCGATTCAACAGCATTTCCCATCTGGTCGGCGCGGTGCTGGCGCTGGGCGGGACCGCTATGTTGGTGTCACTTGCCGGTGGTCACGGTGGAGCGATGCGTATCGTGAGCTTCAGTGTCTATGGGCTCACCTTGATCCTGCTGTATCTCTCCTCGACCCTCTACCATAGCCTGCGCGGGCGGACGAAACGGGTGTTTCAGGTGTTGGATCACCACGCCATCTACCTATTGATCGCAGGCACCTATACGCCCTTCTGCCTGGTGGCCCTCGGCGGCGCGATGGGCTGGTGGCTCTTTGGCGCGGTCTGGGGACTGGCCCTGCTGGGTATCGTCATCGATACGCTACGCGCCAAGGGCGGGGGCATGCTGTCGGTGTTCATCTATTTGATCATGGGCTGGCTGATCGTGCTCGCCCTCGATCCCATCATTGCTGCCTTGCCTCCAGTCGGCTTCCGACTCCTCGTGGCGGGTGGCCTCTTCTACACCGTCGGCGTGATTTTCTACGCGCTGGATAACGCCCGGCCCTGGTGCCATGGCATCTGGCATCTGTTCGTCCTGGCCGGAAGCGTCAGCCACTATTTCGCGATTTTGCTTTATCTGTAGCCCTAGAAACGAGGGTTTACTGCTTGGTACGACATGTAACCAGCGGAAGGGTAAAGAGATCCTATGCCCCGGCCCTGCGAAGACTGAACCTGCATAGCCCAGGTGAAACGCCTTCCCTCCTGTGTTGCCCCGGCTGCCCCCGATGGGCTGCTTGGGGGCCACCTTGACTAGGGTGGGAGTTTGTCCCTAAGGTGTTGTTGTAGACGGGAGAACGAGCAAGTTAGACGTGACCCAGATTTCCGCGAACATTTCTCCCGAAACCTGTGACCGCCTCGAACGGAACGTCCGCGCCCTGGGCTTGAAGAAAGGGTTCGTAATCGAACAGGCGCTCCTGCACCATCTCCAGGCGCTCGGCGAGATCCCTGAGGAGGCCGTCATACCCCCACGCATCACAGTCACTCCCTATCATGCGAGCGGCTGCTGGAGCGGCTTGAGTCGCAGGAAGCCCCCAATCGCGCTATGCGCGAGCTCTGCGGCGAGGACCTGGAGCTTGCTCCTAGCGAATCCCAATGAGCATTACATTTCGGCGGCTGGAGCCCGGCGACAATCGCGACCGGTTCGCTAGCGGCAAACCGGATCTCGACCGCTTCTTCCGTCATCGACGCGAAGCCCGAGGCGCAGACGTTTTTTCGTCGCTATGGCTTTAAGTCGGTGTCGGCGGTCGAGAGTATCCTGATCGATCGCCCGGAGTCGACGCCGATGTTTCTGTCCCTGCCGGCAATTCCGTGCCCCGACAACCTGTGACGCTCATCGTTAATGAATGCAAAGTCCATGACTGAGCTTCTGGTAACGCTTCAGGAAGAGAACGCCCGCCTGGTCGCGCTGCTGGAAACTCACGGCATTGAATGGCGCCTACCGCCGGAGCCCGCACGGCCTGCTCTACAGATGGTCGGGTCATCAAGATTAAGCGCCGACGACAAAATAGCGATCATTCGGCGCCTGTTCAGGGGGCGAACAGATGTCTATCCAGTCCGTTGGGAAAGCAAGTCAACCGGAAAGGCCGGTTATGCCCCTGCTTGTGCAAATGAGTGGCGCGCCGGCGTCTGCGATAAACGACGCGTCAAGTGCTCGGATTGCGGCAACCGCCTACTCATTCCGCTGTCCGACGCTATCATCTACGACCATCTGGCAGGCAAGCATACGGTTGGCGTCTATCCGCTGCTGACCAATGACAGCTGTCATTTCCTTGCGGTTGATTTCGATGAGGCCGAATGGCGGCAAGATGCGTTGGCGTTTGTCCAGTCTTGTCGCGAACTCGGTGTGCCGGTCGCGTTGGAAATCTCCCGTTCTGGGGACGGAGCTCACGCTTGGATCTTCTTCGTCGGCACCGTGTCCGCCCGGGATGCACGGCGACTGGGTACCGCCATCATCAGCCATACCTGCGCCCGTACCCGGCAACTCAAGCTGACCTCTTACGACCGATTGTTCCCCAACCAGGACACGATGCCGAAAGGCGGCTTCGGTAACCTGATCGCGTTGCCCTTGCAGAAGCAACCCCGCGAGAACGGCTGGAGCCTGTTTGTCGATGAAGCCTTCCGCCCCTATCCAGACCAGTGGGTGTTTCTGGACTCAATTCAACCGATGTCGCCTCTCGACATCGAGGCCACGATCCTTTGCGCCACGGGCGGGGTGCATCCACTGGATGTGACCTTCATCGATGAGGAGGATCATAAAGAACCATGGAAGCGAACGGTCCAGGCCAACAAGAAGCTGGAGGTGCCCTTGCCGAAGTCGCTCACGCTCACGCTGAGCAACTTGATCTACTTCGAAAAGGTGCAGTTGCCGCAGCCGCTGGCCAACCGTTTGATTCGTCTTGCTGCCTTTCAGAATCCCGAGTTCTACAGGGCGCAGGCGATGCGCTTCTCCGTGTGGGATAAGCCGCGCGTGATTGGTTGTGCCGAGAACTACCCGAACCATATTGCACTGCCACGCGGCTGCCTGGACGCCGTGCAGGCACTGCTACGGGATAGCGGTATAGGCTGCGATCTGCACGATGAGCGATGCTGGGGTGACGCACTCGATGTGGCCTTCGCGGGTACGCTACGATCGGATCAGGATGCTGCGATGACCGCGATGCTGCACCACGACGCGGGTGTGCTGTGCGCGCCGACGGCCTTTGGCAAGACCGTCACCGCGGCGGCCATGATCGCGCGGCGTGGCGTCAACACGCTGGTACTGGTCCATCGTACGGAGTTGTTGAAGCAGTGGCAGGAGCGTTTGCAGTCTTTTCTTGCCGTCGGCACCGGCGTGGTTGGGACCATCGGGGGCGGCAAGGCCAAACCGACCGGCAAGATCGATATCGCCGTGATGCAGTCGCTGTCGCGTCAGGGTGAGGTCGATCCGCTGGTCGAGAACTATGGTCATGTCATCGTCGATGAGTGCCACCATGTTGGGGCAGTGTCGTTCGATGCGATCCTCAAGCGGACGAAGGCAAAGTACGTGCTCGGACTCACCGCCACGCCGATCCGCCGCGATGGCCAGCAGCCGATTATCTTTATGCAATGCGGGCCGATCCGCCACACGGCCGCCAGGCCGGCGAGTGCACCACAGGATCTGGAGGTGACGGCCCGTTTGCTGCCCAACCGCATCGACTTACCACCGGAGGTGGGCATTCAGGACGTCTTCCGCCACCTCGCCAGCGATCCTGAACGTACTGCGGTGATCGGGGCCGAAATCCAACGCGTCTTCAACGAAGGTCGGAGGGTGTTGGTCCTGACCGAGCGCACTGAGCACCTGGATGCCATGGTGGCCGTGCTGTCCAGAAAGATTCCGTCACCCTTCGTGCTGCACGGACGGATGTCGAAGCAGCAGCGGGCCAAGGTGATGTCTGACCTTGAGGCACTGCCGCCCGATGCGCCGCGTGTGCTGCTCGCCACGGGAAAACTAATCGGCGAGGGTTTTGACCACCCACCCCTCGATACCCTCATACTGGCGATGCCGATTTCCTGGAAGGGGACGCTGCAACAATACGCGGGACGAATGCATCGCGAGCATGCGACCAAGACCGATGTGCGCATCCTTGACTTTGTGGACAGGGATCACCCGGCCCTGCTGCGCATGTGGGACAAGCGTCAGCACGGCTACCGGGCGATGGGCTATCGTATCGCCGAGCAGACGACATCTGAGTGAGCGTCATGTCGACCGACCCAGATGCCGACGATCGTGAAACGCTCGACAGGGCGTCGAAGCACGTGACGCGCTATTTGGACGGGCTGGATGAATGCCGCACGCGGGTGGAGATGCTGGAGGATCAGATCGAGGCGCAACGCTCGGAGACCATGACTCGTTCCAGTCTCAATCTGACCGCCGCTTTCAAGCAGGGGAAGGGGGAGCCCAGCAGGCACTTCGACCGCCTGCCCGCCACCGCAGGCGGACGTCAAGTCAATTCAGAGGGGACCGAGGTGGACAGACGTCGTACCGTTTCAGCCGGCAAGATTGCTGGGGTCCATGTCGTTGCACTGCTGCTTGCGCTGGTGCTGTTCTATTTCCACGTGGTCGTGATCTTCGATGTGATCGGCGAGATGCTCCGTGGCAAGGCCTGGCTGTTGGCACATCTGGGACCGCAACATTCCGGCAAGATCCTCCTCCTCGGTTGCTTCCTGGCACTGGTGTTGGCGCATCTGGCGGAGGCCGCGGTATGGGGCCTGGTCTTGCGCCTGTTGCGGCTGGTTTCAAGCATTACGGAAGGCATCTACTTCACCGCCGCCTCGATCACGACGCTGGGCTACGGCGACGTCTTGCTGAAGTATCCCTGGCGACATCTCGGGACATTGATCGCGGTAACGGGGGTGCTGACGTTTGGCTGTTCGACGGCGTTCTTGTTCGTGGTCTTGCAGGACGTCTGGGTAGGGCACCTTTAGGCTGGCGCCGAGGCCGCGGATGAAACCGCTCAGGGATATCATCGGGACCGGGTCATGTGCCCGGCGCTGCGTTTTGGAAGTACAGCGTCAGCGAGCCGTCGTCGTTGTCAGTCAGGTCATTGCGCGGGCTGACCGTGAACTTGTTCAATGCATTCGGCACAAACCACCAGCCGTTGACGACCTCGCCGAGCTTGGGCCTGTCGGCCTCGATCAGCTTGAGTGCGACCTGCGGCAGGTCCTTGAGTGCGTCCTGCACTGGCGCGCCGAGGATCAGTCGGACGACAGCTCAGACTTACCGCGAAGACGGAACAGCAGGGTAACGCCGAAGCCAACCGCCGCCGCGGCGGCGATCAGGCTGATCAATACCGCATTGTTGTCGATCCAAGCCATACCCACGCCGCTGAGCAGCAGGAACAGGCCAAACAGGGCCATCCTCCAGTCCAGGTAGATACCCGACAGGATAGCCGTGAGCCCAAGCACGTAGATCGTCACGAAGCCGTCCTGCTCGTCGTTGAGAAAATCCTGCAGATTGTGGGTGTAAAGCAGTCGAATCACCAGCACCAGCGCTCCCCAATGCAGCACTTGCTTAGACAGGTAGACCCAACGGGGGTCGTTTGAGGTACCGGCAAAACGCCAACCGCCGATGATCGATACCAGCGCCACCAGGCCAATGAACATCTGCCAGTAGAGACTGGTGCCGGCCGCATCGCGACTGGTCATGGCAACAAGGCCCAAGGCCACGACATAGAGGACCCCATAGGGGAGGTGATGGAGCAGGAGACGTTTGGGGGTGAGATTTTTTTGATCGGCGACTGAACTGGATGTGGACACGATGGCACTCCTTCAGCATTTTCGACACAGAGGACGGATGGATAGAGCGGAAACCCACATGACACCTCTCGGCGGGCCGAACCCGGTTCGGCAAGGGTGCAACAGCACACATCCGAGGCAAATGGAGGAACAGATAGACTTGGAAAACGGGTAATAAGTGTATAACAGCATGTCGACGTGGGAGTTGTCTAGCGGGATACCGCGCTGGAAGCCGCCCTGGGTTGTCGGGTGCGCCTGGACGACGGCTACGACACCGACCTACTGGGCACCTTCAGCCGCGATGTGCCGCGACATGGCACGCAGTTGGAGGCCGCCCGTGCCAAGGCGCGCATCGGCAAGGGACCTAGCGGCCTGCCCCAGGGCCTGGCCAGCGAAGGGGCGTTCGGCCCCGACCCCTACGCGGGGCTGTTCCCCTGGAACGTGGAGATTGTCGTCTTCAATCTACGCCCGGCGCGAGCTGGAGGTGGTGGGCATGGTCTAGGGCAGGGCCTGCTTCGAGCACCGGCTGTGCGAGGATTGGGCGGGGCTGGAGGCAATCGCCGCAAGCGTCGGATTCTCCGGCAACAGCTCGTCCTGCGACCGGACGGGCAGGGCGACCCGCGCCTGCTGAAGGGCATCGCCGATTGGCCGGCCTTGCACTCGGCCCATGCCCAGGCAAGGCAGCAATCCATTGGTGGCCTGGTGTTTGCGGAGACCGATGGGCGCGCCCACGCCAACCCCTCCGGCATGGACATGACCCATCTGGCGGCCAAGGACCTGGCGCGCAGGCTCGCCTTGCCCTGTCCGGCCTGCTTCCTGCCGAGCTACTGGCTGGTGGAGCGCCTGCCGGGCCTGCCCTGCGCATCCTGCGGACTGGCGACGCGTGCGCTAAAGGCAGAAGTGCATGGATGCGTGAAATGCGGCTACTGTCAGACGCGTCCGGCCACCGGGCCGGAATAGGCCGAGGCGGGATGCTGTGATTTCTGTAATCCCTGACTGGCGTCACCCGCCGCGGATGAGAGCCGGGCTTGGCGGCCAGGGTCAATGGCTGTGGTTGCCCAGGCTGCGCTCTATGCGCCGGTCCGGCAACAGCCACATCAGCGCGACGGCTACGTACAGGGCCTGCGCGAGCCACTGGTTGAAAAAGGCGAGCGGGATCGCCAGGGCATATAGCGCCACCGACAGGTTGCCCTTGAGATCCTTGCCCATGGCCTTCGCCAGCAGAGAGTCGGCGCCTTCCGTGGCGATGATTGCCCTCGCCAGGATCCAGTAGGCGATGGCGGCCATCAGCAGCACGATGCCGTAGAGCGCCGTCGGCAGGGCGGCAAAGTGGTTTTCACCCATCCAGCCGGTGACGAAGGGGAACAGCGACAGCCAGAACAGCAGGTGCAGGTTGGCCCACAGCACGCCGCCGCTGACCCGCTGGGCGGCTTGCAGCATGTGGTGGTGGTTGTTCCAGTAGATGCCCACATAGAGGAAGCTCAGCACATAGCTGAAGAACACCGGCAGCAGGGGCTGCAGGGCCGCGAGATCCTCCCCGTGCGGCACCTTCATCTCCAGCACCATGATGGTGATGATGATCGCCAGCACGCCGTCGCTGAATGCCTCCAGACGGGTTTTGTGCATGTGTCCTCCTCAGCGCCGCAGGCGGGCGAAGGCGAAGTTGCGCCCGTAGCCGAGCCTGATCGCCATGTGGATCCAGACCATGGCCATGGGCTCGAGATAGCGGGCGGCCTGGAGCTCGCCGCAGTCTACCGCGTCGAAACCGATCAGCGTAGCCAGGGCGATGACGCGCGAGCGCGCCTCGGCATCGTCGCCGCACACCGGCATGAACACGCTGCCGTCCGGATAACGGCTGTCAGCCATATTCTCCGCGCCGGTGGTGTTGAAGGCCTTGACCACGCGGGCGCCCCGCGCGGACTGGGCGAGCGCCTCGGCGCCGGAGGTGGTGGTGCCCAGCGACAGGCCGGCAAGCCCGGACGCCAGGGGGTTGGTGGCATCGACGAGGATCCGGTTTCCCCAGTCCGGGATGGCGCGCGCCACGCTCTCCGCCGCCGCATAGGGCACCGCCAGGATGGCCAGGTCGCCGGCGGCAACAGCCTCGGCCGGCCGGGCCACGTCCGCGCCCAACGCGGCCGCCGCCTCGCGGTACTTGTCGGGATCTGGCACACCGAAGACGATGCGTTCCCCCTTGGCGGTGAACGCCCGCGCCAGGGACATGCCGACGTTGCCGGCGCCGATGAGGGTGATGGGTGATTTCATTTGCTGCCTCCGCTCAAGTGTCAACGCCCCAGGACCTCGATGACCAGCAGCGCGGTCTCGGCCCCGGAAAAGTTCTGCTGGCCGGTGATCAGGTTGCCCTCGCGGACCGCGAAGCTACACCAGCCCGGCCTACCTGCAGCGACGGGGTATCCCGGCCGCGCCGGATGACCTGTCCCGCCATGACCTGCTGGTGTTTACGGGCGGCTCGCACCGCACGGGCTGGCGTTTGCGGCGCAGCGGCGAGGAGCTGCGGGTCGATTTGCCGGCACGCCTACGCATCAACAACAGCTTCGCCGCGCGGGACGCGGCTATACAGGGCCTGGGGATCGCCCAGTTGCCGCTGCTGGTCGCCGATGCAGCCCAGGCCGCGCAGAGCCTTGTGCCGGTGCTGTCGGACTGGCGGCCGGCCCCGGTTCCGGTGCACGCCTTGTTTCCCAGCAGTCGTTACCTCACGCCGAAGGTGCGCGCCTTCATCGAACTTGCGTCAACGCACTTCGCCGAGACGGGCGTTCCCGAAACGGCAGCCCAGGCCTGAGCAGGGCCATGCGGCAGGGGGTGTCCACAGGTCAGGACAGGCCCCATCACCTCGCTCCCGGCGGTGGGATCTCCCCGGACGAGCAAGCAAAATAATCGCCACTATATTTCCTGAACTGCAGGCAATCTTCCTTGAAGTAAAGAACAATGTTGCCCTCAAATCTGCGATCCAGCGGATGGCCGCATTGCGAGGGCCTCCAGTGGTAGAGCAGCACGATTCTTTCTATCATGGTCGTATCGGGATAAGCACAATGTCAGACGCAAATAGGGGCCCGGATGCTCCGAACCATCCGCAGCAGGATGCCTTGCCGGACGCTCGTGGTCAGACGTCCCCAAGAAGGGACACATGGGATAGCCACAGCTACCAGACCGTCTCGACCATCCTGGACAGCCTCGATGCACTGGTCTATGTCGCCGACATGGCGACGCACGAAGTCTTGTTCTTCAATGCCTATGGCCGTTCCGTCTGGGGTTCGGATAGGAATTCCAAGCGCCCCTGCGTGGCCAGAGACGTGGGAGATTCGAGACTAGCGAGGGTCGGCAGATCGGTCAAGACCTCAACCACGGGGCTGAGGGACCTTGCAGGCGGTGCAAGAGGGGGGCTTTGCGGAGGCAATGCCGTCGCGCCCGCTCAGGGTTGCGCGTCCGACGCATCCCGCCGCAGCACCGTCTCGCACGGGTTATCGGAGGCGGTCAGGCGTTGGATGACCTCATCGGCCACCAGACTCAGGCCGGCACTGGCCCAGGCGGCGGCGCCGTCGATGAGTAAGTCGCCGGTGTCGATGCTGGCGTGCGGGTGCTTCAGCGTGCCGTCCACGATGACAAAGCTGTCGGCGACGCCGAGCAGGCTGAGTCCGATCCCGGTGCGTTTGACGGTCTTGAAGCGGAGCTCGATCTCCTCCGTCTCCAGCTTGATGGCGCCGCCGCCGAGCACATTGAGCGTGTCGGTTTGTAGCGCCAACCCGTGCTTGCTGGTGGCGATGCCGTCGGCGATATCGAACTGCAGCACGGCGCATTGGAGGCTGAGGAGGTCCTTGCGGACGCCGAACGTGCTGAGCTGGATCGGATTGACACTGTCGAGCAGGCTGACCACAACGTCCCCGAACGGCAGTTTGGAGGCCTTTCGGTCGAGCTGCCCGGCACCCAAGACCAGCTCCATGCGCCCATCAGCGGAGCGCAGCAACTGAGGGACGGAGGCACCGATAGCGTTCATGCGGATCTCGACGCCGACCGGTACGTCGGAGAGCGCCTGTTGATTCTTCGCCTTGATCAGCCGGCCGATGTTGAGTTTACCCTGGTGGTGCAAGTCGAACTGCCAGTCGGTCTCGTCGGGCCGCAATTCCAGATCTAATGACAGGCCGCCCTGGGCGGCATTGGCGGACAGTACGAGATGCCCGGCGTCGAGGCGCGCATCGAGCGTACCATTGTCGATGTCGAAGTCGTCGAACTGGACGTTACCGGCGCTCAGTTTGAGCGAGCCGTCGAGGACTTTCAGTCCGCCCAACGGCAGCGACTGCGCGTTGCTGCCGTCCGCGCCGGTCGGAGCGTCTGCCTGAGGGGAGGCCGTGTCCGGATTCGATTTTCCGGCCAGGAATGGGGTAAGGTCCAGCGCCTCGGCGTTCAGGTTGGCGTCTATCCGCACACGCTCGCCAAGGCCGATGCGGACCTGCCCGGCGACATCGCTGCCCGCGCTATTTACCTTTAGGTCTAGTAGCTCCAGCTGACCGGCCTGCCCCTGGAGGCGCGCCTTCGCCGAGAATGGCTGCATTGGCAGCCCGGGGTGCAATGCCGCCAGGCTCTTCCCGGACAACTGCGCCTGGAGTTGGTGTCCCGCCAGGCCGTCGAGTCGGGCGAGGGTGCCGGTTAGGTTGCCCGTTAAGCCTGTGTCCTCGGTCAGGTTAAGGTCGAGCATTAAGTCGCGGCCGGTGCGGATGGCAGCGAGTGGGCCCAGATGACCACGGATGCTCAGTGGATGCTGGTCTAGGCGGGTTTGGGCAACGACGTCGATCCGCGGCCAGGACCGCCCATCTGGCAGCAGGTTGGCCAGCGTCCCGCCGGTCAGCGTCAGGTCCATGGACTGTCTATCCCAGTCCTGACTGGCCCGCGCCAAGCCGGTCCTAATGCTTACCGCCTGGCCGGCGTCGACGTGCAGGGTAGGGCTGGCGAGTTCGATGGCCCCGGCCCTTTGGCCCTGCTTGGTGGGCGCTAGCAGCCGGACCGATTTAGCCTCCAGGGTGGCGCTCAAGGCATGGATCAGTGTCACCGGAGTCGTGCCGCTGGCTTCGGCCTCCAGACTCAAGCCGACGATACTGCCGCCCCACTCCGGGTCCGAGGGCAGCATCGAGAGGGCCTGTGGCAAGTCGATGCGGTCCGTGTTCAGCTTGAGTTGGAGCGAGGGTACCTTGGGGCCGGCGTCGACGAGCGCCTGGCCGCTGACGGTCAATCCGGGCAGCGCCAGCCTGACCCCGTCGAGCTGCAGCCGGCCGTCGCGGAGCTGGGCCCGAGCTTGCAGTCCGCGCATGATGATCCGCTGCCAGGTCAGGGCCTCGACGGCGAGATCCAGGTCCGCATCGAGCCGGGTCAGCGACGAGAAGGGCAACGGCCTGTCGGCCCAGGTCGGGGCCTTGCCGGCCTTGGGTTTGGTTGCCGCGGGTGCCGCGGTGCCCCGCGCATCCTGCTTGGCCGCTTCTCCTTGTGTGGACTCATCCAACCTGACCGTCCCGACGTTGAGCTTGCCGCTGAGCAGCGCCTTGGCATCGACCGATGCCGGCCGCAGTTCGCCGTCGAAGCGGCCTTCGGCGAGCGTTGCCTTGATCGCCAGGGCACCGGTCGCCTTGGCACCTGTGGTTTGGGTGCTGGCACTCTGGTCCCTGGTTTTGGTCGTGGCGACCGGTGTCAGTTGCAGCGTCCCCGGAAGATCGCCGAGTTTCCCTGTCAACCGCACGGACCAGGGGCCATGCAACGGGACTCTGATCTCGCCATCGCTGACGGTCAGGGGGGCGGGCAAGACATCTGCCTCCGACGACGCGTTGATCGCACTGGCCTGTAGGGTCTGTCCGTCCCAGCTCAGGCTCGTCTTGAGCCGAAAGGGGCCCGTCGGCAGCCCATTAATCCCGGCGATTTGCCCCAACGGACTCGCCGTCGGCCCTTGCACTAGGAGTTTGGCATCCAGCCCGGTGGTAGCGAACGGCGCAGGGGCGCTGCCATTCAGCTCGACGCGGGTGTCGCCGCTCTGCGCCCGGACCTGGAAGGGCCAGCGGGTGCCGGTCGGCGCATCCGCGGCACCCGCGCGAGCGCTCAACGTCAGCTGCGTCTTGTTGATCATCAGTTCGGCCTGAAGGATCAAAGGTTCGGCGCCCAGTCCGTCGATCTGAAGCCGCGTGATAGCGGCGCGTCGCACCGGCGCCTTTGGGGATGCAAAGGTGATCTGCGAATCGATCACCTGCACCGTCGGAACCCGAAGGCTGATCTTGCCGGCACCCTTGCCTGTGGTGGCACCGAGTTGCCAGTTGTCGCGGCCGTCGGCGGTCTTCTGGAGCATCAAGCGCGCACCACGGATCACCAGTTGGTCGATGCGGACCTGTCGGTGCAACAGCGCCTGCAGGTCCCATTTCACATCTACCCCCTCGGCCTCTAACAGGTGCGGCCCCAGAGTTAGGTCGGTGTCCCAGTCCGGATTCGAAACCCGCAGCCCCTTGAGCACGATCGCCAGGCCCGGCCGTGGATGCAACAACCAGCCCAGCGCCACGCCGTCGATCGTGACGGGCCGACCAAGGGCCTCGCCTGCCGCGTCCTCCAGGTCCGCCTTATGCGCCTGCAGATAGAACGGCAGATAGCCAATGGTGCCCACCAAAAGCAAAAACACCGGCAGCAGCCAGGCAAGAACGCGTAGTGTTTTCATTGTGGGTTTCCTCATTGACGTTCGCCGCAGCCGCGATGGGTATGCTCCGAACCACCCCTGTGATAGCCTTAGCTCAGCAGCAATTTTGTCAGGCTTTGTCACCTCGCTCTGACCATTTCACGCCAATCTGCGGGGACCCCGTCCCCGTGAAATCTGGCCCCGGAGGCAGCGACGTGAGCATCCCTATGGTACGGGCGCAGCATCTGATCCACTACCTCCGAGTCCTGCGAGACACTGGCGTGCCGGTCGAGCGAGAGCTGGAATGCTCCTAGATTACTGTTTTTATTGAACAAAAACCCGAAGCAGACATCAGCTTGCCACGCGCCCTCGACTGGGATTGGCGGTCGAGCCGTGAGGTTGGGATCATGGAGGTCGGCTTCCTCGCAGGCCGCGCGGGTTCGCTCAGTACGCTCCATCCCGATTTGCAACGTGCAGTGATCGGGGCTCCCACCGGACTTTCCCGTCTTGAGGCCCTGTCCAAGCATGTGCATCAGGAAAACAGCGCCTTAAAGATCCACATCCGCCCTGAAGGCGTTGATCGACGCGTGGTTTGCGTGGTACAGGGGTTTCAGAACAGTCCTCTTGTCGGATTCGCCGAGTGGAAGGCGTTCGCGGGCATCATCGACGTTGTGCGCAGTGCCGTTGGCCCCGATTGGTGCCCGGCCGAAATGACCTTCGTCGCGCGCGGGCGGCCCTCAGACGCCACGCTGGAGGCCTACGGCAACGCCCGCATCCTGACCGGTCAAGGTTCCTGTTCGGTCCTCGTCGCGGCGGCCGACATCGCGCAGACCTGCATCGACCGTCGGTCAAACCCTGATCTCGTCAAAGATCCAAGCCCCCTCGCGCGAGTTCCATCCGGCTTGGGGGATGCCTGGGACTTTGTGACCGCCCTACGCGCGCTCATCCGTCCCTATCTCGCGCAGGGTCATCCACACATGTCACTGGTGGCCGAGATCGTCGGAATGAGCGAACGCACCTTGCAGCGTAGGCTGGCGCAAAGCGGCTCGACCTATTCCGAAATTGTCCAGGAGGCGCGTTTCTCAATCGCCTCTGACCTGTTGGCTGATTCCGACCTGAACATCGCCGACATCGCGTTTGCCGCCGGCTACGACAACGCGCCGCATTTTTCCAATGCGTTCAAGCGGCTGACCGGCATGACGCCTCGCGACTACCGCGGCGGTCTGGCCTGAAGCATCGACGAGGGGCATGATGCCCAGGGCAAGGCCTTCGGCGCCGAACCTTTTCCACGACGTTGGTTTTATCTGCGTGAGTCTAGCCATGCGATCAACATTGAACATCGATCATGACCTGCTGCGAAGTGCGCAAGCCCTCCGCGGCGTCAAGGAAAAGGCAGCCCTGGTGCGCGAAGGGCTTAAGGCCCTGATCGAACGCGAGCGCGCGCCACTTGGCACGGCTCGCCGGCTCCGAGCCCCAGCTGGAGCCGATACCCCGCCGGTCAATGTTCAGAACAAGCACGGCGAATTCCTCCAAGTCCTGTCGCGCTTGCCGTGGTTTCGAGGTTGCTCCTAATGATGTGTCGAGCAAAGCACGCATCGACTTTAAGACTCTGGGTCGCGTGCTGGCTCTTGTTTGCGCCGGCCGCTCCGACCGCGGAGAACCGGTACGTCCTCGTGCTATATTCCAACCATCGCTTGCTGCCGGCGAATCTCGAGTTCGAAGCCGGCCTGCGCGAGACGCTCGGTGAATCGACGGAGCTGAACGCTGAGTTTCTCGACTATCCCCGTTTTGAAGGCGAGGCCTACACGCGCGCCCTGACCACGTTCCTGCGGGAGAAGTACGCGTTGCGACCGCCGTCCGTGCTGGTCGTCGCAGGCGAGGGGGCGCTTGATTTCGTGCTCCGCCATCGCGCCGAGCTGTTTCCGCAGGTCCCGGTCATCCACGGGGGCGTTCTCCGGTCGTTCCTGCAATCGCGCCCGCCATTGCCGGCCGACATGGTCGGCGTTCCGATCGAATACGATTTTCCGGGCACCATTGAGCTGGCGCTGCGCTGGCATCCGCGCGCCCGACGGCTGGTGGTGGTGACGGGCGCCTCCGCGCAGGATCGCGCTTGGGAAGCGGAATTGCGCAGCGAAGTATCGCGATTTCAGGACCGGGTAACCGCCGAGTTTCTCGCCGGCCTGCCGACCGATGCGGTGTTGCAACGGCTGAGTGAGTTGGGAAGCGACACCCTGGTGTTCACGCCGGGCTACTTCGAGGACGGTGTCGGTCACCTGTTTTCCCCTCGCGAAGCCGCCCAGCTCATGGCCGCTGCCGCCGCCGCGCCGGTATACGGACCCTTCGATACCTTCATCGGCACCGGCATCGTCGGTGGCTCCATGCCGAATTTCGCGGCCATGGGGCGGCAGGCGGGACGCCTCGTGAACGATCGGCTTGCCGGCGGCGCGCCCGCCACGCCGCGCTTGCCGGAGATGATGCCCAAGGCCGTGAACGTCGACTGGCGCCAGATCTGGCGGTGGGATATCGACCCGAGTGCCATTCCGGACGACGCCATCGTGCGGTTCAAGCCCCCGACGCTCTTGGAGGAACATGCAACCGCAACGGTCGTCGCCACGGTTGTATTCCTGCTGCAGGCTGGACTGATCGCCGGACTCCTGTTCGAACGCCGTCGCCGCCGCCGGATGGAGCTGGCCGTTCAGCAACAGCGCTTCGAGCTCGCCCATGCCTCGCGGCTGGCGGTTGCCGGGGAGTTGACGGGCGCGATTGCCCACGAGATCAACCAGCCCCTCGGCGCGATTCTGAGCAACGCCGATGCCGCCGACCTCCTGCTCGCGTCCGGTGCGGACCGGCATGACGAACTACGCGCGATTTTGGCCGACATTCGCCAGGACAACCTGCGGGCTAGCGAGGTCATCCGCCGGCTGCGGGCGCTGCTCGCCAAGCAGCCGGTCGATTGGCACCCCTTCGATCTAAACGATGCCGTCCGCGAGTTGGAACCTATTCTGCGCGCCGAAGCGCGGCGGCGTGGGGTAGCGCTCGACCAGCGACTTGCCGCAACCGCCGCCATCCTGGTCGGCGATCGCGTCCAGATCCAGCAGGTGCTCCTCAATCTGGTGCTCAACGCCATGGATGCGGCGCATGGCCTGCCCGAGGCCCGACGCACGGTCGCCGTGTCCGTCGAACGCGACGCGGATCGCCTGGCCCTGGTGGTCCGCGATCATGGACAGGGTATCGCCCCCGAGCATCTGCCGCAGCTGTTCGATTCGTTCTTCAGCACCAAGCCTCGGGGCATGGGACTGGGGCTGTCCATCACCCGCAACCTCGTAGAGGCCCACGGTGGCCGCATCTGGGCCGAATCCAGTCCCGGCGCGGGCGCGGTGTTCCGGGTCGAATGGCCAGTGGCTGGCGGCGCGGGCACGGCGGAGCCGGCATGACCACCCCTACCCCCCTGATCCACGTCGTCGATGATGACGAGTCACTGCGGACCGCGCTGTTGCGGTTGCTCGACGCGGCCGGCTTCAAGGCACGCGGTTACGCCTCGGTAGGCGATTTCCTGTTGCAGCCGCCGCCGGATGGTCCCGGTTGTGTGCTGCTGGATGTGCGGATGCCGGGGCCGTCAGGTCTCGACCTGCAAGCCGCTCTGCGGCGCCAGGGTAGTGCGCTGCCGGTCGTTTTTCTCACCGGCTATGCCGACGTGGCTGCCGGTGTGCAGGCGATGAAGGCCGGGGCGGTGGATTTTCTGACCAAGCCGGTTCAACGCGAGGTCCTGTTCGAGGCGCTCCAGCGCGCGCTCGCCCGCGACGCGGCCGAGCGCGCGGCCCGTGCGCAAGCGGAGCAATTGCGCGCTGCCTTTGCCGCGCTGACGCCCCGCGAGCAAGCGGTTTTCGACCGCGTGGTTGCCGGTGAGCTCAACAAACAGATCGCCGATGCCCTGGGAATCGCGGAACGCACCGTCAAGATGCAGCGGGCGCAAGTGATGGCGAAGCTGGGTGCGAGTTCGGCGGCCGAACTCGGCCGGTTGGCCGAGCGGCTGCAACACTTGCCCGACTGATCCCGTGCGGGTTCGCGATCAGGCCCAACTTTGCCCTTTCGGGCAAACCCCCTTGCCCCTTCGCCCAATAGTCTCGTTGCCGTTCAGGTGGGATGATCAGTAATAAGCCATGCGGGTTAGTCGGATATTCCATTCATTGGTGAAGAGCCAGTCGCCGCCTGTCTGGCCAACCCGTTTCGCGGCACCCGATGGCTGGAAGCCATCGACGCCGCGATCACGGCCGCGAAGCCGCAATGAAGAGCCCGCTGTACTTTCAGTCCCCTTGTATCCAAATCTATACCCCAGGCCCGTAAGTGGTCACGGGATTCTGATACCACTTCTTAACCGGAGGATAGTGCTCATGCGACTCAACAAACCAAGGTACCCGAAATTGTCCCTCATGGCGGGGCTCAAAACCGCCGGCTCGATCCTGGCCCTAACGGCCTGTATCGCGATCGGCAGCGCCCAGGCCGCCGACCAGGGATCTCGCCAGCACGCCAAGGGTGCATACGATACCGTCACCGCCACCTATGGGGTGGTCGAAGGTGATGAACTGATCGTGATCGGCGAGCGCTTCCAGGTTCCGGCGGACACCCTGATGGCGCAGAATGACCTCAAGTCGGACGTGATCAGGCCTGGTCAGAAGCTCACCATCGGAAGCGCTGCCGGCAAGACCGGCGATAAGCCCAACATCCTGTTCATCATGGGCGATGACATTGGCATCATGAACGTGGGTGCTTACCATCAGGGACTCATGGTTGGCGAGACGCCCAACCTCGACCGCCTCGCGAATGAAGGTGCGAAGTTCATGACCTATTACGCCGAGCAGAGCTGCACGGCAGGTCGCACCGCCTTCTTCACCGGCATGCATCCGTTGCGGGCGGGCATGGTCATGCCGCAGCTTCCGGGTGCCACCAGTTCGCTGTTGCCGGGTACGCCCGCGCTGGCCAAATTCCTGCTGGATCTCGGCTACAACACCGGCGAGTTCGGCAAGAACCACCTCGGCGATAAATCGGCGTCGCTGCCAACGGCACACGGCTTTCAGGAGTTTTGGGGCTACCTGTATCACCTCGACGCCATGCAGGGGGTGAGCTTTCCCGACATCAATAAGTCGCCGACCGAGCAGGGCGTTGTTCCGCCCTGTAAAAATACCCCGGTTAAGGGTCTCAAAGAGGTCCCCGGGGCCGTGGATCCGATGACCACGCTCTGTATGACCCCGCCGCGGCCGGTCATTGCGTGTACTTCTTCGGATGGCACTGAGGACAACCAGAGCTGCAAGGACGAAGGGCCGCTGACGCTGGAACGTTCGGAGACCGTGGACGAGGAAATCTCTGCCAAGGTCATCGACTTCCTCGACCGCAATGACCCCAAGAAGACCGGCAAGCCGTTCTTCGTTTGGTATAACCCGGCGCGCATGCACGTCACCACCATGCTCTCGGACAAGTATCTGGACATGCTGGGCGAGAAGGGCGGCAAGGATTGGGGCATCAACGAAGCCGGCATGAAGCAGATGGACGACAACATCGGCTATGTGCTGAAAAAGCTGGAGGATATGGGCCAGCTCGACAACACTATCGTCGTCTTCACCACTGATAACGGCGCCGAGGCCATCACCTACCCGGACGGTGGCGTCACGCCCTTCAGGGGCGGCAAGCTCACCACCTGGGAAGGCGGTATGCGAGCTCCGTTGCTCGTTCGCTGGCCGGGGCACGTCAAGGCTGGCACGAAGCCGGACCAAATATTCTCGGCACTGGACTGGATGCCCACCCTCGTCAATATCGCCGGCGGGCCTTCGGGTGATGGGCTGAAGAAGGAGATTGAGGCCGGCAAGTACCCCGGTATCATCAAGACGACGCTCGATGGCGTCGATCAGCGGGACTACCTCGAAGGTAAGGCGGACTCCGCACGCGACACCTTTTTCTACTACACCGGCCAACACCCGTCGGCGGTGCGGTATAAGAACTGGAAGTTCTACTACACGATGGCACCCTCTTCCGCGACAGGCGGGCTGACGGGCACGGTGACCTATCATTGGACCCAGGTCAACAACATCAAGCGGGACCCGTTTGAGCAAGCGGTCGCGGAGGATCAGAAAACCCTCCTCGGCTACGGTGGTGCACTGGCCGCTCCGAGCACGGCGTATATCTATGACTGGAACCTGCTGCCGATTGGGCAGCTGCTGTGGCTGAAGGAACTCGAGACGTATAAGACCTTCCCGGCGCTGCAGACCCCTGCCAGCTACAACCTGGATCAGGTCATCGAGGCAATCAAGGATGCGAAACACATCAGCCACGCGGGTGAGTAACGGCGCGAAGCGCCGGTGATGCGACGGACCGGGCGGCTCGCAAGGGCCGCCCGGGAAGAACGGGGTCACGTCTTGTCTTTCGCCTGACAGAGAGGCAAAACGCAAGACCCCGTCTCCCCCTTAGCCCGCCCCGCCTATGGGCGCTGAATCGGGCTACGTCTCGCGGAACCTCGACGTGATCTATGGCTTTGGCTTCGCTGATCTGGGGGCCGAGCCAGTCATCCTCACCGCGCCCGACTCCGGCGGTCGCTACTACATGATTGAGATCGTCGACATGTGGACTAACGCTTTCGCCTATCCGGCCGACGGGGCCTCCGGCTATAAGGGCGGCAAGTTCGCGCTGGTCGGGCCGGGCTGGAAGGGAGAGCTGCCGGCCGACGTGCAGCGGATCGACGCCCCGACCCGCTGGATCGAGCTGCAGCCACGCGTGAACGTCAAGGGTGCAGCCGATCTTCCCGTGGCCAGGAAGGTCATGCAGGACATCACGCTGCAAACGCTGTCGCAATACAAGGGCGGCGCCGTGCCGAAGCCCGTCGCCTACGACTACGAAGTACCTAAGATGAAGCCGAGGGTGGCCACCAGCCACATGGAGTTCGACGACCCGCTGCAGTTCTGGTCCATCTTCTCGGCAGCCATGAACGAGAACCCGTCCCCGGCCAGCCAGATCGAAGCGGTGCTGCCGTCGTTCCAATATCTCGGCATCGAGCTCGGCAAGCAGTGGAAACCCGAGTACGTGGACCCGCTGATTCTCGCCCAGATGAAGAAAGCCGCCCAGCAGATCGGGCTGTTGGCGCTCGGCACCATGCCGCTGGCGGGGACGCTGAAGAACGGCTGGGTCATCCCCCCGGCCAACACCGGCTTCGGTGGTACGGACTACCTGTCGCGACTGGACGTGGCGGTGTTCGGGTTGACAGCGAACACAACCAAGCAGGCGATCTACTACTCGGGCGTTCTGGACGGCAACAACCAGCCGATGTCCGGCGCGAAGAAGTAGAGGCTGACGTCCAATAATCGCTTGAACCTGGGAAGTGGAACCCGGAGAAGACAGACGGCATCGCCCGGGATGAACGGCCAGCTATAGTCAGGGATTAAAGCGTCCTAGCCAGGGCCCGTGGCGCCAACCGCCCGGCTACCAACATAGGGTAAGAGCCGATCCGTTTCGCGCTTGACCACCTTGTAACATTCGCAAGACAGCGCTTCGAGTTGGGGTCTATCCAGTACCGTGATGTGGCCGCGTTGATAGTGGATCACCCCTTGCTTCTGCAGCCGGCCCGCGGCCTCCGTGACCCCTTCACGCCGGACGCCGAGCATGTTGGCGATCAGTTCCTGAGTCATGATCAGATGATCGCCCGACAGCCGATCCAGCGACAGCAAGAGCCACCGGCACAACTGTTGATCGACGGAGTGGTGGCGGTTGCAGACCGCGGTTTGGGCCATTTGGGTGATCAACGCCTGCGTGTAGCGCAACATGAGCATGAGCAATTGGCTGTGGCGGTTCACCTCGTCCTTGAAACGTTTCCCGGGGAGCCGATAGGCGAAACCCGCGCTCTGCACAATGGTGCGACTGGTTGTGCTTTCGCCGCCCATGAAGAGCGCCATGCCCGCCAGTCCCTCATTCCCGACCACGGCGATCTCAGCGGAGGCGCCATTTTCCATCACATAGAGCATGGAGATGATGGCGTCGGTCGGAAAATAGACGTGGTGCATGGGCATTCCGGACTCGCACAGAACCCGGCCAAGGGGCATCTCCGCCAGTTCGAGGAAGGGGTAAATACGCGCGTGCACATCCTGCGGCAGGGCCGCCAGGAGGTGATTTTGCTGGGGATCGTGGGGTGGGTTTTCTGACATCTTGGCAACCGGGTGAATATCAGGTGAGGCAAGTAGGATTATAGTAAAGCCCCACGCCGGCGTCTGTATGAAGGCGTACAGATCAGGTCTGTTCCACGCTTAGGTCTCGACTAGGACGGATTTGTTTTGATTGGAGCCATACCCGAAACGGGTAAGCCAGCGATGTTAAGTTATCCACACTAAGTCTTCGGGTATGTGTGTATTGGCTGTTAAGAGGCGGCAGGCAGGTCTCATTACCCAGAGGCTAGACCATCCCTCGGACTCCTGGATCGTGTTCTACTGGGTCAGGTCAATAGCTCAGATCGTAGTCATGACGATTCTCATGATAACGGGTGTTGTAGTAAGAGTTGTTATAGTTCCGATCATTGTAGTTTCTGTTGTTGTAGTTGCGAGTGTTGTAGTTAGGGTTGTTGTAATAGCGATCGTTGTAATATCGATTACGATCGTTCGTTTGTTGGTTTTGGTCGTAGATCAAGCCGCCGAGGGCACCGACGCCGGCGCCTATCAGCGCCCCTTCGCCCACATTACCGCTCATTGAGCCAATCGCGGCCCCGGTAGCACCGCCTAATAGCGCGCCGCTGCCGGCCCGCTCGCCGGTCGTGGTGCCACAACCGGACAAGGCGGCGAGAAGAAGTGTGAGTAGAGAGACAGTTAAACGTTTCATCATGGACTCTCCAAGAAAAGAGATTAAGGGTGTTATCGGTGGCTGAGGGTAAGGACGATCGCCGGGATGGCCAGCAACTGGCTACCCGCGACCTGCTTAGGCTCGCCGGTCGCGAGTGGGGCCTGTCAGTGCGTCCAGTTGAAGGATTCAGTGGCAGAGCCATTCTCTGGGACTCCCATTTCCTCATGATATTGCTGGCCGTCGTAATCCAGGGTTACGAGATACTGGCCCTGCGGCACCCGGGCGTAAAAGAGGGGTCCCTTGGCATCGGTGTCGACCAGAACCCTCTGGCTAGCCTTTTCCTGGACGCGCACTCGCACGCTGTTGGGTTGATAATCCGCATTATCAACCGAGAAGACCAGTCGCAAGTTGTATTGGCCCTTGGCGGCTTCCATGCGGTCGTACTCGTTGGCGCCATTGCCGCCACTGATGTAGGGAATGTCACTGCTGTATAGGCGCGGCTCCTGGGGCGATGCGGGTCGGATGGCCCATTCTGTTGTGCCTTGCGCGGGGACGGCACTGACGGGTTCTACCCAATAGAAGTTCTCGATCGTGGCCCCCTGGGCGGAGATATTGACATTGCGCGTCTTGATTTTGCCACGATTGTCCAGGGTCAGGACATAGTTACCCGATGGTAACTGGGCATAGAACCAGGGGCCATTCGAAGTGGCATCGAGCAGGGTCGCACCAGCGGTATCCTGGATATGGACTTTGACGCCAGAAAGATATTCGCCCCCGGTGACCGCAAACATCAGCCTGAGATTGAACTGCGACTTGGCGGCTTCCATCCTGTCGCGTTCGTCATAACCGACACCGCCACTGGCATAAGGGACACTTGAGGTATTGGTGGAACTGGCGGGGTGCGAAGATGATTGGGCGATGGGGACGGGTTGGGCAGTTGCGACATTGGCGCCGATACCCAAGACGATCAGGGCCGGGATCAAGCTGGCATGAAGAGATGTTTTCATCGTGTCTTCCTAAGTGATGAGGGTGATAAGCGAGGGCTGAAACCCTAGCCTAAGTTGAGTAGCGGGCTAAGCCCGCTATTAACGATCAAGCCGTCCAGTTCGTGCTCACATATCACGTTTGACGTCCTTGGCGGTATCGGAGACGGCATCGCCGCCGGCTGAGATATCCTTACCGGCCCCTTCCATGGTATTGCAGCCGATTAGGCCTACTATCGAGATCAGCAGAATGAGTGCTATCAGTTGTTTCATGGCAATGACCTTTGTTAATCAGTTATGTTGTTGTTTGTATTGCCCCCGCGAGCCGGTGTTACCGTGCCGACATGAGCCCCATGATGCCGATAACGATCAGGTACACGGCAACGAAATAGTTCAGAAACCTCGGTGCCACGAGGATCAATATGCCCGCCAAGATGGCAAGAACTGGTTCGACAGCGATATGGCTTAAACTAAAATTCATTGGATGCCTCCTGAGTTTTGTCGCATGGTTTTGGATGATATCGCCTGGATTCCACTCGTCCCTGAGATGCCGTTTCTCGTCCGCTCCAATACCCCTTGGCATCTCGACGGAAGAGCGACCTATCGAAGCCGCATAACAACTCTTATCGCCGCTGGCCTTTCCCTTCGGCATGTCTTAAACATAGGCCTAACTTTCGGGATTTTGTGTGCGCCAGGGTACATAGGAGCAGTTAATTTCGGTCAAAGCCCCTCTTGTGACCTTTATGGCCAGGGTGGGCATGTCCCTGAAGAGGCTACCGAGCGAGTTTGCACGCCCGCACCATGGCGGCGATTGCTGAGACGGTTGTCCGGCAACAGATCCGGGTTGAGTAACCGGTCAGGCCTGGCTAGCTGGCAGGGCGAGCCAGGAGCCGCCGGCTAGGCGAATTGCTCGGCATAGTCCGCGAGCAGAGCGTCGTAGCATCCGCAGGCGGCGACTTCCAGACCGGGCCGATCGAGAATGCGGATGACACCCCGGACATAGTGGATGAGGCCGCGTTGTTGGAGCGCCCCCGCGGCGAGGGTGATGCCGCTCCTGCGTACCCCCAGTAGGGAGGCCAGGACTTCATGGGTTAAATTGAAATGATCGGCGTGCGCCCGATCCTGGGTCATCAGCAGCCAGCGCGCCAGGCGCGGCTCGATTTCATGAAAATGGGTGCAAGCAGCGGATTGGGCAAACTGGGTCAGCAAGACGTAGAGATAACGGGAGATGATGCGTCTCAGGTCCGGGTCGGTGAGTAATTGCTGCTGGAAGTCCTCACGGGCCATCCGCCAGGCCGTGCCGGCCCCCTGAACCACCGCCCGCATGGGCGCGGTCTCGACCCCGAGCGCCAGGGTGGCGCCGAGCATGCCCTCATTGCCAATCAGCCCCATTTCCAAGGGCCGATGGCGGCCCAGGATGGTGACCAGGGCGATGACACCCTGCCGCGGGAAATAGGCGTGCTCAAGGACCGCATCGGGCTCACACAGGGTATCCCCCGCTACCAGTGCCACCGACTCGCACTGTGCCAGAGTCCATGCCCGCTCATCGGGCTTCAAGCCTGCGAGCAAGAGATTTTTCGGCAGGGTTAGTGATGAGGCTGACATGGATTTCTCCTTTAGTTCCCAACAGCCGGGAACGCCATGAGGCCCGTCGACCGTGACGCGCCAGGGGTTCGCAGTCCGTCTCCTGCGGTGCGCTAGTGTGAACTTAGCCCAGTTCCACGGCGATTTCTGTGCGCTGAAGAACACTACTCCACGAACAAGGCCGTAAAGTTGCGTCAGGAACCCCGACACATGGCGGATGTTGATGTGCTTACAGGCATCGTCTAGGCATCGTCTTGGGTGTGAACCTAATTTATGCCGCCACCACCCGCACCTCGACCCGGTGCTCGCGGCGATCATCGATCAGGGGGATCCTCAGGCCGTCCTGTGTCGCGCCGTCGAGGGTCACCCCCGCAGTACCGATCGGGGCGCCATCCCCGGCGCGCACCTGGGAGATGACGATGTGGTAGACCGTTTCCCGGTACCTGTAGTGGATGGTCAGCCCTGACCAGTGCGCGGGCAGGCAGGGGGCCAGGTGCAGTTGGTCCACCTCCAGGCGCAGGCCCAGCAGGGACTCCACGACCAGCCGGTACATCCAACCCGCTGAGCCGGTGTACCAGGTCCAGCCACCGCGCCCGGTGTGGGGCGCCACGGCGTAGACGTCCGCCGCCATCACATAGGGCTCGACCTTGTAGGTCGCGATGGCCTCTGGGGATTTCGCGTGGTTGGCTGGGTTGATCAGGGTGGTGAGATCCCAGGCGCGCCGGCTGTCGCCCAGGGCGGCGAAGGCCATGGCCGCCCATATGGCGCCGTGGGTGTACTGGCCGCCGTTCTCCCGCACACCGGGGACATAGCCCTTGATGTAGCCGGGGTCCAGGTCCGACCGGTCGAAGGGTGGGTCGAGCAACTGGATCAGGCCGTGCTCACGGCGCACCAGCCGCTCGTCCACCGCTGCCATGGCGGTGCGCGCCCGCTCGGGGTCGCCCGCCCCGGACAGGACCGCCCAACTCTGGGAGATGGAATCGATGCGGCATTCGCGGTTGTCCGCGGCACCCAGCGGCGTCCCGTCGTCGAACCAGGCGCGGCGATACCAGCCGCCGTCCCAGGCGTGGGTGTCGAGGGCTTGCGTCAGGCGCGCCCGTTCCAGGGCGCAGACCTCAGCGAAGGGCGCATCGCCCAGGTCCCGAGCCAGGGCGTCGAATTGGCGCAGCACCTCGCATAGGAAGAATCCCAGCCAGACACTCTCGCCCTGACCCTGGATACCTACCCGGTTCATGCCGTCGTTCCAGTCGCCGGAGCCCATCAGTGGCAGGCCCCGGGCACCAACCCGGGCGAGCCCGCGGCGGATCGCTCGCTCGCAATGTCGGTAGAGGCTCTCCGTCTCTTCGCTGCGACCGGGGAGGTCGTAGTAGGACTCGTCCGCCGGGTCGAGAGGCCGGCCGGCCAGGTAGGCGACGGGCTCCTCCAGCACCCCGGTGTCGCCGGTACACAGCACATAACGGCAAGTGGCCAGGGGCAGCCACAGGTAATCGTCGGAGCAGTGGCTGCGCACGCCGCGCCCGGCGGGCGGATGCCACCAGTGCTGCACATCGCCCTCGGGGAACTGGCGGCCCGCGCACAGCAGCAGTTGGGCACGCAGCAGCCCGGGCTTGGCATGCACCAGGGCCATGGCGTCCTGCAACTGGTCGCGGAAGCCGAAGGCCCCGCCGGACTGGTAATAGCCGCTGCGCCCCCACATCCGGCAGGCCAGGGTTTGGTACAGCAGCCAGCCGTTGGTGAGGACGTTGAGCGACTCGTCAGGCGTCTCCACCTGGACAGCTCCGAGGGTGCGGTTCCAGTAGCCCCAGACGGCCTCCAGGGTTCGTCGGGCGACCGCGCTGCCGCGCAGGCGTGCCACCAGTGTGGCGGCAGACTCGCCCCCCGGGGTGCCGCCCAGGCCCAACCGGAAGACGATCTCCCGCTCCTGCCCCAGGGCCAGGTCGAACGGGACCTGGAGGGCGGCGCAGGGGTCGAGCCCCGCGCCCACCCGACCGGACAGGTGGGTGCGGGCCAGGGCGGCTGGGCGCCCCAGGTGACCGTTGCGGCCGATGAACTCGCCGCGATCGCAGGTGCAGGTGCGCGGTGCGTCGTCTACGTCAAAGAAGGCGACCCGGTTCGGAAACTCGCTGTTGTAGGGATTGCGGGCATAGAGGGCGCCGCTGTAAGGATCAATTTCGGTGGTCAGGTGCATGACCGTCTTGGCCCTCAGATCGCCCAGGACCCACTCCACATAGCCGGTGGCGGACAGCCGGCGCGGCCGTCCCGAGTCGTTACGGACTACCAACCGGGAGAACTTGACCGCCGCATCCAGGGCCACATAAATCCACAGTTCCGAGTAAATGCCGCCTTGTGTGTGTTCGAAGACGCTGTAGCCGAAACCGTGACGGCTGACATAGGGGGTGGCGCTGCGACAGGGCAGGGGGCTCGGCGACCAGTAGCGGCCGCTCTCCTCATCACGCAGATAGAAGGCCTCGCCGCTCGGGTCGGAAACCGGGTCGTTGTGCCAGGGGGTGAGGCGGAACTCGTGGGCATTCTCGCCCCAGGTGTAGGCCGAGCCGGCCTCGGAGATGACGCAGCCGAACTGGGGGTTGGCCAGCACGTTGACCCAGGGCGCCGGGGTGAGATGGGAGGCACTGGTGGTGATGACATACTCGTGCCCGTCCGGGGTGAAGCCGCCCATGCCGTTGGCCAGGATGAGGTCGCGTTTGGGCAACTCGTAGGCCCCGGCGGCCTCCGCCTGGCGCTCCTGGGTGGGGACCAGGCGCGGCACCCGCAGGGTCGGGACGACCAGGCGGTCGAGCTGTTCGGCCAGGGTGCCGCCGCTGTCGCTCAGGGTGATCCGGGCGACGGTCAAAAACAGGGTGCGGTCCTCGTCGGCGATCTGTTCCAGGGAGCGCACGAAGATGCCCCCCGGACGCTCTAGGGCTTGGTTGTCCAGGCCCACCGCGATCAGACCCAGGATGCGGTCCTGCAAGAGCTGACGGTAGCCGGCGCGGTCCTCGTTCCAGATCACCAGGTCCACCGCCAGCCCCTTGAGGTGCCAGTAGGCATGGGCCTGGATGAGCTGGCGCACCAGCTCAATGTTGGCCAGGTCGGCGACGCGCAGCAGGACGATAGGCAGGTCCCCGGAAATGGCGTAGGCCCAGAGCCCGGACTGGCCGCGGCAATTGCGCAGCAGTACCTCAGGCTCGGCGCGCAGCCCGGCATGGGCGTAGATGATGGCGCTGGCCAGGCGGGCGTAGAGCTGGGCATCCGCCGCGCTGGCGTTGATCTGGCGCAGCACCACCTGGGCATGGGTCCAGGCCAGTTCGAAGACACGGTCGGCCAGGCGCCGATCCTGATACTTCTCGACCAGCCCCAGGGCAGCCTCGCGATCCGCCCCGATACCAAAGACCAGGTCCACATTCGCGGTCTGCTCGGGCTCCAGGACGATGCGGCAGCGGATGGCCGCCACCGGGTCCAGCACCGAGCCCTGGGTCCCGGACAGGGCCGCGGCGCTGTCCATGGCCTGAGCCGCAGCCGAGGTGCGCCCACGGCCGAGGAAGCGGGCGCGGTCGGTCTCGCAGGACGGTTCACGGGGCTGGGCGTCGTGTACGGCTACCAGATGGAACAGGCAGGGCGGGTGCTCGTCCCGGGAACGTGGGCGGCGGGTGCAGAGGATGGCCTGGCGCGAGGACAGGATCTCGGTCTGGACGAACAGGTTGCTGAAGGCCGGGTGCAGGGCGTCGGCGGCGGGGTTGGCCAGGACTACCTCGGCATAGCTGGTGATCTCGATGGTGCGCGTCACTGGGGCGCAATTGGTGATGCGCACCCGGCGCAGCTCGATGTCGTCCTCGGGTGACACGACGATGTCCGTATGGGTCTCGAAGTCGAACCCGGTGCCCCGATCCCGGCGGCGAAACTCCGCTCGCCCCTCCGAGAAGATCCCTTCGCAGAGCGCGGCCCGGCGCAGGGTGGGCTGGAAGGTGTTGGACCAGGTGGCTCCGCTGTCCAGGTCGCGCAGGTAGCAGAAGGTGCCCCAGGGGTCGCGGGTGCTGTCCTCGCGCCAGCGGGTCACCGCCAGGTCCTGCCAGCGGCTGTAGCCGCCGCCGGCCGCCGTGACCATGACCTGGTAGCGGCCGTTGGACAGCAATTGCACCTGTGGGACCGGGGTGTCGGGCGTGTCCAGGACGCGAATGGGCATCTGTACGTCCGGAGCACCGACCCGGATATCGGTCAGCGTCGCGGTATCGGTGAAGTAGGTCGAGGCGTGCGGGATGCGCTCCTGTAACAGCAAAAGGGTCGCCTGGAGGCAGGGGTCGGCGATGAAGCGCCGTTGCATGGGGCGGTGGCGCAGCAGGTAGTCCAGGGCCAAGAGGCTCATGCCCTGGTGATGCGCCATGTAGGACCGCAGGATAGTGCGGGTCTCGCCGCGGCGCTGACGGGCCGGGGTGTAGTCGATGGCCTCGTGCAGGCCAAAGCGCCCCTGCGCCCCGACAGTGGTGAGAAGTTGCAGGTTCTCGCAGGCCGCGCGCGGGGCCACCATCAGGGCAAGGGCGGTGGCATAGGGGGCGACAACCTGGTCCTCGGCCAGACCGCGCTTCAGCCCCAGACCCGGCACCCCGAAGGCGCGATACTGGTAGTTGAGTTCCATGTCCACCCGGTTGTAGCCAGACTCCGAGACACCCCAGGGCAGACCGCACTCCCGGCCGTAGGCGATCTGGCGCGCCACCGCCGTCCGGGCAGTCTGGTCGAGCAATGTGTCCGGATAGGCCGGCATGACCAACTGGGGCATCAGGTACTCGAACATGGACCCGCTCCAGGAGAGCAGGATGGGCGCGCCATCGGGGTTGATCAGGGCGCGCCCCAGGGCAAACCAGGTCTCCTGGGGCAACTGTCCCTGGGCAATGGCGACGAATACCCCCAGGCGGACCTCCGAGGCGAGCAGGTCGTAGTAGCTCGCGTCCCGGCGCCGGTCCTCCAGGTTGTAACCGATGGACAGCAGTCGCGCTGACTTGTCGTAGAGGAATCCGTAATCCATCTGCGCCAGGTCCCCGGCCAGGGCAACCAGGCGCTGTATGACGGTAATCCGGGCCTGGGCGCGCTCGTGGCCCTGATCCAGGCACCGGTGCAACTCCGCCAGCCAGGCGCCCTGGTCGGAGGTGGCGCCCACCGCAACCCCGACGGAGAGGGACCCGCCCAGGGTGCGCAGGCTGGGTATGGCGTCCAGGTCGGGCCGCTCGCCCAGGCCCTCGGGCGGTGGCCCCAGGGTAGTCCAGGGCGCGAGCCAGGCCAGCTCGTCGCGGATCGCCTGGCACTGCCGGGCCAGGGCTTGAGCCCACCAGAGCGCCTCTGGCTCGCTCGGCTCCGTCATGTCTTCGCTCAGGGCGTCGGTGGAGCTTACCAAGCCGTCCAGCAGGCGGAGGGTCGCCGCAAGACCCGTGGGCGCCGCGGCCAGGGCCGTGCGGAGTGCCTTCAGGTTGGCCGGGGCCAACCCCTGCGCCCCCTCTTCCAGGACACCCAGGGTGTCGCCCAAGCCGTCCAGCCAGCGCGGCGGCAGGATGGGGTCATCGAGCAGGGCCAGCAGACCCGGGCGCAGAGTCAGCAGGTGCCCCCCCAGGTTGCCGCTGTCCACGGTCGAGACATAGAACGGCGGCAGGGGTTGCAAGGTTTTGGTGTCGTACCAGTTGTAGAAGTGGCCACGGTGACGATCCAGTGCCGCCATGCTGTCCAGGGTGTTGGCGGTGCGCTCCACCACTTGGCCCGCCGGTATGTAGCCAAAGTCGTAGGCGGCCAGGTTACCCAGCAGGGCCAGGCCCATGTTGGTCGGCGAGGTGCGATGGGCCAGGGGATCCGCCCGGTCCTCCTGGTAGTTGTCCGGTGGCAGCCAATGGTCCTGGGGGCCGACATAGGTTGCGAAGAAGGCCCAGGTTTTGCGCGCGATGCGGCCGAGGAAGCGGAGCTGCTCGGCGGTGAGCCCGGCTTCCCGGCGGGGCAGCGGCCGGCTGATCCACCAGGCAATGACCGGCGAGACCAGCCACAGGAACAGAAGGGGACCGGCCGCGGTCAAGGCGACGGGGTGGGCTATGGCGAGGGCGCCGGCCGCGGCGGCGGCCAGGGCCGGTGCGAACCACATGGTGCGGAGCGCGGCCCGCAGGTCGGTATGGCTGCGGCGCTCCTGGTCGCCGGAAGGGTTCCACTCCAACAGCCTTTGGTGGGTTACGAACAGCCGACCCAGGGTGCGCAGCACCGCATCCAGGCTGTAGTAAGCCTCGTGAGGCAGGGTGGCCAGGCCCAGGCCGATCAAGGTGAGGCGCTGGCCGGCGCCGCGGCCAGCGACCGCCAGGTGTTGGCCCAGGCCCCGGTCATCCGGCTTGCGCAGCAGGTCTAGAGCGGAGGCCAGCAGGGGTGGGATCAGTGGCACGCCGAGCACCATCAGGGTCCAGAGCCCGGGGTGGGACGACAGGGACCAGGCGAGCAACAGCAGGGTTACCAGGACCGCCGGGGCCAGGCTGCGGCGCAGGTTATCGAACAGCTTCCAGCGCGACAGCAGGGACAGGGGGTTCGGCAGGCGGGTGCCGTCCGGGCCAGGCACCCGCGGTAGCAGCCAGGCGGCGAGTTGCCAGTCGCCCCGGATCCAGCGGTAGCGGCGGTTGACGTCGGCGCCGTAACGGGGCGGATACTCCTCGTACAGGGGCACGTCGGTCAGCAATCCGGAGCGGGCGTAGCACCCCTCCAGGAGGTCGTGACTCAGGATGCGGTTCTCGGGGAAGCGGCCCCCGAGGGCCTGCTCGAAGGCGGCCACATCATAGATGCCCTTGCCGATGAAGGACCCCTCGTGGAAGACGTCCTGGTAGATGTCCGAGACGGTGCGGGTGTAGGGGTCAATACCCGGCTCGCCCGCGTGCAGGCGCCCGTAGCGGGAGGGCTGGCCGACCGGCAGGCTGGCGCTCACCCCGGGCTGGAGGATGCCGTAGCCGGCCACCACCCGGCCCCGGGCCGGGTCGTAAACCGCCCGGTTGAGCGGATGGGCCAGGGTGGCGACCAGCTCGCGGGCCGCGTCCCGGGGCAGGTGGGTGTCGGTGTCCAGGGTGATGACATAGGGAATCCCGAGGAGCGCGGCGGTGTCGCCCACCACCAGGGAGAAGCCCGAGTCGTCGCCGGCGTGCAGCAGGGCGTTGAGGTCGGCGAGTTTGCCGCGTTTGCGCTCGTAGCCCATCCAGAGGCGGTCGTGGTGGTTCCAGCGGCGGGGGCGGTGGAACAGGAAAAAGATGTCGCCCCGGTCGTCCGCGTAGCGCGCATTCAGGGCCTGGACCCCCGCCCGGGCCAGGGCCACCAGGGCGGCATCCTGGTCCAGGGTCTCCTCAGGCGCATCGCGCAGGTCAGTCAGGAGGCCGAAGTGCAGGCGGGCGTCCCGATTGGCCAGAAAGCGCACCTCCAGGGCCTCGAGCAGGGACTCGATATTGGCCGGGCTGGTGAGCAGGGTCGGGACTACCACCAGGGTGCGCGATTGGGCCGGGATGCCCTCGGAGTAGTCCATGCGCGGCAACCGGAGCGGCGCCGACAGCAGGGGCATCAGCCAATTCACCAGGGCGATGGCGAGCTGGCCGGTGGCCAGGATCACCAGCACCGCCAGGGGGACCAGGGCCCAGGCCGGCAAGCCCTCGGCGCGGGCCTGGGCCAGCAGGCCCGCGGCCAGGATTAAAGTCAGCAAGCCTATGCTGCCCAGGTAGAGCGGCAGGGCCGACTGGCTCGCCCAGCGGCGCAGGGCGGCGATCGGGTTCAGAGGCGCTCGCAGGGCTCGTTCCAGCTCGGGGCGGCCGCGGTCGACCAGGTAGTAGCCCACATGGGCCTTGCGGGCGTCGCCCCCGGCACCTGCCTGCGCCCGGGCCAGGGCGAGGACCTGACCGGCGACATCCTGCTCGGACCCCCCGCCCGCCTTGGCCAGGGTCTCGACCGCGCGGCGGTAGTTGTCCCGGCTGGCGAAGTCCATGCCGGCATAGGCCCCCGCCGGGTCGCTGCGCAGGACCTGCTCAACCTGGCTCATGGCCTCGACGAACTCGTGCCAGTCCTGGGTGCCGAGCAGGCGCAGGCTGCCGATGCTGTTGCTCACGGAGACCTGATCGGCCGCCTGTTGTTGGTTGCCGGCCCGCACCAGTTGCGCAATCGACAGGCCCGACTCGGCCAGTTGCTGCTCGATCCAGGTCAAGGGGAAGGCCAGGGCCGGGCCCCGGCCCTGGAGCCGGCGCGACAGTTCCGAGACGAAGGGCGGGGTCATGGGTGGGGATGAGCGCGCCAGGTCCGCGATCACCAGGATCAGGTTCTTGGGGTCCTGGCGGGCCATCTGGGTCAATTGGTTGGCCCAGGAGACCGCCAGATTCCGATCCCGGCGGTCATGGGCAATGCCCGCCGCTACCCGGCGCAGGTTCTCGATCAGGGCCAGGCGCAGCATGATGGGGACGGCCCACAGCTCGCCCAGGCGCAGCGGGGCGACCCGCTGGTAGGCGGCGACAAAGCGGCTCAAGCTCTCCGGGTCGACCCGGCCGTCGCCGTGGGCGATGGTCTCCAGGGCCAGGCCGTAGACGCGCGGCAGGCCGGCCGACACACCCGCCGCCAGGCTCGGCAATTCCCGGCTGTAACCCCTGGGCAGGTGGCGACGGGCGGTACGGATCTGCTCGGCGATGAGATAGGCATTGTCCAGCAGCCACTCCCCGGCGGGGGTGACGGGCTGCTTGGCCGCGACCGCGGCGATCAGCAGGTCCCAGGTCTCGGTCAACCCCTGCTCGTTGGCGGCCAGGCGTGCCAGCAACCGCTCCGGCACCCGTCCTGGCGCCAAGCGGTCGGCGGATGCCAGACGTAGGCCATGCTGCTCCATCTGATCGGCGCTGAAGAGTTCCGCCCGCAACGGCGCCTCCAGGGTAGGGTCCGGACCCGCACTGTCCTGCCTGCCCGGGCGACCCCTGATCAGGTCCAGCCCGTGCCGGCCCCAATAGGCCAGGGCGCTGAAACCGTCTGCCTTTTTCGCTGGTCCCACCTTGTACTCCTGTCGGTTAGGCGACCGCTCGGCGCTACGTCAACCTGAAAGGCTTTAACAATACGCCGATCACTGCCTCTCTGTACGCCCGGGGACCCACCAGGCGGATGCCTGCCGTCAGCGCGAATGCCGCGGCCAGGGGGTCCGCAGGGAAGGGGGTCTGGAATGTCAGGGAGCCTCCAGGCAGGGCCAGAGCCCCGCGTTACCGGCTTGACCCCCAACCATGCGGGGCCTTCCGGGCCCACCTGACGCGAGGGCCGCCGCTTGCAGGGTGGTGCCGTCTTCGCAGAGCTGGGTATCAAGCAAGGGCTGGGAAGGCAGACAGGTAGGCGGTTTCGTAAGGAATTGCCATAACAAGAAAACGTTTTCTACCGATATCGTGATCCCGTCCGCTGTGGTAGATTCCCTCCGCCGTCAGAATTGCCGCCGGCGTCCATGCAGAAGCACTACCTCCGCGTCCGCTGGATGACGGAGGGTCCAAAAAATAACTACACCGGAGGAGAAGCTGTCGATGATTGAGTTCATCAGAAAACTGCCCCGCGCCCTGCCGGGGCTGATCCTTATCGTAGCGACCTTGTATGCCATCCGAACCTGGGTTGAACCCTGGATGGCGAGCGCCGTGATCCTCGGCCAGAAGGGCTGGCTGATCAAGGTCTTCCACCTCAACTATATCCTGCTCGGCATCATCGCCGGGATGCTCTACCGTAACCTGCTCTTCCCGCTGCTGTTCAAGGCCGAGATGCCGGAGTTGTTCGCCGATGGCTTCAAGCTCTCGCGGCTGATGATCAAGACCGGGATCATTCTGCTCGGCTCCCTCTACACGGTACAGGCCATCGTTACCCTGGGGGCGACAGCGATCTTTCTCATCGGTGGCTTCGTGGTGCTCACCATTGTTATGGTCCTGTGGCTCGGCAAGCTGTTCGGACTCGACCGCTCCATGACCGGGGTGCTCGCCAACGCCTTGTCCATCTGCGGGGTCAGCGCGGCGGTGGCCACTTCGCCAGCGGTGGAGGCCAAGGGCAGCGACGTGGCCTATGCCATCGCCACGATCCTTGGCTTTGGCATCGCCACCATGTTCATCAGCCCCTTCATTGGCCACGCACTGGGGCTGACCGACCTGCAATATGGAGCTTGGGTGGGAACCGGTATCCTGAATTCCGGTCAGGTCCTGGCCACGGCCCTGGCCTTCAACCCCAAGGTCGAGCCGGGCAGCGCTGTGGCGGTGGCGGAGATCTGGAACATCATGCGGGTCATCTCCATTCCCTTCGCCGTCTTTGCCGTAACCGTCTGGTACTGGTCGGGCAAGGCATCAGAGGAGGAGGCCGAACGCAAGGGCCTGGGGACCCTGCTGGTCGAGAAGTTCCCCCTGTTCGTCCTGGGCTTCATCGGCATGGTGGTGCTGACCAGCCTGGGTGCCTTCGGTGACGTCGGCCTCAAGGGCGGCCCGCCCGCCTCTGACACCATCAAGATGCTGCGCGACTGGATGCAGTGGGTGTTCGGCTTTGGCCTCGTGGGCCTGGGCGCCTATATCTCATTTAGGGAACTGGCCCGGGCCGGCGGTGCCCCCCTAAAGCTCGGTCTGATCGTGGGAACGACCAAATATGTGCTGGCACTGCTTGTGGTGCTTGCGATCAAAGACCACCTGGTCGCCCTGTAAGGCGGGAGAACGGATGATGAACGACAAGACACGCGATGACCTCGACCAGCCCGGTTCCGAGACCATGGGCAGCGTCGGCGACAAACACAAGATGACTCTGTTCAAGGACGACCGTCAGGAGGACCTGGGTGCCATCGCCCTGAGTATCCTGCTGGTGCTGTTGGTCGTCGTCCTGACCACCTGATGTTGCGGCGCATCGTCGTCGCGGTGGACGGCTCCCCGGCCTGCGGGGAGTCGCTACACCACGCAGCGGAACTGGCCCGTCGGTGCGACGCCGCGCTGACGGGCCTGTTCGTCCTCGATAACCAGTGGGCGGACTTCATCGGCAACGACTGGCAGTCCGCCGCCGGGGCCCGCCAGGGCTTCCTCGACCAGATGCGCCAGGAGCAAGAGGGGCAGGCCGAGCTGGCGCAGGAGCAGTTTCGCACCGCCGCCTATGAACTTGAACAGGCGCGCTTCCTGGTGCGGGTGGGCGACCCTCTAACCGTGCTCCGGGAGGTTGCCAACGCCCCGGATACCGACCTTCTGATCCTGTCCCGCCGCGTCTTTGCCGTCGCGGGCCGACCGAGCCTCAAGGGGTTGGCCAAGTCCCTCGCCACCCAGACGGATCGGCCCCTGATGCTGCTGCCCTGAGAGGTTGTAAAGAAAAAGAAAGCGATTTTCGGTCATTGATATCGACAACGAAGCGCGTCGTAATGTGTACCCATGGCCGTTACTCCCGTTTGATGTGAACGCGGGTAATCGCTCGGGCACTCACCGCACGTACCGTGAATCGATAATTCTGTTCCAGGATACTGGAACCTAATTCGGGAATCCGGCGCAGTTTGTTGATGATGATACCGGCCACCGTATGGGAGAGATTGACGGGCAGGTTTAGCCGCAGTTCATCATTGATCTGCGAGATGGGGGTGCGACCATCCACCAGGTACTCGTCTTCGCCCACTTGCTTGATCAGATTACGTTGCTTGCGGGGTTTGTATTCCTCGAAGTCGTAGCCGACATCGATCTCCCCCACCACCTCCTCAAGCACATCTTCCATGGTCAGGATGCCTCTGGCCAGGCCAAACTCGTCCACCACGACGGCCATGAAGTCGATAGGACGCGCCTGAAGGAGGGGGATCGTCTGATCAAGGCCTTGCTTCGAGGAAATGTAGATCGGCGTCTGGATATAGGATGCCTTGGGGTGTTGTTTGATGTCCTTTTCCATCAAGTCCCAACTGTTCAGGGTCAGGATGCCCACGATGTTGGACATATGCCCGCGGAAGACCGGCAGACGATTGTAGCCATTGGTCAACACCAGATTGACCGCCTCTTCCATGCTCGCCTGCTCGCTGATACCGAGCACCTCATCCAAGGGGACCATCACCTCGCCCACAGTGGTTTCCGAGAAGCGAGTGATGCGTGCCACGCGCTCCGTGTCGAAATTATCATCGTCCGTGTTCGATGAGGATGATGACATCTCCAGCAGTAAACGCAGTTCATCGCGGGTGATGAAGCCGCTGCGTTGGGGGACGCTGCCGCCCACCAATCGGGTTACAAACCGCGCCAGACGGCTGAATACAAAGATGATGGGATAGTAGAGGATCGAGAAAAAACGCAAGGGATAGATGATGATGGGTGCGATGGTGGTGGCACGCTGTTGATAGATGCTCTTGGGAACTATCTCTCCCAGGATCAACAACAGGGGGGTGAAGAGAACCACGGACACCAAATCGCCATGGGGACCGAGCCATTCGATGAACAAGAGGGCGGTAACGGTGGAAACGGACACCGTAGCAATGTTGGTGCCTACCAGGGTGGTGCCCAGAATGATGTCCGGGGTCTTATACAAGGCCAATACCTTGGCGGCGCCCTTATGACCGGTCTTGGCCTGATGCCGCAGCTTGATCTTGTCGGAGTTCACCATGGCGATCTCTGATCCGGAGAAGAACCCCTTGAAAATCAGAAAGATCAGTATCATCAGGGTGTCTAATGCAACTTCGCCTATGGACATGGTCATACCCCCTGATCGGTGCTGGTGGTTTTATTGGCAGGCGGGGCGCCCGCCTCATCCGGCTGATCCGCCTTGTCAGGAGCGCTGACCGGGGTCTCGCGACGTTTTACGGCGGTCTCTGCCGCACTCGCGACGGCGGCGGCCTCCAGGATCGCGGCGGTATCATCCGTTTCAGGGAAGAGGGGATTTTCGGTAATGTTGCGCATGACGCGCAGGGTTTTGATCCTCAATTCGTCCATTTGCTCGACCGTAAAGGTGAACCCATTGCTGACTACCTCATCGCCCAGTTTCGGGAGGCGGTTGAAGGCGCGCAGGGCGAATCCCCCGACGGTGTTCATCACTGGATCATCGATACCGAAATTGGAGAGGTCATTAAAGTCATTCAGGCTCATGTCCCCGGGGACGGAAAAAATGTTGCCACTCTCGCCCATTTGGTATTGCTTGTGCTGGGGGGAGGAGCCAGAGATCCTGGCGAAAATGAACTCGGCCACATCCTTGATAGAGACGATCCCTGATACCCCCCCATACTCGTCGATGATCAGGGCTACCCGGGTATTGTTCTCCTGGAAGTAATCCACCATTTCATCCACCTTTTTGGTCGGGGGGATGAAATGGGCGGGGCGCAGGATGTCACGAACCTTGACACTTTCCAGGTTCGTCTCCGTATGAATGAGCCGGATCACATCCTCGGAATGCAGGAATCCGATGATGTGATCCTGTTGCCCCAGATAGAGAGGCACCCGGGGATGCTTGATCTTCTTGAACTCCGCGAACAACTCGGGTAAGGGCCGGCTCCCGTCCAGGGAGACCATGCGCGGTCCGGGGGTCATGATGTCGGCTACTTCCGCCTCCGACGCCTCCAGCATGTTGTCGATCAGAATTCGTTCGGTGGCCCGCAAAACTCCATGGGCCGCGCCTTCCTCTACCAGGGTCCGGAACTCGTCCGCATGCAGGATATTGTCCTTCTTGACCGGTTCCCCGACGATGGCGGTCGTGATCCGGTCCGACACATAGCGTACGGCTTCACGTACGGGGGCGATAAAGGTGATCCAGTAGGGTAACAGCCGTGAGGAGATATTGGTGGCGACCATCAAGGGATAGGTGACGGCCACGGTTTTGGGGGTGACTTCACCCACCAGCAACAGCACCGGCACCATGACCAGGATATTGATCCAGGTGGTTTCGGTCTCGTTAAAGAAGCTGATCAGGATCGAGGCCATGTTGGCCGAAGAGGCGATGTTGACCAGTTCGTTGCCACACAGGATTGAGATGATCAAACGGCGTGGCTCGTCGAGCAGCTCATGGATACGATCCGCACGGGGATGCCGCATGGTGCGTAGCTTTTGCAGGTCCACCGGGCGAAGTGAAAAGAGGGCGGTTTCGGAGCCGGAGAAAAAGGCCGAGGCCGTCAACAGCACGATTTGTAACAGGCACCGGATTACGAGTTCCAGATGCCTCCCATCAATCGGCAGGGTAAAAAGATCCATGCCAAGTCTCCAGGACAAAGGTGTGAAGGGTAGGGGGTAGGGAATGCAGCTATCCTGACATCAAGCAAGTCAATGCCGGTACACCTACTGCTACAACCCAGTGGAGTTGACGTAAGGGGATGGTGCGGTTTCCCTTTGGGGGGCAGGTGAGGAACCTCGCCATGCCGCTGCCTAGTGGTGGTAGCCCGTTGACCGGCAAGAAAAAGCCCGCCTTAACGGACTATCCCGCATCGGAAAAAGCTAAGGGGGGACACCACAGGACACACATACGACGACAACAGGCTGCAACTTATAGGAAAAGTTACAAGAAATCCAGCCGCGCGAGTCAAGTTTCTGGGGTTTGAGTCAAAGGTGCGCTAATGTGCGCACGCACAAAAAAGCCAGTAGTTATACTGGCTTAATGGGTGAATGTGGATTGTAAGTTTGGTGGAGGCGGCGACTACCGAATAGTGCATATAAAATATTGATAAATTGGGTATATTGTTCTTATTAATATCGCAGTTACCCCGAAAGTTACCCCAAGATGCTGCTTGTCACCATCGATTGACAAGACCGTCCTATATCCAATCAGTCAGCGATTCTCCCAGCAGGTTCAGCTTTGCGGCTATCCCGGCCAATGAAACTTGCACGAAGGCATCATGCCGGGCAGTCAGCCGCTCGAACGTGCGCCAGTGCATACCCTTGGGCTTCCAACCATCGCCATTGAGTATTCCCGGCTCCCAGTTAAGTCTCTGCCGGATTCGTTCTGCCTGGCGTGCAGCACGGTCGTCGGAACTCTCCCGCTGGCTGGGATAAGTCAACTGATAGCATCGTCGGCAGGCGAAGATGCCGCCACCAAACAGGATCGCCACGCGACGACCGCAGCCGACAGCAGGACAGAGAAACCAAGGCCGTTGACCACCAAGATGACAGGCGGTCCAGTCGAGACAGACGGGGTAGCTTTCGTCCTTCCAGTCTTCACCGCCACTTCGGTGCCGGTACGTCAGGATCACGCGAGCCGGCTCGGTGCGCACTCCCACGGAAGCCACAACCTCCCCGTCGCGCGACCACTGCCATCCGAAGACTTGATAGGGAGCCAGCAGGCCATCTCGCTCCCAGCGCCGCACATCCAGAGAACGGAAATCGTCGGTCGTATCCTTCGCGCCGCCGTACCAGCGCCTACCGCTACCGATTCCACCCATGAGGAGCCCCGGATTTTCCCGAAATCAATTGGTAAATTCGTTAGTTTCGCCGATTAGGTATGACGGCTGTCAGGTCCGCATCTCGTCCGGTTCGGCAGCGGGCAGCTTCGCCTTCAGTGCCGACGCCACCAAGGCCCGGACGCTATCCTTGAAATCTTCGTTTTGATTCAGGATCGGATAGAGCCCCCGGTCGATGAAAGGCGCCGCGAGCCTCTCGACGACGGGGTCCGCGCTGCTCAAGCGGTTGACGACCACGGTGAGGGGGGTAGGCGCCTGCGTATTGGGCTTACCGACAAGGTATTGGGCGAGCCACGCCCTAGCAGACGGGTCGCCCTCCTTGGCGAGTGCCAGGGTCCGCAGGACGACGTCCCGCCAGTCATCAAGGCTCACGACATCGAGCAAGGTACTCATGTAGTCGCCTTCCGTGCGTCGGTGCACGGCTGCCCCTTTGATGAACTCTAACTCCTTCTCTTGTTTCGCCATTGGGGCGTCCTCTAAGCTGCATCGGGTTCTGTGCTGTCAATCGCGTACTTACCATCCGACGTTCAAACACCTGCGGACGGCACCCTGTCGGCCTGTCTTCAGTCTGTAGGGCCGTCAGCGGACGGAGTCCAGGGTCTGAGGGCCAGCGCGCCTTGGGCACTCAGTGTCGGACGGCACCCCCGCCGCCGGGTAACGCTCACCAGGCCGGCGTCTTCCAGCGCCTCCAAAGCTCGATAGAAGGCGTACCGGGAAAGAGCGACGGCCTCGAGAACTGGGCCGCTCACCTGCAGCTCTCCAATGCATTTTACTCTTTATTTTCCGTAAATTGCGCAGCGATTGGATCTCAACGGGCACCTCGTCCCACTCAGGCAGGTTGGTCGTGGTAGCCAGTTAGCTCACCGTAGGCCGATACCCGCTGGCCACCCCGATCGTTTTTCCCGACCAGCGCGCGGTAGGTCTCCAAGGGCCGCTGGACGAGGTGATAGAGCACGGTTTGCTCGGGGCGACGAGGGGCGTAGACAGCCGGGCGGCATCCTTCCCGTTTTCCTCAGGCAGGCGATGAGCCCTTCCCGGACTATTATCGCAGGGATTTAGGCCAGTGCGACCCCGCTATCAGGAGATGAGGCCGCCCCGTGCGGGGCAAAAGCGTGCAGACCGAAGCCGGTAAGGCCGCAATCTGCCGCAATAGTCGAGTGCGTACCCGCTTGCTGGGGTTGCCCACCTGTGCCCATAAGATCGGGCCGATGGCGATTTCGCGGGTGCCGCGCATGCGCATTTCAGCCAGGGCCACCAGCAGCAGTTCCAGCGCATCGCCGACAGCGGCT
>JBGAUE010000018.1:0-69127 GCA_044228795.1 Chromatiaceae bacterium | reverse complement strand
GCCACCCTATGCACCGCAACTGAACCCGGACGAGCAAGTCTGGCTCAATGTAAAAACGCGGGTGGCGAAGAAATTGCTCCAGAACAAAGTCGAACTGAAAGCCATGATCTTGAGCACACTGCATCGCTTGCAGAAACTACCGGCACTGGTGACGACCTTCTTTCAACATCCCAATTGTCGCTATGCTTCTATATGACATTACTTTAGATAGGATTAGTAAGTTGTTTTGCCGCCATCTCAAGCTACCAGTGATGATACCGCATGGCGAGGATTATACCGGATCAGTGCGGCAAGGTACTGGAGATAACGGACTGTTTAATATTGAAATGGGGATGAGTACGGGATGCTGCGGCATGCTTGTTGACGGACACCCTCTCCACCAGTTCATGAAGTTACAATAAATATTCCCTCCTCACTTTGGCATAATCGCGTCATATATTGCCTTTCGCGTGCAGTTAGTGGTGTATGTTTTGGTACCAGATATGGGGCAACCAAACGCGCCATTGTCGCTGGCAAATCGATAACTGGGCGCTCATGGTACCAGTTCAGCCGTTTCGATATCAGCGCACTGCAAACTTTCTCATGCCCGTGATTTCTCACAGGAGCAATAGCAATTTTGTCTGAAAGGCGCGGGAGAGGAATTTTTTACAAATCAGATGCTGAGGAGAATGTCATGTCTGACCGGGTTTACAAGCTTGTTGAAGTCGTCGGCACATCGCCTATTGGGACCGATGCTGCCATTCATAATGCCATCACCACTGCTGCCAAGAGCATCCGGCATATCGACTGGTTCGAGGTGGTTAAAACCAGCGGCCACATCGTGGACGGTAAGGTGGCTCACTTCCAGGTCACCCTGAAAATCGGCTTTCGGATCGAAAACGACTGAAATCTCCAAACCCGGTTCCAAAGGAGATCTGATAGGGATTAGGCTCTAACCCCAGGCGAAGGGATGCCCATAACACCTGCCCACTTCAGGGCTGGCTGCGGATGGTGTCGGCCACCTCGCGGCTGAAATCACCGAGGGTGGCGCTAAGTGCGGCGACCTGGGCAGCGCGATCACCCTGGTCAAAGGACTGGCGATAGGCGGATTCCCGCATGGTAAGGGCCGTCTCGGCGTTGGGATCGATGAGGGCCCAGCGTACCTTGAGCAAGGCCTGACCTTCGTTATCAGCATCGAACCGCAGGATAGTGACGATCAGGCGATATTGGACCGGTAGTTTGACCTCGGCAGGCATGATAACAACGCGGCTGGTACCGAGCAGATGGGCCAGATTTTCACTGAGGGTGTTGGCGATGTCGGCGCGCAGGGAGCCGCCCCAGCGCTGGTATTCGTCCACTTCGATCCGCTGAGCCCCAACGCCAGAAACCATCTGGGGCCTATCCATATAATCTGGCAAGGTTATGGGACCTATGCCCAGACTGATCTTACCCTCAACGAGAGTCCCCTGGCGGGCTTTGGCCTCCGGCAACGGCGAGAGAATATAGAAGCTGGACGTCGGCGAGGAGGCGCAACCGGCCATCAGGGCCGGACCCGTCAGCAGCAGGGCGATCCTGAGAATCCCGAATCTCCTCATCTTGCCCCCTTGCCCTTGATCAGGGCCTCGGGATGTCGTTCCAGGTAGTCTGCCATATCGCGGATAGACCGGGCAGCGGCGGAGAGTTCCGTCAGGGCCCGCCGGAGATCGTTATAGAGGGCAGTATCGGGAGCGACAACGCCGGAGGCTGCCTTGAAGGTGGCGCGGACCTGTTCTACCGCCTCACCTAATTTCGGCAAGGTCTGCTCGTCGACCTTACTGGCCGTGACGCGGAATTGCTTGAGCGTGCCATTCATCTCCGTCAGGACATTGGCCAGGCTCTCGGAGTTAAGGAAGCCCTTGGCACCCTTAATGGCATCGCGCAGGTCATTGCCAATTTCTTCAAGTGGCAGGGACTCGAATTTACCCATTAATACACTGATTTTATTGGTTATGGCATCCAGGGGGGCGCGTACCGTGGGCAGTACGGTTAAATCCCCTTTCTGACCGAGACGAGCGGGTGGAGCCGTGGGATGGAAGTCAAGGTCCACATAAAGCTTGCCAGTTAACAGGCTAACCGATTTGAGCTGGCCGCGCAGACCGTTTGCCACCAACTCCGCCATCATGTCCTTTTCCTCCAGATCATGGATATCCTGAACTTCATCGATACGCTCGGGCTCGAGCTCGATGAGAACGGGAATCTGGAAGTTCCGGTTATCGATGTCAAAATCGAGCCGTATATCCAGGACCTTGCCGATCCGGATCCCGCGCACCATCACCGGGGCGCCGATTTCGAGGCCATGTACGGAGCCATCGAAGTAAAGAAGGTAGTTAACCTTTTTTGAATAGGTGATCTCGCTGGCCTTGGCGTGGTTGGCATAGAGGGGAAAGGTATCGTTATCCTGTGCCTTTCCGCCTTCGTTCTCCAGGGACCGGATGTTGTCAAAGGCGACGCCACCGATGATGACCGACAATAAGGATTCCGTATCCACCTGGATACCTTCGGGGGTCAGCATGACATCAATGCCGCTGGCATTCCAAAAGCGGGTATTGGTCAGAACCAGTTTTTCGTAGGGCGCCGAGACAAATACCCGAATACTCACCCCCTGGCCGTCCTCATCCAGGTTGTAGCTCACCACTTGTCCGGCTTGGATGGAGCGATAAAAGACCGGTGAGCCGACATTGAGGGATCCCAGGGTAGTGGCGTGCAGGATGAAGTGCTTTCCCGGTTCCGAAGTTGTGACCAGGGGCGGGGTATCAAGACCCACGAATTCCCGGGTTTCATCACCCTCAAGCACCGGGTCGATCGCGATATAGGGGCCTGAAAAGAGGGTCTCCAACCCCGTCACCTCGGTAGCGGAAATCCGCGGACGGGCCACCCAGAAGCGGGTATTCTCCTTGAGGTAACGGTCACTATCGGCCAGGAGTCGGGCCTTAACCAAGGCATGAGTAAGGTCGGGGCTGACGGAGATGCTGATCACCTGCCCTACTTCCACGTCCATGAACTTGACCTTGGTTCTGTCCGCTTGCAACCCCGTGGCCGACTTGAAGGCGATCTGGATCTCGGGTCCCCGCTCGCTGTAGCTCTTCCATGCCAGCCAGCCGCCAATAGCCAGAGCCAGCAGGGGTATCAACCAGATGGTGGAGAGACGCCCAGGAAGCGCTACTTCCGCCTCCGGCAGAGGATCGGGATAAGTTTCGGTTGTGGGCTCTTCCAACATTTTGCCTGTCCTGGGTATCCCAAATCAGTCTGGGATCATCAGGCTACACTTATTTACCGATCCTGGTTGCATGGGCTACAAGGTTTCCGCGGGGCCAACAAGACAAGGGTGTAGGAATGCCGGGCGATGGATTTGAGGGGTGGCAATCCCTTGCCACCGACGCTGGGGACGAGGGGCACCTCGATCAGTTGGCGGGTGTGGCCGTGGGTGGAGCGCTGGCGCCAACCGCATTGGCTGGTGGGCCCCCAACTCCAGCCCCAGGTCCCCAACCCGGGCCAGCACCCCGGCCTTGACCGCATCGACCGCCACCCTTGCCGCCATAGCCTTGGCCTCGGGTCTGCATCATTTGGTCATGCTGGGCACGCTGCTCGGGGGTGAGGACGGCATTCACCTGCTCCCTCATGGCCTCCTGCATAGCTTGGCGCGTGGCCTGCTGAGTTTCAAGGATGGCCTTGATTTCCACCCGTTGTTCTGGAGTCAATCCCAGCATGACGGTCATTCGCTCCAGGTGGGAGTCAATTCCGCCCCCAGGGCCTCCCCCTCCGGGACCCCAGCCACCTCCACCCATGGTGGGCCCCGGTTGCATCATGCCACAACCCCCTGGTCCCTGAACGGGACCAAAACAGCCACAGGCTTGGGCGGTGACCGTGGTGGTGATTGCCAGCAAGCCAATGGCGCTGGCAGCGAGGGCCCGTTTCATATTCATGATTTGTCTCCGCTGGTTATACCTATGCCCTAAGGATCGGGGCAGGGCCTACTAACTCCGTGTCGCCAGGGCGCCGTGCCCTGACTCTGGAAATAAGCATACGCCCCCAGCCGCTTTACTGGGTGCAGCAAGCATGGAAAAAAGGTGCATCCATCCGACCGACCCCCCATTGACTGGCCAGTTCTTTGACCTCCCCCCAGATCCATCATTTCGCTTCACGAGCTTGCAGATCCCAGATCAATCTGGGATCGAAACTCATGGAGGCCAGCATGGTCAGCACGACCACGGCGGCAAAAAAAATGGCACCCGGCTGGGCGACGACATTCGCGAGGTTTCCCAACTGCACCAGAGCTACCAGGATGGTGACCACATAGATATCCACCATGGACCAGCGTCCCACCAGTTCAAGGATTCGGTAGAGTTGCGTCCGCTCTCGGGGCCGCCAGGTCCAGCGCCAGCGTACCGAAATCAGTAGCAGGATCAGGATCAGGATCTTGAGCATGGGCACAAAGATACTGGCAATGAAGACGACCAGGGCCAGGGGCCACATACCGCTTTCAATCAGAAAGAGGGCGCCGCTCATGATGGTATCGATCTGAATCCTGCCTAGGGAAGTAACCTGCATAATGGGCAGCACATTGGCTGGGATATAAAGAATGAGGGCAGCCATAATCAGCGCCGTGGTGTGTTGCAGGCTGCGCGGTTTCCGCCGATGCAAAATTTCACCACAGCGGGGGCAGCAATGGCGACCAAGGCGGCGAAAGGGACCCCTGACCGGCACGACCAGATTGCAGACGGGACAGGAGAGAGTGGCTTCTCCAGGTCGAAGCGCCTCAAGGGCTCGTTCTGGTAGGGGGAGGTGCGACCAGACGATATCCGGGTCCAGGGAGGCTTGAGCGGCCGCCAACACCAAGATCAGCAGACCAAAGGCATAGAGGCCGGCGCCAGGGACAATGGCAGCCATGGAAGCCAGTTTGACGGTCGAGACCAGGATTCCCAGCATAAAGACATCCATCATGCCCCAAGGCGCCAGGGTGCGAATATGACGGAACAGGGAGGCGAAGCGCGCGGGCAGGCGGCCAAGCTTGAGAGGGATCAGGATGATCAACAGGAGACCGAGTTGCAGACCCGGGGCGAGGATGCTGGTAAACAGCACCACCCCCGCCAGTCCCCACATACCCTCGGCGTAAAGGTTGATGATCCCCGTGGCCAGGGTGGTGGCGCGGACCTGGCCTTGCATCTCCAGGGAAAGAAAGGGGAAGCTGTTGGCGACCAGAAAGAGGATGAGGGCGGCAAGGGTCAGCGCCAGGGTAGGTTCCAGGCTGTCTGGCCGGTTCCGGTGCAGAAGGGCACCGCAGCGGGCGCAGAGCGCCGCCGCACCCGGTGGCAGCACCGGGTTGCGCTGCAGCAGGTCGCATTCATGGCACTGGGTCAGGGCGTCGCGGGTCATGGACGTAATTATGGCGCCTTCGCCAGGATGGGACGCCAGAACAAGGCGCGATGCTCAGAATATCCAGGCAATCAGCAACGTGAGAATGGCGAAAAAGGTGAAGAAGGCACCCAGCATGAAGGGCAGTTCACCGAGAATGCCATCTCCCGCCACCAGGGCGAAGAGGAGGAAGAGCGCTACCGTGGTTCCGAAACCCCAGAGCGTCGCGGTCTTGAGCCCGATGCCCTGCGCCAAGGCGGCGCTGGCCTCCGCTAGCAGAGGTGCGCCAAAATAGCCCAGCAGGGCGATAATCCCCAGCGTGGCCAAGGTCAAGAGACCCACAAGCTTGAGGTCGCCAGAAGGGGCGCCCATGGTTAGGTACGTTCCGACGCGTTGGTGTATTGACGCAGCTTCTCCGGCTCGGGAAGCCCCCGGATCAGCACCTCCGGCATGTCGCCCGCCGTGTAGATGAACACATCACCAGCCCCCATGAGGCGTTGCAGGATGGTTTGCTGAACACGCACGGTCCGGATCGAGGTCTGGGCTATCTCCGTGTACTGCTTGCTCAAGAGGCCATGGGTCCAGACGATCTCGTCCCCCCTAATTACCAGATGATCCATCTTGGTCTTTACGAACCAAACCAGCAACCACAAGAAGGCCAGGGCCGCGACAGCCAATCCCACCAAGCTGATCACACGGGAGTCAAGGCCCAGATTAGTCACCAAGCCCCGGGCGACTGGGGGTGTGGCTAGGATTACCCCCCCCGCCAGGGACAGGATCAGAAGAACCGAACCAAAGGGGTTCATGCGGACCAGGGAAGGACTGGCTTCATACAAGACCTTGGACATGGCGGGCACCTAAGGGAAAGGACAAGGGGATATGAAAAAACCGCAAGGCCCGGCGGCGGGCCTGGATTCCGACAGGCAGGGATGTTACCACAAGCATCGATGCCCGAAAGGCGGCCATCAAAACCCAACAGATCCCAGACGTCTGCCAGCGGGGCGGAATCCTATTTGGCCCTGTTATACTCCTCCTCATGTTCGCCACCTCCCTGTTTAAGACAGAGTCCCGCCCCATCCGCTCCCGTCTCTTTCGGGATTTAGTCCTGCTCATCCTCTTCACCGCCGGATTGCTGGCCCTGGCCGCCTGGGGGCTGATCAACGGACTGAAAAGGGATCTGGCGGCGGCCCGGGTCGGCGATGCCATTCAACTGGCGCGTGACGAGGTCAGCCATTTTTTTCAACCTCTGTCACGCCAATTGGTCATTGTTCGCGACCGCCTGATGATGAGCGGTACGGCAGGCCTGGAACCCAATAGGCTTGCCATCGAATTCATCCCTATCCTCAAGCACCTCGATCAGATCTCCGGGGTCATCCTGGCGAACGGGCTCGGTGGTCAATACTTCCTGAGACGCGAGGGAGATCAGTGGCTGGTCAGTCAACAGGACCCTGCGCACCCGGGACTGGTGTCCTGGACCCGATTGGATGCCGGAGGCACGGCACTTGAGACCTGGGATGGTCCCTTGGGTTACGATCCCCGCGAGCGGCCCTGGTACCGAGCGGCATTAGCGGCGGGTGGTCAGGTGGGTTGGAGCGAGCCCTACCGCTTTCAATCACTGAAATTGCCGGGGGTGACCGCCGGGATCACCTGGGAGAGCGAAGGCGAGACCCGCGTCCTGGCCTTTGACCTGTTGCTGGGCCAAATCCTGGAGTTCCTAGGGCGCCTACCCCTGGGTCCCGAGGGCAAGGCCTTCCTCCTGAATGCCGGGGGCGGCATCTATATTCCCGAGGCGAGTGGCGGGAAGGGCCTGGATCAGGGCGATTTTTTCTCCGCCCATGAACAGCATGGCGGCCCCCTCCTCTTCGATGCCACGGCTGCTTGGCGCGCCGCGGGTCGGCCTGCCGAGGAGTTGGTGCCCTTTTCCAGTGGTGGCCATAAGTGGCTGGGCGGATTTCGGCCCCTTTCAGAAAACCCGGAGGGCGCCTGGTTTGGCATTGCCATGCCCGAATCCTCGTCCAGCGCCGCCCTTACGAACCGCTGGCCTGTCTTGGCCCTGACGACCTTGGTCATCGCCGGACTCGGTATTGCCCTGGCTGCAATGGTAATCCGCAAATACAGCCGTCAGTTGCGCGACCTGCCCCGACTCACTATCGACCGCGATAATCCCGAACGCGACCTTTATGATCTTATTGGCCGGGGCGAAGACGCCCATCTCGAATTCAAATCCACCATGCGCCAGAACCTCCATACCCGCAAGCCGGGGAAGGAAATCGAATTGGCCTGGCTCAAGGGCGTCACAGCTTTCCTCAACACCGAGGGAGGGATACTGCTGCTAGGCGTGGCCGACGATGGCAGCTTGCTGGGTCTGGATGCGGACGGTTTCGAAAGCGACGACAAGTGTCGGCTGCATTTCAAGAACCTGCTCAACCAGCACCTGGGTGCCGAGTATGCCCAACAGGTGCAACTCGAGCTCTACGAGCTGGAGGGTCTGCAAATCGGCGCCGTGGAATGTGAACGCTCCAGTGCCCCGGTCTTTCTGCGTGCCAAGAATAACGAGGAGGCCTTCCTGATCCGGTCCGGCCCTTCCAACATAGAACTAAGCATGAGCCGGGCCTTAAAATATATCCAGGATCGCGCCTGAAGGGCATGAGGTCCCAGTTCCTAGTTTCTGTCACTTTCGAACCCGGTTTCCGACAGGATCGCACGCACTGCCTCGACCCTAGCCTCGTGCACTCGCTCCGGTATCCGCCCCCGTTCAGCCGTCGCTAGGGCAATGGCCCCAGTATCGACCCCCCCTGCCGCCGCCAGATAGGCGAGCCACCGCGGGGCCTGAGGGTAATGGCGTTCCTGGTAGGTCTCACGCCCGCGGTAATCCGCCTCACAGACCCGCAAGATCCGTTCGAACCGCTCGGGTCGACGGAAGGCGTCGGTACCCTCCAGGACATCAACAATAGTAGCTGGCCTCAACTCGGCAACCTTGTGGACCAGGCCATGATAGCGGGCGGCAATCACCGCCAACTCCCGATAGCGGATCGGTATCCGAAAGCGTTCGCAGAGGTCATGGATCAGGGTCACACCTCGTTCCTCATGCCCCTTGTGACTCGGCAGGATTTCCTCCGGGGTAATGCCCTTGCCGAGGTCATGGGTCAGGGCAGCGAAGCGCACCTCCGTATCCTCTGAGACGCGGGCGGAAATATCCAACACCATCATGGCGTGAACGCCGGTGTCGATCTCCGGATGCCACTGGCTAGGCTGGGGCACGCCCCAGAGCTGGTCTACCTCCGGCAGGAGACGCGCCAGGGCACCGCACTGGCGGAGAACCTCAAAGAAGCGCGAGGGCTTGGACTCGGACAGGGCCTTATGCAGTTCCTGCCAGACCCGTTCCGGTACCAGGGCGTCCACCTCCCCCGCCGTGACCATGGCGCGCATCAGGTCCAGGGTCTCATCGGCGATCTCGAAACCCAGATCGGCGTAGCGGGCGGCGAAGCGCGCCACGCGCAGAATGCGGACCGGATCCTCGGCGAAGGCTTCGGACACATGCCGGAGCAGACGTGCCTCAAGATCATCCAAGCCACCATAGTAGTCAATGATCCTGCCCGCCTCGTCCTCCGCCAGGGCATTGATGGTCAGGTCACGGCGACGCAGATCCTCCTCCAGGGTCACGTCTGGCTCGGCATGGACCACGAAGCCACGATAACCCGGCAAGGTCTTGCGCTCGGTACGCGCCAGCGCATATTCGTCCTTGGTTTTAGGATGAAGGAAGACGGGGAAATCCACCCCAACCTGGCGAAATCCCAGGTCAAGAAGCTGTTGGGGGGTAGCACCGACCACCACAAAATCACGCTCCCTCGTCGGCCGCCCCAGCAGCCGATCGCGTACCGCGCCGCCAACAAGATAGGTCTTGACGCCAGGAAGCATGCCTCACCCCCCCCCTCTGGGTTTTCCCAATCGGGGTGGCCCAGATGGAGGCTTAGGTGGTTGCGACGGAGGCTCTTCAGACTTTGCCCCAAAAAATCGACCCAAGGCGCCAAAAATGCGCTTAATGCCGCGCCAGAGTTTGGGTAATATCCAGATCAACAGCAGGATAAACAAGACCAGCAGGATCAGGAATACCAGGGGGTGGTTAATAGCCACCAGCAAACCGCCCACCACGGCGAAATCCTCCGTGAAGGAGGCCGCCCAATTGCTAAAGGGTTCGGGTGAGGTGTTGATGATGACGCGGGCACCGGCCTTAGCGGCATGAGTAGCAGCCGCCAGTCCGCCACCCGCTATGGCCGCGGCGAGTTCAGCACCAGGTCCGATATCGCCGACTGCACCCGCAGCCAGGAGAGCGCCAGCGGGGATGCGGATAAAGGTGTGAATGCTGTCCCAAGCGGTATCCACGCCGGGGGTCTTATCAGCGAAGAACTCCATCAGGTACATGAAACCAGCCGCAAACATCACCAGGGGATCACTGAGAACCTCCAGGCCAACCGGTAGGTCCATGCGCCCGGTCAGGCCCATAAAGCCCAATACCAAGATAGCGGCGTAGAGGTTGATCCCGCTGGCCCAACCAACACCCAGGGTCAGAGCCAGGCTGTGGGTGATGTCTTCCATCGTTGATTCGACTCCGCAATTTTCTGAAACCCTAGTCTATTATAGCCTGTCCAGGCACTGGCCCCTGGCTGGGGGATGGTCAGGGGGCTAGAATGGCGACCCTACTCCCCAACGCGACCGCTCAGGTCAGCAGGCCCTCATGCGCTTCCTGGTTTCAGTCTTATTGGTTTTCATCGTCGTCTTCATCTTCTGGCCCTACTATCACCTCTACCGCATTGATGATGCCCTGGGTCGAACCGAACCCTCCGCCCTGGAACCTCTCGTCGATCTTGATGCCCTTCGTGCTAACACCAAGCAGCGTCTGGAATGGGCGCTGGGGCTGAAGAATGTCACGACCGGCAACCATCCCATGGGCTGGTTCCAGAATAGCCTCCAGCGGGCCGGGGAGGTCGCCCTGGAGGAGACTATCAACCTCGAATGGGTCCAAACCCAACTGCGCGATGCCGCGGCCGCCGGGACCGATAAACGCCCGGCCTATTTCCTCGCGGCCGTCGATTTTGCCATGTTCGAGTCTTGGAACAGCTTCCTCGTCCGGCTTGGCAAGCTGGGCTATAACGACACTCAAATCCGCCTCCATCTGGAAGGCATGACCTGGAAAATTACGGATATTGTCCGCTGACTGGATGCGGAAGCTGGCCGGCCGGAGGCCCGAGCCCCCGGCCGGATTGGCGACTGGCTAGTATTCCGCCAAGGGTCCCGGACGGGAGTGAGTGTTAGAGCCAGAGGACTGGGTCTGGCCACCGAAGGGCCCAGATACCGGCCCGGAAGAGGTGTCCCCGGAGTTGGGGGGTGGGACGCGCGGTTTACCCGCCGGGATTTGTCCCCTTGGCCTTTGGGATGGCGGCGTATAGGGCCCTAGGGGGGAACCTCCCGGTTCTACCCTGGGTGGCTCCTTACGCGGTGGCTGCATGGGCCGAGGCTGGGGCTGGGGACTGGGTCGATTGCCTGTGGGCCGCGAAGGATAGACTTGGCCGGGTCCATGACTATGCGGGAACTCGTTGGTGCGTGTTCCATCGCCGAAACCTGGGTCATCACCTAAACGCCAAGGCTGGGGCTGGGAAGGCTGGGGGCGCGGAGTTGGCCGAGAACCCCGGCCGGGTGGCGGTCGCTCACCCCCCGGGGGCCTGGAGCCCGGCCAAATGTGATTGCCACCTGGCGGTCTGTAACCCGGCCTGATGTCATCCCCGTCTGGCCGCTGATAGCCAGGGGGCGGCCATCCACCCGTAGGGGGTGGTCTATTTCCGGGGCGATGATCATCATCCCATCTCGGTCTGTGGTCGTAGCGGGGTGGCGGAGGATTAGGCGGATAATGCCGGTAGCGTTCGGGCGGGTAATAATGTCTGTGGTCGTTGTAGTAGTACCAGGGCCGTGGGCCTGGGTTGTCGAGGACGACATAGGTACCCAGGCCGCTGTAGAGGTAAGAAGGCAATACGGTAGTCTGTACCCAGGTCCCTCCGGAATTGTAATGGTAATAGCCCTGCTGGTTGTCGTAGTAAACGCCTACGGAGGGGTAATACCAATAATCGTTTGCAAGGGGTCCTGGTTCTGGATAGTAGGAACTGGCCCCGACCACGCACCCACCCAGACCCAGGGCCATGGCTAACAGGGAAGCGGTCACGACGTTGCGATAGATCCGCCTTGGTTTCATTGCGTTACTCTTATCTCTTGGAGAATTCAAATTGGGCATTCGGCGAAAAGAGTATTTGTCTCGTACCGCTGACTGTCAAGAGATGCCTGAATCAATCCCTGATTGGATCACAATTCTCAGGTTCCTTCGCCAGTAGGGCCCAGGCGCGGAAAAGCCCTATCAAGGTCTTCGCATCGGAAATAGTCCCATCGAGACACCACTCCAGGGCCTGGGACAGGGGCAGCCAGTGAATCTCGATAACCTCTTCCTGTTCGTGGCCAAGGCCGACGGGGGTCAGATTCTGGGCCAGGTAGAGATAGACGACCTCGGTGAAGATGCCGGGGGAGCTGTGCATGCAGCCGAGGTCCCGCCAGTCCGCCGCCTCCCGACCTGCCTCCTCTACCAGTTCGCGCCGGGCGGTCTGGGCGGGCGGTTCCTCATTGTCGATCTTGCCCGCAGGCAGTTCCCAGAGCCACCCGCCAGTGGCATAGCGATACTGCCGTAAGAGGCAGACTTGCCCCGTCTGGTCGAGGGCAACCACGGCGGCGCCTCCCGGGTGATGAACGATCTCCAACTCGGCCTCATGGCCATTGGGTAATCGGACGCGCTCCTGGGTCAGACTAATAACACGCCCGCGAAAGAGGGTCGGATGCTTAGCTGGCATGTTGGCGGTACCTGGGTCGCGGTGGATGAGAATTACCCCGTGTCGCTGACACTGGGGGGCTAGGGGCAGGGACAGGACGGTTAAAGTCGCGCTTTCCACCACAAGTTACGGTAGCCCTGACTCAATCAGTCTTTCCGTAACACCAGGGCCCGGCGCAGTCATGAAACTGTCATCCGAGCTCAATAAGATGAATGATTGATAGCTAACGGTGATCTCAACCTAGTCAAACCTCCGCGCCTGCCATTCACGCCCTTTAGGATCCTCAAGATTATGGCAACCATCCTCATCGTCGATGACGAACCCGATATCCGTGAAGTCATTCGATTTGCCTTAGAGGGTTCAGGATTCCGTGTCCTCGAGGCAGGCCATGCCGATGATGCCCGGAAACTGATGCAGGCCGAGAACCCGGACCTCATCCTCCTTGACTGGATGCTCCCCGGCCGCTCCGGGCTGGAACTGGCCTTGCAGCTTAAACAGAACCCCAAGACACGCACCACTCCCATCATCATGGTCAGCGCCCGTGGCGAGGAAGAAGACCGGATCAGGGGCCTGGAAACGGGAGCGGACGATTACATCGCCAAGCCCTTCTCCCCCCGCGAGATGGTAGCACGGGTGAATGCCGTGCTCCGTCGCTCCAAACCGGAAGCGCCTTCAGACCAGATCGAGATCGGGGGCCTGCGCATCGACAGTATCAGCCATCGCGTCACCGCCAACGGCCACCGCATTGAGGTTGCTCCCACGGAATTCCGCCTACTTCACTACCTCATGAGCCATGCCGAGCGCGCCTTTACGCGCTCCCAACTCCTGGATCAGGTCTGGGGCGAACAAATTTATGTCGAAGAGCGTACGGTGGACGTCCATGTGCGTCGCTTACGTAAGTCCTTGGAAGATACTGGCCATGACCAGCTACTTCAAACCGTACGGGGTATTGGCTATCGCTTTTCCGACAAGCCGTGATTGGGATCGGGGCCCTTAATCAGAACAACATAAAGAACGCCAGGGCTTGATCTAACCCCTGGCGTCTAGGCTTAGCCTCCAGTGGCTAGCTCGTGCTGAAAGGCATCGTTGACACGATCCCGCAGTTCCTTACCTGGCTTGAAATGCGGGACATGCTTCCCGGCCAAGGCCACGGCATCGCCCGTCTTGGGGTTACGGCCCACGCGCGGCGGGCGAAAATGCAGGGAAAAGCTGCCGAAGCCGCGTACCTCAATGCGTTCGCCTGAGGCCAGAGCATTGCTCATGCGCTCGACAATATGACGGACAGCGAGTTCAACATCCTTATAGGGGAGTTGATGATCCGGCTTGGCGGCCAGGACTTCGATCAGGTCGGATTTGGTCATGATGCTGGATTCCCCTCCGGGTTGGCCCGCGATGTTGGGCAAATCGCTACTGAATAAAAATGATTTACCAATAGGGCGGCGCATCGGGAGGCGCCGCCATCCGTTCCATCAAACGAGACTTGATGCCAAAGGGGCTCCTAGCCTCGCCCGGCCTCTTCCATCTGCTGCTTGAGGATATCGCCCAGGGTAGCGGTACCTGCCTGGGCCTCACGGGCATAGCCCTTCATGGCCGCCGACTCCTCGTCATGGTCCTTCGCCTTGATGGACAGGGAGATGGTGCGGTTTTTGCGGTCGACGCCCAGGAACTTGGCCTCAATTGCCTCGCCGGTCTTGAGCACGGCGCGGGCATCCTCAATGCGATCCCGGGAAATCTCGGAAGAGCGCAGGTAGCCCTCCACGCCATCGCCTAGGGCGATGGTCGCCCCCTTGGCATCCACCTCCATGATGGTGCCGTTGACGATACTGCCCTTCTCATGAGCCGCAACAAAGGCCGAGAAGGGATCCTTGTCAAGTTGCTTGACCCCTAGCGAAATACGTTCGCGTTCGGGATCGACCGACAGCACCACAGTCTCCAGTTCGTCCCCCTTCTGATAGCGGCGCAGGGCCTGATCACCGCCCTCCTCCCAGGAGATATCGGACAGATGTACCAGGCCGTCGATGCCGCCATCCAGGCCAATGAAGATACCGAAGTCGGTGATGGATTTGATCTTGCCGCTAACGTGATCGCCCTTCTTGTGGTTGAGGGCGAACTCATCCCAGGGGTTCATGGCGCACTGCTTGATGCCAAGCGAGATGCGGCGCCGCTCCTCGTCGATGTCGAGCACCATGACCTCAACCTCATCCCCCAAGGCTACGACCTTGCTGGGATGGACATTTTTATTGGTCCAATCCATTTCTGAGACGTGGACCAGCCCCTCGACGCCCTCCTCGATCTCCACGAAGCAACCGTAGTCGGCAATATTGGTGACCTTGCCGAAGACGCGGGTGCTTTCCGGATAGCGACGAGAGATGTTGACCCAGGGGTCCTCGCCCATCTGCTTGAGGCCGAGGGAGACGCGCTGCCGGTCGCGGTCGAACTTTAGGACCTTGACGTCAATTTCATCGCCGATCTCCACCACCTCGGAGGGGTGCTTGACGCGGCGCCAGGCCATGTCAGTGATGTGAAGCAGTCCGTCGATACCGCCGAGATCCAGGAAGGCACCATAATCGGTCAGGTTCTTGACTACGCCCTTGACCTGCATGCCCTCCTCAAGCTTCTCCAGCAGGGCCTCGCGCTCGGCGCTGTATTCGTCCTCGACCACGGCGCGGCGGGAGACGACGACATTATTGCGCTTACGATCCAGCTTGATAACCTTGAACTCGAGTTCTTTACCTTCCAGGTAGGAGGTGTCGCGCACCGGGCGGACGTCCACCAGGGAGCCCGGCAGGAAGGCGCGTACGCTGTCAAGTTCGACGGTGAAGCCGCCCTTAACCTTGCCGTTGATGATGCCCTTGACAGCCTCACCGGCCTCAAAGGCCTTATCCAGGAATTCCCAGGCCGCGTGACGCTTGGCCTTTTCTCGCGACAGACGGGTAGCACCCGAACCGTCCTCGACGGCGTCTAGGGCGACCCGGACTTCGTCGCCTACGGCAACCTCAAGGTTGCCATTGACATCGAGAAATTGGGATCTGGGAATAATGCCTTCGGACTTCAGGCCAGCATTGACCACCACCACTTCGGAGGTGATCGCGACCACAGTGCCGGTGATGATGGTACCGGGCTGCAGTTGATTGACGGTGAGGCTCTGTTCAAAGAGTTCGGCAAAGCTTTCGCTCATGGGTTAAAGGTTTCCTGACGCGGCGTGTGCTCGATCCCGAAAGACCGATGGTTTGGTTGAAAAAAGGCCGCCGAATGGCGACCGCCTTGGAAATTTCACGTCGCCGGCTGCGTCGCTGCGGCGGCATGGCTCCCGAAAAACTTTCTGGACCCGGACCAGCCGGGACGACAGGGCGGAAAGAATGACCGAAAAGACTTTCGGAATCAAGCCTTTTTCCGCATAAATCAGGATTTTGACAGGCCTGGACAAGCTGGATGACGCTCTGGTCGCAGTCGGGGCATCGCCTACGACACTGATAATCTTGATCCCTTATTGATTCGCCGGGTGGAGGGGAGAAACCTCTCCGCCACCGGTGCTAGCGTGCCACCGCCTCCAGATCCCCCAGTCGATCCCGCAGGACGGCCAACACCTGTTCCAGCACCCCTTCGATATTGATACCCGTGGTATCCACCACCAGGGCGTCCGCGGCCGGGCGCAGGGGGGCGACGGCCCGCTGACTGTCACGCTCGTCACGCTCGGCGATATCCCGCACCAGTTGCGGCAGGTTGACCTCCTGCCCCTTCTCCCGAAGTTGGCGGAAGCGACGCTGGCCACGCTCCTCCGGGCTGGCGGTGAGGAAGATTTTCACGGGGGCCCCAGGGAAGACGACAGTCCCCATATCGCGCCCATCAGCGACCAGTCCCGGCGGCCGTACCGCTTCCCGCTGCCAGGCCAATAGGGCATCACGCACCGGGCCATGGGTAGCGACCCGGGAGGCGGCATTGCCAACCGTCTCGGTCCGAATGGCCTCGGTGACATCCTCGCCATCCAGCAGTACCCGCCCCTCGCGAAAGGCCAGTTGCAGCCCGGCGGCCAGGTAGGCCAGGGCCCCACCCGCCTCCAGGTCGATACCGGTACGTTCTGCTGCCAGACCCAGTACCCGATACAAGGCCCCACTATCGAGACAATGCCAGCCCAGGCGCGTGGCCAGCAGGCTCGCGATGGTGCCCTTGCCGGTCCCTGAGGGGCCATCGAGGGTAACAATGGGGATCCTCTGGGTAGGCCCTGACGGAACCATGGCGGGCTTCATTGGCCTTGCTCCTGGATGCCAAGCCCGGCACCTGCGGCCAGGCGGGCAAAGCCGGGGAAGGAGGTCCGCACATTGGCGCAATCGCGAATCTCGATGGGGCCGGACGCGCGCAGGGCTGCCATGGCAAAGGCCATGGCGACCCGATGATCGCCCTGACTGTCGATCAGCCCAGCGCGGGGCGTGCCGCCCTGGATGCGAATGCCATCTGACCGGGGCTCGTTCTCGATGCCCAAGGCACTCAGGCCATCGGCCATGACCTGGATGCGATCACTCTCCTTGACCCGCAATTCATCGGCACCCACGAGCAAGGTCTCACCCTCGGCACAGGCGGCGGCGATGAAGAGGGCCGGGAATTCGTCAATGGCGAGAGGCACCTGCTCCCCAGGAATGCGGATGCCGCGCAGAGGGGCCGAACGCACCCGCAGGTCCGCTACGGGTTCAGTCCCCGCGTTACGGGGGTTCAGGACCTCGATGTCAGCGCCCATGGCCCAGAGGATATTCAACACCCCCACACGGGTAGGGTTCACACCCACATGCTCCAGGGTGAGGTCGGAACCCGGGGCGATACTCGCCCCCACCAAAAAGAAGGCGGCGGAAGAAATATCCGCTGGCACCGCCAATGCGCGACCCAAGAGCCGCCCTCCCCCCTCCAAGCAGACGGTCGCGCCCTGGCGCTGGACCGGATAGCCAAAGCCCGCCAACATGCGCTCCGTGTGATCACGGGTGGGTGCCGGCTCGCTGACACAGGTGCGGCCCTGGGCGAACAGACCCGCCAGCAGCACACAGGACTTGACCTGGGCGCTGGCCACGGGCATGGCATAGTCGATGCCTTGGAGTTGGGCGACGGGCTGGATACGCAGGGGCGCGGTGCCGGAGGAACTGGTCTCTATCCGGGCGCCCATCCGCGTCAGGGGTTCGGTGACCCGCCGCATGGGGCGCCGGGTGAGAGAGGCATCTCCTGCCAGGGTGACCGCGAATCCCTGACCCGCCAGCAGCCCACAGAGCAGGCGCATAGAGGTGCCTGAGTTACCGAGATCCAGGGGCCCGGCCGGCGCCTTCAGGCCACGCAGACCCAGGCCATCGATGATCAGATCCCCAGCCTCCGGTCCCTGAATCCGTACGCCCATGGCGCGAAAGGCCGCCAGGGTGGCGAGGCTATCCTCACCTTCCAGAAAGCCGCTGACACGGGTCTGGCCCTCAGCCAGGGCCCCGAGCATGATGGCGCGATGGGAGATGGACTTGTCCCCCGGCACCCGTAGGCGCCCGCGCAATGCCCCGCCGGGGGCCATCAAAAACCTGGAAGCCATACCGCCGCTCATGCGCTTTACTCGGTTAAGAGGTTGCCCAAAATCAGGAATCAGGAGTATTAACAACGGCGCAGTTTACCCCGGGGGGACAATCCGGCCAAGAAAAACTACACTGACCTCCATCCACAAGCCAACCCCTAACCAGCCAACGAGGAATTCACCGTGGAAGAAAGATTGGTTGACGTCGCCATCATCGGCTCCGGGACCGCCGGCCTCAACGCCATGGGCCAGATCCGCCGGGCCGGCAAGTCCTTCGTCCTCATCAATGGGGGGGAGGCCGGCACCACCTGCGCTCGGGTCGGCTGCATGCCCTCCAAGGCGTTGATCCAGGTCGCCGAGGACTACCACAAGGGCACTCATTTACGGCGCTACGGCGTCTCCGGTGGCGCGGAATTGAGACTGGACACCTCCGTGGTCCTCGAATACGTCCGCCACATCCGTGACACCCTGGTTGATCGCGTCCTGACCAACAGCACCGACGGTATGACCCCCGAGGTCTTTATTGAGGACTATGCCCGCCTACTGGAACCGACCCTGATTGAGGTTGGCGGCCAACGCATCCGCACCAGGGCCATCGTCATTGCCACCGGATCCCGGCCCCTGGTGCCTGAGGCCTGGCGGGCCTTCGGCGACCGCCTCATTACCAGCGACAGCATTTTCGAGCTGGAAACCCTGCCGGCCACCCTGGCCGTCATCGGCTTGGGCGTGATCGGTCTGGAATTGGGTCAGAGTCTCGCGCGCCTGGGTGTGGAGGTTACCGGCTTCGATCAGCTTGACACCATCGGCAGTATTGCGGACCCGGAGGTGCTGGCTCAGGCCAAGGCTATCCTTAGCAAGGATTTTCCCCTGCATCTGGGCCAGGCGGCCCGCATCGAGGAAGATGGCGACAAGCTGCGCGTCAGCGCCGGCGATCAGAGTGTCCGGGTGGACCGGGTCTTGTGTTGCATCGGGCGGGAGCCCAATGTCGAGGGGTTGGGACTGGAATGCCTTGGCCTCCCACTGGACCACCGCGGTCTGCCACCCTTCGATAACCGCACCCTACAAATCGGTGACCTGCCGGTCTATATCGCGGGCGACGTGGATGGCGAGCGCCCCATCCTCCACGAGGCCGGCGACGAGGGCAAAATCGCCGGCTTCAACGCCGCCCAGGGTGGAAACACGGCCTTCCGCCGCAAGGTCCCCATTGCCATCAACTTCTGCGACCCCAATATCTGCGCCATCGGTGCCCGCTTTAGCGAACTCGACCCCGCCACCACCGCCATCGGCCAGATCAATTTTGCCCCCGTGGGCCGCGCCCTGGTCATGGGCCAGACCCAGGGCCTGGTGCGCCTCTATGGCGACCGGGCCAGCGGCCGCCTGCTGGGCGCGGAGATGATCGGTCCCAAGGGCGAAAACCTCGCCCATCTCATCTGCTGGAGCATCGAACTGGGCCTCACGGCTGGGCAAATGCTGCGCCTGCCCTTCTATCACCCTGTCATAGAGGAGGCCCTGCAAGCGGCTCTCTATGACCTCTACCGTCAAGTGGATACCAAGAACAGGGGTGGCCTGTTGGAATTGGAACAGATGGAGGACTGATCCAGCTCCCAGGTAGGCCTATGCCTGGACCAACCCTGGCCTCCACTCGGAATTGTTACCAGACCTGAACCGAGGCGCCGGCTGGATGCCAATGAGCTGAGTAGCAGGGATCGGTTGCTGATGCTATAGCCACCGACAACCCGCTAAAAGCGTTTCCAGGGTGCGAGAAACAATGACTTAGGCGCCAAAGTAACCATCAGCTAAAGGTTAATACCTGTTCCAACTGCGCGATTGGCTGCCAGCCGCCGTGGTTTGGTGTATGTTGCGTCCCCATGAACGCTAACTTTACCGATTTTGATTTGCCCGAGGCCTTGATGAGGGGCCTGGATAAGCTGGGTTTCAGCATGCCGACCCCGGTGCAGCGACTGGTGATCCCTCTCGCCACGGCCGGTTCCGACCTGCTGGTGACCGCCGCTACCGGATCGGGCAAGACCCTAGCCTTCCTGTTGCCCATGATGCGGCGCTTTTTGGCCGAGCCAGCGCCGCGTGCGGGCATCCGCGCCCTGATTTTAGCGCCGACCCGGGAGTTAGCCTATCAGATCCAGGAGCATTTCCTCCAGGTTGCCAGCTTTACACGGCTCACCGCCGGGGTCATCGTCGGCGGTGTCTCCGCCAGCCAACAGGTGTCCGGCCTGCGCCGCAATCCGGACATCCTAATTGCGACGCCGGGGCGACTCCTGGATCACCTGGAGCGGGGTGCGACGGACCTGGGGGATCTGGAGGTCCTGGTGCTGGACGAGGCCGACCGTATGCTGGACATGGGCTTCGCCCCCGATGTTATGCGGATCATCGAATGTTGTAACCCGGAGCGCCAATCCCTGCTGTTCTCGGCAACCCTGACCCGGACGGGCATCCAGTCCTTTATTGACGCAGCGCTACGCGACCCGCAACGGGTCCAGGCCGACCATCACCGCGCTGCTCACCCTGACATTCATCACCAGCGCCTATTGGCGGATGACCCGGAGCATAAGCGGTCCCTGCTCGAGGCCCTGCTGACCGCCAGTGCGGCGGGGAGGGTGTTGATCTTTACCAATACCCGCGAGCAGGCAACGGCTCTGGGCAACTTTCTGGTTGGCAAGGAGCAACGCGCCGCCAGCCTGCATGGCGAACTGGACCAGAGTGAGCGCAACCGGGTGCTGAATCTGTTACGGGAGGGCCGCATCCGGGTCCTGGTCGCCACGGACTTGGCGGCCCGGGGCCTGGACGTGCCGGGGATGGACCTGGTAATCAATTTTGAGGTGCCCCGCAGCGGTAGCGATTACCTCCATCGCACCGGCCGCACCGGCCGCGCCGGGGCTGCGGGTCTCGCCATCTCCCTGGTGAGCCGACCGGAATGGAACCGCATGGAGAGCATCGAGCGCTATCTCCAACTTGAACTGGAGCCTTTGAAAATCGGTGGGCTGGAGGGGAGTTACAGGGGTCCAACCCAGGCCAAGGCGCCCCGGAAGAAACCCGATATCAAGCGGCCCAGGAAGGCAAGCGACAAGGCCCCCAAGGTCAAGGATCGCCACCGGGACCGTAAGGATATCGGCAAACGACGGCAGCCCTCATCGACAGCATCCGCCTCGGATACGGGACAGGCGGCCGGTTTTGGACCTCCGAAGCGACCCAAGGCTTGATAGGGATGGGTTCCAAGGCAATACCGGATTAGGGAGCCAGGGAACTTACTCCGGGGCTGCGGCCCCTGTCTCAGGAATCCGTACCCGCCACAGCAGCCCGGCGCCGAACAGGAAGAGGACCAGGATCGGCAGCAATGACAGGCGAGGGTCCCCTGTTACCAGGGCGGCCACGCCCACGAGACCTGGTCCTAGGACCGCCGCAAACTTGCCCAGCATGTTATAGAAACCAAAGAACTCCGCCGCTCGCCCTCTGGGTACGAAGCCGGCGAAGAGGGCGCGGCTGAGTGCCTGGATACCACCCTGAACCAAGCCGATAACCACCGCCAGGAGATAGAACTCCTCCACCCGCGTCATCCCCGATGCCAGGAACACTACCAGGGCGTAGATGCCGATGGCCAGCAGGATGCCGCGCTTGGCCCCCCAGCGTCCACCCAGCCAGCCAAAGACCAGAGCCGCCGGAAAGCCGACGAACTGGGTGATGAGCAGGGCGATCATCAGGCCATCCGCCGCTAGGCCGATAGCGAGGCCAAAGTCCACCGCCATGTGAACAATGGTGTCCACCCCGTCGATGTAGAACCAATAGGCCAGCAGAAACAGAAAGGTATCCCGTCGTTGGCGGATTTCTACCAGGGTACGGCCGAGCTCCCGGAAGGCATCCCGCGCCGCCTGCCCCAGTGGCTGGTCGCCATGGCCATCAGCCTCCGGTACCCAGATAGCCACCGGCAGGGTAAAGAGGGACCACCAGATGGCCACGCCCAGAAAGGCCGCATGCACGGCCTCTTGCGCCCCGGCAAAGCCAAAACTGGCGGGATAGAGGGTCATGAGGACATTGAGGGCAAACAGCAGGCCGCCACCCAGGTAACCCAAGGCGTAGCCCAGGGCGGAGACGCGGTTGTAAGCGGCGGGGGCGGCTACGACCACCAGCAAGGCATCGTAAAAGATGTTGCTGCCCGAAAAGCCAACCAGGCCACAAAGATATAGAGCCAGAGCCAGGCCCCACTGACCTTGGCCCACGAAATAGAGGGCACCGGCACCCAAGACCCCTAGGGCGGTAAAGATGAGCAGAAAGCCCTTCTTGGCCCCAAGTTGATCGGCCATGGCACCCAGGAGGGGTGCGCACACCACGATAAGGGCGCTGGCAAGGGTATTCGTCATCCCGAGCCAAAAGGTGCTATCGGTCACTGCCAGGCCCGAGGCCCAGTACTGTTTGAAGAAGATCGGGAAGAAGCCAGCAATGACGACTGTGGCAAAGGCTGAGTTGGCCCAGTCGTAACAGGCCCAGGATAATACCGCGCGACGGCCATATCCGGCCGGGGCCTCCCTACCCTTGATGTCGCCACCCGTCATGGCTCAGGTCGGCAGCACATTGTTGGCCCGGATGCCAGCAACCAGGCACATGCGTACCAGTTCCGCGAGGGACTCGGCGCGCATCTTGTCCATCACCCGCGATCGATGGGCCTCGACCGTCTTGGTGCTGACGCCCAGGGTGGCGGCTATCTCGCGGTTGGAGCGTCCCTCGGTGACCATGGCCATCACCTCATGCTCCCGGGGGGTGAGCTCGGCCAGCCGCCGAGCGATCTCGGACCTTTGCAGCCGATCGACCCGGCGTCGCTGGTCGGCAGCCAAGGCGGAACGGAGGCTGACGATCAGGGCCTCATCATTGAAGGGCTTTTCGATGAAATCCAGGGCCCCGGCACGCATGGCCTTGACTGCCATGCCCACGTCCCCATGACCGGTGATGATGACCACGGGGATACGGATCTCCTCCCGGTCCAGATAAGCCTGTAGTTCCATGCCGCTCATACCCGGCATCCGCACATCCAGTAATACGCACCCGGCCTGCCCAGGGTAATAGGTGCGCAGAAATTCCTCTGCGGAGCCGAAGGACTGAGTCCGCAGGCCGGCGGAGCTGATCAGCCACTCCAGGGAGTGACGCATGGCCTCGTCGTCATCGACGACAAAGACGGTGGGTTCACTGTGCATCGACTTTTTCTCAATAGGGATGATGACCTGACCGACGCCAAGTCTAGCCCATATCCCCCGTCGATTCCTCAGGAACCTCAGGCCGGGGAGCGCTTCGCTAGAGCTTGTCACTCACATAGATGTATAGACAGGATCAGCTTCATTTGCCAAGGGTAAACGCACCTGGAAGCGTGTCCCCAGGCCGGGCTCGGAATCGACCTCGATCTCGCCGCCATGGTTGTCCAGGATGGTCTGGCTGATTGGCAGACCCATACCCATCCCATTGATTTTAGTAGTAAAAAATGGGTCGAACAACCTCGCCATGACCTCTGGTGAGATGCCGGGTCCCGTATCCTCGACTATGGCCACTGCCCAGTGCCCCTCGCGCCGGCCTCGGATGGTGAGACGCCGACGTTGCGGCGGGACATCCTCTAAAGCATCCAAGGCATTACGCACCAGATTAAGAAGCACCTGCTCAATCTGGACCAAATCGACCTGGACCGGGATTTCGCCCTTCGCCAGGTCTAAGTCTATGGTTAGCCCTAGCTTGGCGATCTCGAACTCGGCAAAGGCGCTGACCTCGCTCACGATGTGATTGAGATCCCCCCGGACACGCACCGGCGCCTGCTTGCCAACCAAGCCCCGGAGGCGGCGAATGATTTCCCCCGCCCGTTGGGCCTGGCTGCCAATGCGGTCCATGGCCTGGGCCAACTCCTCCGGATCACCAGTCCCAAGACGCAGACGCCGTCCACAGCCGCTGGCGTAGTTGACAATAGCCGCCAGGGGCTGATTGAGTTCGTGGGCCATGCCTGTAGCCACCTCGCCCATGGTGCTGAGCCGGCAGACATGAACCAATTCTGCCTGGTGCCGGCGCAACTCCTGCTCGGCTCGGCGTACGGCGGTGATGTCGCGAGCATAGATGTTGACATAGCCCAGTTCACTGACCGGGACGAAGAGGCTGGAATAGACCAGGCCATCACAGTCGAACTCCCCTTCGCGTTGATGGCCCTCGGCCAGGGCCTCCCGGGCCAGGGCTAGCCAGTGCGCTGGCAGAAGCCCCTCCCCTGCGACTCCCCATTTCCCGAGCAGGGGCTCACTGGCCCGATTAACATAGAGCAGATGGCCGGCGGGGCTGACACGCAGCATGGGATGGGGGCTTTCGCTGGCAAAGCCCGCCAGACTGCGAATTTCCTGGTCCCGCTCCTTGCGTTTGGTGATGTCATGCAGGTAAAGGGTATGGAAGAGTTCATCCTCCAACTGAATGGGGACGACGGAGACCTCCATGGGCACCCGGGTTCCGTCCGCTCGCCGTGCCAGGAACTCACTACGGGTCTGGGGCTCACGGCCCTCGCGCTGGGCGCGGCGCCCTTCCCGCAACAGGGCGTAGAAATTAGACCGTGCCGATCCCGCCAGCAAGAGGCGGCTGAAACTCTCACCCAAGACCTGGTGACGGCCATAGCCAAAGGTACGCTCGGCGGTAGGATTGAGTTCACGGACATGCCCATGGCGATCAAGGGTGACGATGGAGTCCAGAGAGGCCTCCATGACCGCCGCCTTGAGGGCTTCGCTCTCCCGCATAGCGATTGCATGGCGCCGGCTGGTCTCCTCCCGCGCTCGCAACACCAATAGTGTAAATTGCTGCACCCAGTCCTCAAGCAGGATTAACTGGTTTGCACCACGGCTAAAACCCGGATCTGCGATATCCAGGGCTTGGCGCGCAAAACCAGACAGACGCCGTAGGACCTTGTTGAGCCGTGCCGAGACCAGGTAGATGACCAGGGTGAAGGTCGTGATAAATACGAGGGCAGCAATACCGCGCTGGCGGCGTTCGAAAATTCGCACGTGGCGAGACATCCTCTCCACGCTGTCATGGGAAACCAGGGTGGTGAACAGCAGATTCAAATCCGACCCTTCATAGCCGGACAGGGATTGGGAGGTAATGAGGTAGGTGTTCTTCCAATGGGACAGGGGACTACCCTGGGTCAGCCAATCCGGATTCATACTTACCAGAATCCGCTGATCATCCGAATTCACCAAGGCGATGGCACTATCGGAGGCCAGCAGACCCCGCTGGGAGGCGACGAGAAAGGCCTGATCGACCGGGACCAGGACCACCAGGCTACCCACGACGGAGCCCTTACGATCTTCGATCGCATCGCTTAGCAGTAAGAAGACCCGGTCATCGAAGACGGCAAACACGGAGCGGACCTCGCGATCATGGCGCAGGTGGGCTCCCACCCCCGCCGCAATCTCGGCTGGCAGACTGGCATCATTAGCGGCATAAATCTCCCGTAACTCGCCATCGACATCGACCAGCAGCACATGGCTAGGCGGCGCCAGGCCATCGCGCTCCAGAAAGTCCGGCAGCCAGTGTGGGTACCATCCCCGGTAACGGCGAGGCACGAAATCCTCGCCCCGGGTCCAGAGTTGGGGCTCCAGGTATTCCGCCAGGAGACGGTGCTTGGCGACCAGTCGTGTAGTCGCCGCGTATTGCGCGAGATACTGGTCAAAGCGCATCAGACTCTCCCGTGACCGCAGGTCCAGGCGAGCCTCAAGTTCCTGGCCAAAGATCCGCCCAATCTGCTCACTCTGGATCTGCTCCAAGACGCCCCAGATAAGGAGGCCCGCCACTAGCCCCACCAGGATGGAGATGATGGGCATGGGCACGCCACGCAGGAGCCGAAAAAGGATGGGTTTGAGATCGATGCGTATCACGAGTCTGGCCCTGGTCAAGAAAAGTGATCAAGCCCCGAGGGGGAGACGTCCAAAGGACGTAGAAAAATCCCTGGGCACCCATCGCAGACCGGCGATAGCTGCGGCTAATGACGGGTCCCCATAATACTGGGACAATAGACCCACACCAGGCTTCCCTGCCCCTGACTATTTGGAGTCCCATCCTCAGCCATGGCCCCCGATATCGCCCAGGCCCAGGTACCGGGCCTCGCCCGGCGTCTCGCCGCCCTGCTTTACGACCTCATTGTCCTGTTCGGGATGCTTTTGCTTGCCACTACCCTGGTGATCATCCCCGCCTCCACCCTGAATGGAGCCGAGGTGCGGCTGGACGGTTGGCTACTGTTCTTGTTCCGGATTTACCTTGTCGCCGTCGGTTATGGGTTTTTTGCCTATTTCTGGGTGCACGGTGGCCAGACCCTGGGCTTGCGCGCCTGGCAATTGCGCCTGGTGCAGGACGATGGCCAGCCCCTGTCACTCAGCGCTACCTGGCGTCGCCTGTTCTGGTCCACCCTCGTCCCCGCGCCTGTCGGCCTCTTTTGGATCCCCTTCGACTCCCGCGGTCTGGCTCCCCACGACCACCTCTCCCGCACCCGCCCGATCCTTCTTCCACGCAAAACGAGACTCAGTTAATCCGGTCTCGTCAGGCTTGCCCTCGGATGGATTTTCAACTCAGGCGGCGCAAAATCCATAGTGCCGCGAGACCAAAAAGCACCAGAGGCAGGATAGCCGCGAGCCAGGCGGCTAGACCAAAATAGATCGCCAGGAAATAGAAGCCGCGGCTGACGAGATAGTAGGCCATGCCCAGCATGATACCCAGGAAGAGACGCACCCCCAGACCAGTGCTGCGAGCGGAGCCGAAGAGGATGGGGATGGACAAGAGAATCATGGTCAGGATCAGAAAGGGCTGCGTAATCTTGGTCCACATCTCCGTTGCGTAGTGACCCGGATCCTGGCCATTGGCGGTCATATGGCGGACATAGCGAGCCAGATCCCAAACCGGGAGCGCCTGGGGATCCACCACCACCAGTCGGAGCAGCGAGGGATTTAGCAAGGAAGACCAGGCCGTACTGGCCAGGGGCTGGGCCTCAACCCCCGCGTCAGAAATACGGCTGCGGGAGATACCCGAAAGCACCCACTGACCTTCCGTGTAGTGGGCGTTGTCCGCATGGGTAGCGAGAACCAGATGCCGATCCGCGTCGATTTCGTAGATGTGGATATCCCGCAAGCGGGCGCCAGGCAAAATCTCCCCAATACTGATGTAAGACTCACCATCCCGTGCCCACAGCCCTTGGGGCGTGCGCATGGTAACCTGGCCGGACTTGATGTCGTTGCGCCATTGCACCGCAGCCTGCTCCGCACGGGGGGCCACGAACTCTCCCAACACCAGGGCCAGCAACGCGAGCACCATGCCGGCCTTGAGCGCCGCGAAGAGGATGCGGGCAATGGACATGCCGGTGGCCCGCATGGCTACCAATTCCGAATGGCTGGCCAGTGCCCCCAAGCCCACCAGGGCCCCGATCAGGGTCGCGATGGGAAATAACTGGTAGGTGTAGCGTGGCAGGCTCAGACTCGCCACGGCCAAGGCATCGCCGAAGCCATACCCTTCCCCTAGCTCGTTGACCTCGTCGGCCAGGAGAAAAAAGGCAATCAGTGGGAGCAGTACCGCCATTGTCAGCAGAGTTCCGCCGATCACGGCCCGGCCCAGGTATCGATCCAGGATTTTCACGCTTGTTTCCGTCGTCGGTCCCGGTCCGCGCCAGCTTGATCAAGCCGGACGGTTCTAGCAGGACTCCGATTTTAGTAGGATGATCGAACTCGCATCTTAACATCGGGCAAAACTTGAGGCGCTCCCAAGTCCCCCACCTGGCCCCACCCCTTCCAACAACAGAGATTTCCCATGGAATTCAGCATTAAGAGCGGCGATTTGAGGGGGCGAACCAGCCCCTGTCTCATTCTCGGCGTCTTTGAGAAGCGCCAGTTGACGGCGCCTACGCAGCATATCGACGCGGCCACCCAGGGGCATCTGAGCCGCATCATCGGTAAGGGTGACCTGGACGGCGAGGCCGGTCGTACCCTGCTGCTGCACGAAGTACCCGCTCTAGCCGCGGAGCGGGTTCTCCTCGTCGGCCTCGGTCCCCAGGAGAAATACGACCGCAATACCTACGGCAAGGTCATGGCCGCCGCCCTCGCCCGCCTCAACGAGACCAGCACCCACGAGGCCCTCTGCGCCCTGCCCGCCTCCTCACCCCCGGACCTGGGCCTCTACCTCGCTGTGCGCGACGCCGTAACCACGGCCCTCGACAAGGATTATCGCTACGAACTCACCAAGAGTGAGAAGAAGCCGCCCAACTCCCTCCAGCGACTCCAACTTTGGATCGCGAATCCGGAAGAGACAAGCCTGGCCAAGCAGGCCCTGCGTCATGGCCAGGCCATGGCCCGCGGCGTCGCCCTGGCCAAGGAACTGGGCAACCTGCCCGGTAACATCTGCACCCCGACCTACCTGGCAGATCAGGCCAAGGCCCTGGCCAAGGACTTCCCCGCTCTTAAGGTCACGATCCTCGAAGAGGCCGATATGGCCAAGCTCGGCATGGGCGCCCTGCTTTCGGTCTCGCGGGGTAGCCGCCAGCCCGCTAAACTCATCGTCATGAATTACCGGGGTGGCAAGAAGGACGCGAAGCCTCTGGTTCTGGTGGGCAAGGGCCTCACCTTCGACGCCGGCGGTATTAGTCTCAAACCGGGCCCAGACATGGACCAGATGAAGTACGACATGGGTGGCGCTGCCAGCGTCCTAGGAACCCTGCGCGCGGCTCTGGAGTTAAAGCTGCCGCTGAATATCATGGGCGTGGTCCCTGCCTCCGAGAACCTGCCCGATGGCGACGCCAACAAACCCGGCGATATCGTCACTAGCCTCTCTGGCCAGACCATAGAAATTCTCAACACCGACGCCGAGGGCCGCCTCATCCTCTGCGACGCCCTCACCTATTGCGAACGCTTCGAACCCGCCGCCGTCATCGATATCGCCACCCTCACCGGCGCCATCGTCATCGCCTTGGGTCACGTCGCCTCTGGCCTCTTCACCACGGACGAGGTCCTGGCCGGGGAGATCCTGGCCGCGGGCGACCGCGCCTTTGATCGTGCCTGGCGCATGCCGCTTTGGGAAGACTATCAAAGCCTCCTCGACAGCAACTTCGCCGATATGGCCAACGTGGGTGGCCGCGAAGGTGGCTCCGTCACCGCCGCCTGCTTCCTGTCGCGGTACACCAATAAGTACCCTTGGGCCCACCTGGATATCGCCGGCACCGCCTGGGTCAGCGGTAAGGAGAAGGGGGGTACGGGGCGGCCCGTACCCCTGCTCGTCCAATTGTTGCTCCAGCGGAGCGGCGAGCTATGATCCCCGCTAACCGGTCGGAGTCCCCGGCCAGCGCCCCGCAATACCGGAGCGGTCAACTTGACCCGCATTGATTTCTACTCCCTGGCGGACGGCAGCCGCGGCGACCGTTTCCTGCTCACCTGCCGCTTGGCCGAACGTATTTACCACAGCGGCCAGGATCCCATCCGCATCCATATCCAGATCGCGGACCCCAGCCAGGCGGAGCACCTCGACCGCCTACTCTGGACCTACGACGATCAAAGTTTCCTGCCCCACGGCCGCATCGGCCAGACCGATCCAATGCTGACCGCGATCCTCATAGGTGACGAACCCCTGGCGGACCATGATCAGGTATTGATCAACCTCGACCCGAGCGTCCCGCCCTGGTTCGCCCGTTTCGAACGCCTCTGCGAACCCCTGGGTCTGGAAGCAGCCGGCCGCGACGCTGGCCGTGAGCGTTTCCGCTACTACCGTGATCGGGGTTATGACCTGCACCACCATAAGATAAGACTCTGAGGATAGGCTGGCTGCCTGTAACCATACCTGAGGGTCCGGCCTAGCTGAATGTGAAATTCAGTCATAGAATCGTCACATTACTACCCTACTATTTGACCATCGATGGTTGATGCATGGATTTCCAATCACCCATAAGCAGCTTAGCCACCAGCCATATAACCATCAATCTAGGCACGCCGAGCTACACTAAATTCCCAAGATAAAGTCTATGGCTCTAAATTTGCCAGGGTTTTATGATGGGTTAATGCAGAAGAATATTCTTTTGCCGACAGCACGCTGCGAAGGCAGCATTCCACTTTAATGCAATTACGGGAAACGACATGAAAAGTTCATTTTTTTGCGCCTTGCTGCTTCTCTCCTCGGTTGCCATGGCTGCCGAAGATGAGGCCGCTTTGAAACAGCAGATGAGTAAGGAATGCGCCGCCGTCTTCGCAGCCGGGGGGCCTTGCGCCGACCTCGCTAAGGGCACCCGTAAGTGTACTCGTCAGAATGTCGAAAAAGGGGGTCCCAGCTGTGTTAGTTTCGAGAAATCCCATAAGGAATTTTTCGATGCCGGGATGAATGACCCTATCATTCATAAATAAAATGGACGAGGCCAGGAGGGTAGGGACTAGGGCATGGACTAATGTGACGCTGCACCCAAAATGGACCAGGTCGCAATCCTTGCAGACATATCCCTTACCCTCCGGCCGCGGCTTGACGTCCTTTGTCGAGTCATTTTAGCGTTTGCTTATAAGAACCCCATCGATCTTTAGCATGATGGAGCGGGATTGACCTCACCCAGGTAAGACCGCCCATTACCTCGGCTTTTTTCACATCCAAATTGATGTCCGCATCCCTGGAAAAAGGGCTGATTCATCCCCTGTTCTCTTGCCATCCGCGGTACCGGGATGAATCACTGGATGAGCCCTCGACTTCCCACGGATTCAGAGGGAGCAGTTGCCCTCCGCTTAATGACATTCACGAAATCCCGGGATAGCACCTGCGATAAAAAAGGCGGGTCAGCTAAACTCAGGGGAAACTCTCCTGGACAGGGGGGGGCACCTTACCCAGAAAGCCTCTTCAGGAGGTCCAGGGGTAAAGCCCATCTGGTTTAGGCTCCTGTCCCTTATCGATTTCCGTTTCAGCCTTCTCTTTTCCCCGCATTTTCCCAAAGGCAAAACCGCGCCTGGGGGATTTCCGCCACAGACCATCAGCAGTAAAACTGCCCCAACCCCAACGCAACCAATTGAGGAGGCTATTGGCAAGCCAGAGGGCCCAGGCGAGCATCAGGAGCCGATAGACCCAGAGGGGTACCGAGATGACCCAGGGTTGGGGTAGGGTCTCGCCGGCGCGGTCTTGATACCAGAGGAGCTGCGCGGCCTGGGAGCCATTGCCGGCGATCTGCATGGCGGGTTGCCCCAGCAGGCCCTCGGCCACTGCCGCAGCCAGGGCGCTTAGGGCCTGGAGGCTGAGCAATACCAGGCCGATCTGGACAAAATTGAAGGCACCATTACTCAGGGATTGGCCTTTGGCCCCGCGCCAGGCAAGGGCCAGCAGCCAGCCGACGACCAGGATGGCACCCAGGGGCGGAGCCTGACTGAGACCCAGCAGCAGCAGGCCCCATTGCCAAGTCTTAGCGGGACTGAGCGGCAACTGGCCCAAGCCTAGGGCGAACAGGACGATCAGTGGGATCAGGCTCCAGAAAAGCACGGCCGGTCCCAGGGTTGGACCCCCCAGCCACAGCACCCAGCGATCTGGGCCCAATTGAATGCGCGTGGTGGCATTGACGCTGGGCGTCCCCAGACCAATAACGGGCGTGACGAGGCGAAAGTCGATGCCAACCTCTTGAATCCATGTTAACACCGCCTTCTGAGTACCCGGATGGACCGGCACCAGGACTTGCCCCTCCTCCAAACGGAGGGGTTGGGCCACGCCATCCAGGGTGACGGACTGAAGCCGTGCACCCTCAGGCAGAGTCACCGGCTGCCGGCCTCCCCGGGAGGCGCGCAGGTCCAGTGTCAGGGTGGCCTCGGTGGAGCGATCCCCCGGCCGCAGGCGCAGTTCACTGGCATCTACCGTCAAACTAGCCCCCGGTGCTCCCGTGGGCCGGCTGATGCTCAGGCTCAGGGTTTCCCCTGCCCAGGGCCGCCATTCTGGCCACCATTGGCCCGCTGGGCTTAGGTGATGGACCGGGGCCAGCCCCGCGAATTCGACATGCCAGAGGGGGCTGGCGTCCAGGCGCCAGATTTCATTCCAGTCCCGGGTCGCCGGGGCCGTAAGAGTCAAGGCATCCTGAGGTTCTAACTTGGATTGCCAGACCAACTCCTGCTGGCCCCCGGGTAGATTGGCGGTGAGACGGCCATCGGTCACCTTGAGGCCGGGCGTGAGCACGGCCTCCCCAGTCAGCAGGGGGATCTCGACCCGGACGGGCTCATCCGCCGGGGTCAGACGCCTCAGGCGCGTCTCGACCTGCCAGGAGAGCCCAAGCCTCAGGGTGCGCTCCACCTCCAGAAAGGGAGCTAGCGCGGGGATGTCCCACCAGCCAGCATCCTCATCCCCGGCCCCAACCTCTACCCCGACCTCGGCGCTCGCCACCGCACCCGTCTCCCGGATGAGTTGGAGTTGGACCTCTGGGACGCCATTATCACCCACGCCGGAGAGGCGCCATCCCTCGGTGTTGGTTGAGACCCGGCGCGGCCTGAGGGGCAAGGGCAGCGCGATACGGTCCCGAGCCGGTAGAGTGCCGGCGAGGCTGATGCGATGCCGACCCGCCGGCACCAGCACCCAGGGATAGCCCTCATCGCCTCGCAGCAGGGCCCGGGCGGGCTGATCGTCGATCTCGACTTGGGACGGCAGCCACTGTCCGGTCTGGGCCGGCAAGGGGATACCAACCCGATCCTGGGCATCGATCTCCAGATCCAGCCGCAGGGCCTTGGGGCTGGCGGTCAGGGCAAGGCGCGTGATCTCGGCGCACTGGGGATGGCAATCCGGCGGCGCCATCAGGCGCGCCTTAAGCTCGTTCAGCAGGTCGGGACTGGGGAAATCGCCGGCCTGGGCGCTGGGCACGCTGGCGACCGCCAGCATGACCAGAAGCAAACCCCCGCCCAGGCGCCGCCAGTCGGTCTTGCCCTTGGCCAGGCCACCCGCAAGAAGCAAGGCCAGGCCCAGAATCAGGACCACCCGCAGGACCCCCAGGAGGAGATTGCCGGCGGGTGGGATCAGGAGCAGGCGCAGCTCCTGGCCGCTCTGGACCGGGCCCTGCCAGGTCAAGGCCACCCGGTTCCAATGCCAATTCGGCATGCCGGGTCCGGTTTGGGTTAGGGCATCGGGATCGATGCGGTTGATTTCCTGGCGCGGACTGGGGGCGGGGGCACCCGGCTGCAAGGATCGAGGACGAAGACTGGATTCAACCCGTCTCGCCCCAGCCCGAGTGGCCGAATCCATAAGGGTCACCTCTTGGTCCGCCATGGTTGCCATAGGTGCCATGGCCTTGAATGTATCATCCATCTGGTCACTGGGTCGCGTCGACTGTGCCAGGTAGGGATTTTCCAGTTGGGGATAAAGACCAAGTCGTAGCTGATTAGCCATGAAGGGAATAGCTATGATCGCCAGGGCCAGGATGGATAGCAGGCGATAAGCCTGAACCCAGCGCGCCAGGACGCCCGCTGGCAGGACTCGCTCCAAGGCGATGGCGGCCAGGAGATTGAGCCACACATATTGAGGCGCGTCGGGTTCCTGCCAGATCAGCGCCAGGGCGACCAGGGCCAGGGCGGCGGTACTCCAGCCGTAGAGTCGCCCCGCGGCCAGGGTGATAACGAGCACCACGAAGAAATCCAGGAGGGTCCAGGTGGCCAGCCAGCTGCCTTGGGCCTGGTCCACGCCGAGGGCGGCAAAGAGGCGCCAGCCCGGCGGCAGATTCAGTTCCGCACCGACCTGATTGAAATCCTGTTGCCAGCCCGTCACCGACAGGGAGGTGTCATTGGGCAGGCGACTTTCGGCCGTCAGTTCGAGTTGACCGCGCCGCACCTCCACGCCGAGGGCACCGGAGACCGGATCGCGGGTGATCGACTGAGGCTCACCGTCGATATCGACCCGCCCCAGGGTCATGCCAGTACTGGCGTCGAGCCGCCAGCCCTGGGTCATGCTCTCACCGATTCTGTCCCGCACGCTGTAGCCCTGACCATCGAAGTCGAGCCAGATCTGGCGATGCAGGCTCAGTCGATCCGGCTCCGGAATCGGATCGCCGCGCCGGATCACATTGAAATTCAGGGTCACACCTTCGCTCAGACGAAAGGCCGGGAGGGACCGCCATTCCTCTGGCAGCTCGGTCTGACGGGGATCCACCGTGGGGGCCCCCAGGATCTCGATGAGGCGGATAGCGGGATAGGACTGGTAGGCCCAGATCTCCTCCAGGGGCCAGGGCTCGGGGAGGGGTGCGAAGGGGAAAGAGGTCCGCTCGCCCTCATAGCGGGCTTGAATATCCAGAACCCAATGACCGGGTCGCGCTTGCAGGAGCAGGCGGCCATCGGGGTCCAGGCGCGCGGCCAGGGGGCTCTGGATTGCCATGGCAAGGGTGCCTGCCGGCAGGGTGGTAGGCAGGATGATCTCCCGGGGACTACCGGCGATATCGAACACCAGACGGGTGTTCAACCGCATCGGTACCCCCTCCTCCAGACGCCGAAAGACCTGAAGTCGCAGGCTGTCCTCCGGGATGGCGGCACGGGGGCTTGTCGGACCCGTCGCCGAGAGCCAGACCTGGCCCTGGTCGTTCAGTAGGGGAAAGGGTATCAGGGTGCCATCGATGCTCAATTCGACCTGGGCCAACTGGGGTGGCAGTGTCAAGGCCGACGGCAGCCGATCCCAGAGAAAGCGGCCGATGAGGCTATACTGGCCCGGCGCCAGCCAGACGACGGGCCGGCCCTTGCGGCTAACCACGGGTAAGGGCTGATCCTTGAGCATCACCGCCAGAGGCCAGTGATCGCCATCCCCCGGCAAGGGAACGGCCTGGGCGGCGAAGGTCTCGACCTCCAAGTCAAAGGTACCGCCGGCATCATCGAGAGCCAGTCGCAGGGTGGCGGGCCACACGCAAGGACGGGTCTCGGCATCACCCGTGAGCCTGGGGCAGGCGTGGCCAAGGTCATCCCATAGGACCCAGTTGGTCCAATCTTGTAGGGGCCCCGGCACCTGACTGGGGTTCAAGGGAGCTGATTGGGCATGGCCTAGGAGCAGGAACCAGCCAAGCAAAATAGCAACAAAGGGGCGATGGGTCATACCTCAAAATCCTGTGGAGGATATCGGGATAAGTTTAGCTGCCGCGGCCACCGCCTGCCCGAGGGCAAGACCCCCATCATTGGCAGGGACCCGGCGATGGGTTAGAAGCCGCAGGCCTTGTTGGCGCAAGCCCTGGGCAGTGGCCTCGAAGAGGGTCTTGTTCTGGAAGACACCGCCGGAGAGGGCGACACTGGTGAGTCCCCGGTCGGCAGCCAACCGCCCGGCAAGATCAGCGGCACCTTGGGCGAATCCGCAATGGAAGCGCGCGGCCATGGTCCCTCGGTTCCGCTCGCTTGCCAGGTCGTGCAAGAGGGCTTGCCACATGGGCGCCGGGTCCAGCAACCACCGGCCCCCCGCCGCCACCAGGCCAAAGGGATAGGCCTCACCCATCTCCCCACTAGCGCCCCCCCGCGCCAGGGTCTCCAGCTCGATCGCCGCCTGGCCCTCGTAGGCGATGCCGTCGCGACAGATACCCAGGGCGGCGGCCACCGCATCGAAGAGGCGGCCGGCGGAGCTGGTCAGGGGGGAGTTAAGACCCCGGGCCATCATGGTGTCCAGGGTAGCGAGGGGCTTAGCGGCCAGATAACGGGTCAGTTCCAGTGTCGGGTAGTTTGCGGTAAAGGCCTCCCAACCCAGGCAGGTGGCGATCTGGGCATAGAGGTTGCGCCAGGGCTCGCGAATGGCCCGAGTTCCCCCCGGCATGGGCGCGGGGCGCAGATGGCCAAGGCGTTCCCAACCCCGGTAATCGGCGAGGAGGAATTCCCCGCCCCAGATGCTGCCATCATCGCCCCAGCCCAGGCCATCGAAGGCGAGGCCCAAGACCTTGCTGCCATTCAGTGGCCAGCCCGCGTCCGCCAAAACACTGGCAAGGTGGGCGTAATGATGCTGGACCGCGATGACCTCGATCCCCTGTTCCGCTGCCAGGGCGCGGCCCACCCAGGAGGAGCGGTAGTCCGGATGCCGGTCCAGGGCGATGGCCACAGGCTGGTGCTGGTAGAGTTGCCGGTAAAGGTCGAGGGTGCGCTCGAACTCGGCGGCGGTGCGGGCATCCTCCAGGTCGCCCAGGTGTTGGGACAGGATGGCCTGGCCGGGGCACAGCAGACAGATGGTATTCTTGAGTTCGCCCCCCAAGGCCAGAATGGACGGCGCGGCCTCGAAGCCGGGCGGCAGGGGGATGGGCGCCGGGGCCAGGCCCCGGGCCCGCCGCAGAGGCCGTGGTGCGCCATCCATGACCCGCATCACCGAATCATCCACCCGATTGAGGATATCGCGGTCATGGAGCAGCAGCACATCTGCGAGCCCCGCCAGGCGTTGGCGGGCCTCGTCGTTAGCGATGCACTGGGGCTCCTCGCTGCGGTTGCCGCTGGTCATGACAAGGGGCCGGTCCCAATCCTGGAGCAAGAGTCGATGAAGTGGGCTATAGGGGAGCATGAAGCCGAGAGTGGTTTGGCCCGGGGCCACTTCCGGTGCTAACAAATCCGATGCGGTCAAGTCCGCCGCCCCAGCCGCTAGCGTATCAAGGCCCAGGGCTGCAGCCTTGGCCACCGCGTTTGCTGCCCCCTTGGCCTCCAGCAGCACTACCGGCGCCACCGGGCTTGCTAACAGACGAGCCTCGACCTCATCCAGGCGTGCATAGCGACGGATCACTACCAAGTCACGCGCCATGAGAGCGAAGGGCTTGCGATAGCGACCTTTGCGCTGGCGCAGTGTGGCAACGGCCCGGGCGTTGCCAGCATCGCAGGCCAGGTGAAAACCGCCGATACCCTTGATAGCGAGAATTTTTCCCTGGGCTAGGAGCCGACTTGCGGCGGCCACGGCGTCCTGAGCGCCGAACGTGGCCGGGTCCAGTCTCATGAGCGGGGAAGACCCCTTGACCTCCGCGGACGACAGGTGTCGCCTCTCTTGCTCGACAAGCCTCTCGGTTCCCTCCAGCCATACCCTGGGCCCACAAATCGGACAGGCGATGGGCTGGGCATGAAAGCGCCGATCCGCCGGGTCTTCATACTCCCGCCGGCAGTCCGGACAGAGGGGGAAGGCCGCCATGCTGGTGTTAGCACGATCGTAAGGAATGGCGCGGACGATGCTCAGGCGTGGACCGCAATGGGTGCAGTTGGCAAAGGGGTAGCGATAGCGCCGGTCCGCCGGGTCCGCGATCTCGCTAGCACAGGCGGCACAGGTGGCGGCGTCCGCCACCACCCCGGTGGCGATGGGCCCGGTATCGCTGGCCAGGATGTAAAAGCCTTCTCCAGCTAGCGGCTCGGTCAGTGGAGCCAGTTCCAGGGCATCGATGCGGGCCAGTGCGGGACACTCTGCTACCAGGCGGCGGCAAAACATCTCCAACTCCGGCTGGCCCGCCTGGGCACGGATCAGCACGCCTTCGCCGTCATTACGCACATCCCCCGCTATCCCCAACTCCCGCGCCAGCCGCCAAACGGTCGGCCGGAAGCCGACACCCTGTACCAATCCGCGCACACGGATGCGCTTGGCCACCAGGAATCGACGGTCATCGGCCAAAAAGAATCCTCCAGCTACGGGGTGCCGGCTAATTTTGCCAAGCAACAGTGCAGTAACAGGTAATAGCTTGCATCAAGAAATGTCATGATGAGGATAGCTGGTTGAAGGCCGGAAAACGGAGAGCACCCCACTTACCCAGCATCCGTATTTCGACATGGCCAACCCTAATAGGGCGTTAGCTCTGCCTGGCCCCATGACGCCCCGGTACTGGCCTCGGCTATAGCCAGCCCCTGCGCTTGACCCAGAGGATAGGGATGACTGCGGCGGCGGCGATCAGAATCAAGGCCATGGGGTAGCCCCAGACCCAGCTCAACTCCGGCATGAACTCGAAATTCATGCCGTAGATCCCGGCGATAAGCGTCGGAGGCAGGAAGATCAGGGCCGCAACGGAGAAAATCTTCAACAGGCGATTCTGCTCCATGTTAATGAAACCCTGGGTGGCGTTGAGGAGAAAATCCGCCTTTTCCGAAAGAAAGTCGTTGTGGGGCATCAACGAATCGATATCGAGCAGCATTTCAGCAGCCAGCTTGCGATATTTTTTGGGTATCTTGGGTTGACGAATCAGAAAGCGGATATCGCGCTGAGCATCCATGAGGCAGAGGCGGATCTTGCCAATCAGGTCCTCCTGATCCGCCAGGCCATCCACGGCATCCTCCAGGTCCTCAGTGCGCCGGCCCAGGACCTCCTTCTGGATATCCGAGAGGGTGAGATAGGCCTGTTCCGTTTCGTCGCCCAAGCCCTCGACCTTGATATCCTGCAGGGCCAGAAGTATCTCCAGGGGCTCGACCAAGGGCTTCATGCCGAGCTTGTTTCGGCGGCGCAGCAGGCGCGGGTGGGGCAAGACTTGGGAACATAGGGATACCAACCGCTCACCGTCATAGAGGAAGGCGGTATTGGTATTGCGCGGTTCGCCATCCGGGCGGTGGAAGAAGAGACAGTTAAGCTGAAACCCCTGGTCAAAATCCACGTGATAGGAACCCGATTCCAACTCGTCGAGTTCGCGCATCTTGGGCAGGGGCAGCTTGCAGTGCGGCTTGACCAGGGCCAGTTCGTCCGGCTTGGGCTTCACCAGCTCGATCCACTGGGCCTCTGCCAGCCATTGACCCTCGGCATCGGCCTCGGGCTTGAGATTGATGAGACGATTATCCTGCAGACGGTAGGCCTTCAGCATGACGGAGGCTCCACACCCGGCCCCGCGGGCCGGGCCAGGCGTCCGCTGTCCGCTGCGAACGGTTCCTGGCCGATGCAACCGCGGCCGATGGCGGCCAGGGCATCCAGGGCCCAGACGGGGAGATCGGGATGGAGGCGATAGTGAATCCAGAGTCCAGCCCGGCGATCCAGCAGGATGCCCGCCTCCCTCAATACGGCAAGGTGGCGCGAGATCTTGGGCTGTGGCAGGCCCAGGGCCGCCGTGAGATCGCAGACACAACGCTCCCCGCTTGGCAAGAGGAGCATGAGAATACGCAGCCGCGTGAGGTCGGCAAGGGCTCGGGTCAACTGTTCCGGAGCAAGGGGCATGTAAGACGCCTGGGTGACCTGGATCGATGAGGGAATTGTGCCACGAAGCAGCGGTTGACCCAATGGGTAGCGGGTGCAGAAAGCTGGATCGATCCGGAATAGATCAGGTAGTGAATTAAGATCGGGCAACAGAGCGCCGGCCATAGGCCGACGTTCCATTGCCCTGCGAGTGGGCCTTAGCGCCCTGAAAGCATCAAACCTGTCACAAGCTTATTGAGTCGGCCCACGAAGGCGGCAGGATCATCGAGTTGGCCACCCTCGGCAAGCTGGGCCTGGTCGAAGAGAATCAGGGCCAGATCGCCGAAGCGCCCTGCATCGCCCTCAGACTCCAGACGCTTCACCAGCAGGTGATCCAGATTCACTTCAAGGGTAGGCTTGGACGCGGGGGCATTCTGGCCCACGGACTTGAGAACCCGCGCCAGGTTAGCGCTCATATCGTACTCACCCACCACGATGCAAGCGGGGGAATCGACCAGCCGAGTGCTCGCCCGCACGGCGTCAACCCGGTCACCAAGGGCGTCCTTAAGACGCTTGAGGAGATCTCCATGCTCCTCCGCCGCCTTCTCGCGCTGTTCCTTCTCCTCCTTGTCGGCTAGGTCACCCAAATCCAGGTCGCCTTTGGTGACGGACTGCAGGTGCTTGCCCTTGTACTCGGTCAGCGAGGACACCAGCCACTCGTCCACCCGATCGGAGAGTAACAACACCTCGACGCCCTTCTTGCGGAAGACCTCCAGGTGGGGGCTGTGGCGGGCGGCAGCGGGGGTATCGGCGGTGATAAAGTAGATCTTGTCCTGACCCTCCTTCATACGTTCGATGTAGGCATCCAGTGATTCCCTCTGGTCTTCTCCCTCCTGATGGGTGGTTGCGAAGCGCAGGAGGCTGGCGATGCGTTCGCGGTTGGAGAAGTCCTCTCCCGGGCCCTCCTTGAGGACCTTGCCAAACTCCTTCCAAAACTCCTGGTACTTCTCCATCTCGTCCTTGGCCATGGTCTCCAGCAGGCTCAGCACCCGTTTGATATTGGCACCCCGAATGGTGTCGATCTTGCGGTTGTGCTGCAGGATCTCGCGGGAGACGTTGAGGGGCAGGTCGTCGGAGTCCACCACGCCCTTGACGAAGCGCAGATAGTGGGGCATGAGCTTCTCCGCCTCGTCCATGATGAAGACGCGGCGAACATAGAGCTTAACCCCGTGTTTCTGATCGCGGTCCCACAGGTCCCAGGGGGCGCGCTTGGGCACGAACAGCAGGGCGCTGTATTCATTGGTGCCTTCAACCCGGTTGTGGACCCAGGCCAGGGGTTCCTCGAAATCGTGGGAGATGTGCTTATAAAAGTCCTTGTACTCCTCATCGCTGACGTCGGCCTTGTTGCGCATCCAGAGGGCCGTGCCCTTGTTGACGCGCTCCCACTCGGGGGCCTTTTCCGTCTCCTGGTCTTTTTCGGCTTCGTCCTCTGCCTCGCCGCCGTAGGACTCCTTCTTCATTTCCACAGGTAGGGCAATGTGATCAGAAAACTTGGAGATAATGCTGCGCAGCCGCCAGGGTTCGAGGAATTCCTTTTCGTCTTCCTTGAGGTGCAAGGTCACCTGGGTGCCGCGCTCAGGCACCTCCAGGGTTTCGATGTCATACTGGCCGCGGCCATCGGAGGACCAACGCACGCCATGCTCGGGCGCGAGGCCGGCGCGCCGGGTGATCAGGCTGACCTTGTCGGCGACGATGTAGGCAGAGTAGAAGCCAACACCGAACTGGCCGATGAGGGCGCTATCCTTGGTCTGGTCGCCCGTCATAGCCTCCAAAAAGCGGCGGGTGCCGGAACTGGCAATGCTGCCAATGGTATCCATGACCTCCTGGCGGCTCATGCCGATGCCGTTATCACTCACGGTCAGGGTCCCTGCCTCCTTGTCAACCTCGATCCGGATGCGCAGGTCCGGGTCCTCCGCCAGCAGGCCGTCGTCCGTCAGGGCCTCGAATCGTAGCTTCTCGCCCGCGTCCGAGGCGTTGGAAACGAGCTCGCGCAGGAAGATTTCCTTGTTGGAATAGAGAGAACGGATGACCAGGTCGAGTATCTGGCTCACCTCGGCCTTGAATTCCAGGGTTTCCTTATGGGCCTCTACAGTCATGGGGATCATTACCTTCTGTTAGGGTCAAGGGTGATGTCAGGTCGGGCACCAGGGCGCTACAATGGTTGCCCTTATGGGGCGCACCGACCAAAGCTGTCAGGGCGCCGGAATAAGGCCGATTCAAACAACTTCAAGGGGTTTTCACCGATGGAGCCGAAAGTCGTCGCCACCCAGCCCTTCCCGGGGCAGCGTCCGGGCACCTCCGGGCTGCGCAAGAAGGTCAGGGTCTTTCAAGAGCCTGGTTACCTGGAAAACTTCGTCCAGGCCATATTCGATACCCAGAAGGAGCTAACCGGTGGCGCCCTGGTCCTTGGTGGCGACGGCCGCTTTTACAATCGTACCGCCATTCAGATCATTTTGCGCATGGCAGCCGCCAACGGCGTGGCCAAGGTTCTGGTGGGACGCGGCGGTATCCTCTCGACGCCGGCCGCCTCCCACCTCATCCGCAAGTACGGCTCCCAGGGCGGCATAGTCCTGTCCGCCAGTCATAATCCGGGCGGTCCGGACGAAGACTTTGGCATCAAGTTCAACGCCGCCAACGGCGGGCCGGCCAGCGAGGCGATCACTGAGGCCATCTACAGGCGCACCCAAAACCTCGACCGTTACCGCATCTTAGAGGCTGCCGACCTCGATCTGGACACCCTGGGCGTGGGACAGGTTGGCAAAATGCAGGTAGAAATCATGGACCCGGTGGCCGACTACGCCGACCTGATGGCCAGCCTCTTCGACTTTGAGGCCATTCGCCGTCTCTTCGCCAGCGGCCATTTTCGCATGAAGCTGGATGCCATGCACGCCGTCACCGGCCCCTATGCGATTGAAATTCTTGAGAACCGCCTCGGCGCCCCCAGGGACACCGTGATGAACGGCGTGCCCCTGGAAGACTTTGGCGGCGGTCACCCGGACCCCAATCTGGCGCACGCCCAGGAGCTGGTAGCCCTGTGCCAGGGGCCAGAGGGGCTGGACTTCGGCGCGGCCTCTGATGGGGATGGCGATCGCAACATGATCCTGGGCCGCGACTTCTTCGTCACCCCCAGCGATAGCCTGGCGGTGCTGGCCGCCAATGCCCACCTGGTGCCAGGCTACGCAGACGGCATCGTGGGCGTGGCCCGCTCCATGCCCACCAGCCAGGCGGCCGACCGGGTCGCGAAACGGCTCGGCATTGCCTGCTATGAAACCCCCACCGGTTGGAAGTTTTTCGGCAATCTCCTCGATGCCGGCCGCATCACCCTCTGCGGCGAGGAGAGCTTTGGCAGCGGCTCGGACCATGTCCGCGAAAAGGATGGGCTCTGGGCCATCCTGTTCTGGCTCAACTTGCTGGCGGCCCGCCAGGAGGCCGTTGCCGACATCGTCCAAAATCACTGGCGACGTTACGGTCGCAACTTTTACACCCGTCATGACTACGAGGGCGTGGATGCCCCGGCTGCCGAGGCCCTGATGGACCGTTTGCGCACCCTCCTCCCGACCCTGCCTGGCAAGTGGCTCGGTGACTTCAAGGTGACCTACGCCGACGACTTCGCCTACACGGATCCGGTAGACGCCAGCCGCTCGGAGAGCCAGGGCATCCGCATCGGCCTGGAGGGCGACGCGCGGCTCATCTTCCGTCTCTCGGGTACCGGTACCCAGGGCGCCACCCTGCGAGTCTATCTGGAATCCTACGAGCCCGATCCGACCCGGCACGGCCAGGAGACGCAGGCGGCCCTGGCGCCTCTGATCCTCATCGCCAATGAACTGGCACAAGTCCAGACCCGGACCGGGCGCGCGGCACCGGATGTCATCACCTGACGACCGGGTGATGGCTGGGGCTGAGGGCTCAGAAGAGTGGGTTAGCCCTCAGCCCTGCCGTTAAATTGAGCAACCAACCCAATGACCCTGACTTGGATCAAAATATTTTTCCGTCCCTCCTTGCCCAGTCCTGGATGCGGGGCTATCCTCCTAATTCATGAGTGGCACTAGCCTCGTACAAGTGCCCGGATTGGATTTGGCATCCTCTACGACAGCTACCCTTATCTTCCGCCCAAACGTCCCAACAGGAGGCCGCCTCGACCATGAGCCTAAACCCCAGCCGTCGCGAATTCCTTCGAACCCTGGCCCTGGGATCCGCGGGCCTTTTACTAGCGCCGCCTCTGACCCTGGCGCCCCTCACCCAGGCCCAGGCGGCCTATGGCAGTCTGCAAGCCCGCGTCGTCAACCACATCGCCAGTCTGCGCGCCCAAGGGCTGATTGGTGCCGGGGACAAGGTCTCCTGGTCCGTCTATGACTTCACCAGCCGCCAGAAGCTCGTCGCCATCAACGAGGACGTGCCTCGCCAGGCAGCGAGCATGATCAAGCCTTTTGTATGCCAGGCCTGGTTCTATCAGGCCAACCAGTCGCCCAGGATCAGCTACACCTCGGAGATCCGCAAAACTATGGAGCGCATGATTCGCTCCAGCTGTAACAAATCCACCAACCACCTCATGACCCTGGTGAGCCAGAACGCCGGCAATCGGGGGCCGGGAGACGTGGAGCGAGTACTTAAGCAGAATGGCCCCGACATCTTCCAAGACATCCGTATCGTGGAGCAAATCCCGGCGGGGGGTCGTACTTACCGCAACCTGGCCTCTGCGGGCGACTATCACCGCTTCCTGGCGGCCTTCTGGCAGAGCCAGTTACCCTACGCTGGCGAGATGCGCGCCCTCCTGTCTCTGCCAAATCGCGATCGCATCGTCGATGGCGTGGATGCCATGCCCGACAATGTCCGCGTTTACGACAAAACGGGTTCAACCTCCATGCTCTGTGGCGACATGGGCATCGTGGTGGCGCCGGGGGAAAACGGCGGCAGTTACCCCTACACCTTCGTCGCCATCATCGAAAGCCCCTTCCCCGTCAAAAAGTATTTCGGCTGGATGAAACAACGCGGCAATGCCATCCGTTCCGTATCCAATCTGGTATATCAGGAAATGAAGGATCGCTATCAGTTGGCCTGAACCAGCCCGCTGAGTTTTCCAGGTCAAGCGGAATTAAGACTCCCAGCCCCCGGGGTCGCGGATCAGTTCCAGGGGGTCGGTCAGGGCCGCCGGTCGCTCCGCGAAGCCCTGCCGTAGAAAGCGGGTCCAGATCACGAACTGAATGATGGCCCACAGCATGGCGCTGCCGGTGCGGATGTCCCGGCAGCGGGCGATTAACTCCCGCACCCCATCCGGCCTAAACCAGGGCCGCAGGGCTGGATGCTCTGGGAGCAAGCTGTTCAACTGGCTCAGCAAGGCCGTATCGAGCCAATCCCCCAGGGGCACGGAAAAGCCGCTCTTGCGGGCGAAGAGATAATCCTCGGGTAGGTCACGCAAGGCCCAGCGTTTGAGAAAGTGCTTGCCGATCCGCCCCGAGACCTTCAGCTTGTCGGGTAGACTCAGGCCAAATTCCACCAGACGATGATCGAGGAAGGGCACCCTCCCCTCCAGACCCCAGGCCATCATCATGCGATCCGCCTTGACCAGCAGGTTGTCCGGCAACGCCTGGGTGAGATCGATGAACTGCATACGCTGCAGGTCACTCCAGGCCACGGGCGTATGCTGCCAGCCCTCCGTCACCAACTGCCTGACCAGCGGCAACTGCGCCAGCAGGGCCGGAGTAAACAATTTCCGCGGCCATTCACCCCGAAAGGTGCCTCGGGTCCGGAATCCCACGGAGCCGGGCACCAGAAGGTTCTTGAACCACAGTTCCAGCGGCGAGCTGTGATAGCGGCCATAACCCGCGAAGACCTCATCACCGCCCTCGCCGGAAAAAACTACCTTCAACTCCTTGCCGGCGGCTTGCGCGAGCAGGGCCGTGGGCATGTTGGCGTTGTCGCGCATCAACTCGTCCGCCGCCCAGATGGTAAGGGGAAAACTCTGAAAGATCTCCCTAGAGGTGGGACATATCTCCCGATGCCGGCTGCCGAAGCGCCGTGAAATCGCCTGAGCCAGGGGGAGTTCGTCCTTCACGGATGTCCCCGGGAAGCCGACGGAGAAGGTTTGGATCGGCCGATCGGCATGCTGGCTCAACTGGGCCAACAAGACGGCAGAATCCACGCCCCCGGACAGGAAGAGCCCAAAGGGCACATCCGCACGCATATGTTGGGTGATGGCCACCTCCATCAGGGCATCGAAGCGGGTCGAAGCCTCCTCGAAACCCAGATCAAGGCGCTGTACCTGGAGGGGCGACCAGTAGCGGAGGCGGCGCGCGATGGCACCCTGCTCGATCCAGACGCTTTCACCCGGCAACACCCGCTCCACGCCTTGCAATAGGGTAGTCGTTCCCGCGGCAAACTGGGTCTGAAGATAGCGGGCCAGACCCAGAGCATCGATGCCGGGGGGACCGTCCAACAGCGGCAACAGGCCCTTGATTTCCGAGGCAAAGGCTATCCCACCCTCACCCTCGGCCAGGAACAGGGGCTTGATGCCGAGGCGGTCACGGGCCAGGATCAGGCGATTCTGAACACTGTCAAAAAGAGCGAAGGCGAACATACCCAGGATGTGCTCCAGGAAAGCCTCACCGTATTCCCGGTAGGCATGCAGGATCACTTCGCAATCGGAATGGGTGAGGAAGATGTGCCCCCGGGACTCCAGCAGGGCGCGTAGCTCGATGAAGTTATAGATCTCGCCGTTGGCGATCAGGGTGAGGGTGCCGTCGGCGGTCTTAAGGGGTTGATGGCCGCCGGCCAGATCGATGATCGACAGTCGGGTGTGACCCATACCGAAATGACCCGAGACAAAAATCCCCTGGTCATCGGGGCCGCGATGGGCCAGACGTCCAACCGCGGTCTCCAGGGCCTTGATCTGGACGGGGGCGCTACGATTGAAGAGGCCGACGATGCCGCACATGAGGTAAATCCACTTATAGGGTTCGAAGGTTGAGCGCCCGGGCGTAGGCGCTAGTGGCATTTTCGATTTCATAGGGCCTGGCGGCCTGCTGCAGGAAATCCCGGGCCGGCGGGTCACGCAGGGTCGCCAGCATGGCGGCCGCCAAGGCCTGATGATCGCCCACAGCTACCAGGGGGCCATACTGTCCCTCATGTAGAATCTCCCGGGGACCGCTGGGACAATCCGTCGCTACAGCGGGGACCCCTACGGCCAGGGCCTCGATCAAGGCAAACCCGAGCCCTTCCAGGGTGGAGGTAAAGGCGAAGAGGCTGGCCTGGGACAGATAAGCCAGGGGGGCCTCCACGAATCCCGGCAGATCCACAGCCGCGGCGATGCCCAAGTCCCCCGCCAAGGCCAGAAGTTTGTCACGATCCTTGCCGCGCCCCAGGATCATGAGGCGCGAGGGGTATTGGGGCTGAATCAGGGCGAAGGCACGAAGTAGTGTGGGGAAATCCTTCCGCTCGCACAATTCGCCGAGCCCCATAATGATGGGCGGGCCGCCATCGCCGAACCAAGGGTGCTGGGGCGGGCTAAACCGGTCCACGAACACCGAGGCGGGCACCACGGGGCAAGGCACTACCTCGATCCGGTCGCGGGCGAGACCGGTGAAAGAGGCCATATCTTCCGCCACGCCCCGGGAGGTCACGATGACCGTATCGGCATAGGGATAGAGCTTCCCCGTCGAAAAGCGTGTCTTAACCCCATGGAACCAGCCGCGCCGGGCGCAATCAATAGACAGGGTCGTGCCCGTCCCGACCGCGAGAAAGGTGCTGGGGCGCGCCAGACCCTGGGCCAGGGCCCGGGCCAGGATGGCCGTATGATTGATGCGGTCCTTGTCGCAATAGAGGCTCGCGGGCCGCTCGTGGCGCAGATAGCGGGCCACCGCGGGCAAACTGGAATAGGCGTGGGCAGTCCCCAACTCAATGATGCGCACACCCTCAGGAACCTCCGGAAAGGCAGGCCCATGCCCATACACCTTGAGCACGTCCACCCGATAGCCACGGCGGGCCAGGGCGGGGACGAGATTACGGGCGAGTCGGTCCACACCACTGTGGCCAGAGGTAGCGAAAAATATTGCGAGATCAATGCCCATGAATGGGCTCCGGTTAAAGCGTTGGATGGATGATGAGAATCGGCATCTACTTGACAAGCCCCGCGAAGAAGTCGAGATAAGCTCGCGAGGCGACTTCGCGGCCAAAGGGCTGGGTAACCTGGCTCAGTATCTCGGGGTTGGGTCGGCCGTCCAGTGTCACCTGGAGTGCTCTGGCAAGGGCTTGATCATCGCCTACCGGCACCAATCCGCCAATTTCGCCATTTCGGAGCAGGACGCGAATCCCTTCGGTGCATTCCGTCGCGACCACCGGCGTCCCCAAGGCCATCGCCTCCACCAGAACATTGCCCAGCCCCTCCCGCACCGAGGAGAGGGCGAGCACCCGGCAGCGGGCCATGAAGGGGAAGGGATTCGCGACGAAACCGGGGAGATCAACCTGATCCGCAATTCCCAGTCGCGCTGCCAAGTGCTCCAGGCTCCGGCGTTCCTTGCCCTCGCCAAGGATCAGCAGCCGGACTTCCCGCACTTCACGAAGTCTGGCGAAGGCGCGCAGCAGGGTCGGGAAGTCCTTGACCTTGCGTAACCCCCCCACCGCGATCACCACAGGTGGCTGGCCCGAGGCCATCCAGGGATGATCGCAAGGTGCCGCCGCCAGCGTGGCAATGTTCGGGGGAATGATGGGGTTGTTCAGGACACCGATCGGCACGCCGCGAATGCGGAAATAGTCACGGAGATCCCGGGCCACATGTTCCGTCAGGGCAGTGATGCCGTCGAGTTGCCCGTAGGCTAGACGGATTTGCCGCGTCTCCCGCAGGGTCTTAATGAAATTCCAGCGATGGGCGGCGAACCGTCCGGACAGAAGGGTGCCCACGGCGGCGACAATGCGGATATCCAGCCCCAATAGGTGTTTGACCGCCAGACCCGCGAAATCGTCGGAGAGTTTTCCGGTCAGGAGGATAGCGGGTTGCTGCTGGGGCAGATAGATCCGCAGCAGATGGGTGGGATCGCCCACCACCGGGATGATGCGTACGTCCTGGGTCAACTCCTTGAGGTAGGGATGACCCGGATTGCCGACCATAAAATGGACCTCGATACCCAGGGCGGCCAGTCCCGCAGCCAGGCTGGTGAAATTGCGCTCGACCCCCCCGTCCTCGAAGTCGCTCACCAGCAGGGCAATTTTGGCGATCCTCATGGGCCTGCACCTTTCGGGTTCCCCGATTTGGCGGGAAGCGCAAACCGAAAGCTGTAGAGGATGCCGAAGAATAGGACCATGAAAAAGCCGAAGTCCAGGTGGATCAGGCGAAAGTCATACAGGCAAAAGAGCAGGGTCATGATGCCGCCGAGGAGCAGAAACCGGAACAGCGGTGGATCCGGGACGCCGCGCCGCATCACCCCATAACTGTGAGCCATGAGGGCGATGAACAGGCCACCGAAGACCAGGCCGAGCACCCCGAATCGCACCCAGATCTCAATGGGAACGCTGTGCAGATGGACCCACTCAGGGGCATGGGCGCGATCATAGTCGGGCCAGTCCAGCACCCCGGCGGGGACCAGATCCAGGGGACCCCGGGTGCCCGGCCCCCAGCCCAGCAGGGGGCGCTCCCGGATCAGGGTGATGCCAATCCGGTAGAGATTGAGCCGGGTTCCGGAGGATGAGCCATAGTCGAAATGACCCCAGGCGTCGGGCTGAGTCAAGGCAGCGACATCACCCGTAATCCGGTCGTTACTGGTCCAGAGGACGGTAACCGCAAGGATCAAAGTCAGCAAGGCGCCGAGCAGGGACAGGCTTAGTCGGCGCCAGGTCCAGCCCTGCTGGGCCTCATCCAGGCTGGCACCAAACAGCAGAGAGCCCAGAATAACGAGAGCCAGCGTCAGCACCGCACCCCGCGTCTGCAGAACCAGCAGGATGACGAGGAGAAGAGCCACGCCCGTGGTCCAAAGGACCCAGCCCAACAGCGGCCGGGGCCGGCCCCGGAGGCTAATGCCCGTGATCTCGTGCCGAAAGCTGAAGAAACCCAGCAGCGCGATGGAAACGAGAAAGCCGAGTCCAAGGGCAGTAAAACCGAAATCGCCACGGGCGTCGAAACCGACATGCCCATGCAGTAAGGCGATTACTGCCGCCACATCGTCCCCGTCCGATCGCAGCAGCACCCCGGTTAGCAACCCCAAGAGGGCCGCTACTAGCACCCAGCGTATCCGGATGGGGTCACCACGGAGCCACCAGGCCAGGACGAGGAACAGGAGGGGGCGGATCCAGCCCGGGATGGCGGACCACTGCTGGTGGGAAAATTCGGGAAAAAGCAGCGCCGCCCGCCAGGCCAGGAGGGTCGTCAGTACCACCCCGCCCAACAATAGCCACAAGCCAGGATCCCACCGCCAGCGTACCCAGGAGTTGCTGCCATCGAGCAGAAACAGCAGGCTAAGCAGGGCCAGGGTCACATTGGCGATACCCGTCATACTCCAGGCCGAGAAGGCAAAGAGAACCAGCAGAAAGATGACCGAGCGTTCGCGAATGCTTGGCCCTGGAGACAATGGTTTCATTGAATTTAGTGAATTCTCGAGGTCATAACTCGCGAGTGGGTCTGGGAATCAGGTGCTGGGCGTCCATGACGAGCAGACCCTGATGCCAATCCAGATGGTGCAGGGCGCGCCAGCCACCAGTCGCCGCGCCGGTCGCCTGCCAGACCCGCCGTTCGCGATAATGCTCCGGAGTGAGTGCCTCCACCTGATTCAGGACCAAACCATGACCGTAGCTTGGCACCGAGTTCTGGGCCGGGCGCAAGAGGCGGCCCCCCTCATCGACAAAGACCCGACCGCCAGGCCGCCCCCCCCCATAATCCCGCACCAGGGGGTTGCGGGCGTGGGGGATCCAGCGATGGCTCAGGGGTGAGTCCGCGTGGAAAGCTATGAGTGAGTTATTGAGTCGAGCCCTGCCCTGCCGCACACTACAGAAGAGCCACCAGCGGCCCTCATGCTCAAAGAGGGTCGCATCCGCCACCTGGAGCCCCTCGATCAGGGTCCCGACGCGGGACCAATGGTCGGGAAAGGACTCGCAGCGATAGAGATCTACCCGGCGGGAGGCCGCCGCCTCGGGGACCATGTAAAGTTCATCTTCAAACACGAATAAAAAGGGATAGGACAGATGCCGGTCCTCGTCCAGGACGGGCAGGGCCGGCCCCAGGGGCGTCAGGTCCGCGCCCAGTTCCAGAACACTGATCCGTCCGCGCTGGGTGTGGAAAGGATATTCCTCCATAAAGATGAAGCGCCGCCCCTCCATCGACCAGGCGAAGGGGTCCGCCCAGAAGGTATCCGCCGGGGGCCAAAGAGGGATCAGACCCGCTGGGTCCGGATGACTCCAGGCCTCCCGGGCCCGCAAACCCACGAGCAGAAACCATTGGAGCCACTGGGTACGCTCGTCCTTGGCATCACGGCGTTTCTGACGGGCCCGGGCCAGACGTTGATGAATACCTAGCAGGGGCTGCATGGGCTTATGCTCCATCCGACCTCAACCACCGTCCCCATCGCCCTGGGTAACGTAGATCCCCTCGGCGGCCGCCGGGAGACCGCGGGCCATCAGGGGGTGGGGTTGACCGAACTTGTTCAGGGGCGGGGCAAAACCCATGGAGCCAAGGATGGTACCAATGCCATTCCCACAGGCGAAGGCCTCGACCTTTTCCGCCCGCCAGTCCCGCAGCCAGTGCAGCCCCCCACATAAGAGAGCGCGGATTGCCTCGGTATCATCGGGCGCGGTCAGCAAGTCCACGAGCTTGGCCCGGCGCCGACTCCGGTGTTTATAGGTGAGCAGTACCAGGTAGCCACGCAGCCGCTCCCCAACCCCGGTCGTGAGCACCCGATAGTCCCCCTCAGGTTGTTGTCGATACCGCCAGTCCAACGTCCGGGCATCACGCTGGCATAGGGCGGAGTATCTACTCCGAACCTCTTCCCATAGGCGATCAAAGCGCCCATCGAACCCGCCTGCCAAGACCTCGACCGGTAGCCCGGGTCTAGGACCGATGGGCAGGCCCAGATCCACTACCGCACCCAGCATCCCCCCCAGAGGCCGGCCCAGACCGCGCGCCAGGGTATGGCGCAGGGAGATCCGGCGCTGTAGGGAACAGGTGCCTGGCATGGCCTTGAAACCGATGCGCCCAATAATGGCCATCATAGGATCAGCGATGTGTTTGGAAAGCTGGATGGGGCCCGCGGAGGGGTGGTCCAGAAGGGCGGCGGCGATGCCATGAGTGAAGTCGGGTCCCACACCCATCTGGCGCCTGTGATCTCGAAGGGCCTGACGCATCAGGCCCCAGTGCATGAGCACATCCACGCACCAGTAGGCCGTCACCGGCACTCCGCCCATATGCAGCCCAGCGGGAATGGTAGCCAGATTGCCAATAATCTGGCCACGCCATTCAGCCACGATCCCCCGATAGCCGGGGGTTGGCAGTCGTGGGTCCCGGTGCCACTGCCAGTCCCAGAGGCGTTCCGCCCGTGCCGCGGGCTCGTCACCAAAGACCTCCGCCATGCGGGCAACAATCTGGGGCCGATCCGCTTCTGTCCCGGGTCTGATCTCGATCATGGGCGACTCCGCTGTCCGGATGAGGCGCTAGCGATGCAGGTCGCTAATGGGACTGGCCGAGTTTTTCAACAGGGGAGTCAGATCCTTGCCGTTGACGACAACTTCCCCCCGGCTGTTGGCTTCTAGGGCGAAGCTGAGTACCTGGGTCCCTTCCGCACCCGGGCGCTCGATCCCAACCAGCCGCAGGAAGGCTACCAGGGTGGCCAGGTTCTTGCGGTCCGTGGGGTCAGCCGTCTCGTCCAAAAGTCTGGCCAGGGCATCGAGATTGCGCAGTTCGATGTTCGCGGTCAGGCTCCCTTCGGGCAAAGCGTTCGGCCTGGCCGGGACTTGGGCCTGGGCCTGGCCTCGCACTCGCAGGCCGCCGGCGGGCAGAACGACCTGGATGTCCTTGATGTCCAGTTGGACCGGCTGGGCGCCCAAGAGGTTGAGGGCCGCCAGGGGATCGGGCTCCCCCTGCAGGGAGAGAGCCAACAACTCAGCCAGGGGCAGGCCGCTCAAGGCCAGATCAAACTTGACCGTCCGGGGCGCCCATGGGGGTAGCACCGGGTCCAAACCCGAAACACCATCCTGGAAATAGGCCATGGCCAAGACGGGCACCTGGGAGTCCAGACCGCTTAACGCCAGATGGAGCTTGATATCCTCGATAGCCAGAGGGGGCTCTTCGGGCAAGGTGGCCCGAAAGCCGTTGGACGCGAGGGTGATCTCAAGGCTACCCAGGATGCGGGGTAGCCAATCCGGCAGGGCCGCGGGGCCTGTAGCCGGATTCTGGAGCGCGAACAGAACCGCCTCGACCAGGTTGGCGAGGGCCAACCGCTCGGCAGCGATCTCGAAACGCGCCTCTCCCAGTGCGACATGGCTAGCCTCCGCTACCATGTCCAGCCCCTTGAGGTGGTATTGCAACCGCAAATCCCTTGCGAGTGGCCGGTCCAAGGGCGGCGTTACGGATCCCGCCAGGCCTAACTCGCCCAGATGCAGGGACTCTCCCCCACCATCCAGGGGCATGGCCAGGTCGGTCAAGAGCCATTCGCCCTTAGCCTGACCACTGGCCCGCAGATAGCCCTCAACCAGGGTGGCAATTTCCGCCAGCATGGCAGCGGGTTCCTCAGGGTTCAGCCCTTCCATCTGCCCCGACAGGGCCTCCAGGGCATCGAGATCCATATCGGCATAGTCAGCATCCAGCCGCCAACCGCCCAGATGGCCCAGTTCCTGGCCTTGGCCATCGCGCACCGCCAAGTCACTGAGCTTCAGGCGCAAACTCCCCCCCCAGCGGCCCGCGGCATCGGGTGTCAGTTGGACAGTCAGGTTGAATTTGCCAAGACCCAGGCTGGCCAGGGCGGTGGCCTCTACGCCGCTGGGGAGCTTCTCGTCACCGATCCCCAAGGCCTTCTCAATGCCCGCCAGGGGGTTTGGCAGGTCCAGGCGCAAATCGACTCCTTCCAATTGGAAGTCAAGCGCCGTCGTCAAGCCGGAGTTAGGGTCCAACTCCAGTAAAAAGTGGCGCCGTGCCATACTCAGTCGGGCCGATTGCCCTGCAGCCCTCCCGGGCAACCAGAGGGTGGCGGGGCCATCGAGACTGAAGCGCCAGGGGCCAGCCCCGGTCTCCGGAGGACGAGCCAGCAGGGCGAGGGTGCCAAGATCAAGCGCCTGCCCCTCGGCATCGGCTGACGGACCCTTCAGTCGGGCAAAGGGTAGCCGAAGCGACAGGGTGCCGTCGGTCCCCTCCCGGACCTCAAGGTCGCCTCCGGCGGCGAGACCAGACTGAGGGCCCAGACCCGCCTGGATAAGGGCCAGGATCTTGGCCGCCCGGTCGGAAAAGGTCGGTGCGACCAGGGGCTCGCCCCGGGCATCCAGGGTAGCAAGCCAAAGACTTTGGGCGCCTGGCACCTGGCCAGGGACACTCAGGCCCGCCGCCAGCACCCCGCCCTGGTGGGGCAAGAGGGCGCTAAACAGGTCAGCGCCCTCGCTACCATAGGTCCGTACCCAGAGGGGCTCGCCCGCGGGGCTCAGGCGCGCCAGCCAGGCGTCGTTGCCCAGGGTCTCACCCCCGAGCCAATAGCCGCCATCATCGGTCAGGGCTAAGCCAAGTAGGGAGCGCACCCAGGGCAGACCATCGCTGCCAGGCTTGAGAAGCCCTTCAGAAAGGATTTCGCCCCGACCATCGACCTGACGCACCCAGACCTCGCCACCCGCGTCCGGGTAGCCCGCGAGGAGAATGGCCCCATTCGCCAGACGGTCCATAACCATGACCGCCCCACTGCCCGCCAGGCCATAAGTCCGTTGCCAGTCAATCCGGCCCGTCGCATTGACATGGGCCAGCCAGGCGGACTGGGCCGGCTCTCCACTGGCGCCAGCCACCAGCCAGCCCTCGCCATCTGAGATCGCAGTTAACGCGGACCTGGCTTCGGTAGCCTCCAGCCGCCATCCCGGGGAGCCATCCGCCGGGACCGAGGCGAGGAGGCCAACCTCGGTCCCATCCGCACGGACGAACTGCCCCACGGCGAGTCCCATGCCCGTAACGTCGACCTCCAGCCCCAGTACACGATCGGAGACCCCGCTGGTCTCAGGCGCAGAGGTGGTCCGCGACCACAGGATTTCGCCCCCGGCGTCCAAGGCAATCAGGAAACCCGGCCGGGCCGGGCCTAAATCGCCTGCCAGCAAGATGCCGCCATTCGGCAGGGACCCCAACGCCTGAACCTGGAGATCGAAGGGCCCGGCCAGGACTTGCGTCCAGACCGACAACCCCAGCGGGTTATAGCGGGCGATCCAGGCCTCGCGGCCCCCAGATCCGCGCACGGTACCCGCCAGAACAAAGCCGCCATCGGCCATAGCGGTCAGACGCGGTTGCCACGCCCCAGTTTGCGCAGTGGCATCCCGCAAGCCCCGTCCAAAAAACTTCATGCCAGGAGGGCCTGACCAGGACCTGGGATATGGGGTGACCTCAGCGACCTGTCCGGCCCCCGCCCCCCCCTGCAACCCAGCGGCGACTGGGGCAAGTACCATGAGGACGAGGCCCATCAACCAGCCTCCGAAAACGGCGGGGATGCGGTTCATGGTGCCTCCTGATAGGGGTAGAAATGGATACGTGGCCATATTGCCCCAAGGGCCAGGCATTTTCATCCGTCCGGGGCTATTATTTGGCCACCTGGCCCAACGCCGAACCCTGGGCAACGACCTCAAGGCCTGGAATACCTATCCATAGCCACGCCGGCACCAACGGCCAGGCCTTTTCCAGCCTTTTCCTCTCGACCTCGCAGCGCCGATCTGTCAACCTAACCCTTATGAATGCAAGGCACCCATTTCGCGCCCCAGGCGGCTCGGCGACACCGGATTCAGGTCTGCGGATTCCGAATTACACCCATATCAACCTCGCCACCTTGGACCAGGCGGTGGACCTGGTGCGCGTCAACAAACTCGCCGATGGGTCCCGGGAGGCCGCCTTTTTGCGTGCCTATCCGGCCTTGCTGGCCGCGATCCAGACGACCGATCGCGTCGCCGACGCCTTTCTGCTGGCCGCAACCTTTGCCCACGGGTCGCTGCCCAGCAGTCTACGCATTGAGCAGCGCTGGTTGACCGCCGCCGTGCAGGCCTTCGGCCAGTCGCGCAGCGAACAGGGGGTTTTTTCCGAACAGGATGTCATGGCCGTCGCTACCTGCCTGCAGTCCCTGGTCGCCGCCTCCAGGGTCCTGCATTTCGCCAACCCTACCCTTTACCCAACCTGGGACTCCCATGTCGAGGGCTTTCGTCTGGGTCTGACGCCGACCCCCTATCACATGGCCCAGACCAGCAACTATGCCGCTTATGTCAAGGACATCCAAGGTGTCAAGGGAGAGGCAGGTTTCCTCGGCTTCCACTTCGATTATTGTGTCAATTATCAGGAGCGCCTGCGCCAACTTGCTATTCCACCCTACCCATTGACGGACATGAGGGTGGTGGAATCGGCGGTGCGTGAGATTATTCTCGCCCAAGGCGGACAGTTATGAAGCCGCACCGAGCGATCTAATGTGACGAAAGTAATGAACCGGCTCTGATCCTGATCCTTACAACCCTGGCCATCAATTCAAGGCAATTCCGGAGATCCCCATGCCGCGCCACCTCGATGAGTCCCCGGCGGAGCAAACCCAGGCCACCCTGGGATATGACAGCCTGCTGCTCATCCTCAAGGAGTTGCAAATCGCCCGCGCCGAAACCCTTCACCAGTCAAGCCGTCTGCGCCTCATGGCCCTGGGCCTGGGGTTGATGACAATCCTGGCGGGGTGGTCGGGCTACCAGGCCATTTCCAACGCCGAGTCCCAGCCACCTGTTACCACGCCAGCAGCCTCGATGAGCCCGGAGGATCGTGCCACCCAACGCCGGGAACTCATGGCCATGCTGCCGGAGGAACAGCGACAAGAGCTGGAAAAATTCGCCCAACAGGCGGAATGGCTAGACCAATACATGCACACCTGGGAGCCCGATCAAGCGGGGGCCCTGGTGGCCCTCATGCTCTTTCGCATGACCAAAACCATGGATACCCTCCCGGAGATGGAGCGAAACATGCGCATCATGAGCGGTCAAATGGCAGCGCTGCCCGCCATCGTCGGCGAACTTAATCAAATCAACGCCAAGATGAGCGTTATCACCACCAACCTGGACTCCACCATGGGCCGCGCCGGTCGCATGATGCCCTGGATGCCCTTCGCACCCTGACCTCGCCCCAGCCAGGTTCAAGTCCCGGTGCGGCTCAAGACAGACTCACATAATCCAGCCTTGGGGCCGGGACGGTTCACGCCTCCCCATCCTCTGTCAGGATAAATCACCGGGTCTTTTCCTTCCATCTAATCTGGGCAAATCCAGATGCAAAGCCGCCTTGGCCAGTAAATGAGCAGAGACGGGAGCGGTGATGAAGAGAAAGAGGGTGACCAGGATCTCGTGCAGGCTGACGCCATTGCCCTGGGTACTGAAATAAATCGAGGAGGCAATGAGCAGGCTCCCAACCCCCAAGGTCGTAGCCTTGGTGGGGGCATGCAACCGAGTAAAAAAATCGGGCAGGCGCGCTAAGCCCAGGGCACCGATGAAGGTAAAAATAGCACCCGCTAAAATCAGGAAGGACAGCAGTAGTTCCAGCATCTTGAGGGACTCCCGAGGCCGGGTTAATCGATGATATCCCCGCGCAAGAGATACTTGCACAGGGCCACGGTGCTGACGAAGCCAATGAGGGCAATCAGCAGGGCGGCCTCAAAATAAATGCCCGTCCCCAGCCGGATACCGACCAGTATCAAGAGGGCGATGATGGTGATGGCTAGAGTATCCAGAGCCAGGATGCGATCCGGGGCACTGGGGCCCACCAGGAGACGCCAAAAACCGAGGGCGCTCGCCACGGCCACCAGGGCGAAGGCGATATTCAGGACGATGACGAGCATGGTTCGAATACCATTTTCAGGGGCGCCTCATAGCGCGCCTTGATCTCCTGGACCAGAATACCCGGGTCAGAGGTATCCAGGGCATGGACGCGCAGGCTAAGGCGATCCGGACTGATCTCCACGGATACGGTGCCTGGGGTCAGGCTGATGGTGTTAGCCAGCAGGCTGATGCCGATCCCGCCCTTCAGGGCCAAAGGCACCTCGAAAATGGCCGGCCTGAGTTTCCCGGGCTGGCCCAGGATGAGCCGGGCTACGGTCAGGTTGGCTACCAGGATATCCCACAGGACCACGCCGATGAAGCGCAGCAAGATCAAGGGCTCATGAAGCCGCAGGGTCACTGGCCAAAAGCGCCGGGTAAGATTGGGTATCAGCAAGCCCAGCAACAGCCCGAGGAGGATATGCCCCGCCGCCAGGCTGTTGTGAAGCAGGAGCCATACCAGTACTAGGACCAGGGTCAGCCAGGGATGGGGCAGCCAGCGCAGCAGCGGGGTCATGATGTGCCTCCCAGGACAGCCTGGATTTAGAGCCGTGGCTCCAGCAAATGATCCACGATTTTGGTGTTCACCCCCAACCAGCCCCCCCGCGGGGTCAAGAACACAGTCAGATGCAGGGATAGGCCCTGGGAGGCCAGCAGCAGGACCTCGATAGAGCTCATTCAAGGTTCAATCAAGCCTCCTCGGACTCACTGAGAAATGCATGTCGAAGCGTCCCCGCAGGCATCGGTACTGCCCCTGAGTTCAGACAAGCCTTTGCCGCGGGGACATCAGTCCCTGGTGCCATCGTCGAACCGCTTCATCGGGTTCGACATCTACTTTATCGGATTGAATTCACTGCCGTTGTCGGGACGGCTGCGGTCATCCCGGTTGACCGGGCCATATCGGTCTAGGGGCAGCCGTTTCCTAAACTCTAAAGTCGCCCCAGGGCCACCTCAACCTGAGCCGACACCGCAGCTCTGGGGGGCGTCATAGCCCGGTCCATAGCTGGATCCCCGAGGACCACCATAACCTGGACCGTATCCGAAGCCCCGAGGACCCCCATAGCCTGGGCCGTAACCGGACCCCCAAGGGCCACGGTAACCGGGGCCGTAACCGGACCCCCAAGGACCTCGGTAACCCGGGCCGTAACCGGACCCCCAAGGACCTCGGTAACCCGGGCCGTATCCGATACCCCGGGGACTACCATAACCCGGGCCGTAACCTGTGCCCCGTTGACCTCCGTAACCGGGGCCGTAACCGGTACCCTGGGGGGCACCATAGCCCCCAGGGCCATAGCCGGTGCCCTGGGGGGCGCCATAGCCTGGCCCGCCGGCTCCCGGTGGGCCGCCGTAGTTGGAGCCAGGGTAGGTGGGACCGCCATAGGCACCCGAGGGTCCGGCGCCGCCGAAACCCCCGGCATTCGCCAGGGTTGCGACCCCCAAACCGAGGGCGACCAATAGCGCCATTAAGGCTGAATCTGTGTATTTCATGAGTCCTCCATCCTTCTATGTTTTGACCTGGAACATCCAGGTCAGGTCATGGTAGCCGATTCTCCAGATGTCCGATACACCAGCCCGGCACACCAACTCGGCACGAGCCCAGCTATCAGATAGCCTGCCACACATATCCAAACCCGTTCTTTACCCGGATCACCGCGTCCCCAACACCGCCTGAATATAGGCCCGAGGCTGCAACAACTGGTCGGCAATCCCTGTGGTCACCTCCAGCCAGGTTCCCGCCCACAGGGTCAGGATCAGGGTCAGGATGAGGAGGCCGATGGCGGGGGCCAGCGACACGGGTCTGGCACCCAAGGCTACCGCCACCGCTCTCGGGACAGCCGCCAACCGGAAGAAGAGCAGGCTCCCGGAGCGGGCCAGGGCCAGGAGGCCTAAGAGGCCACTCACCAGGACAATTCCCAGGACCCAGGGCCAGGAGGGATAGGCCAGGGCCGCCCGCAGCAGCAGGAACTTGCCGATGAATCCGGACAGTGGCGGTAGACCAGCCAGCAGGATGGCGCAGACAAAAAACAGGCTACCCACCAGGGGGGCGTTGGGAACGTCAGGGGCCGGTTCAAATCGATCTGCCAGCTCACCTCGCCCTTGGGCGATCCGGTCTGTCAGTAAAAATAGTGCGGCGGCCGCGAAGGTTGAGTGCGGCAGGTAATAGAGACCAGCCGCAATGGCATCCCGACCGCCGAGCCCCCAGGCGACCAGTAGGGTGCCCACCGAGGCGATTACCAGATAGGCGGCTTGATCCGTCAGGCACCGGGAGCCCAATGCCCCTACCATGCCGGCGAGGAGGGTCACCAGAGCCAATGGCAAGAGCCAATCCTGGTACAGGCCCGCGAAGCCCGGGGCGGCATCGCCTAGCATCAGGGTGGCGACGCGCAGAATAGCGTAGGCGCCGACCTTGGTCATGATGGCGAACAGGGCCGCCACCGGGGCACTGGCGCGGCCATAGGTGGCGGGCAGCCAGAGGTGCAGGGGCAGGAGCGCCGCTTTGAGGGCAAAGACGCCAAAGAGTAGCAGGACTGCTGTGCGCGCCGGACCCAGGTTTTCCACCGGGGTCTGGGTCATGAGCAGGGCCAGATGGGCCAAATTCAGGGTGCCGAAGAGGCCATAAAGCAGGCCGGCGGCGATCAGGAAGAGCGCGGAACCGGCCAGGTTGATCACCACATAATGCAGACCCGCCTGGGTACGGGCGGCGCCGCCGCCATGCAGGGCCAGACCATAGGAGGCCAGCAGCAGGACTTCGAAGAACACGAAGAGGTTGAACAGATCGCCGGTGAGGAAGGCGCCATTCAGTCCGAACAGTTGTAACTGGAAGAGGACATGGAAGTGCCGGCCCTGAAGGTCCAGGCCCTGGCAGGCGTGCCAGAGGGTGAAGAGGGCCAGAAGGGCGGTGATCAGCAGCATCCAGGCCGCCAGCCGATCCGCGACCAGGACGATGCCGAAGGGGGCAGGCCAGTTGCCCAGGGCATGGGTCGGGATAGCCCCGCCCGCGGTGACATCCAGCAAGGCTATGGCCAACAGGACCTGCACCACCACCGACAGGAGCCCCAAGCCCCGCCGCCAGCCGATACCCCGATCGCCAAGCAAGATGAGTAGCACCCCCGCCCCCAGGGGGACCAAGACCGGGGCTATGATCAGATTAGTCATGGCCCGCCTCCCCGTCCACCTGATCGGTCCCTAGTTCCGCCCTGGCCTTGAGCGCCAGCAGGATGACGAAGGCCGTCATGGCAAAGCCTATGACGATGGCGGTGAGCACCAGGGCCTGGGGCAAGGGATCGGCATAGCCGGAGGGATCGGTGCCAATCACCGGCGGCCGGCCAACCACCAGCCGGCCGGAGGCAAAGAGGAAGAGATTGACCGCGTAAGACAGAAGGGTGAGACCCAGCACCACGGAAAAGGTCTGGGCCCGCAGCAGCAAATAGACACCACAGGTGGTGAGTACGCCGACCAGAAGGGCGATCAAGGCCTCCATTCAGTGCCCCTCTCCCAAGTCGGTCGCAGCCTGCGGCACGCCAGCCTGGGCCTCTCGGGTGGCATCGTGTTTCAAGCCCAAGTGGATGAGGATCAGCAAGGTCGTCCCCACCACGACCAGCCAAACGCCCAGATCAAAGATCATGGCGGAGGCCCACTCGAATTCACCTACCAAGGGCCAGTCGAAATAGCCGAAGCTGGTCGTCAGATAGGGATAGCCTAAGAGGATGCTCGCCAGGCCCGTGAGGGTGGCAATGAGCAGGCCCACTCCCATTACGGGCTGCATATTTCCCGGCAAGCGATCCTGGGTCCAGGCCACGCCATTGGCGAGATACATCAAGATGAGGGCAATGGCCGTGACGAGGCCCGCGATAAAGCCCCCACCCGGCAGGTTATGACCCCGCAGCAGTAAATAGACGGCCACCAGCAAGGTCAGGGGCAACACCAGGCGCGCCAGCGCCGACAGGAGGACGGGATGCGCGTCCTGATGCCACGCCCGGCCCATTCCATCGCCGGCCTGGCCCACGAGGTGAAGATTCTCCAGCATGGCGTGGATGGCCAGACCCGCCAGCACCAGGACCGTGATCTCGCCCAGGGTATCGAAGCCACGAAAATCCACCAGTATGACATTGACCACGTTGTGACCACCGCCACCCGGTACGCTGTTTTCCAGGAAATACCCGGCGATGCTCTCGTAGGGCCGGGTCAGGATTGCCCAGGTCAGGATGCTCATGCCGAGACCCGAGAACAACGCCACGACCAGATCCCGGATACGGCGGAGGCGATGCGTCTCGGGGCGCGAGGTCTGGGGGAGGAAAAAAAGGGCCAGCAACAGCAGAATCACGGTCACCACCTCGACAGACAACTGGGTCAAGGCCAGATCGGGGGCGGAGAACATGACGAAAATCAGCGAGACCATCAGGCCGACGGCACCCAGGAGGATGAGGGCTAGGAGGCGCTGGCAATGCCAGATCAGGGTCCCTAGGGCGGCCCCAACTAAGATGACACTGGCCACCAGGCTGACAATGTCGAGGGGCAGCAGGGACAAGGACCCCCTCAAGGAGGAGCCCGAACCAAGCCAACCCGCGGTTCCCAGTACCAAAGCCGCGATGAGGAAGGTCGCCACCAGGCGTTGCAGGGAGCCCTTGCCCAGCCAGGCGGTAACGCCCTGAGCCAGACCGATCAGGGTGTTAAGTGCCCGGTAATAGCCTCGCCGGGCATCAAGCCGATCCCCCACTCGATCCCACCCGGCATAGAGGGGTTTGCGCGCGGCATAGATGAAGATGCCGCCAATCATGGCGATGAGGCTCATGAAGACGGCGGGGCTGAAGCCATGCCAGAGAGCCAGGTCATGGTTGGGCAGTGGCGCCTGGAGGACGGCCCCCGCCGCCAGTTTCAGGATGGGTTCCACGGTCAGGCTCGGGGCTATGCCCACCAGAAGACAGAGAACGACCAGAATCTCCACCGGCACCCGCATCCAGTGCGGCGGTTCATGAGGCTGCCTTGGCAAATTTACCGGTTTTCCATTGAAAAAGACGTCGTGAACAAAGCGCAGCGAATAGGCCACGGCAAAAGCCCCGGCGAGAGTGGCCGCCACTGGCACCAGCCAACCGAGCGGCATGGCCCCCGCAATTGCGGCGGTCTCGCCGAAGAACATCTCCTTCGACAGAAAGCCATTGAAGAGAGGCACGCCGGCCATGGCCGAGGCCGCTACCATGGCCAGGGAGCCCGTGTAGGGCATCGAGTGCCATAGTCCATTGATGCGCCTCATATCACGAGTACCGGTCTCGTGGTCGATGATGCCGGCGGCCATAAAGAGGCCCGCCTTGAAGATTGCATGGTTGATGATGTGAAACACCCCCGCCACCGCCGCCAGAGGGGTGCCGATGCCAAAGAGGACCGTGATCAGCCCCAGGTGACTGATGGTGGAATAGGCCAGCAGGCCCTTGAGATCGTGCTGAAAGAGGGCGATGACGGCACCGGTCAGCAAGGTCATCATGCCAAACCCCGTCACGACATAGTTCCATTCCCAGGTCCCCGAGAGGGCCGGAAAGAGCCGCGCTAGCAGGAAGACCCCGGCCTTGACCATGGTCGCCGAATGCAGATAGCTCGACACGGGGGTGGGCGCCGCCATGGCATGGGGTAGCCAGAAGTGCAATGGAAACTGGGCCGATTTGGTGAAGACCCCGAGCAGGATCAGAAGCAGGGTCGGCCCATAAAGGGGGTGGGCGCGGATGAGATCCCCCGAGGCCAGGACGATGCTTAGATCATAACTTCCCGTCATCCGGCCCAGGAGTAGCAGGCCGCCAAAGAGAGCCAGACCACCAGCGCCGGTAATCGCCAGGGCCATGCGGGCGCCCGTGCGGGCATCCTCGCGCTGACGCCAGTAACCGATGAGCAGGAAAGAGCTCAGACTGGTCAGTTCCCAGAACACCAGCATCTGAATCAGATTTTCCGACAGCACCACCCCCAGCATGGCGCCCATGAACAACAACAGATAGGCGTAGAGACGCCCCAGGCTGTCCTGTTCGGACAGGTAATAGCGGGCATAGAGGATGACCAGGCCACCAATACCGAGGATGAGGCCGGCAAAGAGGAGGCCCAGGCCGTCCAGGCGAAAGGCGATCTCTAGCCCTACGGATGGCAGCCAGGCGAAGCGCTCAATGAGCGTCTCCCCCGCCACCAGGGGATCCAGGAGAGAAAGTATGAGGATGATCGCGGCCAGAACGACCAGAAAGCTGAGGAGAATGGCGGCGGACCGGCCCAGCTTGCTGCCCCAGGCCACCCCTATCGCCCCTAGGAAGGGCAACAGGACGACGAACAACAGGGTCACGAGGGGAGCAACCTCGTGCCACCTTCCCAGCATCCCGGCGGGAAGGCGCCACCGGCCCCGGCGCAAACCCCGGGGTCAAACGCTGAGGAAGCCATTATCCTGATCACGGCTGAGTTGGAATGGGAAGGGCCGGAGGTTGGGTCATGGGAGAGGACGGGGCGGGCCCGGGGGGCGTCGGATACACATAGCCCCGAAAGTCCGGGTTTCGCCAATCCGCCATACCGAGACGTTCGGCCGGTGGACGCAAACGCGAAGTATAGTCCAGCACCGCCATTGCCTCGCGCGGCGCAAAACCCTTGATCTGTTCAACCATCTTGGGATCCGAGTTCCTGCGTCTACCGTCGCGAATCGCATCGAACTGGCGGACCAGGTAATTGAAATGCTGGCCCGCGATCGCCGGCGTATGCTCCTGCTCGTCCCCCTGCCCCCCCTCGCCATGACACTTGACGCAATTGTCCTTGTACAGCTGGGCGCCCAGCTCGAGGTCGGTACCCGGCCCTACCCCGTTTTGGGGATTCATGGGGAGCTGAGACACATAGGCCGCCACGTCAGCGATATTCTGGGGACCACCCAAGACACGCGGTACCGAAAAGGGATACATGAGGGGGTTATCCCGGTTGCGCGCCCGAATATCGGCCAACTGCTTGATGATAACCGTTCTGTGTTGACCCGCGATTTGAGGATAGGTCCCATCGAGGGTACCCCAGCCCTCGGGCCTGTGACAAACGGCGCAGGTGATGTAGGCCTTGTGGCCGTTGGCAAAATTCGGTGTCAGGGCCATGATCTCCTCATACTCAGCCAGCGCGACCTCCGCGGGGGTGGATGCGGCCAAGAGACCCGTCAAGAGGACAAATGCCAAACTCGCCAGGGCCAGCCTGCGTAACCCATGGGCAATCCGCGTCTTCATACTTCGCCTCCTAAAGATCCGGATGATGAACCCTCGATGGACTCGCGCCACGTGCAATCGCGAATTGAAAACCTGGCTAGCAAGCCTCGGGCTAGATATGCACTTCCAGTCTGAGGGATCCAGGCCCTCACCTTCGGGTTTCCCTGGACCTCGCCCGGGGCCAGGCGGGGTCTCGGGCCAGCCTCTGGCTACTTAGTTTTCAGGGTGCCCGCCACGTTGGCATGAAAGATGGCCTTGTGGACATCACCCAAACTCAAGACGCCCACCAGGATGCCATTCTCGGCCACCGGGATGCGGCGAAATCTGTTGCGGACCATGATGGTCGTAGCCCGCAACACATGCATATCCGGGGTCACCGCGATGGGACTGCGGGTCATGAGATCGGACACATAGAGGTCGAGCACTTCAGAGTACCTGCCCATTTCCATGTCGAGATCCACATTACCCAGGCCCTCCTCCATCAGGCGCTCAAAGGTGGGGAAGAGCCGGTGGAGCAGGTCCTTCTCGGCGATGAAGCCAATGAGAGTACCATCCTCTTCCGTCACCGGCAGGCCGTGATAGCGGTAAAGGCACATCAGGGAGGCAACTTCCATCACCTTCATGTCGGGCCGCACCGACCGCACCGATTTGTTCATGACGTCTCTGACTTGCATGGAATCAGGTCTCCGTTGGATTTTTGTGGATTTCAAACGTTCCGGTGGTCCCCTGCTGGGAATTCACCGCTCCTCCCCCTCGATCGTCGCCGGATTATACCCGCCATGGCCAGCTTTTGTGTTTACTAGAGCGGTGATTATTCGGGGACCGGAACCCAATAGCGTCCATGGCGACAAGGGTTGTTTTATCCACAATTTACCCCCCCCCGCCAGGCCTAGCCACTGTTGGCGGCAGAGCCGGTCCGGGTGCCTTCGCATCAGATCCTATCCACAGGCCATCCACAGCCTATCCACCTCTCGCAAGCCTTTTCCACAATATCTAGTGGTTGACTGTAATGGCTAACCCTGGATATTGTGCCATCCCGAGATTTCTCCCAGGGCATCCACAGACCTCGGATAACCCGGAAGAGATCGGCAATGCCTTGACAACCCCCTGCCACAACCAATTGCCACATCCTTGAGGATAGCCATGGCCGCCACCACGACCGCCGTCGCACCGAATCCCGCCACTGTCATGGCGGCTGATACCCATACCAGCCGGACCGAGATCGACTCCCTCACCTCGGGCAAGTTCCAGGTGATCCGACGAAACGGCCAGGTCACCCACTTCGACGCCACAAAAATCATGGTGGCCATGACCAAGGCCTTCCTCGCCGTGGAAGGAGGCAACGCGGCCGTTTCCAGCCGCGTTCACGAGCGGGTGCGCGAACTCACGGATCAGGTCGTCGTCGCCCTCACCCGCCGGCTGCCTGGTGGGGGCACGGTCCACATCGAGGACATCCAGGATCAGGTTGAACTAGCCCTGATGCGCGCTGGCGAGCACAAGGTCGCCCGCGACTATGTCCTCTATCGCGAGGAACGCGCCCGGGAGCGCGCCGCTCGGGCCGCAGCAATCGCGTCCGAGGTCAGCGCAGCGCCAGCACCCGGCCTCCATATCACCCTCCCCGACGGCAGCCGCCGCCCCCTGGATCTGGCCCGGATGCGCCGCCTCCTGGACGAGGCCTGCCGAGGCCTCGATGCCGTCGCTGGCGAGAACATCCTCACCGACACCTGCCGCAACCTCTTTGACGGTGTCCGCGAGGCCGACGTCGGCCAGGCCCTGGTCATGAGCGCCCGCGCCCTGATCGAAAAGGATCCGGATTACAGCCAGGTCGCCGCCCGCCTGCTCCTCGACATCCTGCGACGCGAGGCCCTCGGCTTCCTGGGGCTAAATCTGGGCGCTGAAACCCAGGCGGACCTCGCCGAACGCTATGCGGATTACTTCGTCGCCTATATCAAACAGGCCGGCGACCTGGAACTTGTCGACCGCCGCCTTGGCCAGTTTGACCTGGCTCGCTTGGGCGCCGCCCTCCAACCCGAGCGTGACCTCCAGTTCACCTACCTTGGCCTTCAGACCCTCTATGACCGCTACTTCATCCACACGGCGGGGGGGCTGCGCTTTGAACTACCTCAAGCCTTCTTTATGCGTGTCGCTATGGGCCTGGCCATCAATGAAATCGACCGTGAGGAGCGAGCCATCGAATTCTACGAACTCCTGTCCAGTTTCGATTTCATGAGTTCTACCCCCACCCTTTTCAACTCCGGCACCCTGAGGCCCCAACTCTCTTCTTGCTACCTCACCACGGTGCCGGACGATCTCGACGGCATTTACGGTGCCATTAAGGACAATGCCCTGCTCTCCAAATTCGCGGGTGGCCTGGGCAACGACTGGTCCCGGGTGCGCGGCATGGGCGCCCACATCAAGGGCACCAACGGCCGCAGCCAAGGCGTAGTGCCCTTTCTCAAGGTCGCCAACGATACCGCCGTGGCGGTCAACCAGGGCGGCAAGCGCAAGGGAGCGGTCTGTGCCTATTTGGAGACCTGGCACATCGACATCGAGGAATTCCTCGACCTGCGCAAAAACACCGGCGACGAGCGCCGCCGCACCCACGACATGAACACCGCCAACTGGGTGCCGGATCTCTTTATGAAGCGGGTGGCGGAGGATGGCGACTGGACCCTCTTTTCCCCCGACGAGACGCCAGACCTGCATGACCTTACCGGTCAGGCCTTCGAGGTCGCCTACAACGCCTACGAGGAACGCGCGGCCCGGGGCGAGATGAAGGTGAGCAAAAAACTCAGGGCCGTAGACCTTTGGCGCAAGATGCTGGCCATGCTGTTCGAAACCGGCCATCCCTGGGTCGCCTTCAAGGATCCCTGCAATCTGCGTTACACCAATCAGCACGCCGGTCGGGTCCACAGTTCCAATCTCTGCACCGAGATCACCCTGCACACCAACGACCAGGAGATAGCCGTCTGCAATCTGGGATCGGTAAACCTGGCCGCTCACGTCGGTGCTAAGGGCCTGGACAACGTCAAGCTCCAGCGCACGGTCACGACTGCCATGCGCATGCTCGACAACGTCATCGATTACAACTTCTACAACGTCCCCCAGGCGCGGCGCTCCAACCTGCGCCACCGGCCCGTAGGGCTGGGCCTCATGGGCTTTCAGGACGCCCTCTACAAATTGCGTATCCCTTACGCCAGCCAGGAGGCGGTCCAGTTCGCCGACGAGAGCATGGAGGCCATTGCCTACCATGCCATCAGCGCCTCCACCGATCTGGCCGAGGAACGCGGCCGCTACTCCAGTTTCGAGGGCAGCCTCTGGAGCCAGGGTATCCTGCCCCTGGACTCCATTGATCTATTGCAAGCCGGCCGCGGCGGCTTCCTGCAGATGGACCAGAGCCAGACCCGGGACTGGGCGACCCTGCGCGCACGGGTGCTCCAGGTCGGCATGCGTAACTCCAACTGCATGGCCATAGCCCCCACGGCGACCATCTCCAACATCGTCGGCGTCAGCCAGTCCATCGAGCCGACCTACCAAAATCTCTTCGTCAAGTCGAACCTCTCCGGCGAGTTTACGGTCGTCAATCCCTACCTGGTCCAGGACCTCAAGGGACTGGGCCTCTGGGATGCGGTGATGGTCAATGACCTCAAGTACTTCGATGGCTCGGTCCAGGCCATCGACCGCATTCCCGGGGAACTCAAGGCACTCTACGCTACCGCCTTCGAGATCGACGCCCGCTGGCTGGTGGAGGCCGGCAGCCGCCGCCAGAAATGGCTCGACCAGGCCCAGAGCCTCAACCTCTACATGAGCGAGCCCAATGGCAAGAAGCTCGACAACCTCTACAAGCTGGCCTGGGTGCGCGGCCTCAAGACGACCTACTATCTCCGCTCCATGGGCGCCACCCATGTCGAGAAGTCCACCATGGCGGATGCCAACCGGGCCAACCGCACCGTTGGGGCCGTCGGCGGTAATTACCTCGCCACCAGGACCGCCGGCAAGGCCGAGGCCCCTAAGGCCTGCTCCATTCTCGATCCAGAGTGCGAATCATGTCAGTAGCAGGGTGCAGGACCAGGCTTTCTGGACTACCCTCGGCCTGCTTGCCAAAGCAGGCTTGATCCTGAGCCCGCAGGCCATAGATACCTTGAATCAACTAGATAGTTTCAGGCTCCCAAACTAGCCCCATGATCGACCTGCACTGCCATATGCTACCCGGCATTGACGACGGTCCAACGGACCTTGAAACCGCGCTGGAGATGGCCCGCATCGCCGTCGCGGACGGCATCACCCTGACGGCCTGCACCCCGCACATTTACCCCGGGCTTTTTGAGAACAATTCTGGCTCTATCTCAACCGCAGTCGACGCCTTTCGCGGTCATCTGCGGGAGGCCGGCATACCCCTGGAGATCACGACCGGCGCCGATATCCAACTGGTCCCGGAACTCCTGGAGGGCCTGAAATCCGGGCGCTTTCCCTCCCTGCACGGCTCACGCTACTTTCTTTTCGAACCACCCCATCACACGGTACCGCCCCGCTTTTTGGATACGATTTTCGATGTCCTGTCCGCAGGCTTTATACCTGTCATCACTCACCCGGAGCGACTGACCTGGTTGGATGACAAGCATTATGGCTGGTTCGTGGAGGCCGCACGCCAAGGCGCTTGGATACAGGTGACCGCGGGTGCTGTTACTGGGCGTTTCCGCGATGAGCCCCAATACTGGGCGGAGCGTTTCCTGGACGACGGTCTGGTGCATCTCCTGGCCACGGATGCCCATCATTACCATCGTCGCCCCCCCTTGCTGGCGGAGGGACGCGAGGCAGCGGCAAAATGGGTAGGGCCGGAGGAGGCGGAGCGCCTGGTGATGGATCGCCCCCAGGCAATCGTGGGAAATCTTGACCCAGCAGGAGTCATCCCCCCCCCTGGTCTCGGGGGACCCGCCTGGCAGGGAACCGGCAGGCGCTCCCAAAAAAGGGTGGGATGGCTTTCTCGCTTATTCAGGGTGAAATCCGCCGGTTACTAAGACTTCAGTAAGTATTGCCATAACGCTGGTATAATAGCGTCATGAAATGCAAACGGAACGCAGACGCGC
>JBGAUE010000017.1:0-69708 GCA_044228795.1 Chromatiaceae bacterium | reverse complement strand
ACGCGCCAGGGCAATGCCTGGGTGCGACGCCTGTTGTGCGAGTTCGCCCAAGCCGCCTCCCGCACCCGCTGTGCCTTGAAGGACAAGTTCTCGGTCCTCGCCATCCGCAAGGGACACAAACGCTCCATCGTGGCCTTGGCGCACAAGATGCTGCGTATCGTCTATGCGATGCTTGCCAACACAACACCCTATCAGGATCGCACCGTCGATTACGAAGCACTCATGGTGGGCCGCAACGCGCCTCGCTGGCTGAAGATGCTGACCAAGCACGGCTACCTCGCCACCGCCTAAGTCGCTCTGTAGCCTGACCGCCTACTAATGCTCTTTGCGCACCGGCATGCGTCACGCCAGAATCGCGCTTGGCCCAAGCTCGGGTTCTTTCACGTTAACCATGTCGAAGCCCCGCCAGCCGCCAAACCCTTGGGTCCCCTGACCTCGACTGATAGCCTCCAGCGACCCTCATGGGTCCGATCTGCGCCACCAGGGCCGACCGATGGGATAGAGGGGTGGTTCCCCAGGCGGGCGGGTCTTGAAGCGGCGATGTACCCAGAAATATTGGGCCGGGAAAGTCCGGATCATGGCCTCGATCGCCTGATTCATAGCCGTCGCGTCCGCGATCACATCGCCTGTGGGAAAGCCAGCCAGCGGTGTTCCGAAACTGACTTCCAGCCCACGGCCCCAAGGCAAGAACAGGGCATGAATTGGGATTACCACAGCGTCAGCCATCTGGGCGAAACGTCCCAGCATGGGGTAGGTGGAGGCCAGAACCCCGCAAAAGGGTACGAAAATGCCGCGCCGGGGACCGGCGTCCTGGTCCGGCAGGTAGAAAAAGGGGATGCCCTGACGGATCTTGCGCACCAATCCTCGCAAATCATCCTGACGTTCCACGGACATGGCGCCAAAGCGCATCCGTCCAGCCTTCATCCGCGCATCGATCACCGGATCGCGAATCTCCTGGTACATGTACATCCCCGGGTGGACAAAGGCAGTGAAGGCTGCCCCCCCCAGTTCCAGGCCGATGAAGTGCGGCATGAGGACGATGATGTTTTGCCCACGCGCCCGTAACTCATCGAAACGCTCCCGGTGGCGGAGTGTGATCAACCGTGCCAGCCGACGACGCGAGGCCCCCCACACCAGACCCTGGGCCAGGGCGGCCACCCCCAGATAACCGAAGTGCCGAGAGACCAACTGCTCGCGTTCCCGAGCTGACATCTCCGGCAGGCAGATTTCCAGATTGCGCCGGGCCACCCGCCGCCGCCCCAAAGCGATCCGCCCCGTCGATCGCCCCAGCCCCATGCCCAGCAACCACAGAAGGGGAAAAGGCAAGAAGCCCAGCAACCGCACCAGCCCCACCGCCAGCCAGCTGGGCCAGTATCTTGGGGACAGAAGGGAATTCATGTCAGGCCGTCTTATGGTCCAGATAGCAGGCAGCTCCGAACAGGGGCGTGTGCGGATTCAGGATGACCTTGACAGGCATCCGTCTAAGCAAGGGCTCCATGCGACCCTTGCCCAGGAAGGCGGCCAGAAAGTCCGGACCACGCAACAGATCCAGATTTTTAGGGGCTATGCCACCCCCCAAATAAACGCCGCCAAGAGCCAGATGCTTGAGAGCCAGATTACCGGCCTCGCGACCATAGAGTCTGACGAACAGGGCCATGGCCGTGACGCAGAGGGGACAGGTCCCCGAGGCCGCACCCGTGGCGATGGCTGCCCCCAGGTCGTCGCCCCCCTCCTCCAGCCCACTGCTGCTCTGACCCAGGCCCTCCTGGCTCAGGAGATATTCGTAAATGTTGCGCAGACCGAGCCCCGAGACCAACCGCTCCCAGCTCACATGGCCATGGCGCTGGCGTAGCCAGCCCAAGAGTGCCTCTTCCTGGGCCGTCTCCGGGGCAAAATCACTGTGGCCACCCTCGGTCGCAAAGGGGTGATGGCGCTGGCCGTCCCAAAAGAGCCCCGCCTGCCCCAGGCCGGTACCCGCAGCGATGACGCAGGCATTGCCCTGGGCACCCTCCTCCCCCGGATGCAGGATCGCCAGATCCTCGGGGCCCAGGGCGGAGATGCCCCAGGCCACGGCCTCCAGGTCGTTGAGTAGAAAAACATCACGCCAACCCATTGCCGCTGCAAGCTGACCACTGTCGATAACCCAGGGGAGATTGGTAATCTCGCAGCGGCCATCGCGCACCGGACCGGCCACGGCCAGTGCCGCCCGATCGGGAACCAGACCCGTCTCCGTCAGATAGTGGCGGACCAGCTCCTCCAGTGAGGCAAAGTCGCCGCTCGGTAGGCGCAGCTCCCGGTCCAGGTAGAAACGGCCTTGCGACCGCTCCGCCAGGGCCAGGACCGTCTTGGTTCCCCCCACATCCCCAACCAACACACCCATAGTCTAGCTTCCTCAAGAAAAACATCAGGGCCGCAGCAGACGGCCGGTACGCCCATCCCGGATGCTGGAGCATTGGGCCCGGCCGCCGCAGGGCCCGGCCAGGAGATAATCCCCCGCCCCGCCCAAGCGGAGTCGGACTTCCAGGGCGGTTCGCGCCGGGAGTCGGGTGGCACGATTGGCGCTGGTCGAGACCAGGGCCCGGCCAGCGGCCCGGCACAGGGCAGCCGCGAGCGGATGGGCCGTGACCCGCACCGCCAGAGTCGTATGCTGGCCCGCCAACCAGGGCGGGGTTTCCGGCCGGACCGGGAGCAGCCAGGTGTAGGGGCCAGGCCAGGTCGAAAGGATCAACGCCATGCGGTCCGCATCCAAAGGTTCCACAAAGGGGTTCAACTGCTGGAGGGTAGCCGCGATCAAAATCAGGCCCTTGGACTCGGGCCTCCGCTTCATGGCCAAGATGCGCCGGGTCGCCTCGCCGTTCCAGGGATCACAGCCCAGGCCATAGACGGCCTCGGTGGGATAGGCAACGACGCCGCCGGCCTTGATCCAGTGGGCCGCGAGCCGCAACCGATGCCCCAGGCCGGCAACCGGGGCGCTGGGGTCGTCAAGCATTGGCGACATCCATACCCGCCGTGTTCGGGGTCTGGGCCCCCTCATCCAGGTTTTCACTGTGCTTACATTCCGGCTGTGGGCAGACGATCTCGGCGCCCTTGGCCTTGGTGACCTTGATGGTCAGGATAGGCCAGCCACACCGGGGACAGGGTCCGGCCACCGGCTCGTTCCAGGTGGCGTAATCGCACTTGGGATAGGTAGAACAGGAAAAGAAGAACTTGCCTCGCCGGGATTTTTTCTTCTGCAGGGTGCCCTTGCCGCACTGAGGACAGGTCAGTCCCGTGTCCTCGGGACGCTCCAGGGGCTCGATGTGACGGCATTTGGGATAGCCCGTGCAACCAATGAACTTACCATACTTGCCGCGCTTGATCTGGAGGGGCGAGCCGCAATCAGGGCATGAGCGTCCCTCGACCAGCTCCGGCGTCGCCGGCTCCTGATCCTTGCCTTCACCCAGGTCGCGGGTGTAATCGCACTCGGGATATTTGGTGCAGCCCACAAAGCGGCCGTGCCGGCCCAGGCGGATGGAGAGGGGCGCGCCACATTGGGGGCAGGCCTCGTCCATGGCCTCCTGGGTCACGTCGCTGCGCTTGACGTGCTCCTGGATATGATCAATGCGCTCCTTGAAGGGCTGCCAGAATTCCTCCAGCAGGGGAACCCAGTCCTCCTCGCCCCGGGAAACCGCATCCAGTTCGTCCTCCAGACGGGCGGTGAAGTCGTAGTCCACGTAGGCGGTGAAGTGTTCGGTGAGGAAACGGTTGACTACCCGCCCCACATCGGTGGGCAAAAAGCGCTTGCTATCGAGCAGGACGTATTCCCGTTCCTGCAGGGTCGAAATAATGCTGGCGTAGGTAGAGGGTCGGCCAATGCCATATTCCTCCAAAGCCTTAACCAGACTGGCCTCCGAATAGCGTGGCGGCGGCTCGGTGAAGTGTTGCTCGGAACGAACGCCCAACAAGTCCAGGTGCTCGCCCTCCAGGAGGTTGGGCAACTGGCGCTCCACATCGTCGTCCGCCTCCCGGGCGTCGTCCCGCCCCTCCAAATAGACGCGCATGAAGCCTGGAAAGGCGACATGGGATCCCGTGGCCCGCAGCAGATTGCCCTGCCCCGCCCCCAGGTCCACCGTGACCTGATCGATGAGCGCCTGTTCCATCTGACAGGCCAGGGTGCGCTTCCAGATCAGCTCGTAGAGGCGCCCCTGATCCTTGGTCAGGTGAGCAAGGATCTCCGTGGGCTGGCGGCGAATCGAGGTGGGGCGGATGGCCTCGTGGGCCTCCTGGGCATTCTTGGCCTTAGTCTTATAGAGTCGGGCCTGGGGGGGGAGATAATCCACCCCATAACGTTCGACCACAAAGCCCCGGATCTCGTCCAGGGCCTCACTGGCCAGATTGACCGAATCGGTACGCATGTAGCTGATGAGACCGACGGCGCCAACGCCGATATCCACCCCCTCGTAGAGTTGCTGGGCCACGCGCATGGTGCGCAGGGTGGTAAAACCGAGCTTGCGGGCCGCCTCCTGTTGTAGGGTGGAGGTAATGAAGGGCGGTGCCGGATTACGTTTGCGCTGTTTACGCTCGACTCGCTCCACGCTAAGTTGGCCGCCCGCGGCCGCGCTCAGACCCCGTTCCACCTCGTGGGCACGGGCCTCGTCACCGATGGTGAATTGCTCGACCTTGTCGCCCTCGAACTGGATCAGCCGGGCCTCAAAGCCCTTGCCCTCCTTGGCCGTATCCGCGGCGATGGTCCAGTATTCGCGCGTCTTGAAGGCCTCAATTTCCAGTTCGCGCTCGACGATCAGGCGCAGGGCCGGGCTTTGCACCCGCCCCGCGGAAAGTCCGCGCCGCACCTTCTTCCACAGCAGGGGGGAGAGGTTGAAGCCCACCAGATAGTCCAGGGCCCGCCGGGCCTGCTGGGCATTGACCAGGTCCGTTGAGATTTCCCGCGGATTGGCCACCGCCTCCTGGACGGCGCGCTTGGTGATCTCATTAAATACCACCCGGTACACGGGCCGATCGCCCAGTTGGCGCCGCTTCTTGAGCAATTCCATCAGGTGCCAGGAAATAGCCTCGCCCTCGCGGTCCGGGTCCGTCGCCAGATACAGGGCCTCGGCCCCCTTGAGCTTACTGGCGATAGTCTGGACATGCCTTTCGTTGCGCTCGATGACCTGGTATTTCATGGCGAAGCCGTCCTCCGTGTCGACCGCCCCCTCCTTGGGCACCAGGTCGCGGACATGGCCGTAGGAGGCGACGACCTCAAAGTCCGGGCCCAGGTATTTCTTGATGGTTTTGGCCTTGGCAGGCGATTCGACGACGACCAGATTCATAGGATGAGGAGCATCCGAGCAGGGTTAGGGGGTTCTGGATGTGACTCCGGACCAGGTGGGTCCTGAGGTGAGTCACAGGGAAGGCTCTTAGCAAATACGATTCCCAGGCACCCCGTCAAGGGGAAGATGGGCAAGGGGTCGATTTTTTCGGGCAACTTTTTTTTGGGGCGAGGCGTTGAGGAATCCCAGGGTTCCAGTGATGATGAGCCACCCGTATCAGTGGCCAGGGTGGACTTAGTGCCCTCCAAGCCGGCAAATCAGGCCAAGGGAAAAACAGGAATGAATCGCAATAACTATCTTATAACCGCGCTCTTGGTCATGATGCCGCTATCAAGCCAAGGACTGGATTTTACTCACCAGAACGCCTGCTCGGTTCGTATCGAGGGTCGCAAACCGGTCAACACGACCTGTGTTTCCACGGGCTGCCTGAAATGCGGAAAACTGGATGTCGAGGTAAAAACGCCGGATGGCAAGGTATTTGCCATCACCCGACGCCCTCATCCGGTCAATATCGAGGAAGATGCCTACACCCTGCAACAGGGACCCGCCCGCCTGCGCAAAGGCAACCTGGGTGAAGACTCTGTCTGCTACCAGCGCCTGGATAATTCCTTGGAGATCTGTATCGGGCCCTATAACTGAACTTCAGCATGAACCCCGAACGGTACCGCCTCTCCTTCACCACCGGCTCATCTGAGGACAAACTGCGCCAAAACCCTCTTCGCCAACCGGTTCCAGCGGCACCGTCAATTCAAGGAGAGTTCAATGGGACTTATGTGCGGATTTAACAAATCCCGTGGCCGGGATGGACGGGGGACTCCTGCCAGTCGCGCGCCAGGGCCTTCAGACCCCGTGCCCTCCAACCCGGCTATAGCGCCCACCCGGACAGGCGGCAATCCAGCCCTCCAGTTCCAGCATGAGAAGCATTGAAGAGATGTCATTTGCTGCCAGCCCGGTGCGCTGGACGAGGAGATCCACATGCGCCGGGTCCTGGCCCATAGCCGCCAGGAGGCGGTGATAGTCGGCGTCCATTCCGCTAGGGTCCCCTATACCACCCCGGTTCGAGTCCCCGGCCGCGACTACTGGGGACGCGGCGTCCAGGGGGAGAGGCGGTGGGTCCGGGCGCAGGTAGCCGACCAGCAGGGGCGCGAGTTCTTCCAGGATGTCCTGGGCGGTCTCCACCAGTTTGGCGCCTTGCTTGATGAGGGCATGGCAGCCCCGGGCCAGAGGGTTATGGATGGAGCCCGGGATGGCAAAGACCTCGCGACCCTGCTCCGCGGCCAGGCGGGCAGTGATGAGAGAGCCACTGCGGGGGGCGGCCTCCACGACCAGGGTGCCCAGACTCAGGGCGGCGATGAGGCGGTTGCGGCGCGGGAAATTCTCGGACCTGGGGCCCATGCCGGGAGGAAATTCGGTGAGCAGGGCACCCTGAGCGGCGATCCGACGCGCCAGGTGGCGATGGGCGGCAGGATAAACCCGATCGGGACCCGTGCCCATAACGGCCAGGGTACGGCCAGCCTCCAGGGCGCCTTCGTGGGCGGCGCCATCGATACCCATGGCCAGGCCGCTGGTAATAGTCAGACCACAGGCGGCCAGGTGGCGGGCGAATGCAACCGCCGTCTCCCGCGCCCCAGGCGTAGGATTGCGACTGCCGACCATGGCCAATTGGGGGTCACGAAGAACCTCGGGGTCGCCCCTGACGTAAAGCACCAGGGGGGCGTCCACTAATTCCGTCAGCCGGTGGGGATAGCGGGGGTCCGAGCGCGTCAGAATATGAGTGCCCTCCCCCTCGGCCCACGCCAGGGCCACCTCTACCAGATCGGACCTAGGCTCGCGCAGGGCCTTGATGAGGCTGGGTCGGGCGCCGACGGCGGCCAGGGTGGTGGCGTCCGCCGCCAGCAGGGCCGCCGGATCGCCAAAGTGGGCCAAAAGCTGGTTTACCCCCCGCGGGCCGGCGCCCGGGGCATTGGCCAGGGTCAGCCAGAGACGCAGGCGTTCCGGGTCCAGGGTTGACGCCTCCGCTGCTTGGCCCATGGCTATCAATGCCGGGGTGCCATGACCCGGTCCTGGATGTGCATGGGCCGGGTCGCCTCCATGACCAGGGCAAAGCTCAAACGCGGAAAGGCACGAAAGACCATGAGGGTGCCGGCCCTCTCCAGGGGCAGGAGAAAGTCCTCGCCCAGGGGGCTGGCGCCCCGATGGAGGGGGAGGGGCGTGTTGGGATCGGGTTCATCGCTGATCCACCGGTCGGTGCGGAAATCGCCATACCAGAAGTCCTCCGACCAGAACTTCTGGTTCTTCAAGTCCCAGTCGTCGGCCTGGACGCGCACCTTATCCTTGATCTGCTCACCGCCATTATAGATATCGAAGAGGTGGCCTGGCGCCACGCCCTGGTCAGTACCCAGATTGATGACCACCACGTTGAGGCTGCCGATCTGGGAGACGCCATTCAGGACGGCAATGATCTGGGCCTGACGGCCCCTGGGTCCAGGCCTGGGTTGGAAGCTCAGCAGGGGCTCGTTACCCGTCGTCGGCACCAGGCGGTCACCGGTGGCAATCTCCTGGCTCAGGGTGTCGATCCGAAGGACCGCAGGGTCGCCTGGCCGTTCCAGGGTCGCTTCGGCCACCTGCTGGGCCTGATAGCCCAGGATCTCGCCGGAGGCAGGGTCAAGATAGGGGCCCCCGGGCCTCACCAATCGGTAACGCCCCCGGACCCCTGCGTTAAGGCCGCGGACATAAACCCTGTCGCCACCGCCGCCAAGGATCCGCCGGTCCGGAAAGGCGACCACATAGGGTGCTTGCTCGATTTCCTTGGCCTCCAACACATAGGCGTGCTCGATGAAGGGCCGAATGGCGCCGATGGGGATGACGGGATCTGGCGCTTTCAGAGGCGTGACCCGCATCTTGGGAGCTAGCTTGATGGTCCTGGGCGGAGTTTTACTGGGGGTACTACCTTGGGAAGGCGTCGGCTTCTGGCCAATTTGCGGTTCCATTTGGGCCCTGGCGGGGATACCAGCCAGGATCAACAGGAGGGCGAGGGCTAGTCTGATCAGGGTAGCTCCACCAAGACGCAGGCAGGACATGGCGGGCTGGAAAATTGACATGAGCAACCCCAAAATTGGCTGGCGGGTGATAGCTACCGGGACCCTCCTCCCCAAGGTGGAGCCTTGTTTTTTGCGGGACCCTGATCGGCAGTGTAGTATGCCGGCGCATACTAGCGAGCATTCGCCTGCCTTGCCAGGGTGTCCGACCTATCCTAATTTGGGCTCGGGGGTGAATAGTGGCTGTTAAGCCCAGGCTCGCCTCCCCAAAGCCGACCATCCATTGGGGACTCCTCTATGAGTCAACTTGAAATTCTGACCTTCCCTAACCCACGCCTGCGTAACGTGGCTAAGCCCGTGGCTAGGATAGATGACCGCATTCGCCGCCAGATCGACGATATGTTCGAGACCATGTACGCCGCCCGCGGCGTTGGCCTGGCGGCGATTCAGGTCGATATTCCGCTGCGGATGATCGTTATCGACATCTCCGACCATCACGATCAGCCCCTGTGCCTCATCAATCCCGAAATTCTCTGGCGTGAGGGTGAGGAGGAGATGGATGAAGGCTGCCTGTCGGTGCCCGGTTTTTGGGAACCGGTGACGCGGGCGGAGCGGGTGCGGGTGCGTGCCCAGGACCGGAATGGCCAAACCTTCGAGCTGGAGACGGATGGTCTGCTGGCGGTTTGTATCCAGCATGAGATCGATCACCTAGAGGGTAAACTTTTCGTCGATTATCTTTCTTCCCTGAAGCGCCAGCGCATCCGCAAGAAACTGGAGAAGGAGGACCGGCAGCGCAAACCGGAAACTGCGGAGCCCCGGCGGGCGGTCATTTGATGTCACCTCTGCGGATCATCTTCGCCGGGACACCGGATTTCTCCGTGCCCTGCCTCCAGGCCCTGCGGGACGCTGGCCATGAAGTCGTGGCCGTTTACACTCAGCCGGATAGGCCCGCGGGCCGGGGCCGCAAACTGACCCCGGGTCCCATCAAGGAGGCCGCGACGGCATTAGGTCTGCCCCTTTTTCAGCCCCCGACCCTACGCGACCCGGCGGCGATCGCGACGTTGCGGGAACTGGGCGCCGATCTCATGGTGGTGGTCGCTTATGGCCTGCTCCTGCCCCCGGCGGTCCTGGAGACCCCCAGACTCGGCTGCGTCAATGTCCATGCCTCCGTGCTCCCGCGCTGGCGCGGCGCGGCGCCCATCCAGCGCGCCATCCTGGCCGGTGACGGCGAGAGCGGCGTCACTATCATGCGCATGGAGGCGGGACTCGATACAGGTCCCATCTACCTGATCAGGCGCCTGACCCTCGAACCGCGCGAAACGGGCGGCAGCCTGCATGACAAGCTCTCCCTCCTAGGGGCCGCGGCCCTAGTAGAGGCCCTGCCGGGCATCGCCACTGGCAGCCGAGTCCCGGAGAGCCAGGACGACAGTCAAGCCAACTATGCCCACAAGCTGGCCAAGGCCGAGGCCGAGGTCGATTGGTCGCAACCGGCGGTGACGATCGACCGCCTGATCCGCGCCTTCGACCCCTGGCCCGTGGCCCAGACCCAACTGGACGAGGCCAGCCTGCGCCTCTGGGGCTGCGACTTGCCAGACCTGACTCCACCGTCGGGCGCCGCGCCCGGCCAGGTGATCCAGGCCTCTAAGGCAGGTATCGTGGTCGCCACCGGGTCCGGCCTATTACGCCTGACCCGCCTCCAGCCCCCGGGTAAGCGTCCCATGTCGGCCGCGGAATTCCTCAACGCCCGCCATCTGGATGGGGCTAAGTTTGGATAAACAGCAACCCCGACCCTGGCCAGGCCGTCAGTCCCCGCAAGAACCGAAGGCCAGCGTCGCACCCTCGGATGGCGCCCGCGCCCGGGCGGCTGCGGCAAGTGCCGTGGAAGCCGTCTTGGGTAGCGGCCGTTCCCTGACCGAAGCCCTGGACCAGCTTGAGGCCCTGGACCAGGAGCGGGACCGGCCCCTGGTCCTGGAACTCAGCTATGGCACTTTACGCCTGCTCCCGCGCTTGCGGGCCATCGCCGCCCAACTGCTGAGCAAGCCCCTTAAGCCCGAGGATGGGGACCTCGAGGCCCTGATCCTCATCGGCTTCTACCAACTCCTCGCTACCCGCATTCCCCCCCACGCCGCCGTAGCTTCCAGCGTGGCAGCGACCCGCGTCCTGGGTAAGGGCTGGGCGGCGAAACTCGTCAATGCGTTGCTGCGGCGCTGCCAACGGGAGCGCGAGGCCCTGCTGGCCCAAGCGGACAAGAGCGAAGAGGCCCGCTGGCTGTTTCCTGCCTGGTTGCTGGACCGGCTCCGGACGGAGTGGCCCCATGATTGGCAGGAGATCGTCACTGCCAGCAATACCCAGGGCCCCCTCTGGCTGCGGGTCAATCGCCTCGCCAACGACCGGGACGCTTACCTGAAGAAACTTACCTCCGCGGGTATCGCGGCCCATCCAGCACCCCAGGCCCCGCTGGGACTGGTCCTGGATCAGGCGCTACCCATGGCGCGGCTGCCTGGCTTTGCCACGGGCCTGGTCTCGATCCAGGACGCCAACGCCCAATTGGCAGCGCCCTTGCTGGGGGTCCTTCCGGGCGAACGGGTCCTGGATGTCTGCGCCGCGCCGGGCGGCAAAACCGCCCACCTGCTGGAACTGGCGGACGGCCAACTTGACCTCACCGCCCTCGACATCGACCCACAGCGCCTCGACCGGGTGCGAAATAACCTCCGGCGTCTGTCCCTTGACGCGACATTCCGGGTCGGGGACGCCACCGAGCCCAGCGGGGACTGGGCCCAGGGCCCCTACGATCGCATCCTCCTCGATGTCCCCTGCTCCGCCACCGGGGTCATCCGCCGCCACCCGGACATCAAGTGGCTGCGGCGGCCCGGGGATATCGAGGCCCTAGGCGCACGACAGGCCCAGATGCTGGACGCCATCTGGCCCCTGCTCGCCCCGGGCGGCACCCTGGTCTATGTGACCTGTTCCCTGCTGCCGGACGAGAATGAACGGCAGATGCGCGCCTTCTTATCCCGCCACCGGGACGCGAGCGAGGTCCCCATCACGGCGGATTGGGGCCTGGCGCGGACGAGCGGACGCCAAACCCTGCCGACGGTGGGCGGCGGCGATGGTTTCTATTTCGCCCGACTCCGTAAGGCCACATCATGAGGACCCTCATCCTCGCCCAGCCGGCGCCCTGGGGGCTTGGCCTCTGGCTGACCCTGCTCCTGTTGCTGCCCAGCCCAGGCTTTGCCAAGCCCGCCTTCCAGATCGAAGACGTCAAGGTTCGTGAGGTCGGCGAAGAACTGGTCATGGATGTCCGTTTTGCCGCAAACCTGAGCCCAGTGGCGCTGGAGGCCCTGGACAACGGTGTTCCCCTCACGCTGGAGGCGCACATTCAGGTCCGCGCAACCGATGCCTGGATCTGGGACTCCAGCCTGTTGGATCGCCGCCTGCGTTACAGTATCCGTTACCAACCCCTGGCCGAACGCTATCTGGTGGCCCCCCTGCCCGGGGCCGGCCAAAATTACGTGACCCGTGATGCCGCCATTGCCGCTCTCGGCGACCTGCACGACCTGCCTCTTCTTAACCGAGGAGAGTTGACCGCTGGCAAGGACTATCAAATCGACCTGATGATTGCCCTCGACATCGAGGAACTACCCCTGCCCCTGCGGCCCACAGCCTATCTCCTCCCCTCCTGGAAGCTCTCTTCGGGCTGGACCACATGGCCGTTGCGACCTTGATTCATTGGCGCCGGCCGGGCCTGATCCCGGTGATACTCCTGTTGATCGTGCTCCTGGTCGCCCTAGACCTAATGAGCGGCGCCGTTCAGAACTCCGAATCCCTGAGCAAGGCCTTCGTACCCCTCCTGTTCATCGTCATCTTTGGCCTGCTGACGCTCGCGGCCATGGTGCTGACCAATCTGGTCAGACTGGTGCGGGGCTACCGTCACAAGGTCGCCGGCTCGCGCCTAACCGGTCGTCTGGTCCTGCTTTTCGGGCTCATCTCCCTGCTACCCGTCGGCGTCGTCTACTACTACTCACTGGGCTTCCTATTACGGGGCATCGACTCCTGGTTCGACGTCGAGATCGACCAGGCCATGGTGGATGCCCTGACCCTCAATCAGGCCTCCCTGGATCTCAATCAGCGTGTTTTGATGCGCTATACGAAACAGCTCCTGGCGGGCATCGAGGACAGTTCCACCACCGCCCTGGCCCTGAGCCTGGGCCAGCTGCGGCTACAGTCAGGGGCCATCGAGATTGCCGTCTTCGGGGCCAATGGCCAGGTGCGGGGTAACTCCAGCGAGGACCCGACAGAACTGGTTCCCAATCTTCCCGATCGTGAGTTGCTGAGGCGGGCGAGCGCTGGTGCCAACCAGGTCGAGTTGGAGACGGCCGCCAACCAGGAGATGGTGGTGCGCGTGCTAGTGGCAGACCCGGCGGGTCGCAACCTGGTCATGCAGGCCATCTTTCCGACCTCTGAGCGCATCAGCAATCTGGCTGCGAACCTGGAGAAGGCCTATAACCGCTACAAAGAGCTCGCCTATCTGCGCCAGTCGCTGAAGTTGAGCTTCTCCCTCACCCTGTCCTTGGTTCTCCTCTTCGGCCTCATGACGGCCTTGCTCGCCGCCTTTCATACCGCCTGGCGCCTCGTGGAGCCGGTGGCGGCCATTGCGCGGGGCACCCGCGCCGTGGCGAATGGCGACTACGAGCAGCGCCTGCCCTTGCCCGGTCACGAGGACGAACTCAGCTTCCTGGTCGCCTCCTTCAATTCCATGACCCAGCGTCTGGCGCGGGCCCGGGATGCGGCGGCTCGCTCCCAGCAGGCCATCGAGGCCGAGCGCGTCTATCTGGAGACGGTGCTGGGGCGTCTCTCCTCCGGCGTCGTCGTCCTCGACGGCGAGCATCGCCTGCGGACTGCCAACCCGGCGGCCCATCAGATCCTGGGACTGACGGAACCGGACATGAGCGACGGTGGGCTGGATGCCTTGAACGCGACCCATCCTGGGCTAATGGCCTGGGTAGATGCGGTGCGCTCCCACCTGGAGGGGCATGCCGAATGGCGCCAGGAGGTCGTCCTCTTCGGCACCGAGGGCCGCCAGGTGCTGATGTGCCGCGGCAGCCCCCTGATCCATCCCGATGGTCAGGAGAGCGGCCATGTGGTGGTCTTCGACGACATTACCCGTTTGATCACGGCCCAGCGCGACGCCGCCTGGGGCGAGGTGGCACGGCGCCTGGCCCATGAGATCAAGAACCCCCTGACCCCGATCCAGCTCTCGGCAGAACGTCTGCGCCACAAGCTCCTGACCAAGTTGCCCGAGGAAGACGCCCGGGTGGTTGACCGCGCGACCCACACCATCGTCCAACAGGTCGAGGCCATGAAGGCCATGGTCAACGACTTTTCCAACTATGCGCGCTCCCCCAAACTGGAGCCCGAACCTTTGCGTCTGGACCGGCTGGTCGCCGAGGTGATGGAACTTTACCGCGCCGTTCCTGCCATCAAGATTGACCTCCAGGTCGGCGAGGCCCTCATCAAGGGAGACCCCTTACGTCTGCGCCAGGTCATTCACAATCTGGTCAAAAATGCCCTGGAGGCGGTGGAAGAAAAGCCCAAGGCCCATATCCGCGTCGCCACCCGGCGCCTGGATGACCAGGATCGGCCCCAATTGGAACTCTCGGTGGAGGACAATGGCGGCGGTATCGATGACTCCCTGATCGACCGCCTCTTCGAACCCTATGTCACCACCAAGGCCAAAGGCACGGGTCTGGGCCTGGCGATCGTCAAGAAGATTATCGAGGAACACGGGGGTATCATCTGGGCGGAGAATGCCAACGGCGGCGCCCGGGTAGCGACGCGCCTGCCCCTATGGCGTGATGAGCATCACGAGGAAGTTTTCAAGGAACCGCTGGTTGCCCTGCCCCCCCAGGCCAAGGGCCCCAGCGCCCAGCTAGACCGAGAACAAGCATGAGTGCAGCCTACATCCTGGTGGTCGATGACGAGCCCGACATCCGTGGCCTGGTTCAGGAAATTCTGGAGGACGAGGGCTACGCGGTGGCCACCGCCGAGAACGGTGCTGCCGCCCGCCGCTCCCTGCGCGAGCGCCGACCCGACCTGATTCTCCTGGATATCTGGATGCCCGATCTGGATGGCATCAGCCTCCTCAAAGAGTGGTCTGAGGACGAGGGCCTGCCCTGCCCGGTGATCATGATGTCCGGTCATGGCACCGTGGAGACGGCGGTGGAGGCGACCCGGCTCGGGGCCTACGACTTCCTCGAAAAGCCACTGTCCATGGCCAAACTGCTGCTGACCACGGAACGTGCCCTGGAGGCCGACAAGCTGGTCCGCGAGAACATTGGCCTCAAACGGCGCACTATCATTGCTCATGAGCCCATCGGTCGCGGCACGGCCATGCAGCGTCTGCGGGAGCAGGTCAAGCGCATCGCCCAGCATGACACCTGGGTCCTGATCACGGGTGAGGCCGGCAGCGGCCGCGAGACCTTCGCCCGTTATCTCCACTCCCAGAGCGCCCGCCGGGATCGGCCCTTCGTCGACCTCGGCGTCTCGGGTATAGCCCGCGTCAATGCCGCCCGGGAACTCTTCGGCAGCGAACTGGATGGCCATGTTCACTATGGCGGCCTGGAACAGGCCGCCGGGGGCACCCTGCTCCTCGATGAGGTGGGGGACATGGATCAGGGTGTCCAGGGCCAGTTGCTGGGTGCCCTGGACACGGGCTCCTTTCTGAGGGTCGGCGGCACCGAACCGGTCAACATCGACGTGCGCCTCATCGCCGCCACCCAGCATAACCTGGAGGACGAAGTGCGGGCCGGGCGCTTCCGCGAGGACCTCTTCTACCACCTCAACGTCGTGCCGCTGACCGTCCCCGCCCTACGCGACCACAACGAGGATATTCCGGAACTCCTCAACTATTACGTCGATTACTTCGCTACCCACGAAAAGCTACCCTACCGGCGTTTCAGCGTCGGTGCCCAGAACTACATGCGCAACTACCCCTGGCCGGGTAATGTGCGTGAACTCAAGAACCTCGTCCAGCGCGTTCTCATTCTCGGGGCCGGCGACGAGATCGCCCAGGACGAGGTCGAAAATACCCTGGGGGCCGCCACCCTCGCACCAGCGCCAAACCTGGAGGGCATCATGTCCTTCGATCAGCCCCTGCGTGAGGCCCGGGAACAGTTTGAGAAGACCTATCTCGAGTACCAGCTCGATAAGCATGGCGGCAACGTCAGCAAGATGGCCAAGGAGGCCGGCATGGAGCGCACCCATCTCTACCGTAAGCTGCGCTCCCTGGGAATCGAGATCAAAGAGAGGCGCTGACCATGAAGATCATCATCCTCGGCGGTGGTCAGGTGGGCCGATCCGTGGCGGCGATCCTGTCGGGCGAGGTCAATGACATCACGGTCGTTGATCGCGATCCCGAGATACTCCGGGAACTCCAGGACCGCTTCGATCTGAGTACGGTCATGGGACATGGCGCCCATCCTGACGTGCTGCAGCGGGCCGGGGCGGAGGATGCCCACATCATCCTGGCGGTCACCAACAGCGACGAGACCAATATGGTCGCCTGCCAGGTCGCCTATACCCTCTTCCACACTCCCACCCGCATCGCGCGGGTACGCTCTCCAGGGTTTCTCGAGCATCCAGAACTCTTTGCCCCCGGTGCCTTGCCCATCAATGTGTGCATCAGCCCGGAGCAACTCGTCACCCAATCCATCCTGCGGCTGTTGGAGCACCCCGGCAGCCTCCAGGTGCTGGACTTCGCGGGCGGGCGGGTGCGGCTGGTGGCGGTACGGGCCTACGAGGGTGGCCCCCTGATTGGCCACGCCCTGCGCGCCCTCTACGATCACATGCCCGGGGTAGAAACCCGGGTCGCGGCTATCTACCGCCAGGACAGGGCCCTGGAGCCGACGGGCGACACGATCATCGAGGCCAACGACGAGGTCTTCTTCGTCGCCGCCCCGGCCCATATCCGTGCCGTCATGGGCGAATTGCAGCGGCTGGAAAATCCCTATAAGCGCCTCATCTTCGCGGGTGGTGGCAACATCGGTACCCGGCTGGCCCGCGCCACCGAGAACGATTTTCGGGTCAAGGTCATCGAGCGCGACCTTAGCCGCAGCAAGCAGATTGCCGAAACCCTGGAGCGGACCATCGTCCTCCATGGCGACGCCGCCGACGAAAACCTGCTGCGGGAAGAGAATATCGAGGATACCGACGTCTTCTGCGCCGTTACCAACGACGACGAGGACAATATTCTCTCCGCCCTGCTGGCCAAACGGCTGGGGGCGCGCAAGGTCATGGCCCTCATCAACCGTCCGGCCTATGTGGATCTGATGCAAAGCGGCGGCATCGACGTCGTCATTTCCCCCCAGCAGGCGACCATCGGCAGTCTGCTCAAGCATGTGCGCCGGGGGGACGTGGTGGCGGTGCATTCCCTGCGGCGCGGCGCGGCCGAGGCCATCGAGGCCATCGCCCATGGCGACGCCAAGCTGAGCAAGGTTATCGGTCGGACCATTGACCGGATCAAACTCCCGGAAGGCACCACCATCGGCGCTATCGTGCGGGATGAGGCGGTCCTCATGGCCCATCACGATACCGTCATCCAGGCCGAGGATCACGTCATTCTCTTTCTCCAGGACAAGCGCCAGGTGGCCGAGGTCGAGAAGTTGTTCCAGGTGCCAGTGACCTTCCTGTGATGACTTCGGCAAGGGACCCGAGGCCCCGGGCTCTGGGCGGCGGGGCCTCATGAAACCCTTTGCCGTCCAGAAGGTTCTGGGGCTGTTGCTGATGCTGTTCAGCCTGACCATGCTGCCGCCAGTAGCCGTATCCCATCTCTACCAGGACGGCACGACCCAGCCCTTTCTCGGCGCTCTCGTCCTCCTCCTCGGCCTGGGAGTCTTCATCTGGCTACCAGTTTGGAAACGCCACGAGGAACTCAAACTGCGAGACGGTTTCATGGTGGTAGTCTTGTTCTGGACCGTGCTGGGGCTGTCCGGCGCCCTGCCCTTCATCCTAGCGGATGAACCTCACCTGTCCGTCACGGACGCCGTCTTCGAGTCCATCTCCGGCCTGACCACGACCGGGGCGACGGTCATCACCGGTCTCGATGAACTGCCGCCGTCCATCCTCTATTACCGCCAGCAACTCCAGTGGCTGGGCGGCATGGGTATCATAGTTCTGGCGGTGGCCATCTTGCCCATGCTCGGTATCGGCGGCATGCAGCTGTACCGGGCGGAAACGCCCGGGCCCATGAAGGACAACAAGCTGACGCCCCGCATCACTGAGACCGCCAAGGCTCTCTGGTATATCTACCTGGGGCTGACCCTTGCCTGCGGTCTGGCCTACTGGTTGGCGGGGATGACCCCCTTTGACGCCATCGGCCATGCCTTTGCCACCGTCGCCATCGGTGGCTTTTCCACCCATGACGCCAGTATCGGCTATTTCGACAGCGATCTGATCGAGATGATAGCCGTCATCTTCATGCTGATCTCAGGCATGAATTTCGCGCTGCATTTCATTGCCTGGAATCGAAAAAATCTCAAGGGCTACTGGCTGGACAGCGAATTCCGCTTTTATCTGGCTTTCGTGGGAGCAACGACCGCCCTCGTTTGCGTCGGCCTCTATCTGTCCGGCACCACTGCCGGCGGGTACGACTCCTTGACTCAAGGCCTGTTCCACACCGTTTCCATTGCCACTACCACCGGCTTTACCACGACCGCCTTTTATGACTGGCCCGCCTTCCTGGGGATTTTGCTGATCTTCAGCAGCTTTGTCGGCGGTTGTGCTGGCAGCACGGGCGGCGGCATCAAGGTCATCCGCTTTCTACTGCTCATCAAGCAGGGACTGCGTGAGATCGAACGCCTCGTCCACCCCAATGCCCAGATCCCGGTCAGAATTGACGGCCGGACCCTTAACCACCGGGTGGTCGATGCCGTCTGGGGCTTCTTTTCCCTCTATGTCGCCAGCTTCACCCTCATGTACCTGGCCCTGGCCGCCACCGGCCTGGATCTCACCACCGCCTTCTCGGCGGTCGCCGCCAGCATCAACAACCTGGGCCCAGGCCTCGGCATGGTCGGTGCCCACTTCGCCGACCTTGGCACCACCGCCAAGTGGATCCTCTGCTTTGCCATGCTCCTCGGCCGGCTGGAGGTCTTCACCCTCCTGGTACTGCTGACGCCGGCCTTCTGGCGACCCTGATCCCTCAAGGCGCCCACGATGCCAACCGCTCCACCCACTGACTGGTGGATGCGCTCAGGGTGTTGAGCACGCCAGTGGGATAGAGGCCGGCGGCCAGAATGGGGAGGCTAAAGGCGATGGCTACCAGGAGTTCCTGAGGGCGCAGATCCACGGCGGACGCGATGGCCCTGTTGCCCAAGGGACCGAAAAAGGTACGCCGATAACCGTCGAGGACATAGGCCGCCCCTAGCACCATGGCCAAGAGGGCGGCGAGCCCCGCGCCGGTGTGGCTTTGCAGCACGCTCATCAGAATCAAGAATTCGGCCGGGAAGCCGGAGGTGCCGGGTACCCCCAGGGATGCCAGGGAGAGAAAAAAGAAGAAGGCGGCCAGCAAGGGCATGGAGCGGGCCATGCCACCGAGGCTGATCAGATCGGTCGAACCTAGGCGCTGATTCAGGAAGCGCGTCAGCAGAAAGAGACCTCCCGCAACCAGGGTGAAGTTGAGGAGCTGGAACAAAGCCCCCTGGATCCCTGATTCGCTCAGGGAGGCAATCCCCAACAGTACCAGACCGACATGGCTCAGGGAGGCATAGGCCAGCAGGCGGCGCAGGTTGGTCTGGCCCATGGCCGCCAGGGCCCCATACAGGAGGCCGACCGTTCCCAGACCGGCCAATAGCCAATGGAATTCCTGGGCCGCGCTGGGCGCCAAGGGCAAGGCGAACCGAATCAGGCCGTAGGCCCCCACCTTGAGGCCGGTGATCAGGGCCGCCACGGTGGCCGGCCCCTCCATCGCCACCACGGGTAGCCAGGTATGCAGGGGAAAGACCGGGGTTTTGACCGCAAAGCCGACCAACAGGAGCAGGAAGACGCTGGTCTCCAGGCCCTGGACCAAAGGCGTCGTCAGTAATTCCCGATAATCCCAACTCAGCCCCGCCGGGACCCCGACCCCGGTGACCTCGGCATGATTAAAGGCCAGCAGGATGAAGCCGAACAAGAGGGGTACCCCGCCCGCCAACATGAAGAGACTGTAGTTGACCGCCGCGTAACGCCGGTGGGGACCCGGTCCCCACAGGCTGATGAGGAAATAGATGGGGATCAGGGTCATTTCCCAACAGAGGAAGAAGAAAATCAGATCCAGGGCGCAGAAGATCCCCAACAGGGCGCTGGTCAGCAGGAGCATGAGGCTATCGTGGAGGCGACGCAGGGTCCGGACGCCCGTCCAGGAGGCGATGTTGGTTCCCAGAAAAAGCAGGAGAGTCAAGGGGGGGAAGAGCACCGAAATACCATCCACACCAATCAGGTAATGGGCATTCAGGCTTGGAATCCAGGTTGTCTTCTCCACCAACTGGAAGCCGGCCTCGGCGGGATTGAATCGCCAGACCACAAACAGGGAAAAACAAAGCGCAATCAGCAGACTGCTGGGCTGTACCCAGCGAGACAGGCGCGCCCCTGGCACTAACCAGACCCCCAAGGCCCCGACGAGGGGGGTCAATAACATCCCACTCAAGAGGGGCCCCTGGGACACGAGGCTCAGGGTATCAGGCATGGTTGACCTCTATCTCCGGGGGGTGTCTCCCAGCGGGTCCGAAGGACGTCTCCCTTAGGCCACGACGCCTGGCAACCGGTTGCCATGAACAAAGGGGTGCCAAAGGCCAGCTGCGGTCGATCATCAAAACTTCAGGGCTGGGCATAGTGGGCGCTCAAGGCCGCGAGGGGCACATCGATCAACTCCAGCCAGGGATGGGAGTAGAAGCCCACCCCCAGAAGCACGGCGATGACGGCTCCGGATACCAGCCACTCCGCCAGGCCCAGGGGCGCCACCGGGGCCTGGCCCTCTGGGCAGGGCCCCAGGAAGGCCCGTTGGAAGGCCCAGAGCAGAAAGCCCGCCGCCAGCAGATTCCCCAGAGCGGCGGCGATGGTCAGCAGACCGCCAAACCGGGCGATAGCTGCCTCCAGGACCAGATGGGCAGCGTCGAAGCCCGGCGTTCCCGGCATGCCGATGATGGACAGGCCCGCCACCAGAAAGGCGATGCCGACGAAGGGGATCTGGTCGAACAAGCCACCCAGCTCGCTGAGTAGGGTCGTTTTTGTCCGGCGATAGACCAGACCGGTCATAAAGAGCAGGGCTGCCACCGCCAATCCGAAGGTTACGGCCAGCATGATGCTACCCTGAAAGGCCTGATGATCCAGGGTGAAGAGGCCAAGGACAATGAGGCTGGTATGAGAGACGACGGCGAAGGCCAAGAGCCGGCGCAGGTTCTCCTGCACCATGGCAAGCAGGGCGGCATAGAAGATACCGACCACGGCGAAGGCAACCACGAATGGCTGCCAATACTGCACCGCCTCAGGCACGAGGGGCAGGACGAAGCGGAACAGGCCATAGATGCCGATCTTGAGTCCCAGGAGCAAGGTCGGAGCCACGGCGATATTACCATGCTCGGCCACTTGGGGCAGCCAGCCGTGCATGGGAAAGAGCGGGGTACGAATGGCCAGCCCGTAGAAAAGCAGGTAAAAGACCAGGGTCTGGAATTCCCGGCCCACCCCCGCCCGATGGAGTTCCAGGAGATCGAAGGTCCAGCCACCGCTACTGATGTGGGTATGGCCCCAGCCCAGAATCAGGGTGCCGGACAGCAGCAGAACCAGGCCCATGCCCATGAACTTGATATAGGTTTTGATGGCCTGGTCTATAAGGGACGAGGTCGCCCAAAACTTCAGCAGGAGCCCGACGAGGCCCGTCTGGATGGCGGAGGCGAACACAAACCATAACAGATTCAGAGTCGTGAACATCAGCATCAGGCTGGATTCGATGGCCAGAATCAGTGCCATTAGCCGCCAGGGTGGCCCCAGGCCGCGCACAGGCCCATAGAGGGACACCAACAGGATGATAAGGGCCGTCAGCAGGATAAAGAGGATGCTCACACCATCCACGGCCGCGTGGTAATCCCACAGACCTAGCAGATGCCAGTGCTCGGCGAACTGCATGGCGGCATCAGTAGGGTCATAGCCTCGATAGAGGAGCATGGCCAGCAGCAGTTCGAAGCTGGCCAGGATGACCCCGGCGAAGGTCGCCAGGGACCCGCGGCGCAGGGCCAGCACCACCAGGGCCCCCAGCAGGGGCAGGAGTTGCAAGACCCCCAGCAGCGGCCAGGCGGCTGGGCTATCCCAGGGAATGGCGATCGGGTTCATTTCAGAGAATGACCGCGAAGGTGGCGAGAATCATGAGGACGAGGTAGCGAGGCCGGGCGAGCAGATCCTCGACCTGGTTGACCTGGTCGCCCAGGCGGTGGATAGCCTCCAGCAACCCTTGCCCGCCACCGCGCAGCACCAGGCGTTGCTCGAACCAGAAGAGGGTGTTCGCCACCCGCTCCAGGCTTCTTCCCAGCAGACCCCGGCCGCGGACGATCGTCTCCTCCGCCCTGAGCCAGCCCTCCTCCCCGTCCGGCGAGGTGCCCAGAGAGGAGAGTTCGAGGGCCTGGCCAGGCAGGCCGACGATACGACTGACCACCTTGCCGTCCAGATCCATGACGTCGCGGGCCATGGCCTGGGCCGGCCGCGCCAGGAAGGCGTCTGCCAGGGCATCGAGCCAAAACCCCTGCAGGGCCGCCTCTTGCAGACCGCGCCGATTCGCCAGCCAGGCGGGGACCGGCCGCGCGGGCCGGCTGATGCGCTGCATCAGGGCTGGGGCATGCAGAAACTGATAGGTCCGCCAGAGGGCGTGCAGGGCCAGATGCCAGGCCGCCAGGCTGTACCACCCCAGGCCGATCCAGAGAAACATGAGGCCCACCTGGGCCGTGGTCGAGAACATGAGGGAACTCTTAACGTCCGTCCGCGCCAGACCCACCAGCCAGCCATAGAGGGCCGTGAGGGCACCCAGCAAGGCTATCAGGCTGGAGATGGCCGGGGACGTCTCCAGCAAGGGCTCCAGACGGATGAGCAGGTAAACCCCGGCATGGACCATGAGTGCGCCATAAAAGATGGCGCTGGAGGGGGTGGGTCCCTCCATGGCGCGGGCGACCCAGGGGGCAAAGGGCAGTTGCGCCGACTTGGCCAGGGCCGGCAGCAGGAAGGCCAGGGCGATCAAATCCCCCTTGATCGGGTCCAAAGCCTGATCAGGCCGGAGGGGCCAATCGCTGCCCCCCATCCAGAGATAGGCGAAGGAGATCCCCAGCAAAAAACCCGCATCACCGATGCGATTCGCGATGAAGGCGCGCTGGGCGTTAGTGACTGCCAAGGGGCGCTCGAAGTTATAGGCGATCAGCAGATAGGAGGCCACACCCGCCAACTCCCAGCCGATGAAGACCAACACGGCATTGCCCGCCATGACGATCAACTCCATGGCCCCCATGAAGAGCGACAGGAGCAGGAAAAAGCGTGTGAAACCCGCCTCCCGGTGCAGATAATTCACCGAGAAACGCAGGGTGATCAAGGCCACAAAGGCCACCAGCAGAAGCAGCGCGAGCCCCAGGCTGTCCAGGGTGAAGGCGATATCCACCCGCAAGTCCCCGCTGACCAGCCAGGACCCGACCCGGACCTGACCGGGCGCGCCCATCACCAGGGCCTGAATCCCGGTCAGGACCACCAGACCGAGGGACAGGGCGGCCGCCCCGGCCGCGACCCGCCCGGTCCAGCGCTCCCCCGCCTCTCCCCGGTTACCCAGGAGGATATAGGCGCCGGCGATCCAGGTGGCGGCCAGCAGGGGCAAGAGGGGTATCAGCCAGGCCAATGCGAACATAGAGATCAGGATCAATCGCCAATCAGAATAGGGTCCAGGGGTGCCATGCAGCCCATAAAGTGGGCCGAGGAGCGCAAAACCCTCGGCAAGGGCCGGCCTGGGCTCTGCCATTCGAACCAACCCTGGGCCGGATCGAAGATCCGGATCTCGGGGGCATCCGGGTCCTTGGCGGCGAGCAGTAACCAGCCATTGCCGATCAATTCCTGGAGGGGTGGCTGGCGCTCACAAATGGCCGTCAAGACTTGGGTCTTGGCCTCCACGATCACCAGCAGCCGCATGGCCTCATGAATCTCGATCATCTGCCGGGGGAGACCGGTACGTAGATCGGAACTGGCTCCGTCCATAACCCCGAAGAAGCCGGCGACGTTATGGGTGATTTTAGAGCCCGCCCCATAACGCTCGTTGTCCACGGTCGAGAAGTAATACTCCAGGCTGATGCCGGCCCCCACGGGCCCGTTGGCAAGCAGTAGGGGTTCCAGCAGGGTGCCATCCGGATCCCTGGTCGCATCGTAAGAGATGAGAAAGGCCCGGCGATCGAAAAAAACGCCTTGGCTCATGGCGCGTCGGCCGATAAAGGCACAGGCGTTAGTGGCGTGGCCAAGTTCCGGCCGCGCCTGACTGAAGTCCAGCCCGCGCCCCCTGACGTGGGCCAGGGCCTGGTCCGGTGTTGGCTGGGCTGGCGCGGAAAAGAACTTGCGACAGCGCTCCTGGGCATGGAGACCGACCGCCTTCCCCAGGCTGGTCTCCAACCGCTGGAAGTCGCCCACCCTCGCGACGGGGAGCCGATCCAGATCGTACCAGAGGATGGCCTCGCTGCAGGTGTTGTGCTCGGCCCCCAGGAACCAGCAGTCCTCGGGGATATCCAGGCCCTGCTCACGCAGCCGGGCGCGGGTCTCGGGCCGGTTAGCCATGGCGGCGAAGAGCCGCGCGTTGGGGCCGCTGTGGTTGCCGCTGCAGGCCCCGCAGTCATAGGCGGCGAGGTGGGGGTTGTTATCGCTGTCCGAGCCATGGCCCATGATGACTACCAGGGGGGCAAAGCCGGTATCCAGGCCCATGACTCTCAGGAGGTCCCCCACCCGTTGCGCCTGTTCGGCGGTCACGAAACCGGGCTGGACATTATCCGGACTGGGGTCGCCCTGGCAGGCATCCACCGTTGCGGCCAATTCCGTGGGGACACTCAAGTCGAAATCACGCCGCAGTCGCCCGGCCCACTCGCCAAAACGCCGGGGGGCGGCCACCTTACCCACCAAGGCCAGGGTCGCCGCCGGCGCGGCCAGCAGGATGCCCAGGGTCGAGGTCACCAGGTTACGGCGGAGTTCCTGATGCAGGAGGTCACGCAGCCACAACCGCCAGCCGCGCCGGCGGCGATGACGGGCCAGCAGGTCCGCCGCTCCGGTTCGGGCCACTTCCCGCACCCGATGGGAGGGCGTCAGGACCACGGGGCAGAGGGCGGTGGCCGACTCATCGTCCAGGCCCTGCCACCAGTGGGAGACGCCAAAGTGGGCGGCGGCCCCCAGGGTCTCCACGCCCGGATCGACCTCCTCCAAATGCCGACGCAGGCCCTCCTCCCGGTCATCCATGCAGAAAACCAGTTGCGCGGAGGGGCGACGGTTCCGGTTGTGCCAGCGCCCCCGTCCCTGATTATTGACGAGGGCATTAAAGATCTGGTCCCGGTAATGGTTCTCGAAGGCGCGCAGCCAGATGAAGCCGGCGGTCCCCTCGTCCAGGCGATCGAGGCACTCGAAAATGAGGGGGAGCCGGCCTGGGTCCAGCCCCCGCAGGGCCGCGCCCGACATCCCCAGATGCTGGGCCAGCCGGAAGAGGGGCCAGGCGCGATGAAAGAGATCACGGCCCAGCCGCGCCGCCGCGGGGCTCCAGCGCCAGGCCCAGATGAGTTGCGCCAGGGGGTGCCAATGCTCGGGCCGGGCCTGTTCCAGGGTATCCTGCCGGGACCTTACCAGGCGCTGGGCGCGGCTGGCCAGATATTCCGGCAGGGGCCCGCTGAACAGGGACCAGCGCACCAGGAATTCCGCGGGGTGGTTGCCGAAATGCTCCCTCAGGACCCCGAGGTTGGGCGCTATCTCCCACTCCTCGGCGCAGAGGCGCCGGCAATGAAGGCGCTCCAGGATGAGACGGACCGCCAGATAATCCAGCATGCCCACCGGCTGACCCCAGCCCTTGTAGTCCGGATGCCGGTGGCGCCACAGCCAGATGCCGGACCAGCCGGGTAACTCCAGGGCCAGGCGCTCCAGATAGCCGGGCCATCGGTCGGGCGGCAGCCCCAGGCCCTCCAGTTCCGCCATCAGGGCCTCCAGGGGATCCTCGGGCAGGTCGTCGAGATCCCGGGTCCAGTCCTCCAGCCCCAGCAGCCGCCAGCCCGGAGTGACTTGAGCCAGTCGCCGCCAGCAGGCATAAAACCCCGCGTCCCGGTCGACCGGGTGCCAGGCGGCCAGGCCCTGGTCGAGGAAGTTGGCCAGTTGTCGGATGAGATAGGGACGGATCTCGTCCAGCAAATCGCGACCCGCCAGCAACCGCAGGAGGCCGGTCAGGGTGAGATCCCGGCCAACCCGCTCCATCAGCGCCCTGAGTTCGTCACGCACCAGGCGGCTGATCCGCCGCTGTAGCAGGTGATGGGCGCCATCGCTGGCCCCCTCCCCCTGCAACTCCGCCTGCATGGCCTCCAGGCGTTCCGGGGTCAGGTCCACCAGTTCCTCGGGATGGATCTGATACCAGCTCAGGTCCAGTCGTTCCAGACAGGCGCTCCACAGATCGGCGATGCTCTCCTGCTCGCCCAGGCCACTGGCGGCCAGCAGCCGGGCGCGCATTTCGGGGGGGACATCCGCCTGAAAACGCTCCAGGGCGCCCATCTCCTCGAGTTCCCAGGCCAACTGGTTATTGGCGATGGGCTCCAGGGGGTGAAGCAGGGCCAGCAGGTAGATGTCGTGGCGCCCGACTGGACTCGTCGGGGTCGTGAAGAGGTGTTCGCCGGGGTCCAAGGCCGTTTCCCCGTCCAGGACCTGCACCAGATCCCGCTGCTCGACGCGGCCCCGACGATAGTAGGCGCGGAATTGCTCTGGGCTCGGATAGCCCGCGGCGCCGTTCAGGCGATGGGCCTGGGCCAGGGCCTCGGGAAAGGGCAGATGCTGGAAGCCGTGGAGGGTGTTGTGGTGGACAAAATCCTGGAGCGGGGCCTGACCGGGCAGGACGTGATCCAAATGCTCGATGGCGGCCAGGATGCGCGCGCGGTTGTCGGTCTCGGGCTCCGCCCTGGATACTGAAGGCGAATGTGACAAGGTGCGATCCCCTTTAGGAGGCCGCGAGGACGGCGCCGAAACGGGCGACGCTGGCCCCCACGAGCTGCAGGATGGCGGCGGGAAAGAGGCCCAGCAGCAAGAAACCGGCGGTGAGTACGCCGGCGGCCAGTAATTCCGTCGGCCCCAGGTCCGGCACCCCCCCCATCTCCGGGCGCACGGGCCCCGTAAAGAGACGACCGACGGTGCGGATGGCGTAGGCGGCGCTGATGAGGACGCCCAGGCTAAGAATCGCCACCCAGCCACCCCAGACCTGGAACCCGCCGATCAGGGCATGGAGTTCGGCGATGAAGCCCGCCGTCCCCGGCAGGCCAACGGCGGCAACGAAGGCGAGAATGGTGAAGAAGGCAAAGCGCGGCATGACCCGCACCAGGGAGCTGTAATGGCCAATCTCCCGGGTATGGGTGCGCTCGTAGAGGAGGCCGATGAGCAGGAAGAGGGCCCCCGCCACCAGCCCGTGGGCCACCATTTGCAGCAAGGCCCCAGTGAGGCCAGCGACATTGAGGGCGGCGATACCCAGCAGCACCACCCCCATGTGGCTCACGGAGGAATAGGCCACCATGGCCTTGAGGTCCGTCTGGCGCCAGGCCAGTAGCCCGCCGTAGAGGAGGCTGATCATAGCCAGAACCACCAGTAGGGTCTGGAGCGCCATCACCGCCTCAGGCAACATCTGGGCGGCCCGGATCAGGCCATAGGAGCCCATTTTAAGCAGTATGCCCGAGAGCAGAATGGAGACCGGGCTCGGGGCCTCGACGTGGGCCAGGGGCAGCCAGCCGTGGATGGGGAAGATGGGCATCTTGACCCCGAAGCCGACGAGCAGACCCAGGAAAATCAGGACCTGGGTCTCCCGGCTCAGGCGCGGCCCGCCCGCGGCCAGGTCCGCCATGGCGAAGGAATGGACGCCCACGGCATCGAAGACCACCAGCAGGGCGATCAGCATGAAGACGGAGCCGCCCATGGTATAGAGGACAAAGTTCAGCGCCGCGCCATGGCGGTTCTTGCCGCCCCAGCCGTCGATGAGAAAGAAGAGGGGGATCAGGACCAGTTCCCAGAAGACGTAGAAGATGGACCAGTCCTGGGCCATGAAGACGCCGAGGGTGGCCGATTCCAGGATCAGCATCAGGGCATAGTAGCCCTTGACCCGCTCCCGGATGCCGCGCGAGGCCAGGAGGGCGACCAGGGACAGGAGGGTCGCCAGCAGTACCAGGGGCAAGGAAAATCCATCCAGCCCCAGGGCAATGGCCGTGCCCATGCGGGGATTCCAGCTATAGCGCTCAAACCATTGGACGCCTTCCGCCCGGGCGTCGAACCACCCCAGCAGACCCCAGGCCAGGACCAGGGTCAGGAGCGCGACGAGGATGGCGGTCCAGCGGATGAGGGCGATCCGATCACCCGGCAGCATGCCCACCAGCAGGGCGCCGACGACCGGGAACAACAGCAGGATGCTGAGGACGGGGATGGCGTTCATCCGGGCAACCTGGCGATGCGGCGTGCCGGTGATGCCAGCGGCAGGGCGGACCCGGGGGGCATCAGACCACCGCGGCCCCCTGGCGGATATAAGCCAGCGCCCGGTCGATGCGGCGCAAGGTCGCTTCCTTGCCGACCAGACTCAGGGTGATGTCGATGCCCGGCGAGGCGGCGCGGCCGACGAGGGCGACGCGCAGGGGCTGGGCGACCTTGCCCAAATTCAGCCCCAGCTCCTCGGCCACCCGGTGCACCGTATGTTCCAGGGTTACCGGCTCCCAGTCCGCCAGGGCCAGCATGTCCAGGCGGTCGCGCAGGCGCTCCAGCGGCTCAGTCGCCACCGGGCGCAGGTGCTTCTTGGCAGCGCCCTCTTCGTAATCGTCGAAATCCCGATAGACGAAGGCGCTGATGCGCGCCAATTCCACCAGGGTCTTGGCCCGAGCGGCCTGGGCCGCGACGACGGCCGTCAGGTCGGCGCCCACGGCGGGATCGATCCCCAGATCCCCCAGATGGGGCCGCAGCAGATGGGCGATGCGCCGGGGATCGGCATGTTGGATGTAATGCTGGTTGAGCCAGTCCAGTTTGTCGGTGTTGAAGGCCGCGGCCGCCTTGTTGACCTGGCCGATGTCAAAGAGCTCGACCATTTCCTCCAGGGAGAAGATCTCCCGATCGCCATGGGACCAGCCCAGGCGCACCAGGTAGTTGAGCAGGGCCTCGGGCAGATAGCCCTGGTCCCGGTAGGCCACCACGCTGACGGCGCCATGGCGCTTGGAGAGGCGGGAGCCATCGTCGCCCAGGATCATGGGAACATGGGCGTAATGCGGCGGCTCCTTGCCCAGGGCGCGCAGGATATTGATCTGGCGCGGGGTGTTATTGATGTGGTCGTCGCCGCGGATGACGTTGGTGATGGCCATATCGGCGTCGTCCACCACCACCGTCAGGTTGTAGGTGGGGGCCCCATCACTGCGGCGGATGATGAGGTCATCCAGTTCCCGATTATCGAAGGCCATGGGCCCCCGGATCAGGTCGTCCACCACCACCTGGCCCGTATCCGGGTTGCGGAAGCGGATGACGTGGGGCTGGCTCGGGTCCAGGTCGCGATGACGACAAAGGCCGTCGTAGCGCGGTTTGAGCTTGGCCGCCATCTGTTCCTCGCGCAGGGCGTCCAGCCGTTCCTTGGGACAGTCGCAGCGATAGGCCAGGCCCTTGGCCAGGAGTTCGTCTATGACCTGGTTGTAGCGGTCGAAGCGGTGGGTCTGGTAGAAGGGGCCCTCATCGTACTCCAACCCGAGCCAGGCCATGCCCTCCAGGATGGCGTTGACCGACTCCGCCGTGGATCGCTCCAGATCCGTGTCCTCGATGCGCAGGATGAAGCGCCCCCCATGCCGGCGGGCAAAGAGATAGGAAAAGAGAGCGGTCCGGGCACCGCCGACATGGAGGTAACCGGTGGGAGACGGGGCGAAACGGGTTCGGATGGTCATGGCAATCCACGGACTGACAGGGAAGGCGGGCATTCTAGCAAAAGCCGAGGCGTGGGCGGTTACGGGTGCGGGGAGGGTCGGGTGGCGTCTGGCGGGGGTGTCGACCGCAGGGATGCGGTCGTCAAGCCTACAGGGACGTATTCACGGCGACCCCCGATAGACGCTACCCGAGCCTCCTTAGCCAGCGGTAACCAACCTTCCTTGGCCAGCCGTAACCCGAACTGGAACATAAACTGTCCAAGATCAACCAGGGAACCCCAGGATGATCAGGAACCCCGGCGCACGAGTCGGGGTTCCCTGCACCGTCCGGATTCTAGACCGAATCCTTCAACATCATTTCCTTGATGCGACCAATGGCCTTGGTGGGATTGAGGCCCTTGGGACAGACCTCGACGCAGTTCATGATGCTGTGGCAACGGAAGAGCTTGTAGGGGCCCTCCAAGAAGTCCATGCGCTCGGCGCTAGCCTGGTCGCGGCTGTCGGCGAGGAACCGATAGGCCGTGAGCAAGGCCTGGGGGCCGAGAAACTTGTCCGGATTCCACCAGAAGGAGGGGCAGAAGGTGGAGCAGCAGCCGCACATGATGCACTCGTAGAGGCCATCCAGCTTGTCGCGGTCGGCGGGGGACTGCGGAATCTCCTGCTCGGGCGTGGGTTCCTTGCGCTTGAGCCAGGGTTCCACGGCCTTGTATTGCTCGTAGAACTGGGTCATGTCCACGACCAGGTCGCGAATGACGGGGCGCCCGGGGAAGGGGCGCACCTCAATCGGTTCCTTGAGATCGGCGATGGCGGTAACACAAGCGAGCTTGTTGGTGCCGTTGACGTTGACGCCATCGGAACCGCACACGCCCTCGCCGCAGGAGTGGCGGAAGGCAAAGGTCTCGTCCTGGGCCTTGATGGCCTTGAGGGCATCGCGCAACATCATGCCGCGATGGGTCTCGACCTCGAATTCCTGCATGCGGGGCTTCTGGCCCAGCTCGGGATCATAGCGATAGACACGGAATTTCATGTTTTTCCCTCGGCGTGGCTCAATAGACGCGCTCTTTCGGTGGGAAGCTCTCCACCGTCAGGGGCTTGGTCCGCACCGGCTTGTAGTCGAGCCGGTCGCCCTCCTGGAAATAGAGGGTGTGTTTCATCCAATTGACATCGTCGCGCTTGGGGAAGTCGGGACGCGAATGGGCCCCGCGGCTCTCCTGGCGCGTGAGGGCGGAGGCGGCGATGGCCATGCCGACGTCGAGCAGATTCTCCAACTCCAGAGCCTCGATACGGGCGGTGTTGAAGACCTTGGAGTGATCCGTGAGACGCACCTCGCCGAAGGCGTCGCGAATCTCCTTCATCTTGTCCAGACCCTCGGACATAATCTCCTCCGTGCGAAAGACGCCTGCGTGATCCTCCATGCAGCGAGTCAACTTTTCGCGGGTCTCATGGACGCTCGGGCCCTTACCTCTCTGCTCCCAACGCGACAGCCGCGCCACGGCCGCATCCAGGCTGGCCGGGTCGATGGTGCGGTGAAAGGGATTTTCTTTGACATAATCAATGATATTCTTGCCCGCCAGGCGGCCGAAAACCAGGATATCGAGGAGAGAGTTACCGCCCAAACGGTTGGCGCCATGGACCGAGGCGCAGGCACATTCACCAGCGGCATAGAGTCCTGGTACCGCATCCTCGCCGCCGCCGGCCGGCGTCATGACGCGGCCAAAGCGGTCGGTGGGGATACCGCCCATGAGATAGTGGGCGGTGGGAAAGACGGGAATGGGCTCGATCACGGGATCGACACCAGCAAAGATGCGACTGCTCTCGCGGATGCCCGGCAGGCGCTTGGAGATAACACTTTCGCCCAGGTGATCCAGCTTGAGCAGGACGTGATCGCCCTTGGGACCGGCGCCGCGTCCCTCCTTGACCTCGGTGACAATGGAGCGGGAGACCACGTCGCGGCTGGCCAGGTCCTTGGCCTTGGGGGCATAACGCTCCATGAAGCGCTCCCCGCGCCCATTGAGAAGATAGCCGCCCTCGCCCCGTACGCCCTCGGTAATCAGCATCCCCTTACCCGCGATACCCGTGGGATGGAACTGGTAGAACTCCATGTCCATCAGGGGCACCCCGGCCCGCAGGGCCATGGCCAGGCCATCGCCGGTATTGATATGGGCATTGGAGGTGGTACGGAACACCTGACCACATCCGCCCGTGGCCAGCAAGGTAGTCTTGGCCTCGATCAGCAAGGGCTCGCCAGTCTCGATCTCCAGGACCAGGGCGCCACAAATCACACCCTCGGCGTCCTTGACCAGATCCAGGGCGAAGAACTCATCGAAGAAGTGAGTCTTGGCGCGGAGATTCTGCTGATAGAGGGTATGGAGGATGGCGTGACCGGTACGGTCCGCCGCGGCGCAGGTGCGTGCGGCCTGATCGCCGCCAAAGTTCTGGGTCATGCCGCCGAAGGGACGCTGGTAGATCTTGCCATTGTCGGTGCGGGAAAAGGGCACCCCCGCATGTTCCAGTTCATAAACGGTGGGGATGGCCTCCCGGCACATGAACTCGATGGCATCCTGGTCGCCCAGGTAGTCCGAACCCTTGACGGTATCGAACATGTGCCAATGCCAGTTGTCCGGCAGGACATTGGCCAGGGCCGCGTTGACCCCACCCTGGGCGGCCACCGTATGGGAGCGGGTCGGGAACACCTTGGAGACCACAGCCACGCGCAGATCGGCATTGGCCAATTGAATCGCCGCGTTGAGCCCGGCCCCGCCCGCGCCCACGATCAGGGCGTCGAAGTTTCGCTTGTTTAATGACATATCATTCTCGTATTCAATGCTCGCCTAGTCCTAGCCAACCTGGACGATGACTTTGAGGGCCCAAAGACCGCAGCCCATCAGCCCCAACGCCAGCAGGCTCAAGGCCGTAACGCGGATGGCAGTGGGGTGCACATAGTCGATGATGGCATCACGCACGCCCACCCAGGCATGGAGCAGAAGCACGCCGACAAAGATCAGGAGGCCCACGCTCACCAGGGGCTGGCTCAGCCAGGCCACCCAGGCGGCATAGGTCGCCGGCGGGCCAAAGGCCAGGGAGAGTATGAGATAGGGAAAGTACAAGAACAGGGCTATGGCGGTCACGCGCTGGAAAATCCAAGCCCGCAGTCCCGAGGCTTGACGGCTCATGACAGTGCTCCCAACAGGATGAGGGCCAGTACAGGGCCACCCGCCAGTACGCCCCAGGCCGTGTAACCGTACAGGGGCTTTTCGATGCCGACGTCGATATCGAGCAGCAGATAGCGGATGCCCGCGAGGAAGTGGTGCATCAAGGCCCACAGGAAGAGGAACAGAAAGGCCTTAAAGGGCCAACTGGCGACCAACTGTGCCGCCTCGTCAAAGCCCGCCGGGTTGGATACCGAGAGTGCCAGGAGGTGGATGAAATAGGGCAAAGTGAAAACCATGGCTACGCCGCTAATGCGGTGACCAATGGACATGACCCCCGCTACCGGGAGCCGGATCACCATCAAATTCAGAAAGAAAGGTCGTTTTTGGGTGGTAATCATCATTACATTCCGGTTTTTTTAACCAAACCTCGGGACCCGTCCTTCCTGGCCCAGCCCCAAGCCGCAAGAGGCACCCGCGGTGCCGGTGACGATCCGCGCCTGGCTCCATTACCCAGCCATCTGGCGCGAGTCGAAGAGAGCAGAGCATGTAAAGTGGCCTTGAGCCTGACCCATCGCCACATGCCTTTAACGTCACAACAATCGCATAATTGGTGCGTCGCAGCAATCCCGATTTCATCGCTGGATAATGAGCCTGAAACTCCGCATGGCCCAGAGGCTTGCGAAGCCTGTCAGGGCGTGCCGTGCAGGTGCCGCCCCGCCAGCCAGACCAGTAGCAGCACGGGCACACCAATCAGGGTGGTGAAGACAAAGAAGGCCGGATAGCCGATGGCCTCGACCATGGTGCCTGAGTAGCCGCCCAGCACCTTGGGCAGCAGGGTCATGAGGGAGCTGAAGATGGCGTACTGGACGGCGGTGAAGGCGACGCTGGTCAGGCTCGACAGGAAGGCCACGAAGGCGGCGCTGGCGAGCCCCGCCGCCAGATTGTCTGCCGTCACCGCCAGATAGAGCACGGCGGCATCATTACCCACCCAGGCCAACCAGACATAGATGAGATTGGTTCCTGCCGACAGGATGGCGCCCAGCATGAGGATGCGCATGACCCCGTAGCGGTTGGCCATGAGGCCGCCGAGGAGCCCGCCCGCGATGCTGACGACAACGCCGAAGGTCTTGACCGCCGTAGCGATCTGGGTCTTGGTGAAGCCCATGTCCTGATAGAAGACATTAGAGATCACCCCCAGCACGATGTCCGAAATGCGGTAAAGGCCGATCAGGGCCAGGAGCAGCAGGGCCGTGCGGGTGCCATAGCGTTCGAAGAAGTCCAACACAGGCGCAACCCAGGTCTCCCGGGCCATGGCCCGGTCCACCACCCCCAAACTGACCAGCAACCAGCCGATCGATCCCGCCGCTAGAATCGCCAGCAGGAAATGCAGGCTTTCGAGCAGGAAGCCCATCAAGGGCCCTTCCCCCACCGCCGCCTGGAGGACCCCAACGCCCTCGCTACTCAAGAAGAAGGTCGCCACGAAGGCCAGCGCCGCGCTGGCGAAGACGATCACCAGCCGGAAGTAGTCCCGGGCCCCGTAGCGGCGGGTATCCACGCGTCCGGATACCGGCTCGGGGATCAGCAAGGTGGTGGTGATGCCCACCAGGGCGGTTCCGGCCATAGCGATGTAGGTCCAGTGCCAGGCTGCAAAGACATAGTGCTCCGACGTCGAACCCAGGGCCGCGGCCAGATACAGAGCCCCGGCCCCCGATACGACCATACCGATGCGATAACCGGCGATATAGGTGGCCGACATCATGGCCTGGAGGCTGGTCTCCGCCGCCTCGATACGGTAAGCATCGATGACGATGTCCTGGGTCGCCGCCGAGAAGCCCAGCAGCACCGCCGCCAGGGCCATATGGGTCAGGCTGCTGCCCCCTAGCGCCGGATCTGTGGCCGCCATGAGCAGGATGGCGCTGGCGATGGCCAGTTGGGACACCAGCAGCCAGGCCCGTCGACGCCCCAGCCAGCGCGTCAGCAACGGCAGAGGCAGGCGGTCGATGAGCGGTGCCCAGACAAACTTGAAGGAATAACCCAAGGCCGCCCAACTGAAGAAGGTCACGGCCCCGCGATCCACCCCGGCCTCCCGCAACCAGAGCGACAGGGAGGAAAAGATCAGCAGGAGCGGAATCCCGGCGGAAAAGCCCAGAAAGCACATGGCGATGACGCTGCGATCGAAAAAGGGGCGCAAACTGGCCCGCCAGGAGCCGTTGGTGATTATAGGGTCGGTCATCATGCTGGCTACCATTTTCCGGGCATCGAGGAAACGAAGTGCCACCGGTAGGCGATCACTAGCACGGGAATCTCCTTCACAAAACTAAATTGACGCCTAATTGAGGCCAAGCCTGAAGTACATATTGGCCAGGTCCGGCCTCCAGGTGGAGTCCACCAGGGTCATCAAGGTAACCCAATAGGCCATGATGTGAGGATCGCAGGGCAGCCAGTCAGAGTTGAAGGGGTTGGGCCGGGCAAGGGAGGGGCAAGGGGTTCTCCTGCTACGCCGTGAGGATGGGGCGGAATAATCTCTATCCAAGTTCTCGATTTACCGGGGACCTCTCACCCCGCGCCCCGCAGCAATCTGGGTAAAGTCTAACAGAAAGTTTCCTTAAACCACTGGCGGCGCCAGAATCCGCCCTATACGGACCCAATGGGGTTAACATGTTAGCCGCATCGCGATACCTAATCGCCGCCATAAATCACCCCTACCCTGACGGCCATGATCAGCGGAACTCCAATGCCCGATCCCAATCTCTTTGACGAAGGTGATCCCAGCCAATGGCGCCTGGCCATCCGGGTCTTGGCCATGCCCGCCGATACCAATGCCGCGGGTGATATCTTCGGCGGCTGGCTGATGTCCCAGGCTGACATCGCCGGCGCCACGGTGGCTGTTCAGGCTGCCGCAGGGCGCGTGGTCACGATTGCGGTCAATGAGTTCCGCTTCGTCTCCCCCGTGGCCGTGGGTGATCTGGTGGACATTTATGCCCGGGTACAGCGTTTGGGCACCACCTCGGTCAGCGTCGAGATCCGGGCCTGGGCCCGCCGCGAGATGGACCCTGAGAGCCGCCATCATGTTGCCGTAGCCAATATTACCTACGTCGCCGTGGGTACCGATGGGCGGCCAAGACCCATTGCAGCATCCAAAAAAACCAAGTAAATAATAACTATCAATATTCTAAAGGAGAAAACCCATGTTCGAAGCCATCAAGCTTGGCCGCAAGGTCGATAAAGAGACCTTTAACAACGAACAGGAAGAATTGCGCACCCAGTTGCTCCTGGTCCAGCGCGAACTCCTGCAGACCGATATGCCGGTCATCATCCTCATCGCCGGGGTAGAGGGGGCAGGCAAGGGCGGGGTGGTCAACCGCCTGCACGAATGGCTCGATGCCCGCGGCATCCAGACCTTCGCCTATTGGGACGAGACGGACGAGGAACGCCAGCGGCCGCGCTACTGGCGTTTCTGGCGTTCCATGCCGCCCCGCGGTGAGATCGCCATCCTCTTCGGCGGCTGGTACCTGGCGCCCCTGGAACATCGGATGCATAACCTCTGCAGCGATGCCGAGCTGGACGGCGAACTTAACCGCATCGTCGAATTCGAGCGCATGCTGATCCAGGACGGAGCACTGATCATCAAGTTCTGGTTTCACCTGTCTGAGGAAGAACAGCAGGTGCGTCTCAAGGAGTTGGAGCGCGACGACCGCAGCCGCTGGAAGATGTTGCCGCAGAAGGGCAAGGAACGGGAGCACTATGCCCACTTTGAGTATGTTGCAGAGCGCATGATCCGCCATACCGATCGCGGCATCTCACCCTGGTATCTGATCGAGGCCGAAGACACCCGCTACCGTGACTTGACCATGGGTAAAACCTTGCTCCATGCCATCAAGCAGCGTTTGAGCGAACCGCCTACCCTGGAGCCGCCAGCCAGTTCGAGCGGACTGGAACTCCCCAATAGCCCTCAGGCCCAGGTCACGGTACTGGATCAACTCGATCTGGAACAAAAGCTGGCTCAGGATATTTATCGTAGCGAATTGGCCAAGCTCCAAAGCGAGCTGAATGGTTTGTGCTGGGAGGCCTATAAGAAGCGTCGTTCCCTGGTGATCGTCTTCGAGGGCGTTGACGCCGGTGGTAAGGGTGGCGCCATCCGTCGTTTCACCACCGCTATCGACGCCAGGCTTTACCGCGCCATTCCCATCGCCGCCCCCACGGACGAGGAAAAGGCCCATCATTACCTCTGGCGCTTTTGGCGTCATATTCCGCGCAATGGTTACATCAGTATCTTTGACCGCTCCTGGTATGGCCGGGTACTGGTGGAGCGCGTCGAGGGCTTTGCGACCGATACCGAATGGCGCCGCGCCTACGATGAAATTAATCAATTCGAGGAACAACTCGTCGAGAACGGCGTGGTCCTGGTCAAATTCTGGCTACAAGTCAGTGACGAAGAACAATTGTCCCGCTTCAAGGCACGGGAGGCGGTACCTTATAAGCAATATAAGATTACCGCCGAGGACTGGCGTAACCGGGAAAAGGCGCCCCAGTATCGCGCCGCCGTTAACGAGATGGTGGTCTATACCAGCACGGAATCCGCCTCCTGGACCCTGATTGAGGCCGACGATAAGCCCTTCGCCCGCATCAAAGTTCTGACCACACTGCGCGATGCCCTCCGCACCGCCCTTGAAGACGGCAAATTCTGCGAGAACAGCGGTTACGTCGCCTGTGGTAAGCGCATGACAGAAGATGAGAATTTGGCGGTGGCAAATTCTGGAAAAGGCAACCTAGCAAATTCTGGGAAAGTGAAGAAAGGCAAGAAATAGCCATAAACGACAAGGAAAACCCATGGAAAGCGCAGCAAACCTGGCGGCAGCGAATGCCCGCTGCCTGCTTGCCGTGGCTAATGCCCTGATCGTGGATCAGGGGCTGATCGCCTTTCTCAGCGATCTAGCTCCCCAATGGGGCTCCACCACCGGCAAGACCCGCTCCTACAGCGGCATGGGGAAACTGGCGGGGGCGGATACACGCTGCATCCTGCGCGTGGATTCGCGCACCGCCATCCTGCTGAACGAGGCCCTCTACCGGCACGATGGACCGGCCCCCGCCGCCGCACAAATGGCCGAGGCTCTTCGCCATCCGGTCATAGATCCAGCCGGCACCCAATGCCGGGTCAGTGTCGCCCAGATGCCGCCCTTCATTATCGGCATTACCCAGTACGCCGATGCCGATGGCCTGACGGTCGAACCGGATTCCCCCCGGTTTCATCACCGGGTGGTGTCGATAATGCCGGCCTAGGGGGGGGTTATGGCGGGACCCCGGCTTCAGCCCATCTCAGTTATGTGGCGTAATGTTCCGTCACATATTGATCCACCATGCGAATGAAATCCCAGGCAATGCCCTCTCCCTTCAACGTGGCTATCTTCTCGCCATCGATATAGACGGGGGCGGCGGGTCGCTCGCCATTGCCAGGGAGGCTGATGCCGATGTTGGCGTGCTTGCTTTCACCCGGACCGTTGACAACGCAGCCCATGACGGCCACCCGCATGGACACCACGCCGGGGTAGTCTCGGCGCCATTGGGGCAGGCGTTGCCGCAAATGATCTTGGATATCCATGGCCAGTTGTTGAAAGGCCGTGCTGGTGGTACGTCCACACCCGGGGCAGGCCGTGACCTGGGGCGCGAAGGCCCGCAGTTCCAGGGCCTGAAGGATCTCTTGGGCCACCTCGACCTCGCGGCTGCGCGGCGCGCCAGGCTCGGGGGTCAGAGAGACGCGAATCGTGTCCCCAATCCCCTCCTGGAGGAGCACGGCCAGCGCGGCGGTCGAGGCCACGATGCCCTTGGCGCCCATTCCCGCCTCGGTCAGGCCCAGATGCAGGGCATAATCGCCACCCGCGGCCAGACGGCGATAGACGGTAATCAGATCCTGGACCCCGCTCATCTTGCAGGAGAGGATGATGCGGTCGCGCCCCAGTCCGATGTCCTCGGCCTGACGGGCACTCTCCAAGGCGGAGGTGACCATAGCCTCGTAAGTCACTTCCCGCACCGTCCGCGGCTGGGCCAAACGGGCATTGGCGTCCATGAGGCGTGCCACCAATTCCGGATCAAGGCTGCCCCAATTGACGCCGATGCGCACCGGCCGGTCATAGCGAATGGCGAGCTCGATCAGGGTGGCAAACTGGCTATCGCGCTTCTCGCCGCGCCCTACATTGCCCGGGTTGATGCGGTACTTGGCCAAAGCCTGAGCACAGTCAGGGTAGTCGCTGAGCAGTCGGTGGCCATTAAAGTGGAAATCCCCAATTAACGGGACCTCCAGCCCTTCGGCATCCAAGGCCTCGCGAATGACCGGGACGGCGCGGGCAGCCTCTTCGTTATTGACCGTGAGGCGCACCAGTTCCGAACCAGCCCGGGCCAATTCCGCGACCTGGCTGACAGTAGCGGCGATATCCGCTGTATCCGTATTGGTCATGGACTGGACCACCAGGGGCGCGCCGCCCCCGATCTGGATAGGACCGACCCGGACGGCGGTAGTGGGATGGCGAGGAGGGAACATATATGATCTGGCAGTAGCTTGGGTTTGTTTCTTGAAGCCCGGCTGGAGATTGGCCTTGCGCTCAGGGCAAGGGCGACCTCAGCCCCTGAATCAGATCCAGGTAATCCGGTTCGTCAGGGCTTATGTAGCCATGCCGGATCAGGAAGTCGATGATGACCAGATTGCAGTTGATCTTGAAGTCGTCGGTGTCCCGGACCCTGGTCATCACCTCTTCGATGGGCTGCAGTTCGAACCCCGCCACCTCGCCATCGGTGTTGACTGGACGGAAATCCCCCGGCAACTCCAGGTCATAGCAATACATGACATCCGGCTTGAGGCCATGTGGACCCTCCACGCAGTAGGTCACGGCCCCAACCGCCACCGCCCGAGACGAGAGGGACTCGGGCATCCCCGCCTCTTCCTGGCATTCCTTGCGAATATTCTCGGTCAGACCCAGGCCCCAGGGCAGACCACCCGCGGCGAGATTATCCAGATGATCAGGATAGACGCGTCGATCGGCGGCGCGGCGCGCGACCCAGAGCTTGATGCCATCCTGGGAACGTACAAAGCCGTTGAGGTGTTGACCATAAGCCCTTACCCCAAAATAGGGTGCGGCGGAACGATCGATCAGCAGGCGCGGCTGGAGCCGGTCCTTGGCGGACACCGGGTAGCGTTCTCCATGAATATGACCGATGACACCCCGGGTATGAAGGTCCTCGAGGAGCTCGTGCAGTACCCGGGAGCGCTCCTCCAGATCCCTGGCAGCCAGTACCCAAACGACGCCATCCTCCCCGACACTCAGGATCTCTGGCCAATCCTGCAGATGGGAAACAAAGTCACGTCTTATCAGACCGACCTGTTCACCATCGACCCGAAATGGGACGAATTGGCTGGGGTTCCAGCGGTTGCAGGCGCGAATGTGGTCCAGGTAGCTCATGAGGAAATGATCATACGGATAGAAATGATGAAACCGGTCTAAGCCACTGCTGGCATTGAGATAGCTATCAATGGACTGGCTCCAGAAGCCCCAAGGGTATCCCTATCCCTCCGCCTTGGCTGCCGCCCAAAGACGCTCCATCTCCGCCCTGACCTCAATACCTGGCGCGCGGCCTTGGGTGCGCAGGGCCTGCTCAATAGAGCGAAATCGCCTTTCGAAACGGTGATTAGCGGCCCGCAACGCCTGCTCGGCATCCACGCCCAGATGGCGGGCCAGGTTGACGGCGACGAAGAGCAGATCACCCACCTCATGGACACGGGCCTGAGGGCTGGCACCCTCGACCAGGGTCTCGGCGCACTCCTCCACCTCTTCCCTCACCTTATCGAGCACCTCCGTGGCCCGATCCCAGTCAAAGCCAACCCGCGACGCGCGACGCTGCAGCTTTTCCGCCCGCACCAGGGCCGGTAAGGCCTGGGCCACGCCATCGAGCAAACCCAGCGGGGTCTCAGCTGGTTTTTGTGCCCGTTCGCCCGCCTTGATGCTATCCCAATGAGCAGTCACCGCCGCCGCATCCACGAGATCCAGCTCGGCAAAGACATGAGGATGGCGCCGGATCATCTTGGCGCAGATGGCATCCACTACCTGCGGGAAATCGAAATGGCCGCTCTCTTGTCCCAAGCGCGATTGGAAGGCGATCTGAAATAAGAGATCACCCAACTCATCACGCAGGGCAACCATATCCCCCTGGTCAATAGCCTCCGCAACCTCGTAGGCCTCCTCCAGGACATAGGGCAGCAGGCTACGAAAATCCTGCTGTCGATCCCAAGGACAGCCCCCCTTGGGATCACGCAACCGTGCCAGGATGCCCAGCAGGTCATCCAGACCATAGGTTTCGCGCTCGGCCACCGCCCTAGCCTAAAACTGGCCCGTACGCAGCAAGACCAAGGTGCAGGCCCGTTCGCTGGGTATACCTGCCAGAATCAGGGCCTCTTCCAGCTCTGGCGATTCCGTACCGGGGTTGAGGATTACCCGACCGGGGGCCAGAGCGACCATGTCCGCGATCAGGCTCCGGCTGCGCTCAGGCCCGACATAAAGCGTCAAGGTATGAACCGGATCCTGGATAGCACCGAGGTGCGAAACCACCGGAATGCCGTCGATCTGATCGAAATTAGGATGGACCGGCATTACCCGGTAGCCCATGTCATCCAACAGCCGCAAGGCCTGATAGGCATAGCGCGCCGGCTTAGGGCTGGCCCCTAGGATCACAACGGTATGTTCGGAAGGTGTAAGAGGTAACTGCACGCTAGTACCAGAGGGTCTGTCCACGATGACGCCATGGTAGCGAAGCGGAAGATCAGGGTCCATTCTGGCTTGGGGCGACTCCCAAACCGCAAGACCCCGGCGATCATGACCTCGCTGCGCCACCCCTGCATCAACCGCCTCGCGCCGGAACCCTTGTCCCTGGTTCTCGCCAGGCAGCGCCACAAGGCTGGCTGAAACGACAACAACCGCGCTTAGGTCGTGTTCGGGTGCCCCGTTAGCCGCGCTCGCCTTGGCCTACGCCGCGCTTGACGACCTTCAGCCCCTTCGGGATAATGTGCAGCTTGAATAAGCGCCCGTAGCTCAGTTGGATAGAGTATCTGGCTACGAACCAGGGGGTCGGGAGTTCGAATCTCTCCGGGCGCGCCAATTAATCAAGTACTTAGCCGCATTATGCGGCTTTTTCTTTTTCCGGTGTGCCGGAAAGTGTGCATACGTTTTCCCCTATATTACCTGACAGGTCCGCCACCACTTGCGGCTTGGTGGCGATCCGGTCATCGTGCGCCGACAAGTGCTCTGGCGCCAGGTCGCGTATCTGTCAATTAGCCGCTATATGTGGCTTTTTCTTTTTCAGGTGTGCCGTAAAATGTGCGGGGCGGGGTCTCGATACGAGATGCGTGCGCCGACAAGTACTCTGGTGAAAGGTGGACATGGCGCCGCACCATCACTGCCGTCCGCCGACGCCCAAAATTATGGAAGACCGGGAGGGAAGTCCCTGACCTCCCCTACCCGCGGGCACACCCCCCTGGAACGACGGCTCGTTAATTAAGGATGCCTTGTTGCCAACTTCATTACTCAAGCGCCCCACCTTTCCACCCCGCTGAAATAATAGGAGAGCTTTCATGAAATTTATCATGCCAGCATTGGCGGCCCTACTTGTGGGCTGTGCTGCCGTACCGGAAATCATCAGTTCCTCAACGGATAACGTCGTTGTTTATGCCCCGCCTTCCGTATCCGCAGAAGCGGCACAAGCACTGGCGGAGCAGGAGTGCGCTAAATCCAATAAGACCGCCAGGTTGGTGCGTAAATCGGACGCGAGTAACCCCTGGGCCGCAGCCTACTTTTTTTGCATAGCACCCGCGGAGAAACCTGCCGAGACGGAGCATCCTGCCGGAACAACAAAATGAAAAAACTCATTAAACCGCTGGTGCTGGTACTGCCATTTTTCTTGATGGGCTGTGCCCCGGAAGTTCTTCTGTCGGATGGTCAGAATGTGGTCGTTGATGCCAGTCTAAAACGTCCCGAAGAGGCACGGGCCATCGCTGACAGGGAATGTGCTAAATACGATAAAACCAGCTACTTAATGCAGGAAGCCGATAAAACTAACCTATCAGCCAATTACCTCTTTGAGTGCGTAACTCCATGACTTAAATCGTCACATGGACGTGCTGGAGAAGGCATGCTGCTACTATTGGCGTGCCGGTGTTACGCACTAACGTTAAATCGCAATCCCTACCTCAAGCGCTAATACCCGGTGATATCATGAAAATCCCACGAAATGCCCTGTTCGCGAGTCTGGCCATAACCCTGGTGTTGAGTGCCTGCGCAAGCAGTAGTGGCCCCACTCGAGTCGACTCCGACCATTGGCAAATCATAGCCAATAACTATATAGAGGCGGCCAGGGCGGCGAATGCCCATTGCAAATCCATGGGACAAAATTCACTCAAAGTTACCAAGCGTCAGGCCCGCGAGGATAATATCGAGATTCTCTACCTATGCTCGAAGGAATAGCCCGACTTAATAGCCCATGCAATCCCTGACCTTGAGGGCTACATCCAAGGCCTCGAGGCCCACGCGTCCATCCACCAGGGGCCGGCGATGCTCGCGAACACAGGCGACGAAGTCCTCGATTTCGCGATCCAGGGGTTTGACCGGCTCGACCTTGATTCGCTCGCGGACGATCTCGGGCCGCGTCGCTCCGGGTACCAAATGGGGATAGGCGATATCGATGGTCTGTTCGATAAAGTCGAGAGATAAATATTTGCGATCCTGAAAGACTCGGATGCGCCGGGTCTTGCGATCCGAGACCCGACTCGCCACCACGTTGGCGACGGCCCCATTGGCGAACTCCAGGCGAGCGTTGGCGATATCCACGCGATTCGTCAGAACGGGCGTGCCTACGGCGGACACGTACTTCAACTCCGAATCCACGAGCGACAGGATGATATCGATGTCGTGGATCATGAGATCCGAGACCACGTCCACATCCGTGGCCCGCTCGAGAAACTCCCCCATGCGCTGGGTCTCGACGAAACGGGGATGCTCGATGTGCTCCGCCAGGGCCATGACGCCGGCATTGAAGCGCTCCAGGTGGCCGATCTGGAGAATGGCCCCTCCTCGATCAGCCAGATCGACAATGCGCCTGCCCTCTTCTCGAGTCGCCGCGATGGGTTTTTCCAGCAACATATGGATGCCGCGCCCCAGTAGAGGCTCGGCCACGGCCAGATGGGCGGTCGTTGGTACCACGACAGAGACAGCATCGACCCGGTCGGCGATGCCATCCAGGCTGTCGAAGGCAGCGCAACCCGTTTCCTGGGCGACTTGCCTCGCTCGATCCAGATCCGTATCAAGGACGCCGACCAACTCCACGCCGGGCAGGCGTGAGTAGATCAAGGCGTGAAATCGCCCCAAATAACCGACACCAATAACGGCGACGCGGATTTTGTCAGCCATGCCTTGTGCCTCTGGAGGAAATGTTCATGCGCGATTCCTAGCCCCCAAACACACGATCAACCGGCGCCTGCCGGGCGAAGGGAATGCGATCCGCGCCATAATAGACCTGGACCTGGTAGAAGAGGGTAACGGCCATTCCGATCACGACGGCCAAAATCAGCATGTTCAAGGGGTCGCGCTTGCGACGGCGAGGGGTAAGGCTCATCGGGCGGGGGTAACAACCAGAGGTGGGAAGAAATGAAACAAGGGGTTGACTCCCGATGACGCTAACGTGCAGACATGAGGGCCGAACCAGTGAAGGAATAATTATCCCCCATTTCTCGCCCTCGCGCCCCACGCATTTTCCCTTGGTCCTAAAGGATCCCACGCCAGACTCCAGATCAGAAACCAGGCCTCGCCGGCCATTGTATTTCCTGGATCAGCCCCTTATTCTGCAGCCATGTTTCCTGGGGTTCCTAGCCATGCCTTCCGATCAAGACCCACGTTACCAAATATCCGTCCGGGCCCAGAGTTTCTATATCCTGGAGCAATCCCAACCGGAAAAGGACCGTTACGCCTTTGCCTACACCATCACCCTCCAGAATATCGGCCTAACGGCAGCTCGCCTCCTTGACCGCCATTGGGTTATCACCGATGCCAACGGCAGGGTGCAAGAGGTCCGGGGTGATGGGGTCGTCGGAGAGCAGCCTCATCTGGAACCCGGGGAAACCTTCCGTTACACCAGCGGGGCCCTTTTGGAGACCCCCGTGGGGACGATGCACGGCAGCTACGGCATGATCTCCGACGATGGCACCCGCTTTGCCGCCCCTATCGAACCCTTTTCCCTTTCCACGCCAATGCGTCTGCATTGACAGGCTCGCTGGGTTCCTGGCCGCCACCCTTCATGACCTCCATGACTCATGACCACTTACGCCATAGGTGACATTCAGGGTTGTTACGACCCCTTCCGGCGGCTGCTCGATAAGCTGGAATTCAATCCCGGTCAGGATCAGCTCTGGTTGGTCGGTGATCTCGTTAATCGGGGCCCGGATTCCCTGGGCGTCTTGCGTTATGTCAGGAGCCTGGGCGAGTCCGCCGTGATTGTGCTGGGCAACCATGATCTCCATCTCCTGGCCCTGGGTGCGGGTAGTGACAAGACCGCCTCCATGAGTAGCCTCCACGATGTATTGATGGCCCCCGATCGCGAGGACCTTCTGCACTGGTTGCGCCACCAGCCCCTCATGCATTACGACGCCAGCAAGGACTTCGCCATGGTCCATGCCGGCCTGGCCCCCCAATGGGATCTGCTGCAGGCCCTTGCCTGCGCCAGCGAGGTGGAAGCCGTCCTGCGCGGTCCCGACTACCGGGACTTCCTCCATGCTATGTATGGGAACCTGCCAGATCGCTGGTCACCCTCCCTGAAAGGCATGGACCGGTTACGCTTCATCACCAATTGCATGACGAGGATGCGCTATTGCCTGCCGGATGGCACCCTGGGGCTCAAGGAAAAGGGCCCGGTGGGTACTCAGACCAAGCCCTACATCCCCTGGTTCGAGATACCCTGGCGCGCCAGCATCGACTTCCGTCTCGTCATCGGCCACTGGTCGGCGCTCGGCTACATGGCTAAGGACAACATTTGGGCTCTGGATACCGGCTGCCTCTGGGGCCGCTCGCTCACAGCCATCCCGATCCGCAAGAAGAAGAATATCGAGCCCATCTCCCTGGATTGCCCCATAGGGTCCCTGGGAGATTAGCCCTTCACCCGCTCGAGACTGACAAAGCTCAGGTTGAAGGGATTCGCCTCGTCCTTCGCCCTGTCCTCCCGTTCAAACTCCTGCCACTCCGCCGGAGCCCAGAGAGGGAAGAAGACATCCCCGTCCTCGATCCGTGTATCGACCAGCGTCAGATAAAGCCGCCCCGCACGGGGCAGCAGGGCGCGAAAGATGGCTTCGCCACCGATAACCATGACCTCCTGTTCGCCCCCCGCCATTGCCAGCGCCTCCTCCGGCGTGTATGCAAGCAGGCAGCCCGGGGCCTGATAGTCTGGGTTACGGGTCACAACGATATGGCGCCGCCGGGGCAGCAAACCCGGCAGGGACTCCCAGGTGCGGCGACCCATGATGAGGGTCTTGTCCAGGGTGCGACGCTTGAAGTGAGCCAGGTCCGCCGGCAGATGCCATGGCAATTGGTTGCCCCTGCCGATCACGCGATTTTGAGCAAGGGCAGCGATCAGGGCAACCCGGGAGAAGTTGCTGGCCATGTCATCGCCCTCTAATTGCCGAGCAGCGCGGCCTTACGAGTGGCCTCGGTGGCGGACCAGAGTCGCTCGAGGGCATAGAAATCGCGGACCTTGGGCAGCATGACATGAACCAGCACGATATTGAGATCCACCAGGGCCCATTCCCCCTCGCTCAACCCCTCGCTACCCAGGGGGTTCTCCCCCGCCTCCTTGGCGCGAAAGGCAACGGTCTCGGCGATCGCCTTGACGTGCCGCTCGGAGGTACCGGAGGCGACGACCATGAGATCGGTGATCGCGGTTTTGCCGCGCACATCCAGCACCTGCACATCCTGGGCCTTCATATCATCCAGGGTGTCCAGTACCAGTTGCTTGAGTTGATCGAGCTCCAAGGCGTTCTCCTTAGGGGTGGAAGGTTGCGAGGGGTTGGTTGCACGTGGACCCCTGGTTACTGAAGCCAGGGGGTCACCGGTAGAGATTATCGCCCACGATGAGGGCGATCACGGCATCGGGTAGCAAATAGCGGGGGCTTAGGCCCAAGGCCACCAGGCGGCGAATGCGGGTCGCCGAGATGGCTAGTGAGGTCACATCCTGGAACCAGATGCGCCCGGATGGGACCTCTGCCAACCGGGATGACGACGAGCACAGTCGCGGTGCGGCCCAGGTACGCAGGTCTTCATCCTTGGCCGCAGTAACGCAGTGGGTATCCCCGGGGCGTCCCATAACCACCAGATGGGCCAAACTCAAGATGTCATCTGGCCGATGCCAGGAGAGAAAACCAGCAAAGGCATCGGCGCCAAGCAGCAGACAAATCCCCTCCTCCGGGCCCAGTTCCGAGCGCAGTTCTACCAGGGTTTCGTAGGTATAGGAAGCGCCCGGGCGCCTCAACTCCCGGTCATCGATACACATACCCGGTTCACCCGCCACGGCCAACTTCAACATGGCAAGCCGCTGGGCCGGACTAGCCAGGGGCTGGGGGCGATGCACAGCACGATGCAAGGGGATTAGGCGTACCTCCCGAAGCCCAAGATCCTGGCGCACCTCCAGTGCCGGCCGCAGATGGCCGAAATGTACGGGGTCGAAGGTGCCACCGAGGACTCCCATCATGCCGGCAGTAAAACCCGCCGGGCGATCCTCGGGGCCAGGATCAAGCCCGCACCTCGCCGTTGCCCAGAACAATGAATTTCACCGACGTCAAACCCTCCAGGCCAACCGGGCCGCGGGCGTGAAACTTATCGGTGCTGATGCCGATCTCCGCACCCAGACCGTATTCGAAGCCATCCGCGAAACGGGTGGAGGCGTTGACCATGACGGAACTACTGTCCACCTCACGCAGGAATCGCCGAGCCCGACTGTAGTCCTCGGTAACGATAGAATCAGTATGCTGGGACCCATGCCGGGCGATGTGGTCCATGGCCTCGTCCAGGTCCGCCACCACCCGAATCGACAGGACGGGCGCCAGATATTCAGTGTCCCAGTCCGCCTCGGTCGCCGGGAGCGCCTGGGGGACGAGCCCGCAAGTCCGGGGGCAACCCCTCAGCTCGACGCCCTTTTTAAGCAGGGCTACCGCAATTCCGGGCAGCAGGCCCGCCGCGACTCCTTCAGCAACTAGCAGGGTCTCCAGGGTATTACAGGTACCGTAGCGCTGGGTCTTGGCGTTCATGACGATGGGGAGGGCCTTGGCCGGGTCGGCCTTATCGTCGATGTAGACATGGCAGATGCCATCCAGATGCTTGATAACCGGCACCCTCGCCTCGCGGCTGATACGCTCGATGAGGCCCTTGCCGCCGCGGGGGATGATGACATCCACGTATTCGGGCATGGTGATCAGGGCGCCCACGGCAGCGCGGTCGGTGGTGGCGAGGACCTGGACCCCGTCCTCTGGCAACCCGGCCGAAGCCAGGCCGCGCTGGATGCAAGCGGCAATCGCCTGATTGGAATGAAAGGCCTCGGAACCACCCCTCAAAACGGTGGCATTGCCGGATTTGAGACAGAGTGCCGCCGCGTCCGCGGTCACGTTGGGCCGGGATTCGTAGATGATGCCGACCACACCCAAGGGGACCCGCATCCGCCCGACCTGAATCCCGGAGGGCCGGTAGTTGAGATCGAAAATTGCCCCCACGGGGTCCGCCAGGGCCGCGACCTCCCGCAACCCCGCGATCATGGCATCGATCCGCCCCGGGGTCAGCTCCAGGCGATCCAGCAGGGCCGCGCCCAGCCCTTGGGCCACCCCCACCTCCAGATCTTGCCGGTTGGCCGCCATGAGATCCCTGCGATTCGCATCCAGATCCTCGGCGATCGCCAGCAGTGCCCCATTTTTGGCGGCCGTCTCGGCCCTGGCCAACTGGCGCGAGGCGGACCGGGCCCGCTCGCCGACCTGCCGCATGTAGGCGGCGAGATCGCTGATCTGTGTCTCGGACATGGGTGAGATCCCGTTAGGCTGATGGATAAGCGGGTTTGGCAAGCCCAGGGGGCTCAAGCGTGTGCGGATTCTAACAGAATCGCCGCTACGGGCAGGCTGGGAGCGAGAGCAAGCAGGCGGGGAACGCCGGCCATGAGGGTCGGCAGGGCAAAACGCGACGAGATTAGGCGGACTCCACATCCCTCGCCATGGCAATGGCCTCTGTCAGCGCCGCAACATGACCGTCTCGATAACCAGTAGCACGACCGAGATGACATTAGCAATCATGGCGCCACCACTCAGGGAGACGATGCTGGCCATCACCCCGGGCACCAGACCTAATGGCGCGATATGGGCCGCCGCGGTCCAGACGACCGCGGCGGCGATCAGTTGGAGTATGGCCGCCAGGCTGGTGGCCAGGAGCACGGCCCCCATCTGGCTGCGGTCGCCAAACTTGAGAACAGTGGCGATGGCATTTACTACCAGGGTCGCGAAGAGTTGCCAGGCATCGTGATGCGCCGGATTGTCCACGTCGCCGATAAAGAAGCCGAAGTTGAGGGTCAGGGAAAGGATGATGAAGAAGGCAAAGACCACCTTTTCCGGATTCATGAATGGCACTTAAAGAAATGAAAAAGTGACATCAAAGAGTCGCTCAACGGCCTTGATCTGGCGTTTGTCGGCCAGAAACAGGACAACCCGGTCCTCTGGCTCGATGCGGCTATCGTGGTGAGGAAAGATAATTTGGTTCTGGCGGGCAATGACGCCGATGCTGACTCCTGGCGGCAGCGCCAGTTTGGCTAGGGGGCGGTCAATGACGCGGGAAGAGCGACTATCCCCATGGACGGTGAGCTCTATAGCCTCGGCAGCACCACGCCGAAGTGAATAAACCGCCTCCACGTCGCCGCGGCGAATATGGGTGAGCAGAGCGCCGATGGTGACCTGGGCTGGGGACACGGCAATATCGATGGCGGTGTCCTGCACCAGATCGACATAGTTGGGACTATTGACAATGGCGATGGTCTTACGTACCCCCAACCGCTTGGCCAGAGTCGCCGACAGGATGTTGGCCTCCTCGTCGTTGGTCAGGGCGCAGAAGACGTCAATGTTGGCGATATCCTCCCGCCGCAGCAGGTCCGCGTCACCCGCGTCGCCGCGGAGGACAAGGGTACTCTTCAGACCTTCGGCCAGATATTGGCAACGGCTGGCATCCCGTTCAATGATCTTGACTTGGTGATGGGTCTCGATGCGCTCCGCCAATTGCTTGCCGATATTCCCGCCTCCCGCGATCATGACCCGGTGATAGGGCCCCCGGGATTGATGGAAGGCACCGACGAATTTGGGGATGTCTGGGCTGACCGCGAGGAAAAAAATCTCGTCATCTACCTCGATACGCGTGGCGCCCTCCGGCATGATGACCCGGCCACGCCGGTAGATGGCCACCAGTCGGCACTCCGCGTCGGGAACCCGGCTCGCCAGAACAAGCAGTGACCGTCCCACCATGGGGCTTCCCGCCGTGGTCCGCACCGCCACCAATTGCGCCTGACCATCAAAAAAGTCGAGGATTTGCAAACAACCCGGCTGTTCGATTAGGTGCAGGATAAAAATGGCAACCAACCGTTCGGGGCTGACGATATAGTCAATGGGGATAGCGGTGGGGGAGAAAAGTTTGGGGTGGGCGAGATAGTTGGGGTCTCGTACCCGCGCCAACCGCGTGGGGGTGCGAAACAAGGTATAGGCGAGATGGCAGGCGATCATGTTGGTTTCGTCACTATTGGTGACGGCCAAAATGAGATCGGCGTTCTGGATACCGGCCTCGATCAGCACCTCCGGGTAAGCGGCATGACCCGTAACCGTGCGCAGGTCAAGACGCTCCTGGAGGAGCTGCAACAGTTGGGGATCGCGATCGACAACCGTGATGTCGTTATCCTCGCTGGCGAGGCTATGGGCAACCGTACGGCCAACCTGGCCCGCACCGAGGATAACGATTTTCATGGTTTATTAGCCCGACTCCGCGGCATAGCGGGTATCAATGCCGCCAATAGGCCGGCAGGAAGAGGATCAGGAGTGTGAAAATCTCAAGCCGGCCCAACAACATGGCGAATGATCCCAGCCATTTGACCGTGTCATTGACCTCAGCAAAGGTGACGGCGACCTTGCCCAGACCTGGCCCACAGAGATTGATGGTGGCCTGGACTGCGCCAAAGGCAGAGACAAAGTCCAGGCCAGCCCCCATCATGGCGATCGTCAAGAGCAGGGTGCTGGAGATGTAGAGGACGTAGAAGCCCCAGACCGAGAACAAGATCTGATCCGAGACCGGCCGCCGGCCCAGCTTGATGTGCGTTACGGCCTGGGGATGAGCGAGCAGAAAGAGTTGTCGCAGGCCGAGCTTACCCAATAATTGGATCCGCACGACCTTGATCCCACCCGCCGTGGAGCCGGCACAGCCGCCAATAAAGGAGAGGGTGACCAATACCAGGGGCAGATAGAGGGGCCAGTCGGCGAAGACCGCGGTAGTAAAGCCCGTACTGGTCAAGATAGAGGCGACCTGGAAGGCGCCATGGCGCAAGGCCTGCCAGCCATTGTCGTAAGTCCCGGTCAGGGCCAGGGTGGCGGCGACGAAGAGGCTCGAAACCAGGAAAATGAGGACGTAGGCCCGTACCTCCGAATCCCGGACCAGGGGCCAAAGCGACCGGCGTTGCCAGGCGAGGAAATGGACGGCAAAATTGGCGCCCCCGGCGATCATGAAGAAGATAGCGATACCCTCAATTAGCGGGCTGTTCCAATAGCCAAAACTGGCATCATGGGTCGAGAAGCCGCCGGTCCCGACGGCCGCGTAGGAATGGCCAATGGCATCGAAAAGGCTCATACCCGCAGCCCAAAAGGCCAGAGCGCAACCGAGGGTGAGGACGAAATAGACCAGCCAGAGGGAGCGGGCCGTTTCGGCGATGCGGGGCGTCAACTTTTCGTTCTTGGAGACCCCCGAGGACTCGGCCCGGTAGAGCTGCATGCCACCGACCCCCAGCAGAGGCAGCACAGCGACGGCCAGGACCACGATGCCCATACCCCCGAGAAAGTTGAGTTGCTGACGGTGGTATTGGATGGAGGGTGGCAGTTGGTCGATACCACTGGCGATAATGCTGGCGCCCGTGGTGGTGAAACCGGAGATGGATTCGAAGACCGCGTCCGTCAGGCTCCAATGCAGTCCGAACATGAAGGGCAGGGCCCCAACCACCCCGAGCAGTATCCAGAAGAGGGTGACCACCAGAAAGCCATCGCGCACCGAGAGCTCTTGGTGCGCATGCCAATTGGGTAGCCAGAGGAGCCCTCCCGCCGCCAGGGTCAGGAGAAACGAGTTATAAAAGATCCCTTCCTGGCTATCGCCATAGTAGTAAGCAATGCCGATCGAGGGCAGGAAGTTAAGGCTATAGAGCACCAGTAAGATGCCGAACAGCCGAGTAATGGCGCGCCAATGCATAAGGAGACAAAGACCGAGGAGAGATTGTTCCAGGGGTGCGTACCCGCCCTCGCGGGGGTAGCCAGGACCGGCCCAAGTCCTATATCGGGTCCCCTAGCTCAAGAATGAGGCAAGATTATCGAGTCCCTCCCCAAGGAGTCATATAAAAGTTGCGTAAAATTTTAATGAAATTTTTACACCCGGAGCTAGACAACTAGGCCAGTATATCTAAGCAATATATAGAAAAATATCTCCTCGACCATTCCGGTGCGCTATTGGCCTTATCCGTCTTTTCATCTCTGGACACCCACTTCTTTGAGTTCCAGGCCCAGGCCCGGGCGCCCCTGATGCCCTATCTCTTCGCCGTGGTGGTCGTGGCGGTTACAGTTGCCCTCGCCTTCCTCCTGCCCGGGCTTTTCTCCCATGCCAGCCGCCCGCTCCTCTTCCTGACCGGGGTACTCGTCGTTTCCGCCCGCGCCAGCCTAGGCCCCTCGTTGCTGGCCAGTTTCCTGAGCTTTCTCGCCTTTAATTTCTTCTTTACCGAGCCTTATCACACCTTCAAGGTGGCAGACGATGGGGACGTAACGACCCTGGCATTTTTTCTTTTAGTATCAGCTATTTCCGGCAACCTGGCCTCCCGCATGCGCCAGGAAATGGCCGAGCGCCGCGCCTCCCTGGCGCGAATCTCTCACCTCTATGATTTCAGCCGCCGCCTGGCCTCCGCCATGGACACAGAGGAGGTGCTCGATGCCCTGGCCGATCAGCTTGCCTTGGTGCGACCGGGGGCGGCGGGCGCGATCCGCATCCTGATCACCGAGGGCAAGGATCCGCCAAGGGAGCGCCGCAGACGGGGTGATGACCGGCTACTGGCCCCGGAAGAATTGATCGCTGCATGGAATGAGGTGGGACGAAAGCCCCTGGTGAGGGGCGACTGGGTCTTCCACCACTTGGCGACGGACAGGGGGACCATTGGTCTGGTGACGATGACGGGGCAGGCTGATCCAGACCAAATCGAGTCGCTGCGTAGCCTGTGCGATCAGGCAGCCATGGCCCTCGACCGCATCCGGCTGGCGGCGGATCTCGAACAGGCCAAGCTCATCTCGGAGACGGAGCAGTTGCGTTCGGCCCTGTTGTCCTCCGTCTCCCATGATCTGCGTACCCCCCTGGCCTCTATTATCGGCTCGGCCACCAGCTTGCTGGAATATGGCGATTCCTTCAGTGTCGGGGATCGCCGGGACTTGTTAGCCATGGTCGCGGCCGAGGCCCAACGCCTGGATCGCCATATCCAAAACCTGCTGGACATGACCCGCATCGGTCAGGGCAAGCTGAATCTGCACCGGGACTGGGTGGACCTGCACGACATCATCGCCAGCGCCATCGCCCGACTCACGGACGTCCTTGAGGGTTTGCAGGTAATGGTACAGATTCCCGATGACCTGCCCCTGCTGTGGGTCCATGGTTCCCTGATCGAGCAAGCCCTGATCAATCTGCTGGATAACGCCGCGCGATTTTCCCCCGAACAGGGCCAGATTGGTATCCAGGCCGAGCGGGCCGGGGACGAGATCTGGATCGAGGTGCGTGATCAAGGTCCCGGCATCCCGGAGAGCGAACGAGAGGCGGTATTTGACATGTTCTACTCGGTGCGGCGGGGAGATCGTGACAACCGCGTCGGCAGTGGCCTGGGCCTGGCCATCTGCCGGGGCATGATCGGCGCCCACGGCGGCCAAGTCCTGGCGCTGCCGGGGCCCTCGGGAAGGGGAACCCGGATGCGGCTCAGTCTACCCCTCGCCAGTCCGGAGGCCAAACCATGACAGCGATGACGAGTGGAATCGAGACCCTGCTGATCGTCGAGGATGAGGCACAAATCCGCAAATTCGTGCGCATCAGCCTGGAGGCCCAGGGCTACCAGGTGTGGGAGGCGCGCCTCGGCGAGGAAGGACTTAGCCTCTGCGCGGCCACGCCACCCAACCTGGTGATCCTGGATCTGGGGCTGCCCGATCTCGATGGCCTGGATTTCATCCGTCGCCTGCGGGCCTGGTCGGCCATTCCCATCCTGGTGCTGTCGGTGCGGGCCTCCGAGACCGAGAAAATCCAGGCCCTGGACGCCGGTGCCAACGACTATGTCACCAAGCCCTTTGGCATTGGCGAACTCATGGCCCGGGTCAGGGTTCTGCTGCGCAAGGAGGAACGCCAGGCGGCGGCCTCGGCCGTGTTCGAGTCACCTGGGTTGCGTGTCGATCTGGGGCGGCGCGAGGTCATGGTCGATGGCGCCCTGGTATCCCTATCGCGCAAGGAATTTGCCCTCCTCGGCCTCCTCGTAGCCAGCCAGGGCCAGGTCCTGACCCATGAGCAAATCCTCCGCGAGGTCTGGGGCAGTGGACACCAGGAGGACACCCATTATCTTCGGGTGCTCGTTGGTCATCTGCGGCAAAAAATGGGCGACGATCCTATGCATCCACGCTTCATCCTGACGGTCCAGGGCATCGGCTATCGGTTGGCGGTGTGAGCAACACCATCCCTTCCCATCTCGCCTCTTAGCCATGCCTGAAGCCATCCCCACCTGAACGTCAGACCCTTATCCAAACATGGCAATCAATATCTCACGATCGACTCGGCGTCTGCTCCTCTTCGTCGCCGCCCTGCCGGCCGCTCTCGTGGTCATGGCCTTGATTTATATGACCGGCATGGAGCATTTCGAGGGGTCGCCGCGCACCTTCTTGGAAAGCCTGCAATGGGCTACGGAAACCATGACCACTACCGGCTATGGGAACGACAGCCACTGGCAACACCCGGTCTTCGCGCTCTTCGTCATTCTGGGCCAAATTATGGGGCAATTTCTGGTCTTCCTGATTTTCCCTATTTTTCTGTTGCCCTACCTGGAGGAGCGTTTCCAGACGCGCCTGCCACGCCAGTTACCGGCCATGGCGGGCAAGGTCCTCTTTTATCGCCATGGCCCCGCCATCGAATCCCTGCTCGGGGAATTTCAACGCTCCGGAACGCCCTTCGTCATCTACGAAGAAGACATGCAATTGGCGCAAACCCTGCGGGATCGCAAATATACGGTGGTTTTCGGCAGACTAGGCCAGGACCCCTCGGTCATGGCCAATGTCAAGGATGCCCGGGCGGTCGTAACCCTCGGTAACGATCACGCCAACGCCACCTGCACGATTCTCGCGCGCGAAGCGGGTTTTACGGGACAAATCTTCGCGCTGGCCCGAGAACCCCTGTATCGGGCGCCCATGCTGCGGATCGGCGCCACCGACGTCTTCACGCCCGCCCATGTCCTCGGCGGCGCCCTCGCCTCGCGGGCCAGTCTGCGCATAAGCCCACCCGCCGAGGGCATGCACCTCCTCGGCACCAAAATCGGGCTGACCGAATTTCGCATTCGCCCTGACAGTCCTCTTGCCGACATGAGGCTCGGGGATCTGAATCTCCGCCAACAACACGGCGTATCTGTCATTGGACAATGGCATGGTGGCACATTTACCGCGGCGCAGGGCCCCGATACCCTGCTCAGGGCTGGAGCCATTCTTATCGTCGTTGGCCTCCTTGCCAATCTGGAGAAGGTCGAACGGATGGCCATGCCGATACGGCGTTCCGGGCCCATCGTGGTCGCCGGTTACGGCGCCGTCGGCTTCAAGGTCGCGCAGATGCTGCAAGATGTCGGGGAAACCTGCACCGTCATCGACATCCGGCGAACCGCCGGCGTTGATGTCATTGGCAACGTACTCGAATTCGCAACCCTCAAGAAGGCCCGGGTGCGCGAGGCCAGCGCCATCATCCTGGCCCTGAGCGATGACAGCGAGGCCATCTTCGCCACCGCCGCAGTGCGCGACTATGCCCCGGAAGTGCCCTTGATTGTCCGCGTCAGTCGCACCCACAACACCGAACGGATGTACCGTTCCGGAGCCGACTTCGCCATCTCTGAAGGGGAGGTAGCCGGAAAGATTCTGGCCTATCACCTGCTCGACAAGCAATTAGTGCCCGTTGAAAACGGTATCAGAATTATCCGGCTGGGCGTCGGAACCCTGGAAGGTGAGCATCCCTGGCACGCCCAGGTGCGTGAACGATCGGGCGCCAACATCATCGCCATTGAACGTAGCGGGGAGGCACTGGTGGAATTTCCCAGGGCCTTCCAAATTCGTCCCGATGACGTCCTGCTCGTCTGTGGAACCGTCCTGGATCTGGAGCGCTTTAAGAGGGAATTTGAAACCGCTCCCATCACAGTCCACCACCCCTAGACCCGACCGGTCCCATCACTCACCCGGTATCCCGACAGGGATATCCGCTATTGGGTCCACCTGCTCGACCGCTTCGATCTGACCCGGGCCCCCGTGGTGAGGGACCGGGAGCTGCTGGGGATGGTTAGCCTAACCCATTGGGTGGTGAAAGGCCGGGGCCCTCACCTCTGAGCCTGATCCTGCATCCTGAGTTATTGGTGGGGGATCGGCTGGCTGAGGGTGGAGTCAGTTACTGCATCTCTGGGGCCCTGGGCGTCGGGTTTATCCTGCCACAGGAAGGCAATGACGGCGATCAGCAGGACCACCAAACCCACGCCGGAAATCCACAGCAGTACCCTGGAACCCTTGTCAGTGCCCAGGGACGCCTGTTCCGGAATCAGGATCGGCGGGGATGATTTAGGAAATGTGGGTCGGTGTGACATCGGCTTAACGGCGGTCAGATTTATGGCACCAGATCCCGGTAGGCATGCCAGGTGGCATGGCCCACGAGGGGCATGGTCACCAGCAGACCGATATAGAAGGTCATAATCCCGATCCCCACGAACATCACGATCAGGCAGGCCCAGAGGGTCATTGCCTGCCAATTAACGCGTACCGCCTCAATACTGGTGCGCATGGCCGTTAGGAGGTTGACGTCGCGATCCATGAGCATGGGGACCGTGATAGCGCTGATCGCGAAGGTAAATCCCGCGATGATTCCGCCGACGAGGATACCGGATAACACAAAAACCGGGCTGTCACCGGACAGAAATACCACTGGTATGAAGTTTTCCAAGGTCGGTACGGGCAGGTCGTAGAGCAGGGCAAACACCAACAGACCAGCCAGGATCCAAAACAGGAGCACCATGACGAGTACCAAGGCCATGGCACTGAGTTGTACCTCGTTGCGCTTCCAGGCATCGATGGCCTGGCAGAATTTCAATTCGGTACCCTTCTCCAGATTCTCGCTGATCTGGTAAAGGCCGATACCCAGCAAGGGCGCGACCAGAAAAAAACCGGCAGCCAGGGGCGGAATGATGAAGAACATTTTCTCGGCCATCAGGCCGAGGGTCAGCAGGTAGCTGACCAGGACAAAAAAGGCCCCGTAGAGCAGGCTGAAGCGCGGGGCGCGGACCAAGTCGTTCCAACCCTTGGCAAGCCATTCCCAGGGGTTGTCAAAGGTGATGGTATTGATCCGGGGACGAGTGCCCGACTGGGTATCCTGATGCAGGGTGGCGACAGACGACATGCGGTAATCCTCCATTATCTTCTTAAAGTTTAGGTCTGTGGTTCGGCCGTGTGGACGAGGGTCATGAAGTCTTGGACCATCAGGGTCGGGTCGTGAGGCGCACTGAAGATCGCGGCCAACTGGCCCTGGGGGTTGATGAGGTAAATAGAAGCGGAATGGTCCATGGTATAGCCGTCGGTGCTTTTCGGGTCATTGACCCGCACATATAGGCCGCCAAGGTCGTGGGTCACGGCCCTCATGGCATCATCGGATCCAGTCGCCCCAAGGAAGTCGGGGTGGTATTGACGGACGAACTGGGCAAGCTTCTCCGGGGTGTCGCGCCCGGGGTCCGCGGAGAACAAGAGGAATTGCGGCGCCTGTCCCCCCGCCACCGCGCCTATCTGCCGCTGGAGTGCGGCGAAGGTTGCCATGGTTATGGGGCAGATATCATGACAAGTGGTGAAGCCAATGGCCGTAAAGGTCCATTTACCTAGCAGACTAGCCTCGGTCATCTCATGGCCATCCTGATCGGTCATGACGAAATGGGCCAATGGCTTAGGCCGAGGCAGCGCGGTTCCAGCCTGGAGTTGAGCAGTCACCGGGTCTGGCCCGGCGCTGCGATGACCATACCAACTGGCGCCAAACCACAGGCCCGCCAGTACCGCCAGGAAAACGACTACCGCGACTAACGGCATGGCAAAACCTGTCTGGGATGACCAGGTGTTGCCATTGACCCGGGGACAGGTGCCTAATCGGGTGTCCAGAAGGGCGGTGTTGGCAGATGCCATGAGGCTATCCTCCATTGTTTTCTTGTCGGTTAAGTTTGGAGTCCGGCCGTATGCACGCCTATCATGAAGTCCATGGTCATCTGATGGGGATCGGACGGACTGGGAGGTATTCGGGCTCATGAGGCGCCCCTAGCCCGGGTGAGCCTATCCAGGTCAGCGCGGGGTCCTGTCTCACCCGGCGGGTTCAAGGCATGCACCAGGGTCAGCACGGTGAGCAGAAGCAAGGCGGCGCCCCCGTTGTGGGCAACCGCCAGATCCAAGGGCAATTTTGCGATTATGTTGGCGATTCCAAGACCCACCTGAAGCACTAGCGCAAAGATCATGGCCTGAGCCAAGCGGCGATGCACTCGGTTTCGGGCCCGACCCAACACGAGGAAGGCGAGACTACCGAGGTACAACAGAACGATCAGGGCCCCGGTACGGTGCATCAGGTGGATCGCCGTCCGTGCTGGGCCATCCAGAACCCCGCCCTCGTAGTCCACGCCCACGGGGCGCAAGAAACTGAAACCCGCCGCGAAATCCGCCCCTGGCCACCATTCGCCGCCATGGCAGGTAGGAAAATCCGGGCAGGCTAGAGCTGCGTAGTGGGTACTCGTCCAGCCGCCAAGCAAGATCTGGGCACATACCAGCCCCAACCCCAACCAGGCCCAGGGCCGCAAGGACACCAATTCCGGCGGGACGACCGCCTCGAACCATCGCCCCTGGCGCAGGGTCAACCACCACAATAAGGCAAGGGTGGCCAGCCCTCCCGCGAGGTGCAGGGTCACGATACTCGGGTTGACGAGCAGGGTGACGGTCCACATCCCCAGCAGGCCCTGGAAAACGACCAGGGCCACCAATAGGGTCGGCAGTCCGATAGGGAGACCCGTCCGCCGCCCCGCCCAGGCAACCCCCCCCAGGATCACAATGACCAGCCCCAGACTACTAGCCAAATAGCGGTGTACCATCTCCTTCCAGGCCTTGGCGGTGTGAACCGGACGTTCAGGGAAGGCTGCATTGGCCTCGGCCAGCACCTCGGGATGGCTGGGCGCGGCCAGATGGCCATAGCAGCCGGGCCAGTCCGGGCAACCAAGCCCGGCGTGGGATAGACGTACATAGGCTCCCACCATGATCACGGCCAAGGCCAATACCGCCGCCAAGGCGGCAAGGGCGGCAAATCTACTTCGCTTCACGTGGGGCCATCTCCTAAAATGAATCGTTCGACAACATCAGGGTGGTAAATGTCATGGCGGATCTGAAAACAGCCTTGGGGGCGCATACCGAGGCGGTGGGGTGGCACCCTGCCCTCCCCATGGCTCGGGGTTGGCTGGGGCTCGGTGTCCTGGCGCTGGCACTGGCCGGGATCTTTGCCATCCTGCTGGTCCTGGCACGCTCCCCTGGGCTGGCGTGGCTCTTCCCTACCCAGGATTTCTTCCGCACCGCCTTGGTGGTGCACGTGGACCAGTCGATCTTGATCTGGTTCCTCGCCTTCGCCGGGGTAATCTGGGGCCTTGCCCCCGGCATCCGTCTCGGACTGACGCGGCTCGGCTTGGCGGGGGCAACCCTGGGCTGCCTCCTGGTTGCGGCCTCGCCCTTTTTAGGAGCCAGCGCGCGCGAACTCAACAACTATGTCCCCGTCTTGGATGCCCCCGTCTTCTTCTGGGGCCTCGGCCTTTTTGCCCTTGGCAGCCTGCTACAGGTCTCCGCCTACCTCCTGGGATCGCTGCCCAGGATCAAACTCACTAACCCCATTGCCGTCGGTAGCGCAACCGCTGCCTTAGCAGCCCTGATGGCCGCGGTTTCCCTGATCTGGTCCTGGATCGACCTGGCCCAGATGGGCACTGGGATCTCTTACGAACTCCTGTTCTGGGGACCCGGACATGTCCTCCAATTCGTCTACACCCAGATCATGCTGGTGGCCTGGCTATGGCTCGCCCGGGCCCTGGAATACCCCCTGACCCTGCCCGACCGCTGGCTCTCGGGTGTCCTGATCCTGGGCGCCCTGCCCCTCTTGGCCGTACCCCTGATTCACACCCTCCATCCCACGGGTACTGGGGAAGCCCGGAACGCCTTCACCCACTTGATGCAGTTTGGCAATGGTCTGGCCGTTATCCCCCTCGGCCTGCTGCTGGTGATCGCCCTGATCCGCCGCCGTGGCTTACCGCGAGATGAATCCCGGCTTCCGGAATCCCGGGCACTTGCCGCCTCCTTGACCCTGTTCGCCGCTGGCGGCGTGCTGGCAGTGGCCATCTCTGGGGTGAATACCATCATCCCAGCTCATTATCACGGGTCCATCGTCGGCGTGACCCTGGCACTGATGGGTCTGACCTATCACCTGCTTCCGACCCTCGGCCTGGCATACCCTGACGGCTGGATGGCGAGGGTGCAACCTTGGATCTATGGCAGCGGTCAGTTGCTGCACATCGGTGGGTTAGCCATATCCGGGGCCATGGGCATCCAGCGCAAAACCGCTGGCGCCGCCCAAGGCCTTGACACCTGGTCTGCCAAGGCCGCCATGGGGGTCATGGGGATCGGAGGCCTGCTGGCAATCGTCGGGGGCATCCTCTTTGTCCTGGTGGTCATTAAGGCCTTTATCGCCCGGCCCCGGCCCCTAGGCCCAGGGACCTAAATTAGCGCCATCGCATAATGATCCACCAGCAGTACCCCGAAGAGCCACATCAGGTACCGGATGGAATAGAGGAAGGTGGGCATCGCCATGCCGTCGCCTTCGCTGATCCAGAGACGCAGGGCGAAATAGACGAAGCGTGTACCCAGAACCAGGGCCCCACCCAAATATATGACCCCCGCCATATGCCCTAGAAAAGGCATGAGCGAGACGATCAAGAGCATCAAGGTGTAGATCAGGATTTGCTGCTTGGTGAATTCCACACCGTGAGTCACGGGGAGCATGGGAATACCCGCCTTGGCATATTCGGCACGGCGTTTGATGGCCAAGGCCCAGAAATGGGGAGGGGTCCAGAGAAAGATGATCATGACGAGCAGTAAACCAAAGCCGCTGACCTCCCCGGTGACGGCTGTCCAACCGAGCAGAGGCGGGGCCGCCCCCGCGATGCCGCCCCAGACGATATTCTGGGGCGTGGCCCGCTTGAGATAACTCGTATAGATCACGGCGTAACCGATGAAGGCGGCAAAGGTCATGGCGGCGGTCAGGGCATTGACCAGGGTCGTCAGGATCAGCATGGATAAGGCGACCAGGGCCAGGGCAAAGCCCAAGGCGTGGGGGGCATCGAGGTCGCCGCTGGGCAGGGGCCGGTTGCGAGTACGTTCCATGATACCGTCGATGCGCTGATCGACCACGTGGTTTAGGGCCGCCCCGGCGGCGGAGGCTAGCCCGATACCGAGCAGTCCGAAGACCAGAGGCTGAACGGGGACCATCCCAGGGGTCGATAGGAGCATCCCCACCAAGGCAGTGAACAGAATGAGCGCCACCACCTTGGGTTTGGTCAGGTCGTAATAGCGCCTCCAGGCCAGTTCCTGGGACTTGGTCAGGGTAATTTCACTTATGGCCATAGCCTGCACCTTTTATCCAGTTCTTGGAGGCCTTGATCAGGCGCCCTATGTCTTTGAGGGTATCTTTCGCCGGGGCATTGGGCGCGTAGCGCATCATGAGGTTGCCCATGGGATCGAGGATGTAGAGCCGGCCGAGGGCCGCATCGCCCTGCCGCAGGAGCCCCAGCAACCGCTCCCCACCGGTAGTGTCCGTCAACGCCACCTGCATGCCACCAAATTCGCGCTCGAGCTCGGCACCTACCACCTGACCGCTCGGTTCGGTCATGATCAGCAGCCGCTCCGTACTCAGGCTCGCTTCGCCGAGGGCCAGGCGGATCTGCCGCATGTCCCCTAACCGCGCCTGGCAAGGATCATCGCAATCCCCGCCGGTCAAGAAGACCAGGGTCCACTTGCCAGCCAAGGCCTCGCGATCCAAAGGCACCCCGGCGGGGGAGACCAGGGTCAAGTCCCCCGGGAGGGCAACCACGGGGGAAATAAGCTCTCCCAGGTTGCTGCGCCCGCTCGGCAGATATTCCGGGTTGAAGTACAAAAACCAAGTCGCCAACACGGGGGCGGCGAAGACGGCAAACATGACCAGCAAGGGCCTGATGCTCGACTTGGCCCTCGCGTCCTTGCCGGCAGCCGGGGGAACAACCCCCTGCCAGGGCCTCATCCCTGCCGCCTCTGGCTACTCTGCTGTACGCTCAGACGCAGCCAGATAAGCAGGGTAATGGCTCCAAAGGCAAACCACTGCACGGCATAACCCAAGTGCATTCCCTCCTTGGGCATCTCCCGCGGCCAATCGCGCGCGAAACCACCGGATTCCGCCGGGTCCATCAGGATCACCACCGGCTGGATCGGATGGTCAAACCGGGTCCGATAAAGCTCCAGGGTGAGATAGGGCCAACGCTCACCCCATAGGGCCGCAGCCGCCGCTCCGGCCAGGGCCATGGCCGGCGCACTCGGAATATAGGCCTCCCCAGTCAGGGTACGGGGACCCTCCGGAACTGGCGCCGGAGTGGGATGACCCTGAGTGTCAGCCGGGATCCAGCCGCGGTTGACCAGGACACGCACCTCGTCCGGATCAGTGCGCAGCGGGGTGATGACGTGATAACCGGTTTTGCCCCCAAAACGACGATTCTCAATCAATATCTGCCCTTCCGCCTCGAAGGTGCCGGTGGCACTCAGGCGGCGATAGCGCAGTGGCTCCGCCAATGGTTCCAGGGGACCAAGCAAATAAGGGGGCAACAGCGACTGCCCCGCCAACTCGACGGCCTGCTGGCGTTTTTCCTCTGCCCGGCCGAGTTGCCAAATCCCCAGCGCGACGAACAACCCCACGAACAGCACCATCACCACCGTCGGCAACCAACGGAATTGAATGTCATAGTGGCCAAAGTACATAGGGATGCTATAGTCTTGAGTGCGTAGCATTGACATTAAAAGAGCCACCCAAGTGACCCACTTCTACCAATCCAACGGGGGTAAACCATGGATCTCATGTTCAAGATTCCAGTATTAGCATTGCTGGCTTTCATCGTTTTTTCCCTGGGACAGGGCATGTATTACATGGCCAAAGACGACGGGGACGAGGACAAGACCCGCGTCGTCAGAGCACTGACCGTGCGTATCGTCCTGTCCCTGACCCTCTTCGGACTCCTCATGCTGGGACACATGCTCGGCATCCTGGAGCCCCACAGCGTCTGACTCCCGCCGGCGGGATTTAGTCAATCCCGCCACTCGCCCTTCACCCTTAACCTAGCCCATACCAGGCCTGGTTTGCCGCTTTAAGGCGATTACCTAGGCCTCGCCGCGCCCCCTGACTGATGGAGCACCCTTAACCAGGGACGGTTATATGCGGCAACGCCCTAGAGCCAGTAAACGAATATAAACAAGCCCAACCAGACCACGTCCACAAAATGCCAGTACCAGGCCACGGCCTCAAAGGCGAAGTGGTTGTGCGGTGTGAAGTGGCCCCTCCTGGCCCGGACCAGGATTACGGTGAGCATCACCGCACCCATGGTCACGTGGAAGCCATGAAAGCCGGTGAGCATATAAAAGGTCGAGCCATAGGCTCCGGAGCCCAGGGTCAGATTCAGCTCATGGTAGGCATGGTAATACTCGAAGGCCTGGAGCATGACGAAGAGAAAGCCGAGGGCAATCGTTAAGGCCAGGCCCCGCGTCAAGGTAGTGTTATTGTGGGCTTTCAGGCCCCAGTGAGCCCAGGTCACGGTTGCACCCGAAGTCAACAGGATCAGGGTGTTGATGGCCGGGATACCCCAGGCACTCATGGAGGTAAACTCGCCACCGAGTTCCTTGGGACCGGCCGAGGGCCATACGGCGTCAAACTGGCTCCACAATATATTGTGGGTCTCGGCGAGATAGCCGCTGCCGCCCAACCAGACCATGGCCACATTGCGGATGTACCACAAGGCACCAAAAAAGCTCAAAAAGAAAAAGACCTCCGAGGAAATAAACCAGAACATTCCCTGGCGAAAGGATCGGTCCACTTGGGCATTGTAGCGATCCGCCATGCTTTCCTGGATCACCTGGCCGAACCAGCCGTAGAACATGAAGGCTAACAGGCTAAGCCCTGCGACCAGGATCAAAGGACCGATGCCAACGTGGTTGATGGCCAGGGCGGTGCCCGCCAGCATTAACAGGATCGAGACCATGGCCGTGATCGGCCATGGACTCGGATCCGGAATAAAATAGTCTTTCTGCCCGTGTATGGAACCGGTCATCCGAAAATATCCTCGTTGTCGTGTTGTCTTATAGCGGCCTAGGGCTAGGGGGAAATCCATCGGAAACCCCGCCAGGGCCTGCCGATGGGGTCTCCTGTTGCACCAAATTGGCTGCAGTCTTGGCATCGGGTGTGAACACCCGCATCACACTGTAGGAAAGCGTGATGGAGTCCACGTCCAGGGGGAGATCGGGTGAGATCACGAACCGTACCGGCATCACCTTGCGTTCGCCGCCCGCCAGAGTCTGCCGGGTAAAACAGAAACATTCCATCTTGGCAAAGTATGCGCTCGCTTTCCAAGGGTTGATGGCCGGGATCGCCTGACCCGTCACCTCTCCCCCCGTCCGGTTCTCCGCCACGAAGTTGACTAGCCTGGGCTCCCCCAGTTGCACACGCACCTGGGTCTCCGTTGGACCCAGCGTCCAGGGGAGATCCGGATGGACGGTGGTATCGAACTTGACTGTCACCCAACGTCCTGCATTGTCCGTGGTCCGGCCCACGTCGGCATCGACGGCTGCCATGCGCTTGATCGACTGCAAGCCGGTGGCATCGCACAGGAGCCCATAAAGGGGAACCATGGCGAAGCCGAAGCCGAACATTCCGACCGCCAGGGCCACCAGCAGCCAGAGGGTACGGCGGCGCCGATCCGGGGCAGGCGCGTTCACAGGCCGCTCGCCTTGCCCATCTGGTACAGCCCAGTCCAAAAGGGAATGGATGTCAGGAAGAGGAAAGCGGCAAGGGCGGCAATCACCCAGGCCGCGCGAACGTTCCTGCGCCTCTGATCCGGCGTTATCTCATTGGCACTCATTGGGTTACTCGCATCAACTCCAAGCTTCGGGCGGAATTCAGGCGAGGCGGGGCGCGCTACGCCTCATCCTGCTTCCTGCTTGAATTGGCCAACTTTGGGGGGGTGGTCCAACTATGGAACGGCGGCGGCGAGGGCAACTCCCATTCGAGTCCCTGTGCCCCTTCCCAGACGCGGGCCTCCGCCTTTTTGCCGCGGCGGACGGTGTCTATGATGATGTAGAGGAACAACAGGTGGCTAAGACCAAAGACGAAGGAACCGATGCTGGACAGCATGTTGAAGTCAGTAAACATGACGTTGTAGTCGACGATGCGCCGTGGCATCCCGGCGAGACCCAGGAAGTGCTGGGGGAAGAAGGTGATATTGAAGCTAACCACATTGACCCAGAAGAAGATCTTGCCCAGCTTTTCGTTGTACATGTGCCCGGTCCACTTGGGCAGCCAGTAAAAGACCCCGGCGAAGAGCCCGAAGACCGCCCCGGGGAGTAAAACGTAATGGAAGTGAGCCACCACGAACATCGAATCGTGATACTGCATGTCCGCCGGGACCACGGCCAGCATGACACCGGTCAGGCCGCCGAAAGAGAACATCATCAGGATGCCCACAGCAAAGAGCATGGGGGTTTCGAAGCTCATGGATCCCTTCCACATGGTCGCCATGTAGTTGAAGACCATTAACCCGACCGGGATGGAGATGAGGATGGTCCCCATCATGAAATAGGTCACCGTTCCCAGGGACATGCCAACGGTGTACTGGTGATGGGCCCAGACCACCATGCCAATGGCCATGATGGCGATCATGCCGCCAACCAAGGAGTTGTACCCAAAGAGGGGCTTGCGGGAGAAGGTCGGTACTATGGCGGCGAGGATGCCGAAGGACGGCAGGATGAGGATATAGACCTCAGGGTGTCCGAAGAACCAGAACAGATGCTGGAACAGCACCGGATCACCACCTCCGGCCGCATTGAAGAAGCTGGTGCCGAAGTGGCGGTCGAACAGCAACATGGTCACCCCGCCAGCCAGAACCGGAACCACCAGGATGAGCAGGAAGGCCGTCACCAGCCAGGTCCAGACGAAAATCGGCATTTGCATCAGCTTCATGCCGGGAGCACGCATGTTGAAGATGGTAACGATGATGTTAATGGAGGCCAGTACCGAGGAGATGCCCAACAGGTGAATGGCGAAGATGAGGAAATCCATGGACATACCGACCTGGACTGACAGCGGCGGGTAGAGGGTCCAACCGGTGTTGATCTGAGTGCCACCGCCGGGGAAAAAGGGCACTACGAAGGACAGGACCAACATGGTCCCGGCCGCCGGCAGGATCCAGAAGCTCAGGTTGTTCATCCGCGGCAGGGCCATGTCCGGGGCCCCGATCATGAGCGGGATCATCCAGTTCGCCATGCCCGCAGCAGCCGGCATCACGGCACCGAAGATCATCAGTAGGGCGTGGTTGGTGACCAGGTTGTTGTAGAGGTCTGGCTCCAGCAATTGCAGCCCGGGCATGAACAACTCGGCACGAATGAGCATGGCGCTCGCCCCGCCGAGGAACAGCATGATCAGGGCGAACACCAGGTACATGGTCCCGATGTCTTTGTGATTAGTGGAGTACAGCCACCGACCAATGCCCTTGGAGGGTCCGTGGTGTTCATGTTCATGCTCGTGATCGAAATCGTGATCCAGTGTTGTTGCGGTCATGGCGGTCTACCTCGTGAAAGAGAGATCTCGTCCGCAACCCGACGCCAGGCTGGCACCAGGGCAGCCCGGCCAAACCAGATTGCGCGAGATTACGTTCATCTGCGTATCGAAGCGGGTTAGTGTCGGCTTACTTGACCGCCAGGGAGCGGGCAGCACGAACATCCCGAGGCTGCACCACGTCACCGGTATTGTTGCCCCAGGCGTTTCGCTCGTAGGTAACAATGGAGGCAATCTCCAGGTCGTTCAAAGCGTTCCAGGCGACCATCGCGGTCCCAGGCCGGCCGTTAAGTACCGTGTCCATGTGGCCGGCAATGGGACCCGTTGCGACCTTGCTCCCAGCCAGGGCGGGAAAGGCCGGTGGCAAGCCCATGCCGTTGATTTGGTGGCAAGCGCTGCACTTGCTGTTGAACAAATCCTGGCCCTTCGCCATCAGATCCTCCATGGGCCAGATTTTATCCACATTGGCCTCGGCTGCAGAGGCCAGCATGACCTGCTTCTGATTGGCCATCCAAGAGTCGAATTTATCCTTTGACACCGATTCGACCACGATAGGCATGCGTGAATGCCAGGTACCGCAGAGTTGCCCACACTGACCGCGGAAGGTCCCTTCACGGTTCAGATCCACCCAGGTCTCCGTAACGTAACCGGGAATGGCATCCTTCTTAACCGCCAGTTCCGGTACCCAGAAGGCGTGATTGACGTCAGCCGAGGTGTGCAAAAAGCGAATCTTGGACCCAACGGGTAGGACGAGGGGGTTGTCGACATCCCGCAGGTACTTGTCACCAGCCTTGTCTTTCGGCACGAAACGACTTTCGATGCGCACAGGCAGTGGCTTACCATCCACGTCGACGGAATAGTCCAGGTACTGGTATTCCCACCACCACTGGTGGCCCACCACCTTGACATCCATCAGGTCTTCCCCTTTCGGGATTTCCCAGACCCTTTCGAGGGTCTTCTCAGCCTTGCTGGCGATGGTCATATCCACCCCCAGCACCAGGACCGGGACAATGACCCAGGACCAGCGTCCGAACCAGGATTCGTGGAAGTGCTGATCCGCTACATAACCCCGACTCTTACGGTGATAGACCAGGGAATAAATAACGAAGGCAAAGATGATGACCAACAGGACCGTAGCTATGGTCGAGGTCATCATATGGATGTCATAAATTTCCTGGGCTACGCCAGCGGCAGGCTCGGGGAAGTTGAGCCCCATCTCGGCTGCCGCGTGACCTGACCAGCAGGTAAAGGATAGCGAGGCGGTTGTGGCCCCAATGCGGTTCAAATTCACTACCGAATCCCCTCTCGTAGTAAGAGTTGTACTTGCGAGACGAGGTCTGGGTTCAGAGCCTCGATTTCTTAGTGTTCACGATCGGGGCCTTGCTAGGTCGATCACCCCTTGAGTAAGGGGCGAGACACACGCTTTCCGGCTCGATCAAGCGTATCGCGACCCCGACTAGGCCCCCCAACAGCGAGGAACCCAGGTAATCGAGGCCTATAAACATCTTTAATTAGGATGCGAGAAATCAATCTGAAGTGCAAATTATTTTGATCTGGATCAATATATCGGTATTTACTTGTATATTTCTGTATACGCCTTCCAAACAGTGGACAGAGAGGTGGCCCCGGAAATCGGACACCTGTCTAAGTGATAGCCTTGCTTCACCCCTGGGCCGCGGGAGCGGCCCCTAACAGGAGCAAGAGCATGGCAAGAAGGAAGCGGCGCAACCACACGCCGGCTTTCAAGGCGCAAGTCGCCTTGGCAACGCTGAAGGCCGACAAGACCTTGGCTAAATTGGCCCAACAGCACGACAACCACCCCAACCAGATCACGGACTGGAAGACGTAACTGTTGGCACGGGCGGCCCAGGTATGCGACGGAAGTGCGCCCGACGCGTCGCCGGACATCAAGACCCTGCACGCCAAGATTGGCGAACTGACCCTGGAAAATGATTTTTTAGAAAGCGCGCTCACCCAGGCGGGCCTGCTGAGCGCAACGCGATGATCGACCGCAACCACGACCTCCCCATCGTGCGGCAATGCCAAGCCCTCGGCCTGGCCCGCGCGACGGCCTACTACCGTCCCAAGCCAGTCTCCACCGCCGACCTGGCCCTGATGCGCCGTATCGACGAGTTGCATCGGCAACACCCGTTTGCCGGTGCGCGCCTGCGGCGCGACCTGCTCGGCCAGGAAGGCCGGCGGGTAGGCCGTAAGGGGATGGCCGGCCTGATGGCGAAAATGGGCATCGAAGCCCTCTACCGCAAGCCCAGCACCAGTCGCAAACGGGCAGGGGATCAGGTCTACCCCTACCTGCTACGTGAACTGTCCATCGACCGCCCGAACCAGGTCTGGGCCACCGACATCACCGACATCCCGATGAAGAAGGGCTTCGTCTACCTAAGATGGACCCCTAACACCGGACAGTAGGTTAAGCGTGCCGCCTAACCGAAGGGGTCAGATAGAGATGGGTGAAGCGAAGCGCAAGACGTACACAGCAGCATGCAAGGCCAAGGTTGGTTTAGAGGCGATCCGCGGTGTCAAGACGTCAACGAGATCGGTCAGGCCTACGGGGTCCATCCGGCGCAGGTTGGACA
>JBGAUE010000016.1:0-84272 GCA_044228795.1 Chromatiaceae bacterium | reverse complement strand
TTGTGTAGCCAGGCGCTTGCATCGCGCATTTTCTGTAAACACTCAAAGTATCAGTCTACTATGCCATCTTCAGGACTGGAACTTCGGGCTAAAAAAAAGCCTGGCAAGTTGCCAGGCTCAAAGCTCTTCTCAATGATTGAGAGAGACGAGGAGGACCTCGTGCTTCCGCGAGCGACGCACGCTGCCGCGGAAATCGCCAAGCCACGTCAGACGCGACCTTGGTTTGAAGGGGTGGACCTTCTCTGGGAAGGTCCGAAGGCACCGCCGGTCATCGTGGCGACGTCGAGCAGCACCTGGTAAGGCTGGTCCAGGACCAGCGTTGACTGGCCCAGAACCCAGCGGTCTCTTAGTGCATGAAGAGGCCACCATTGACCGGGATGTTGGCCCCGGTGATGTAGCCGGCATCGTCCGATGCCAGGAAAGCGATGGCGGCAGCGATCTCTTCCGGCTTGGCCATGCGGCGCATGGGGATACCGGAGATGATGCTCTCGCGAACGTCATCGCGCATGGCCAAGGTCATGGCCGTCTCGACATAGCCGGGAGACACGGTGTTGACCGTAACGCTCCGGGTGGCTCCTTCCTGGGCCAGGGCCATAGTGAAGCCATGCATACCAGCTTTGGCGGCCGAGTAGTTGGCTTGGCCGAATTGGCCGCGTTGGCCGTTGACGGAAGAGATGTTGATGATGCGGCCAAAGCCGCGCTCCAGCATCCCTTCCCAAAGTTGGCGGGTGACGTTGAAAACCGAGTTAAGGTTGACGTTGATAACCGCCTCCCACTGCGCCTGTTCCATGCGCTTGAAGGTCTTGTCACGCGTGATGCCAGCACAGTTCACCAACACGTCCACGGTGCCCATCTGCCCGAGGACCTCGCCAACCATCCGCTGGCTATCCTCGAAAGAGGAAACATCCCCCACCGCCAACGAAATATCCAAGCCCTCCGCCTGTCGCGCCACGAGCCAGGCATCCGCCAGTTCTTGCTCCGAGGGATGATAGTTGGCTACCACCCGATGGCCGTCCTTTGCCAACCGCTGGCAAATGGCAGTACCGATGCCACCAATACCACCAGTTATCAGAGCTACACGTTTTGGTTGCGCCATAATAGAAAACTCCCGAATTAAGCCGCGTTGGTGGCTTTCTTTTTAATTTCGGCAGTCAGTTCGGACATGCCGGCCTGGGCCCAGGCCCGGTACTCATCACGGACCTCGTTGGCCAACGACATGTTGGTACGGACTTCTTCCATCATGCGCTCGCTAGCTTCCTTGGCCAGTTCAACCTGGGCCTTTACGAACTCATTATACCCTTTGGCCTCGCTGGCGATCTTCATCTGGCGCACGCTTTGCTCCATCATGAGGTTGAGGGCCTCAAGCTGGCGGGCTGCCATTTTTTCCCAAATCTTGAGGTTGAGGTCACCCAGGCTGTTCAGGCGCTCTGCACTCTTGGTACCTACCTCGTTCATGGCGGCCAGGTTGTCTTTAACGGTCATGATGGTTCTCCTAAGGCTTTTAATTTGTTTTGTGCAATGCAGCATTGCTGCGGTGCACAATAATAATCCTGGCAACGGGTGTCAACTACTTTTTTATCTTGGGAGCCCTGGGGCCTCCTGAAGCCAGCACCCGGGTGCCAGAAACCGAGAAATGGGTCACTCAGGGCTTCTTTTCCAGATCCGCAGGCTTCTTGTAGCCTGAGGCGCGCAGAAATTCATTCTGGAGGCCCGACCAAATGTCGATGTTGCGTTTGGCCAGGCGGGTCATGGCGTCAAAGGGGTTTTCGCCCCAGGTCTCGCGTAATTGATTCTGCTGCTGGACGAAGAAGTCGAGAGATTTCTCCATGTAGCGCGACAGCATCCCCTGGAGGGTACCGCCATAGAAACGGATGATCTGGGCCAGCATGGGGGCGGTGAAGAGGGCCTCGCCGCCACTTTCCTCCTCCAGCATGATTTGGAGCAGGATGGTGCGGGTGATGTCATCGTCGTTGTTGGTGTCCAGCACCCGGAAGCTAACGCCCTCCATGACGAGAGCACGGACATCGGCCAGAGTGACATAGCGGCTAACCTCGGTGTCATAGAGACGACGATTGGGGTATTTCTTGATGATGCGTTCGCTAGGCATGGGGGCGACTCCGAAGCAGATGCGGGGTGAGCTAAAGTCAACTCAAGTTCTTGCCTCTCGGGGCCGATACCCAGGAGAGACGAACGCCAGAGGGGGTGCGGCCGGGAGGGACGATCACGATTTTTTTACTCACCGAGAGGATCCTCTCGTTAATATGACAGCCGGAACAGGCCTAGCCTGCGATGCCCGATGCCCTATTCTAAGCTGCTTTTGTTGCAGCGCACAATTTTCCGTGCTAGTTTTTCGCCACATACCAAAAAAGGAGAAACCCCATGACCGATGACTGGCTGAGCCTTCAGCAAAAATACTGGGAACACTGGACGGATTTGAGCCGCAAGGCGATGGGCGCCCAAGCTCCCCAAGCTAACCCCTGGGAAGGGGCACTGGATCACTGGTGGAAGGCCTATTCACCCGCCGCGCCGGACATGTCCCGCACCTTCATGGAGCGGATGATGGAGCAGGGCAAGATGTTTTTCCGCATGGCGGAAAACTTCACCCGCCCTTTGTCGCAGGCCGGTGGCGGGGCCACCGACGCCTGGTCCGTTATGACCAACACCTTGAATGAAATGCAGAAGGCCTTTTCCGGCGGCCAGGACCAGGGCGACCAAGCCCTGCACAAGATGATGGCCTTCTGGGAACTGCCCTACGACAACTGGCAGCGCATGGCCTCCTCCCTGAGCCCCATGCCAGGCGACTTCTTGCGCAACATGCCCCATGCCGCAGGCAATACCGTTGACAAGGTCCTCTCCGCCCCCGGTCTGGGTTATACCCGCGAGGAACAGTCTCAATATCAGGATCTGCTTCGCCGCGGCATGGCCTATCAGAAGGCCCTGCAAGAGTACATGTCGCTGTTTTCCGGCATGGGCGTCAAATCGGTCAATCGCATGCGCGAGAGCCTGGAGCAGATGCAAGCCTCGGGTAAGGTGATCGATACCGCACGCGGTCTCTATGACAATTGGGTGAGTTGCTGCGAGGACGTTTACGCCAAAGAGGTCCAGAGCCCCGCCTATGCCCGCATCCACGGCGACTTGGTCAACGCCCAGATGGCCCTGAAGCAACGCATGTCCATTATGGTTGACGAGACCCTCGGCGGCATGAACATGCCGACCCGAGGCGAACTACGCACCCTCCAGGACCGCGTCCAGCAGAGCCGTCGTGAGAATAAGGTGCTGCGCAAGGAAATGCATGCCCTGCAAAAGCAGGTCGCGGCCCTGACCGGCGAAGGGTCAGTCACCCCCGCCGCGGTGCCCGCGGTGGCGAACACCGCCGCCCCCGCGAAGCGGCCCGTGATCCGTAAGAAGCCCGTCCTGTCCACGCCAGCGGAATAGTGAGCCCCGGAGGAGACCAAAAAATGATGCTGCCTATTGACATACGTCCCGACAGACTCTCCGAGGAGATGCTCGACTTCAGCCGCAAACTGGGTAAGGGCATGGAGAACCTGCTGAACGCCGACAAGATCGACACCGGCGTCAGCCCCCGCGATCCCGTGTACCAGGAAGATAAACTGGTGCTGTACCGCTACCGCGCCCCCGAGGGGGTCAAGCGCAATCCCGTACCCCTTCTGATCGTCTATGCCCTGGTCAACCGGCCCTACATGGCGGACATTCAGGAGGACAGGTCCACCATCAAGGGCCTTCTGGCTACGGGTCAGGATGTCTATCTTGTCGATTGGGGCTACCCGGATCATGCCGACCGCGCCCTGACCATCGACGACTATCTCAACAATTACCTCGACAACTGCGTCGATTACATTCGCGAGAGCCACGGCTTGGAAGCCATCAACATCCTTGGCATCTGCCAGGGTGGGGCCTTTAGCCTCTGCTACAGTTCCATGCACCCGGAGAAGGTCCGCAACCTGGTGGTCATGGTCACCCCGGTGGACTTCAAGACCCCGGACAACCTGCTGTCGGCCTGGGTCCAGAACATCGACATCGACCTGGCCATTGACACCATGGGCAATGTCCCGGGCGAGATCCTCAATTGGTCCTTCCTGTCGTTGAAGCCCTTCAGCCTTACTGGCCAGAAGTATGTCAACATGGTCGATGTCCTGGACGACCCGGCGAAAATCAAGAACTTCCTGCGTATGGAAAAATGGATTTTTGACAGCCCGGACCAGGCTGGCGAAACCTTCCGCCAGTTCGCCAAGGACTTTTTCCAACAGAACAAGCTCATCAACGGCGGCCTGCAGATCGGCGACCATGAAATTTCCCTGTCCAACATCACCTGCCCCGTGCTGAACATCTATGCGCTGCAGGACCACCTGGTGCCCCCGGACGCCTCCCGGGCCCTCGCGGGCCGGACCGGTAGCAAGGACTACACAGAACTGGCCTTCCCCGGCGGCCACATCGGTATCTACGTCAGCGGTAAGGCCCAAAAGGAAGTTACGCCCGCTATCGGCAGTTGGCTGAACGAACGCTCCTGAGCTTAGCCTGATCTAATAATCTCGATGGTAAGGCCCTGGCCTAGGCAGGCCCCAGTCTCCAGCATCTAAGGTGGAGACCGGGGCCTTCTGCATTTCTGGGGGTTGGGAATCTTGGCGGGTGGCACCAGCGCACCACCCTCGACTGCCTTATGGGCTGTGCAGTAGGCGGTGAAGCCCTGGGAAGTGATCTGATTCGGCTGATCCGGGCTAGAGAGAGGCCCGGAGAGTGGCGAGAAATATGTCGTTTTCCTCGGGGGTCCCCACCGTGACACGAAGGCAATCAGCGAGCGAGGGGTGGGCCCCGTTGAGGTTCTTGATCAGGATGCCCTTGGCCTTGAGGGCTTGAAACAGCGCATCGGCGCGCCCTAAGGCCACCCGCGTCAGAATGAAGTTGGCCTGGCTGGGATAGGGGTGTAGGCCTGGCAGGGCGGCCAAGGCGTCGAACAGGCGCTGACGTTCCTGGCGAATGATCTGGGTCTGTTCGTCAAAGCGGGCCTTGTGGCCGAGAACAAAGGCAGCGCTCACCTGGGTCAGCACATTGATGTTATAGGGCAACCGGGTCTTATCAATCTGATCCAGCCAGGCGGGGGGACCCGCCAGCAGGCCCAGCCGCAACCCCGCCAAGCCCATCTTGGAGAGGGTGCGCATCACCAGGAGATTGGGCCAGTCCCCCAGACGCTCCATGAAGCTGGCATCGGTGAAGGGGGCATAGGCCTCGTCCACCACCACCAGACCGGGTGCGGCGGCGATGATCTCAGCCAGGGCCTCAGCCTCAAAAAGGTTGCCCGTGGGGTTGTTGGGATAGGCCAAAAAGGTCAGGACCGGACGCTCCCGTGCCAGGGCCGCCAGAACAGCCTCCTTGTCCAGGGCAAAGTCACCCGCCCGCAGGGGCACGCCCACATACTCCATCCCCGCAAAGCGGGCGATCAGGCGGAACATGACGAAACCCGGATCCACGGATAACACCTTGAGGCCGGGCTGGGCCAGAGTCAGACACAGCATCTGGATGATCTCGTCCGAGCCGTTGCCGAGGAGGATCGCCATGTCCGCCGGTATCTGCAAGGCTGCCCGCAAGGCCTCACGCAACCGAGTGCCCTGGGGATCGGGATAGCGGTTGACGTCCACGACCGCCAATTGCTCCAGCCAGGCCTGACGCAAACCCTCCGGCAGTCCGTAGGGGTTCTCCATGGCATCCAGCTTGATGAGACCCGCGGCATCGGGGACATGATAGGCCGTCAGCGCCAGAATTTCGGGGCGGACCAGACGTTCGATAAGGTGCTGCATCGGTTTAGTCCCCGGCCCTAGGACCTGGGGCCCTGCCCCCGATACTCCGCCGACCGGGCATGGGCAGTCAGCCCCTCGCCCCGCGCCAGCACCGAGGCAGTGCGGGCCAGGGTGGCGGCGCCGGTTGCGGAGGCCATGATGAGGCTGGAGCGCTTCTGAAAGTCATAAACCCCCAGAGGCGAGGAGAAGCGGGCGGTGCGGGAGGTGGGGAGGACATGATTGGGCCCGGCGCAGTAGTCTCCCAGTGCCTCTGCGGTGTGGCGACCCATGAAGATGGCGCCTGCGTGACGGATGCGACTGATGAGATTCTCGGGGTCGGCAACGGAGAGTTCCAGGTGCTCGGGGGCGATCTGGTTGGCGACCTCCACGGCCTCGTCCAGGTCCCGCGCCAGAATGAGGGCGCCGCGGGCGCCTAGGGCGGCGGCGATGATAGCGTGCCGCTCCATGCTCGGTAGCAATTGGTCGATAGCCGCCGCCACCCGGTCGAGAAAGTGCGAATCCCAGGCGATGAGGATCGACTGGGCATCCTCGTCGTGCTCGGCCTGGGAAAAGAGATCCATGGCGATCCACTCCGGAGCCGTGCCGCCATCGCACAGGATGAGAATCTCGGAGGGTCCGGCGACCATGTCGATGCCAACTTGGCCGAAGACGGCTCGCTTGGCGGTGGCGACATAGATATTTCCTGGACCCACGATCTTGTCAACTGCCGGCACAGTCTCGGTGCCATAGGCGAGGGCGGCCACCGCCTGGGCGCCGCCAATGGCGAAAACCCGATCGACGCCGGCAACATGGGCCGCCGCCAGGACCAGTTCGTTAAGCTCGCCGGCGGGGGTGGGGACCACCATGATGAGCTCCGGAACCCCCGCCACCTTGGCGGGGATGGCATTCATCAGCACCGAGGAGGGATAGGCCGCCTTGCCACCCGGTACATAGAGCCCGACCCGGTCCAGGGGCGTAACCTTCTGGCCAAGGAGGGTGCCATCATCCTCGACATAACTCCAGCCGGTTATAGCCTGGTAGTCGGCATAAGCGCGGATACGCTCCGCGGCCAGTCTCAGGGCGATCTGCTGGTCGGCCGGGATGGCCTGCCAGGCCTGTACCAGGCGCGTCTGGGGAATCTCCAGATCCGCTGTGGTTGCGGGCTGCCAATGATCGAAACGACGGGTGTAGTCCAGCAGGGCCGCGTCGCCACGCTCCCGCAGGTCGAGGATAATAGCATCCACGGTCCCACGGACCTGGGCATCAGAGACGGACTCCCAGGCGAGCAGCGCTTGGAGCCGTTCGGAAAAATCCTCGTCGGCGGTGGAGAGTCTAAGCATGTCGGTCATGATCCTAATCTCTAAGCATGTTGGCTAGCCTGGCGCCGGGCCACGGCCTCGCGCAGGACGCCCAGGAGGGCCATGACGGCGGCATGTTTCATCTTCCAGGCAGCCTTGTTAACCACGAGGCGGGAGCTGATATGGGCAATATGTTCCAAGGGGAGCAGGCCGTTGGCCTTGAGGGTATTACCGCTCTCGACCAGATCGACAATCAGGTCCGCCAGCCCCACCAGGGGGGCCAACTCCATGGAGCCATACAACTTGATGACCTCCACCTGCTGGCCCTTGGCGGCGAAATGGCGTTCGGCGCATTTGACGTATTTGGTGGCGATACGCAAACGTCCGCTCCCGGAGGTTAGCGCCGCCTCGGGAATCCCCGCCACCATCATACGGCAGCGGGCGATACGCAGATCCAGGGGTTCGTAAAGACCATCGCCGCCATGTTCCAACAGCACGTCCTTCCCAGCTACCCCCACATCGGCGGCGCCATACTGAACATAGGTCGGAACATCGCTGGCGCGGATGATGACCAGTTTCACCCGGGCTTGGGTCGTATCCAGAATGAGCTTGCGGCTAGTCTCGGGGTCATCCAGGGGCTGGATACCCGCATGGGCCAGGAGGGGCAGGGTCTCCTTGAAGATCCGGCCCTTGGAAAGGGCGATGGTGAGAGGGGCCGCAAAGGCCATGATCTGGGCTCCGCGATCAGTGGACGCGCCTTATGCTCGCGCCCAGGCCCGACAGCTTCTCCTCGATGTTGTCATAGCCACGGTCGAGGTGATAGATGCGGTCAATAAGGGTCTCGCCCTCAGCCACGAGCCCCGCCAGAACCAGTCCAGCAGAGGCGCGCAGGTCCGTGGCCATGACCGGGGCGGCGGTCAGACGAGGGACCCCGCGGCAGATAGCGATATGGCCCTCCAGGGCGATATCCGCCCCCATACGCTGCAGTTCGGGGATATGCATGAAGCGGTTCTCGAAGACGTTCTCGGTGATGGTGGCAACGCCCTCGGCGATGCTGTTAAGGGCGCAGAACTGGGCTTGCATATCGGTAGGAAAGGCCGGATGGGGGGCAGTATGGACATTGACGGCGCTGGGGCGGCGCCCCCGCATGTCGAGGCTGATCCAGTCAGAACCCGTCTCAATCTCACCCCCGGCCTCCCGCAACTTGCCGAGGACGGCATCCAGGAGATCCGGGCGCATGTCCCGCGTCACCACCCGCCCCCCCGTAATGGCCGCCGCCACCAGAAAGGTCCCGGCCTCGATGCGATCTGGCAGGATGGCATGGCTGGCGCCCACCAGGCGGTCTACGCCCTGGATATGGATGTGGTCCGTGCCGGCACCCTCGATACGGGCCCCCATACCGATCAGGAAATCCGCCAGGTCCACGACCTCTGGCTCGCGGGCGGCGTTCTCGATCAGGGTTTCGCCCTGGGCCAGAGTTGCCGCCATCATCAGGTTTTCGGTCCCGGTGACCGTGACCAGTTCCAGGTTCAGGCGGGTACCCCGTAGGCGTTTGGCCCGCGCCTTGATATAGCCCTGTTCGACGCTAATCTCAGCGCCCATGGCCCGCAGACCCTCGATGTGCAGATTCACCGGCCGGGCGCCGATGGCGCAGCCGCCCGGCAGGGAGACTTCGGCCTGGCCGAAGCGGGCCAGCAGGGGCCCCAGCACCAGGATGGAGGCGCGCATGGTCCGTACCAGCTCGTAGGGGGCGGAAAAGTGGTTGACCTGGTTGGCATCGGAATGGACGGCCATGCGCTCGCCCAGGGTGAAGGCCACCCCCATGCGGCCCAGCAATTCCAGGGTGGTGGTGATATCGCGCAGGTGGGGCACATTGGAAAGATGCACCTGGCCCTCGGCGAGTAGGGTGCCGGCCAGGATGGGCAGGGCGGCATTCTTAGCCCCGGCGATGTGAACCTCGCCATCAAGCCGCTCGCCGCCCCGAATAAGGAGTTTATCCATCAAAAATAAAAATCAGGCAAGATGTGGTGGGGAAAGGCCCGAGAAAATGGTGCCAGTGGCAGGGAATCGGGCCGGGGCCCGGCCTCCGGGTGGCGCTTTGGCGACTATAATCGCCAGACTCTGGGATGAATTGTCAAGCCGATTCAGATATCCGCTAACGGCAAGAGGGGGCCGAGATTGGCGAGATCTGCGAGGTCCACCAAGGATTCGGGTAGATTATACAGGCGCAGGGGTCGTCCGCGGCGGCCCGCGAGATCAATCCACTCCAGCAGTAGCGCGAGTCCGGCGCTGTTAGCCTCATGCACCTCAACCAAGTCCAGATCCAATGGGCCCTCACCAGCGAGCATCCTGTTCCCATCCCGCAACAGGCTGGGGACGGTTTGGAAATCCAACACACCCACCAGGGAGTAACGGGATAGGCCATGGGACTGGCCCTGATACAGGAGCTGGGCCTGGCTCACACCTCGCCCTTCTGGTTCATCTGGCCGAGGCGGCGAATGAGGCCATCGATGCCATCGCGACGGATCTCGGTGTTGAAACTCCCGCGATAATTGGCAATAAGGCTGACATTGTCTATGACCAGGTCATAAACGAGCCACTTGCCATTCTTTTCGTACATACGGTAGTCGACGGGGACCACGGGGCCACCGCGCTCACGGACCTCGGTGGGCACGGTTACCGTCGCCTCGCGCTCGCCGGGTCTGACAGGGAGGTAGCGGATGTCCTGGCCCGAATAATTCAGCAATGCCTTGGCGTAGGTGCGGATCAGCACCTCGCGAAAACCGTTGGCAAGGGCTTTGCGCTGTTCGGAGCTGGCATCGCGCCAATGCTGGCCGACGGCCGACTGAGTGATTTTATCGAAATCAAAATGAGGGACGACAATCTGGTCAACCAGTCCAAAAATAAGACTGGGGTCCCGCTCCACATCCGCCCGGCGCTTTTCCAGGGTTGAAAGCATGCGCTGGCTTACGTCCTGGACCAATTTAGACGCCGCGTCGGGTGAGGAGGAGGCCCAAGACATCTTGGCCAGGAAACCCAGCCCAAGGAGGAGCGTGACCGCTAACAAAGCAAAACGCCTCATAACTTAACCTTCCTCTGCCTTTTTAAAGAGAAATTGCCCGATCATCTGTTCCAGGACCAGGGCCGATTGGGTTTGCGTCAGGCTGCCGCCATCGCGGAGATAGTCCTCGCTACCGCCCGGGGCGAGCCCGATATATTGTTCACCGAGCAGGCCGGACGTAAAGATGCTGGCGATGGTGTCCTCCGGGATGGTGTCATAGCGCGGGTCAATACGCATAGTCACCACCGCCTCATACCGGTCCTTGTCGAAGTCGATGGCCTCCACACGCCCCACCCGCACCCCAGCCACGGCCACAGGAGCACGGACCTTGAGGCTGCCCACATTCTCAAAGCGGGCGCTGAGGCGGTAACCTTGGCCGCCAACATTCGCACTCAGGTTACTCACCTTCATGGCCAAAAAGAAGAGGGCAACGAAGCCGGCCGCCATGAAGGCACCCACCAGAATCTCGATCATGCGCAAACGGGACAAGGTTCAATCTCCGAACATCAGGGCGGTCAGAACAAAATCCAGGGAGAGTACGGCCAAGGCGGAATGCACCACGGTCCGGGTGGTCGCCCGGCTCACGCCCTCGGATGTGGGGATGGCGTCATGGCCCTCGAAAAGGGCGATCCAGGTCACCACCCAACCAAAGACCAAGCTTTTGATAACGCCATTGACGATATCCTCACGCCAGTCGATTTTACTCTGCATTTGGCTCCAGAAGGCGCCGTCATCCACGCCCAGCAAGCCCACACCCACGAAATAGCCGCCGATTACGCCGACGGCGCTGAACATCGCCGCCAACATAGGCATGGCAATGAGGCCGCCAAAAAAGCGCGGGGTCAGGATGCGTTTGATGGGATCGACCGCCATCATTTCCAAGCCAGACAACTGTTCTGTTGCCTTCATGAGGCCGATCTCGGCGGTCAGGGCCGAGCCGGCGCGACCCGCGACCAAAAGGGCCGTAACCACCGGTCCTAATTCCCTGACCAGCGAGGCCGCAACCATGACCCCCAAGCTTTCCGAGGCCCCAAACTGGGACAGGACATAGTGACCCTGCAGGCTCAGTACCATGCCCACGAAGAGCCCCGATACCACGATAATCAAGACTGAGAGGACCCCGACATTGTGAATCTGGTCCAACAGCAGGCGTGGCCGCGCCAACAGGCTGGGCAGCCCGCTCAGGATGGCCAGGAGGAGTAGGTGGCCGCGCCCCAGGCGGGCCAAGGCATGCAGACCCAGATGGCCGAGACGGGCAAGGGCTTCCAGCATGATGCTAGCCGACCCCCAAGAGGTCCGTCGCTAGGGCGGGTGCCGGATAGTGGAAATGGACAGGCCCATCCGGCAGCCCCTCCATGAATTGGGTCACCCACTCGGAGGACGAAGCCCGAATTTCCGCGGGCGTTCCCCGCGCCATTACCTTGCCACCGGCGATGACATAGAGGTAGTCGGCGATGCTCGTGGTATCCGCCACGTCATGGGAGACGATGATGCTGGTCAGGCGGCTGGCATCGTTGAGTTGCCGGATCAATTTGACCAGCACCCCCATAGAGATGGGGTCCTGTCCCGTAAAGGGCTCGTCGTACATAATCATCATGGGATCCAGGGCGATAGCCCGGGCCAGAGCCACGCGTCGGGCCATGCCGCCGGAGAGTTCGTTGGGATTCAAGTCCCGGGCGCCACGCAGACCCACAGCCTCCAGCTTGATTAAGACCAGTTTGCGGATCATGGACTCAGGTAAACGGGTGTGCTCGCGGAGGGGGTAGGCGACGTTGCCAAAGACCGTGAGGTCCGTCAAGAGCGCCCCACTCTGGAACAACATCCCCATACGGGTCCGCAAGCGAAAGAGATCGCCCTTGGACAGGGCATGAACATCCTCCCCATCCACCTCTATCTTGCCAGAGTCGGGACGCAACTGACCCCCGATTAGCTTGAGCAAGGTGGTTTTACCGGTACCGCTAGGTCCCATGACCGCCGTCACCTTGCCCCGTGGAATATCCAGATCCACGCTATCAAAGATACGCCGACCACCTCGGGAAAAAACCAAGCCACGAATGCGCACCAGGATGTCGTCGCCGGGTTCTTCCAGACGACGATCAAGGGATGCCATGACGCCAGTCTCGCCAGATCCGTGAGGGGTACTCGATCCCATATGCCCGATTCCCGCCGCCGTAAGGCGATAACAAATGTTTAAATTGTCCCCTTCCCTCTAGCAAGCGTCAAGCCAAACCGACGCCCACGCCCGATCTGGCCTCCAGGCGCGGAACACCCCGATCTGCCACGCCGGTCCGCATCGCCCTTGCGTGGCCGCGACGCCTCTGAAACAATCCCCAGGTCATGGTCACAGCAGAGCCACCCCCCTTGATCAATCCCGACCGTGCCGAGAAGATGCGCGCCCTGGGCCGGGCGGTCCTCGAGACCGAGGCTAGCGCCGTGCTGGCCTTGGTGGAGCGCCTCGACGAGGGCTTCGCGCGCGCCTGTCACTTCATGCTCGGCTGCCGGGGCCGCATCGTGGTCCTGGGCATGGGTAAGTCCGGGCACATCGCCGGCAAGATCGCCGCCACCCTGGCCAGCACCGGCAGCCCGGCCTTCTTCGTCCACCCCGGGGAGGCCAGCCATGGTGACCTGGGCATGATCACTCCCGACGACCTGGTCCTGGCCCTTTCCAATTCCGGCGAGACCGAGGAAATCCTCCTGATCCTGCCACTGATCAAACGCCTAGGCGTCCCCCTGATCAGCTTGACCGGGAACCCGCGGTCGACCCTGGCGCAAGGCGCCGACGTCAACCTCGATGTCAGCGTTACCGAAGAGGCCTGTCCCTTGGGCCTGGCACCCACCGCCAGTACCACGGCGGCCCTGGCCATGGGCGACGCCCTAGCGGTCGCCTTATTGGAGAGCCGGGGGTTTACCCGTGATGACTTCGCCCGCTCCCACCCCGCGGGTACCCTGGGGCGACGCCTGCTGCTACACGTCGATGACATCATGCACCGGGACCAGGCCATCCCAAAGGTGCCTCCGGGCACCCTGCTTAAAGAGACGCTGATCGAGATGACGCGCAAGGGGCTGGGCATGAGCGCAATCGTCGACGGGAAGGGACATCTCGTGGGTATCTATACGGATGGCGACCTGCGACGGACACTGGATGGCGCCCTTGACCTCCACGCCACCCAGGTCGATAGCGTCATGACCCGCCATCCTATCACGGTGACGGCCGGCATCCTCGCCGCCGAGGCTCTGCTTGTCATGGAGGAACGCAAGATCAACGCCTTGCTAGTGGTGGACGAGGCGGGACAACTGGTCGGGGCTTTGAACATGCACGACCTGCTGCGAGCGGGCGTGGTCTAGCATTTTCGAACGGGGGACTCACAATCATGCGTGACATTCTTGAGCGCGCCAGCCGGATCAAACTCGCCATTTTCGACGTGGATGGGGTGCTCACCGACGGCAGCCTTTTTATCGGTGACGATGGCCAGGAGTACAAGGCCTTCAACTCCCGGGATGGTCATGGCATGGTCATGTTGCGCCAGACCGGGGTCACCCTGGCCATCATCACCGGCCGATCCTCAGAGGTGGTGCGCATCCGCATGGCGAGCCTGGGTATTAACCACCTCTACCAGGGCATCCTGGACAAACTGGCCGCTTATGAGGAACTGAAAAACAGCCTGGGTCTGGCGGACGAAGCCATTGCCTATGTGGGGGATGACGTGGTGGATTTACCCGTCCTGCGCCGCGCCGGCCTGGCGGTCGCCGTCGCCGATGCCCACCCCCTGGTCCAGCGCCATGTCCACTGGCAGACCCGTTCCCCCGGCGGCCGGGGTGCGGCCAGGGATCTGTGCGAACTCATCATGGAGGCCCAGGGCACCCTGGAGGCCATGATGGCGCGCTACCTGTGAGGCACCATATCGATACGGCCATCATGGGCATTACCCGCCAGCGCCTGCTGCCATTTCTACTTACCCTGCTGGCCGCGACCGCCTGGTGGCTAGGGAGGGTGAGCGACGATCTCCAGGAGGGGAAGGACAGAACCCAAGGCCAGCCAGATCACACTATCGAGGGACTGAGAGTCACCATGCTGGACGCAAAGGGGCGGCCCCAACGGCGCCTGGTCGCCAAAGAGGCGCGGCATTACCCGGATGGAGCGGGCAGTGAACTTGACGAGCCACACTTGACCCTGTTCCCTGAAGCCGGACCACCCTGGTTGCTCAAGTCTGAGCGCGGATGGGTTGCTGAGAAGGCCGAGGAGGTCCGACTCCAGGGCAAGGTGTATCTGAACCGCGAGGCTGGCCGGGACAATCCGCCCCTCCAAGTCGAAACCCAGGAGGTTTTCGTCTGGCCCAATGAGGACTATGCCCGCACTGATCAGCCCCTTTACGCCACCCGTGGCGCGGATTGGCTGAACAGCCCACGCGGGGGCGAAGCCTGGTTCGGCGAGAGCCTGCGTGCCCGCCTCTTCGGCCGCGTGAGTCTAGAATATAGCCTCAAGCCCGCGCCCCTGGCCGAACAGGATCCGCCTCTGAACCCGAACCTGGACAAGAACCCGAGATGGAACATGACCCCGGACCCGGCCGATCAAGTTACCGAGGAGAACCCATGATCAAGGGATATTTTGCCCACGCCCTGCGGCCCTCGCGGGAATGGCCAGGCCTTTCGCCCCTACTCGGCCTCTTCTTGATCTTTGCCAACCCAGCCTTTGCTCTGGAAAGCGACCAGCAACAACCCCTGTACCTAGAAGCCGACAACGCCGAGTTAGACGAGGCCAAGCATCTGAGTCTCTATTCGGGAAACGTCATCGTGCGGCAGGGTAGTCTGGAGATCCGCGCCGATCAGGTCACCATTCACCACGCCGAGGACAAACGCCCGGAGTTGGTGATCGCCATCGGTAAACCTGCGACCTATAAACAGGCGATCGAGGGCGAGGAAAAGCCGGTCCAGGCTGAGGCCCTGCGGATGGAATACCAGGCCGACAAGGACAAACTCACCCTCATCGACCAAGCCGTCGTCTTTCAGGGCACCGACACCTTCCGCAGTGACCGCATCCTCTACGACCGCATCAACGCCAGGGTCAAGGCCGGGGCCAGTGCCAACGGCAAGGAGCGGGTAAAGATCCACATCACCCCGCCCTCCAAACCATGAGCACCCTGCGCGCCCGCGACCTCGTCAAGAATTATCGTCAACGTCATGTGGTAAGGGGTGTCAGCGTTGACGTAGATGCCGGCGAAGTGGTAGGGCTTCTCGGACCCAACGGTGCTGGCAAGACCACATGCTTTTATATGATTGTCGGCCTGATTGCCGCCGATCAAGGGGAAATCTGGTTGGAAAACCAGGTCATCAGTGGCAAACCCATGCATGTACGGGCGCAACGGGGACTGAGCTATCTGGCCCAGGAGGCCTCGGTCTTTCGCAAGCTGAGTGCTCAGGACAATCTCCTGGCGGTACTAGAGACGCGTAGGGATCTGGATCGGAATCACCGCCTTAGCCGTTGCCTTGACCTGCTGGAGGAATTAGGTATCGCCCATGTCGCCGATTCCCTGGCCATGAGCCTCTCCGGTGGAGAAAGGCGGCGCCTGGAGATTGCCCGGGCCCTGGCCGTGGCGCCGAAGGTCATGCTATTGGACGAACCCTTCGCCGGCGTCGATCCCATTGCCGTGGGCGACATCAAGAAGATTGTCGCCCACCTGCGCGACCGGGGCATCGGTATCCTCATCACCGACCACAATGTCCGCGAGACACTCGATATCTGTGACCGGGCCTACATCATTAACGAGGGCCAGGTCATTGCGGAGGGCGCTCCCCAGGCACTGCTGGACGATGCCCAGGTCCGGTCAGTCTATCTAGGTGAGCATTTCCGGCTGTGATCAGGCTCCCGTTGACCAGGGCCGACAATAATCAGCGCGCCTTGTTCTACGCTGCTCCGAACTTAGTAAAGGGGGGGTCATGAGGATGAGCGCCGAGGGCCGGCTTAGTCGTCCGCCCGCATTTCAGCTACACTTAACTATGTGCTCTTGATATTCAAGTCTCATACCAGGTTTAAACCTTATCCCTCATGAAGCAATCGATCCAGCTTCGGCTTGGTCAGCACCTGACCATGACGCCGCAGTTACAGCAAGCCATCCGCCTGCTGCAACTATCGACCCTGGAACTTCGTGAGGAGATCCAGGATGCGCTGGACTCCAACCTCATGTTGGAAAACGCCGAGGAGGCCGAACGTCTGGCCGAGGATGTCAGCGAGCGCCCAACCCTGGACCCGGACCAGGAGGGCGCACAGGTTGACCAGGAACAGACTAGCGAGGCGCGGCTGGATCGGGAGTTTTCCCCGGATGACAACGCCATTCCCAACGAGTTGCCCGTCGACAGCGAGTGGACAGACCACTTCGACGGTCATGTTCCTGGAGGCGGAGGGGATGATGGCGACTTCGACATCTTCGCCCAACAGAGCCGCGCTGAAACCCTCCAGGACTTTCTGCACTGGCAGCTCAACCTGCTCCGTCTCGATGACACCGAGCTAGCCATCGCCACCACCATCGTCGATGCCATCGACCCCGCCGGCTACCTTGGCCAAAGCTGCGAGGAGTTACTGGAGGTTCTGGGAGACGAGAAACTGACGTTGGCGGAGATCGAGACCGTCCTGCACCGCATCCAGGCCCTGGACCCCCCAGGCGTTGGCGCTCGGGACCTGGCTGAGTGCCTGTTGATCCAGTTGCACCAGCGCCCGAACCCCTCCCCTGCCACCCAGGATGCTATCGCCATCTGTGATCATTGTTTCACCGCCCTGTCGCGCAACGACCTGGACCGTATCCAGCGTCAACTCGATTTGACACCCGAGGCCATCGCCGCCGCCATCGTCGAGATCCGCGGCCTGCATCCCCGTCCCGGCAACCTGATCGCCGAGAGCAAGCCCGAGTATGTGATTCCAGACGTCTTTGTGCGCAAGAAGGATGGGGGCTGGGTGGTGGAGCTGAACCCTGAGAGCACGCCCCGGCTGCGCGTCAACGCCGATTACGCCAAACTCATCCGGCGCGCCGATCAGAGCGATACCAATGCCTTTTTGCGCAACCACCTCCAAGAGGCACGCTGGTTTATCAAGAGCCTGATCAGCCGCAACGATACCGTGCTACGGGTGGCGACCAAGATCGTAGAGATGCAGTGGGAATTTCTCGAACAGGGCGAGGAGGCCATGAAATCCATGGTCTTGCGCGACGTGGCCGAGGCCTTGGAACTGCACGAATCCACCGTTTCCCGGGTGACTACTCAGAAATTCATGCACACCCCGCGCGGCACCTACGAGTTCAAGTATTTCTTCTCCAGCCACGTTAATACCGCCGAGGGTGGGGAGTGTTCCTCCGTCGCCATCCGCGCCCAGATTCGCAAGCTCGTCGCCACCGAACCTCCCTCCAAGCCATTCAGTGATCAGAGAATTGCCGCTATTCTTTGCGATCGGGGCATCAATGTGGCGCGCCGGACCGTGGCAAAGTACCGGGAAAATATGGGCATCGCGGCCTCGAACGAGCGCCGCCGGCTGGCATGAGGAACACCTTTTGTCACCCCGCTGGTCTGGCCAGCGGCGCGGCGGTCCAGGAAAGGGCCGCCATCCGCCACCCAGGTTGGTGGCAAGGGCGAGGGAACGCACGCCTTGGCCAGCCCAGGATGCGGGTTTTCGGCCATTCCTTCGGACACCCAGGAGTCACGCTATGCAAATAAACTTGACGGGCCATCATGTCGAGATCACCGAGGCTATGCGCAACTATGTCGAGAGCCGCTTTGAACGTCTTTCCCGGCATTTCGACCATGTTCTGGACGCCCACGTCGTTCTCGCCGTCGAAAAGTTGCGACACAGTGCCGAGGCTACCATCCAGATCAATGGCGGCAATATCCATGCCGAGGCCACCGAGGAGGACATGTACGCGGCCATCGATGCCTTGAGCGACAAGCTTGATCGCCAGATCATCAAGCACAAGGAGAAAAAGAGTGAGCACCGCGCGCCCGTCCCCAAAGTCACGGAAAGTGAGTAAGGGACGCGAGGCCGTGCCATAATCCGCGCCGACGCTGCCTCGCCCTGGGTTGGGCAGCGTCGACCGCAAGACGCCTTATCCATCATCAAGCCTCATCGGGAGTTGCCTTCGATGTTTCCTCCCCAGTTCCTCACCGTCGAGCGTATCGCTGGCGGCGTGGAAGTTACAAGCAAAAAGCGCCTGCTGGAGGTCCTCGCCGGACTGCTATCTTCCGCCCAGCCCCAATTACACACCGACAGCATCCTTGAGAGGTTGCTGGAACGCGAACGCCTGGGCAGTACCGGTCTCGGCCACGGCGTCGCCCTGCCCCATGCCCGTGTCAAGGAGGCGGGCGAGGCCATCGGCGCCTTCGTGCAGGTCCGTCATCCCCTGGACTTCGACGCCATCGATGAGCAGCCAGTGGACCTGGCCTTCGCCATGCTAGTCCCCGAAGCCGCTACCGAGGTTCATCTCCAACTCCTAGCCCAATTGGCAGGACTGTTCGGAGATGAAGAATTCCGGGGGCGGTTACGCCAGACCAATGAACCGGCCACCCTCCTAGGCCTGATCTTGGGCGGCGCCGACTTGTCGCCAGATGGATGAATAAGTTGCGCACCCTCAACGGCCTGGTCGAACGCATGGGTCCGCGCCTCCAACTGAAATGGTTGACAGCCCCACCCCACCCGCCTATTCCCCTGCTGGGCGGGGAAGGTACCCTCGGTCGTCAATCCCTGGTCGGCCCGCTCAACGGTATCCACCCGAATCGCCTCCAGGTCATAGGCCTGGCCGAGCAGCGCTATCTCGAGGACATGAGCGATGACGCTCGTCGGGATGCACTGAACCGTCAGCTTACCAGCCAACCCGCGGCCATTATCCTCGCCCAAGGCATCGAGCCCGACCCTCACCTGTTGGCGGCATCCCAGCGCCTGGGTATCCCGCTACTAGCCTCGCCCCTGCCAGACGAGGAGATCATTGGCTATCTGCACTACTACCTCACCCTCAAGTTAGCCCCCCGCGTCGTCATTCATGGCGTCTTCATGGAGGTGTTGGGTACCGGGGTACTCCTGATCGGCGATCCCGCGGTGGGCAAGAGTGAGTTGGCGCTGGAACTGATCAACCGTGGCCATCGTTTGATCGCCGACGATGCCCCCGAGTTCGCCAACCTGGCCCCAGAGATGCTCGAGGGATTTTGTCCGCCCCTGCTCCGTGATTTCCTGGAGGTGCGCGGACTCGGCATCCTCAACATTCGCGCCATGTTTGGCGAAAGCGCTGTCCGCCAGCGCAAGCGGCTCAACCTCATTGTCAACCTGCGCACCCTGGACGCCGCCGGACTGCTCGGCATCGACCGCCTGGGTGGGTCCAAAACCATGCGGACCATCCTCGGCGTCAGCATCCCTGAGGTCACCATGCCCGTCGCCCCCGGACGCAACCTGGCGATCCTGGTAGAGGCGGCGGTGCGCAGCCAGGTTCAGCGCAGCCGAGGCTATGACGCGGGTATCGATTTCACCGAGCGCCAGCTGCGCGCCCTGCAAGGCCAGGCACCCGATGGAGATCCTGAGTGGGTATAAGGCTCATTATCGTCAGCGGCCTCTCCGGCTCGGGTAAGAGCGTTGCCCTCCACACCCTCGAGGATCTCGGCTTCTACTGTATCGACAATCTGCCCCTGTTTCTGCTGCGCGAACTGGCGCGTGGCCTGGAGGACGCCACCAGCCCACAGATGACACGCACGGCCGTCGGTATCGACGCCCGTAACCAGCCCGAGCGGCTCGGCGAGGTCCCGGGACTGGTAGCCGACCTGCGAGGACGTGGGGGCGAGTGTCACGTCCTTTATCTGGAGGCGAGCCCCGAGTCCCTGATCAAGCGCTTCAGCGAGACCCGCCGTAAACATCCCCTCACCGCCGAAAATCGGTCCCTAGCGGAGGCCATCAAACTCGAGCGGACCTTGCTGGCGCCCATCCTGGACATCGCGGACCTGCGCATCGATACCACCCACACCAATGTCCATCAGTTGCGTGACCGGGTGCTGGGCCACTTCCAGGAATCGATCCCGCGCCAGGTCTCGCTCCTCATACAGACCTTCGGCTTCAAACAGGGCGTACCCCGTGACGTGGATTTTGTTATCGATGTCCGCTGTCTGCCGAATCCCCACTGGCAGCCCCATCTCCGCCCCCAAACCGGCCGCGACCCCGAGGTCGCCCGCTTCCTGGAGGAGTCCCCCGAGGTTACGGAGATGGTCCAGGACCTGTCCCGCTTCTTTGAACGCTGGGTACCGCGCTTCGAGGCCGATGGGCGCAGTTACCTCACTATCGCCATCGGCTGCACGGGCGGCCAGCATCGCTCGGTCTATATTGGGGAAAGACTGCGCGACCACTTCACCGCCCAGGGCCGCAAAGTCATGCTCCGCCACCGGGAACTCTCATGAGCGTTGGAATCCTTCTCATCACTCACGGCGATATCGGCGCCAATTTGCTTTACACCGCCACGCGTATTCTGGGTGGCACCTGCCCGGTCGCTGCCCGTACCCTGGCGGTCACCGACGAAACCCAACGCGACCTCTTGTGTAACGAGGCACTAAGGCTAGCTTCGGAGGTCGATAGCGGGGACGGCGTTCTCGTCCTCGCCGACCTTTACGGCTCCACGCCTGCCAACATTGCCTGCTCACTGCAAGATGGGCCTGGACCGATCCAGATCATCGCCGGTCTGAACTTGCCGATGCTGGTCCGGGCACTGAATTACGCCAGACTGCCCTTGGTAGAGCTGGCCGCCAAGGCAGAGACCGGGGGGCGCGATGGCGTCCTGATCTGCGCTAGCCAGCAGTGCGCGGCCATGGGAGCCATGCCTTGATTACCAAGGAAGTGGAAATCATCAACCGGCTGGGTCTGCATGCCCGCGCCTCCGCCAAATTCGTCACCTGCGCGGGTGCCTTCGCCAGCTTAATCCAGGTCGAGCGCGATGGGCGCAAGGTCAATGGCAAGAGCATCATGGGTGTCATGATGCTGGCCGCTGCGCAAGGGGCACGCATTACGCTTTACATTCAGGGTGAGGACGAAGCCCAGGCCTGTGCCGCCTTGGAGAATCTCATCGCCGACCATTTCGGAGAGGGCGAATGACGATCGTCCTCGTCGGACTCGGCGTCTCCACCAGCCAGACCGTTGCCCTGGGCCCGGCCCATCGGATGCAACGCGGGTCCTTGCCCGTCTCACCCCGGACCATTGAGTCTGGGGAGGTGCCCACGGAAATCGCACGCCTGGAGGAGGCGCTGGGTGCTTCCCAAAGAGCGCTCAGGGCGGTTCGCAATCAGGTATCTCAAGCCTCCCCACTCAGCCTGGCCGAGTTCATCGACTCGCATCTGCTGATTCTGGAGGATGCCGCCTTGGTGGAACCGGCGCGCGACCTCATCCGTAACCACCTCTTCTCGGCGGAATGGGCATTACGACAGCATCGCGACGATCTGGCACGGATCTTCGACGAGATGGACGACCCCTACCTGCGCAGCCGCCGCGATGATATTGACCAGGTGATCCACCACATCCTGGGATTCCTCGCCTCCGGCGCCCCAGAGGCCCGGGAGCCCGAGAGCGAAATCTCGGGGTGTGTCATCGTCGCCCACGACATCTCCCCAGCCGATACCCTCCTGCTTCGCCATCGCGGAGCCGTGGCCCTGGTAACCGAGTTTGGTGGTCCACTTTCCCACACCGCCATCCTGGCACGCAGCCTCAATATCCCAGCGGTCATGGGGGTGCGCAACGCGACCCGTTACCTGCACCAGGGTGAGACCCTGGTCGTCGATGGCGAGGCCGGGATCGTCATCGCCGGCGCTGACTATCAGATCCTCAACCACTATCGCCAGCGCCTCATCGCCCTGAGTGCTCGGCGCAACCGGCTGCGGCGCCTGCTTCAGGATCCCTGCCAGACCCGGGACGGTCAGCCCGTCGAACTCCTCGCCAACCTGGAACTCCCCGACGACGCCCTACTTGCCCGCGCCAATGGCGCCGTTGGCGTAGGTCTCTATCGCACCGAGTTCCTTTATATGAATCGCGAGGGACAGCCCAACGAGGAAGAACACCTGGCCGCCTATCGCCAGGTTATTGATGGCCTGGGAGGTATCCCCATCACCATCCGCACCCTGGATCTGGGGGCGGACAAACAGGTGGATGGCTCCGCGACGGCCAATTGCTCATCCGTCTGTAACCCAGCCTTGGGACTCCGCGCCATCCGTCTCTGCCTCAAGGATCTGGACCTGTTCCGACCCCAGTTGCGCGCCATCCTCCGCGCCTCTGCCGAGGGTCCGGTGCGGCTCATGCTGCCCATGCTCACCAATTTAGGGGAAGTGGATCATACTCGGGCCCTCCTCGCTCAAGCACGCCGGGAATTGACCCAGGAAGGCCTGCCTTTCGACCCCAGGATGCCCGTCGGGGGCGTGATCGAGGTCCCCGCCGCCGCCCTCTGCGCCGACGCTTTCGCCGCCCGGCTGGACTTCCTCTCCATTGGTACCAACGATCTGATCCAATACACCCTAGCGACCGATCGCATCGACGATACCGTCAACTACCTCTACGACCCTCTCCACCCGGCCGTGCTGCGCCTGCTCCGGATGGTGATCGCGGCTGGCCGCCGCCAAACGATCCCAGTGGCCATGTGCGGCGAGATGGCCGGCGACCGCCGTTTCACCCGCCTGCTCTTGGGCCTTGGCCTGCGCCAATTCAGCATGCAGCCCGGGTCTCTGCTGGAGATCAAGGAAATAATCCTCGAGGCCGATGCCGCCCGGCTCGAAGCCGCTGTGGCCGACCTTTTTGGCCGCCTGGATACCGAGCCGGCCGAGGATTTGTTGGATGCCCTCAATCGCGGCGATTAATCACATCCAAGAGGCGCAAGACCGGGTGCGGGAATTTTAGAGGTCGAGGCTGATCCAGACGGGACAATGGTCGGAAGGCTTGTCCATGGCGCGGATATCGTAGTCGATACCCACATCCACCAGGCGGTCGGCCAGAAAAGCGGTGACCAGCACCAGGTCGATGCGCAAGCCATGCTTGGGTTCGCGCTCAAAACCACGGCTGCGGTAATCAAACCAACTGAAGCGATCATCGATTTCCGGATATTTCAGGCGGAAGGCATCCACCAGGCCAAAGCTCTGGAGGGTGGCGAGCCATTCCCGCTCCTCGGGCAAAAAACTGCACTTGCCTTCCCGTAGCCAGCGTTTGGCATTTTGCGCGCCTATACCGATGTCCAGATCCAGGGGGGCCACGTTCATGTCGCCGAGGATGACCAGATTCTGGTCCGGAGCGAAACACCCGCGTACATAGGCGGTCAGATCCGCATAAAACTGCCGCTTGGCGGGAAACTTGACCGGATTGGCACGGCCCTCTCCCTGAGGGAAATAGGCGTTGATAACTGTGACCGCCTCGCCACCAGGCAGGGCATAGCGACCGGTAATGACGCGGCGCTGGGCCTCGATCGGGTCCGTGGGGAAGCCCTTGGAAATCTCCAAAGGCTCAGCCTTGCTGAGCAGGGCTACCCCATAATGGGATTTCTGACCATGGAATTCAGCGTGATAGCCCAGACCCGCCGTAATATCGAGAGGAAATGACTCGTCCTGCACTTTGGATTCCTGGAGGCCAATAACATCTGGATCAAGGCGGGATTTGAGCGCCTGCAACTGATGGGGCCTGGCACGGATACCATTGATATTGAAGGAAACAATCCTAAACATGGTCAGTGCCTCGCAATCACCCGCCGCAGGGCGGCCTGGGCGCGGTTGGAGGGAGTGGCGAAACCAATGCCAACATTGCCGCCCGTCGGCCCCAGCAGGGCCGTGTTGATACCCACTACTTGGCCACTCAGGTCAATGAGGGGACCACCAGAATTGCCGGGATTGATGGAGGCGTCGGTCTGAATCAGGCCCCCGACCCCAGCACCCCCCATGCCTTCCCGCCCCAGGGCGCTGACAATACCGGACGTAACCGTCTGGCCAATGCCAAAGGGGTTGCCGATAGCCAGAACAAAATCGCCCACCTCCAGCCGGTCTGAGTCGCCAAATTGCAAGGCCGAGAGGCCAGGCGGCACGGAAGTCAGGACCAACACGGCAATATCAGCCCCACTATCCGTGCCCAACAGGCGGGCGGAGAAGCTGCGCCTATCCTTGAGGGTGACCGTAATGCGGCTGGCATCCTTGATGACATGGGCGTTGGTCAGCACATACCCTTGGGCAGCATCGACGATAAGTCCGGAACCCACGCTCTGCTGCCGCCCACCTTCCACAGATTCAGGGAAGGGGATGTCCATGGTCTCCAGAAAGCGCCGAAAGTTGGGATCACTTAGAAAGGGGTGATCGCGCTGGGGAATAGTGGTCTCCACGGCGACGTTCACCACCGCGGGCGTGACCTGGCGTAGGAGAGGCGCCAGGGTCGGATTGCCACCCCGGTGAAAAGGCGCATCCAGGGTATCCGTACCGCCCCCCCCGACCACAGAGGCGGTTGGCATGGGAGCGCAGCCGGTCAGAGCCAGCGCCAGGAGTGTGGCAGCCAGGGCGAGAAGGCGGTGGGATGGCATCATGGCGGCGGTCCGGGGTCAACACTTGGAACCTGGGCAATAGCGGGAAACATCGGGGGCCCGCGCCAGGGTATCAGCGACCTCCAGACGCAGATTATAGGCCACCGGCTGGTTGATCATGAGGGCGAAAGGCTCCCACTGGCCATCACGCCGAAGGAAACCGGCATAGGTACTCACCCCCTTGAGGGTTCCCGTCTTGGCCCTGACCACACCCTCATGCGCCGGGAGTAAGTCGCGGTAGGGCGCAAAAGCCTTCACTGCCTCCAGCAACTGGCGAGCGCTGAGACGATTGGCGCGGGACAAGCCGGCACCATCCTCAATCCGGTAATCACGCCAGTGAAATTCCTTGTCCACCCACTTCCGGGCGGCCTGTTGAGCCTTAGCCATATCCAATCCCCGTTGACCCTCCTTGCCCCCCAACATCACAAAGAGGTAATTGGCGATGAAATTATTGGAGTACTCCAGCATCGAAGTCAGGACCTCGCGCAAATTCCGGCTATTCTCATGCCGATAGATCGGCTTGGCCCCTGCTGGAACCTGGCCGAAGCGAACACCACCCTTCACCGTGATCCCGGCGGTTTCTAGCTTGGTCGTCAACATCTCGCCGAAATAGCGCAGGGCCGTCTCCCGATCCTTGAGGTTGATCCGGTGCTTGCCTGACCCCAACCGCACGCCAATCTCTCGCCCTAGGGACGTCAGGGGGGTCTGAGCCTCGCCGCTCAGGACCTTACCAGCCTCCTTAGCCAGGGCCAGGGTGTTGAAATTGATCGCCAGGGCCGTCACCGGGGCATCGTAAGGGTTATCAGTGGATGAGCGCCCATCGATAGTCAGACCCGGCGCGAAGAGCCCGTCATCCAGCCCGATGCCCGCCACCGAACGCAGGCCCTTGCCCTTAAGGCCCGCCACCAGGCGATCTAATTCTTCGGAGACCAGATAGGGATCTCCAGCTTCAACCCAAAGCCAGCCATCCAGGATAGAAAAATCTGTGTGGAAATGATGATCCAGCCCCCAGCGCTGAATGGCTGCCAGGGCCGTCACCACCTTCATGGTCGAGGCCGGAATCATGGGCTGGTCCGCCAGGTGGGCAATAGGCACCTTGTCGTCAACCTCAAGGATGAGGCTGGCATCCTTCAATGCCAGCACCTGGGTAATAGCATCACTGGCCGCCTGTCCAGAACGGGGAGGCAGGGCGAGACCCCCAATCAAAAGCGAAAGCAAAAACGCGAGCAGGGGGGTCTTTGTCATGACACTAGGGGCTCGAATAACCATAAAGTCCCTTAAGGATAGGGCCAATAGGTGGCAAGTACACGGAAATTCTGGCGATGGATGGCCAGCATCCCCGCTTACACCCCCGAACCCGCGCCCCTTCCGCTGACATGGGTAGGTCTGACCAGGGTCATGGCAGGACTATCGGAGGGCAGGTGAGACTGGAATTGATACCCGCAAGATTGCCAGGAACAATCAATAGCTCCCGAACGTTGCGGAGATCGTGAAGTAGGCAGGGAGGATGAATTTGGTCGGGGTGAGAGGATTCGAACCTCCGGCCCCTACGTCCCGAACGTAGTGCTCTACCAGGCTGAGCTACACCCCGTCAATAAGTGCGCGCGACGGCGAAATCGACCATCATTTCCAGCGACGCGCGCTGCGCCGATTCGGGAAGCAGGGTAACCGCCTGTTTGGCGGAGGCTGCGTGTCGGCGAGCAAGCGATATAGTGTACTCAATGCCATCTGTCGAATCAATTACGGCCGCGACCTCGGCGATGCGTTCGCGCCCGCCGTTCTCGATGGCCTTGCGCAGCAGGGCACGCTGTTCCGGTGTACCGACCGCTAAGGCGCGGATCACGGGCAGGGTAGGCTTGCCCTCAGCCAGGTCGTCGCCCAGATTCTTACCCAACTCCTCGCCCTTGGCCCGATAGTCGAGGGCATCGTCGACCAACTGGAAGGCAACCCCCAGATGATGTCCATAATCAGCCATGGCCATCTCGATCTCGGTAGGGGAAGCGGCCAGCACCGCGCCGATGCGGGTGCCAGCCTGGAACAGAGTCGCCGTCTTGCGCTCGATAACCTCCATGTAACGCGCCTCGGTAGTATCGGCGTCGTTGCAGTTCAACAACTGCAGCACCTCGCCCTCGGAGATGCGGCTGGTGGCATGGGAGAGGATGTCCATGACCCGCATGGAGCCCACATCCACCATCATTTCGAAGGAGCGGGAATAGAGGAAGTCACCCACCAGAACACTGGCGGCGTTCCCCCAGACCGCATTAGCCGTGTTGCGGTGACGGCGCTGATCGGAGCCATCCACCACGTCATCGTGAAGCAGGGTCGCGGTATGAATGAACTCAATGACGGCTGCCAGATCGACGTGACGGTCACCGGCGTAACCACAAGCACGCGCGCTCAACAGTACACCCAGTGGGCGCAGGCGCTTACCCCCACTGTTAACGATATAGTGCCCAATTTGGTTAATCAGGGCGACATCGGACTGGAGACGGCGCAGGATGAGCTCATCCACCGCCCGCAGGTCCACGGCGACGGGGCCCCGAATTTCATTCAAGGACATATGCGGCGAGATCGACGGTTACAAAAAGGACACCAGATCCTAGGGATAGCCGCCAGGCCTGTCAAGATTAATGGCAGATTCAGGCGGGGTTAGGGCGAGGCTTCCCGCACCGGGTGTCGTAAGCCCGGCCACGGCGGTCCTAATGCGAGTTCTTCGATCAACTTATGACATTTTTCAAGCGGGTGCGGATCAGCCATTCCCCCATCGAACGGATCTCGTAGGCGACCTCAAGGGAATGTTTGACTCGAACCGAGACCAACGGCTATCATTCCACGTCTTTGGTTAGCCGCCCGCTGTCACGGGAGGCAGACAATGGTCACTGCTGGGGAAGGCATTCACATGTACGCGGTCATTCAAACCGGTGGCAAACAGTACCGGGTCGCCGAGGGCGACACCATCAAGGTCGAGAAGTTGTCGGTCGAGGATGGCGCCGACATTGCGCTCGACAAGGTGCTCATGGTGGCCAATGGCGACCAGATCGCCCTTGGCAAGCCTTACCTGGAAGAAGGCAGGGTCATGGCCAAGGTCAAGGGCCATGGACGCGGCCCCAAGGTCAAGATCGTCAAGTTTCGTCGGCGCAAGCATCATTTGAAGCGCGCGGGTCACCGCCAGTCCTACACGGAACTGACCGTAACCAGCATCAGCGCGGGCTGAGGAGAGCACAGGCATGGCACATAAAAAAGCAGGCGGCAGTTCTCGCAACGGTCGCGATTCGGAGTCCAAGCGTCTTGGTGTCAAGGTTTACGGCGGCCAGCGTATCAACGCCGGCGGCATCATCGTTCGCCAGCGCGGCACCAAGTTTCGCAATGGTACCAACGTCGGCTGTGGCCGTGACCACACCCTCTTCGCCCTGACGGATGGCCACGTTCGCTTTCAGGTCAAGGGGCCCAACAATCGCAAATACATCATGGTTGACGGCCTCTGAGAACCACTTCACCCAGGTCCTCCCCAAAAAGCCTCGCCCGTCGGCGAGGCTTTTTGCGTTTCAGGATCGCCCGGAACCCGTTCCGACCCGCCATCATGAACCAGGGCCCTGCTGCCGATGAAATTTGTTGACGAGGTCCGCATCCGCGTCCAGGCCGGTGATGGGGGCGATGGCTGCGTCAGTTTCCGGCGCGAGAAGTTCATTCCCAAGGGGGGACCGAACGGCGGCGATGGGGGCGATGGCGGCAGCATCCACCTGGTGGCCGATAACAATCTGAACACCTTGGTGGATCTACGCTTCCAGCGCACCTTCCGGGCCCAGCGCGGCAAGAACGGCATGGGCAGTGACAAGAAGGGCCGCAAAGGCGAAGATCTGGTCATTCGCGTCCCGGTAGGCACCCGGGTCTGGGACGAGGAAACCGGCGATCAGTACGGCGATCTATGCCTGGAGGGCCAACGCCTCACCGTCGCCCAAGGGGGCTTCCACGGCATTGGCAATGCCCGCTTCAAATCCAGCATCAACCGGACACCGCGCCAATGGACCCCCGGCACCCTGGGCGAGACCCGCGAGTTACGTCTGGAGCTCATCCTGCTGGCCGATGTGGGCCTGTTAGGCTTTCCCAATGCGGGTAAATCGAGCCTCATTCGCCAGGTCTCCAGCGCCACCCCGCGAGTGGCCGACTACCCCTTCACGACCCTGCAACCTCACCTGGGCGTGGTGCGGCTCGGCCAGGATCACAGCTTTGTCATTGCCGACATTCCAGGCATCATCGAGGGCGCCGCCGATGGCGCCGGGCTCGGCCTGCGCTTCCTGCGCCATCTGGCGCGTACCCGGCTGTTGCTGCATCTGGTGGACATCGCCCCCCTCGATGAGGGCCTGGACCCAGTGGAGGAGGTACGCAAGATCGAGCGCGAGCTGTCCCTCTATGGGGAGGGCCTGATGGACAAGGAACGCTGGCTGGTCCTCAATAAGCGCGACCTGCTGGCGGCAGCGGACTACGAGGACCGTCGCATCCGGCTCCTGGCGGACCTCGGCTGGACGGGCCCCGTTTACGGTATCTCCGCCCTCACCGGTGCCGGCACGAATGAACTGATGGCGGACCTGATGACGCGGCTGGAGACCGTGCGGCTGGCCGAACGCTCCGGGGCCGAGACGGCAGCCGCGGAGGACGACTGGCATCCCCTGGGTTGATTCCCATTCTTCCCGAAGCCCATCCCCAAGCTGAACAGGCCAAGATGATAACCCGAGACCATATGCCCGCCACCCGGCGCTGGGTGATCAAGATCGGCAGCGCCTTGCTCACCAGCGACGGCCAGGGCCTCAACCGCGCGGTCATGGCACCCTGGGTCGACCAGATGACCGAGCTGCGCCGGAGCGGTGCCGATCTGGTGTTGGTGTCCTCCGGCGCCGTGGCCGAGGGCATGGCCCGTATGGGCTGGAAGCGTCGCCCCAAAACCCTGCACGAACTCCAGGCGGCGGCGGCTATCGGTCAGATGGGCTTGATCCGCGCCTACGAAGACTGCTTCGACAAGCGCGGCCTGCGCACCGCCCAGATCCTGCTGACCCGTGACGACCTCATCAATCGCCACCGCTACCTCAACGCCCGCACCACCTTGTGCACCCTGCTGTCCCTTGGCGTCATCCCCGTCATCAACGAGAATGATACCGTCGCCACGGATGAGTTGCGCTTTGGCGATAACGACACCCTAGCGGCCCTGGTGGCGAATCTCATCGAGGCGGACCTGCTGGTACTGCTCACGGATCAGGACGGTCTCTTCGACCGGGACCCACGTTTTTCCACCGAGGCCAGTCTCATTCCCCAAACCCGGGTCGATGACCCCTTTCTCGACGCCGTCGCGGGCGGCAGCGCCAGCGGGCTAGGCCTCGGCGGCATGGTCACCAAGGTGCGGGCGGCGCGACTGGCGGCCCGATCCGGCACCCCCACCGTCATCGCCCCCGGCCGTGGCCCGGAGGTGTTGACGCGACTGCGGGCGGGGGAGACAGTCGGCACCCTGCTGTCACCCGTGCAGGAGCCCGAGGCGGCCCGTAAGCAATGGCTTGCCGGCCATCTGGTGGTACGCGGCCGCCTCACCCTCGATCAAGGCGCCGTGCGCGCCCTGCGCACCCAGGGCACAAGCTTGCTGGCAGTCGGGGTCACCGCCGTCACCGGGGGCTTCGAGCGCGGGGAGGTGGTGGCCTGCCTGGATCCGGACGGCCGCGAGGTCGCGCGCGGTCTGGTCAACTACAACGCCCAGGAGGCGGACCGGATCAAGGGCCAGCCGAGCTTGAGGTTCGAGTCTATCCTTGGCTATCTCAACGACGCCGAATTGATTCACCGCGACAATCTGGTGCTGGTCTGAGGCGCCCTGGTCCGAAGGATTCGGGGCTCAATTCCCGCCCGTGACGGCCCCCGGCCAGGGCTGGATCGGCACCACCGAGATACTGTTCTTGGGTGAACCCTCGATGATGCGGTCGCTGTAGGTCAGATAGACCAGCACCTGGCGTTTGGCATCAAAGAATCGCACCACCTGCATAGACTTGAAGACGAGGGAGGTGCGTTTCTTGAAGACCTCGTCCCCGTCCATCTGCCCCAAGCGGATCGCCTCTCCGAGCTTGATCGGTCCAATCTGGCGACAGGCGATGGAGGCGTCGGCAGTATCCTCGGCAACGCCCACGGCCCCCGAGATGCCACCCGTCTTGGCCCGACTCAGATAACAGGCCACCCCCGGCACGTCCTCATCATCGAAGACCTCGACCACGATCTTGTCATTGGGGCCCAACATCTTGAAGCGGGTGCTGACGCTGCCGATCTCCTCGCCCCCCAAGGCCTGACCGGCTATGAGGCCGGCGACCAGGCCAAAAACCAGGATCAACTTATACATACCTTTGATTCCTAATAATAATTTAACTATTACGCGAACAGGCGTTCGCACTCCTGATGGCTTCGTGTCAGGCAGTCCTCAACCGAGACCCCCTGAAACCAGTTACCCGTAATTCCCAGCCGGGTGCCCGCTAGGGCGGTGTCGATGCGCGCGACCCGCTCCCCATGCCCTACCCGCAAGGCCGGCAGCCGGTTGTGTACTCGCGCCAGACCGGCGATGGCCGCCGGTGCTATTCCCAGCGCGGCGCAAGCCCTCTTCTGCTGGTCTTCCGGAGTCAAGTCGCCAGGCCGGAAGTGGAAACTAAAGCCACGGTAGGAGCCATCAGCCAGATAATCCCGGGATACCATGGCATTGAAGGCGTCATCCACGGCGATGAATCCGGCAGTGGGCGGCAGATGCCCCAAAGCCTGAGCGGAAACACACAAGACCAGGGACTCGATCTCCCGCATCCCGATCCCCTTGATGGCCATCACCGCCCGTTGGTCAACCACCGGACCGGCGGGGGCATCCAACAACCGCGCCGCCACATCCGGCGGTGTCGCCAGACTCAGGGCGGCGCAGCTCAACTCCTCCCCATCGGCCATCAGCAACCGAAAGCCCTTCCCCTCGCGCCGGACTTCCTTCAGGGTTTGCCCGGTTCTCAACGTCAACCCCGGCTGGCCGGCTATGGCCAGGGGGATCTCGGACAAACCCTGGGGTAGGGTAAAACTGCGCAGGACCTCCTTGCGTCTAGGCTTGCGGCGGAACAGCAGATCCGCCGGAAAATCATCCGCCTCCTGACAAATGACGGCACTGAAGGCCGGGCCAAAGAGATCACGGTAATTGGCAGCTCCGAGGCCAGCGGCATAGTAGTCCCGGACACTCATGCCAGCCCTTTTGGCGGTAAAAAGTCGGGATACTGACAGGAGCAGTTCCCAGGGGTGAAGGGCCGACATAATGGACTGGCGCTTACCATCCCGCCACAGGGAAAAACTGACCTTAGCCTTGGGGGTGAGGCGTGCCATCATCCCTAAATCGCCAAGAATATCGAGTAGATGGCCGTAGCTGTTGTAACAGGTGTGGGTCCCCGCCTCCACCCAGTAACCACCACAATCCGGAAAGCCCAGGCTGTTGATACAACCGCCGACCCGCTCGTCCGCCTCCAGGACCAGGGTCTGGATACCCCGGCGTGCCGCCCCATGGGCCAGTCCCAGGCCGCTGATGCCGCCGCCAACGACGATATGCTCGAAAGCCTCACTCATAAATCCATCCTAGCCCCACAGGAAAAATGATCTTGATTGACGCAAAAAAACACCAACGGGCCGCCCCGCTCCCGAGCCACTCGGACCTAAATCCTGTCACATGTCGCCCTGCACTTCGGCCCGACCCACCATCGGCTCCGGCGCCAGAATCCGCAAATGACTGGTATCCGGAACTACCACCGGGTCAACTCCCTGATCACAATCCGCCAGACTCCAATCCTGGGCCGGGATCAGACTCATGCGGCTGATGTCCACCGGCGGTGGCTCATGACCAGGGTCCAGCTCCAGCGGCCGGCCATCCCTCGGCGCCAGGGCCCAATCGGGCTTCAAGGCCGCCCTCTCTGCGGCCACAACCGCCGGGACGGCGATGCCCACGGCCACCGGGACCACTTCCGGTAGCTGTTCCACTAGCTGTACTAGCGCCCCCACCTCCAGAAAGACCTGGCGCAACCGCTCTGCCCGAGCTAAATCCAGTCCCCGCTTCAGGGCCACCGTCCGCCCACTGAAAAGCCGCGTCGCCACTTCGTCAGATAGCTTGAACAGCCCCTGAATCCGCGCCCTCGCCACCACGGGATCTACCCCAGGCCGCAAGTCTCCTGAAAAATACAGGTCATAGGTCGTCATCATGGCGCCCTCCCCCAGTGGCGGTAAAGGCACCCAGAATTGTGACTTTCAGAAGTTAGCACTCTCATGGGTCTTCACGCCTAACATCCCAAGGTCCAATCAACTTTGTCTGAAAGGGCATCCTTGCCTCGCTTGCATAGGGGTCGCCTAGTCGATATGCGCCACCGGCCGCATCTGGGTATCGCACAGACCGCCGACGCTCACGGATTTGGTGGTGGGGGCCGACTTACAGCTTTCGCCACGCTCCTTGATCTGGCATTTGAGTTCCAGAGGCTTACCCTGGGCAAGCCAGGAGGGCACCTTGCGATAGCGGCCAATCTTGTCGAGGCGGCAGCCCGCGGGGATGCCATAGGGGGGACAGGAGGCCGGGGGCTTACCGCTGACCTTGTGACCATCAACCCTGAAGCCGGGGAAGTTGTCCTCGAGGCGGATACGGTCGGCATCCTCGTCCTCGGTGACGAGGAACTCGCGGAAGCGGTAGCCGTCGCCCTCCTTGCCATCGATTTGGATACGGGTGTTGGCAATGAGCGCAAAATCACCGCCCTTGCGGGCGATGGCGCCGGACATGTATTCGACCCCCTTGTGATTGGGGAAACACTTACCCATGGCGGGGGCGTGATAGTAATTGCGCAGGCCCGTGATATCCCGGACGGAATTGCCGGGGAAGAGGTTACGCAACTCCTGTTCGTCCCCAAACATGATGCGCTCGATGTCGCCAACGCTCTGGGCATACATGGCCTGGAGCTTGTCGTAATGGTCGCTGCTGCGGGCGTTGCCAGTGCTGCCGAGATCATCCCGCAGGTAGCAGGAGGTAAGGCCTGAGACCTGGGTCAGATACTCATCCCAAATGTTGTACTGGGCCACGGCGGAGGAGGCGCCCTGGAAATCGCCGGTTTGACGGCAGCCCTGACCGGCCCGGCAGTTGCCGACGGCGCGGTTACGGATGGAAAGGGCAATGATATTGCGCTCACAGGCGCCATAGGCGTTACAGCCCCGGCCGAGGTGGCCCTCGAAGAGGGCGGTGCGCATGACGTAATCCAGGTGCTTGGCGCGATTGAGATCCCCGGCCGAGGCCCGGCCCTTGTTGGCGGCGATGTAGCTGTCCCAAGCCTGCGCCAGGGCGTCCCGGCGACCCACCAGGTCGTCGTTGACCTGTTCGCATTGGGGGGAGTTATGGAAGCCCCTCACCAGTCGGTCCAGGGTGCTGCTGCCCTCGGATTGCTGGCCCTTGCCGGTCCTGGGCGGGTCGAAGGCCGGGGCCTTGCTCATGGCATAAAAGTCGCGGACGCTAATGACCCGCCTGACCCCAGGGGAGCAGTGGTGATTCTCGACCCTCAGACCCTTGCGATCGGCCAGGGTCTTTTTGAATTTTTCGGACGCATCGGGCCCAGCCTTAGCGGTGTCAACGACCACCTCGAAGCCGACGTAAGGCGTCCCGCCTGCATCCGTCAGAGGCTCACCATTGCGGATCACCAGGCAGGGGATGATGGAACTGCCCTGAGTGAGTTGGCCCGCCGGGGACTGGGGGCCGCGCTTGGCGAAATCGTCCACGTCATAATAAGGGGTTGTCCTGGGGCCATTAAATTTGTAAAGGGTCATCACGGGCGTGGCCGGGATATCCGCCAGTACTGAGGTCGGGCCCAGCAGGAGGCCAAGAACAACGAGGGCGGGCAGGAGTAGATGGGAGTTTTTCATAGGCGCTTCCGGAATGAGTTCAAGGGCGGATGGGGGGATCGGAGTGAGAGACCCCCAGTTCAGGCTGCAGGGATGACAGGATTTTATACCGGCTAGAGCCAGGGTCGCGGATAATATCGCCGTTGACAACCCGTTCTCATCGGTCACTCGACCGCCCCATCACCGCGACGAGGAAATGCCCATGCTGGTCACATTCAAAACCGATGCCCATGCCGACATCATCATGTTTGGCGACGTAGCCCTGACTTTACTCCAGCTCATGGGGCAAAGTGGCAGGATACCCGGGGCTTTATTGGCCGTGGATATTCCTCAGGCACTGGAACGTTTGAAGTCGGCGGTAGCGGCGCATCCGGACATAGCCCTGGACCCAGCATCCCAAGGCGGCCAGGACAGCGATGACAAAGGACAGCATGTCAGCCTGGCAAATCGTGCCTTGCCTCTGATCGATCTGCTGACCCAGGCGGCGGCACGGGGCAAAAACGTGATGTGGGATAACTGATTCCCACTGGAAACCGCGCCAGGATACGGTTACCGCTTGGAATCCGCCCCCGGCTGGGGGATCATTGACAGATCTCACAAGACCCACCACGGGAGCCGCCGATCACATGGAAAATGCACCTTCCCCCGCAAACCAGGCCAAGCCAGATATGACCCCGGTTACCCCAAAGGCGGGCCCAAACACCCTGGCTCCTGAGCGGCCGGGCCAAGATGCAGCAACGGACAGTGGTGACCGGCTGACGGCTCTGAACAATGCGCTGGAGGCCCAAGCCGACAAGCTGCGTGACATCGAAGTTGCCCTGATTGGGCGCATCGCCGACGTGGACGACGATCGCCGCCGGACAGCGACGGAAGTCAGGCGCGCCCTGGACGCCCAGCGAGACGACATCGAGGAGGAAATTCGCCGCCGGGGGCTGGTGACGACCACCTTCGTCCTGTTTGCCTTCCTCGTCTCGGTTGGCGCGGCAATCCTGGGTCTCTTCCAAATCAATACCGGCGACGCCGAGGTTAGCGCCCAATTGAATGGCATCCAGGAGGCGGTTGCCCGCCTCTCCAGAATCGACACAGCCCCGCTGGACGAACGTCTCGGCGAGCTCGATCAGGCCGTCACGCGCCTGTCCGGAGATTTGGAGACCAAGGTTGATGAGCGCCAGTCCGGCGTCACTGATCTCGCGGATCGGTTGAAAGGATTGGAGGAGACCCTCGCCAGCCACCCCGCGCAATCACCGGCGAAGCCGGACGCCATGGCTAAGGAAACCGAGGAACGCCAGGCCGCAGACGCCGACCTTATCGCCAGGATTGAAGAGATTCAAAAGGCCCAGGAACGGCTTGGCAAGGACATGCTGCTGCTGCGTGACAGCTTGGCGAACACCCTGGCCTCCGCCAACCTGCCCCTGGAGCAGAAATCCTGGACCCCCAATGATACCCCCGCCAAACCCACCGAAACGGCGGAGGTAGCGACCCCCACGGCCGAGTCGGCCCCTACGTCCACGCCCGAGACCACGCCCACCCTGGTTGATGGCATGATCACCGTTGGCGATCAGCCACAGGCCCTGCAACTCATCAGCTTCAAGAACCTGGATGACGTGCACCGCTTCGCCAAGCGTGCGGACTTGCCTACCCGCATCTATTACCTCGAGGAAAACCCGCGCGGCAAGCCCTGGTATGCCCTGATCTACAGTCTCTACAAGGACCAGGCCGCCGCCACCGAGGCCAAGGCCGCCTTACCAGCGGAACTCGCCGCTCTCAAGCCCATCATTCGCCAACTGGACCCCGGAACCCAGCTTCAGGTCCTGGACCGCGCCCCATGACGGCAGGCCAGGCCCAGGACCTGGGTCCGCGCCTGGCCCGTGAACGGGCGACCATGGCCGCCATGCTGGCCCTCTATTGTCGCGATCACCACGGTACCCGGAGCGGCTGTTGCGACGACTGCTCCCACTTGCTGGGTTATGCCAGCCGGCGGCTCGCCACCTGTCCCTTTGGCGAGGAGAAGCCCGCCTGTAGTAATTGCCTGGTCCATTGCTACAGTGCCAGCCAGCGGGAACGGGTCAGGGATGTCATGCGCTACGCGGGGCCACGCATGTTGTTCCGTCACCCCATCCTCAGCCTTTACCATCTCATGGGTAAGCGCCGCCAGGCCCCGCCCCTGGTGATCAAAGCCACCGGGCGCTCGGGGGCCGAAGCGCCCAAGCCCTAGTCGCCAAATCACCCTACCCCACCCCCTTATTGCCATCTAAGCCCCCTTCTCTCCGGAATCTCTACCAATGCTTTGCTGGGCACGCCAACTCTTTATCATCCTTGTGGCCATTCTGGGTATCAGCCAGATGATAGCCGCCTGCGGTCAGAAAGGACCCTTGGTCCTGCCCGATGAACAGGGCGGGAAGCCGGGAGCCCCCCGGCAATCCCCGGCGCCATCACCCCAGCAAGACCAGGCCCCCGAGATTCCCGGCCCGGAAGCCTCGCCGCCACCCGTCCGCTAGGAAGCCCGCCCATGGATCATTTTCAGTACCGGGAACATCGTCTCCATGCCGAGGAGGTGCCGGTCAGCCACATCGCCGAGCGCTTCGGCACTCCCTGTTATGTGTACTCCCGTGCCACGCTGGAGCGCCACTGGCGGGCCTTCGACACCGCCTTCGGTCATCACCCCCACCTGATCTGCTTTGCGGTCAAGGCGAACTCCAACCTGGCCGTACTGGATGTGCTCGCGCGTCTGGGGTCCGGTTTCGATATCGTCTCAGGTGGGGAACTGGAGCGGGTGCTAGCGGCGGGCGGCGATCCGGGTCGGGTAATCTTCTCCGGCGTCGGCAAACGCCTGGACGAGATGCGCCGGGCCCTGGAGGTCGGAATCCGTTGCTTTAACCTGGAATCCGAGGCCGAACTTGAGCGCCTGGAAGGGGTCGCCAGCGCCTTGGGTGTCGTCGCCCCGGTGTCCATCCGCGTCAACCCGGACGTCGATGCCGGTACTCACCCTTATATCTCCACCGGTCTGCGTGAGAACAAGTTCGGCATCGACATCCATGCCGCTGACCAGGTCTATGAGCGCGCCGCCGCGAGCCCCCACCTGCGTGTCACCGGGATCGACTGCCACATCGGTTCCCAGCTTACCGAGCTGTCGCCCTTTCTCGACGCCCTGTCACGGGTGCTGGAACTGGCGGATCGGCTGGAACGGTTTGGCATCCCCATCCATCACCTGGATCTGGGCGGCGGCCTAGGAATCCGCTACACCCATGAAACGCCACCAGAGCCCGCCGACTATGCCCAGGCCCTGGACCAGTTCCTGGAAGGGCGTCATTACGAAATTTTGCTGGAACCCGGCCGCGCCATCGCCGGTAACGCCGGCATCCTGCTAACGCGGGTGGAATTGCTTAAGGACAACGGCCAGAAGTCCTTCGCCATCGTGGACGCCGCCATGAACGATCTGGTACGCCCCGCCCTCTACCAAGCGGTCCAGGACATCATCCCCACCGAGCGCCACGAGGGTGGCGAACGAGCCCTTTATGATCTGGTGGGACCCGTGTGCGAGACCGGCGACTTCATCGGCAAGGCCCGCGATCTGGCCCTCGCCCCCGGCGATCTCCTGGCCGTGCGCGGCAGCGGTGCCTACGGCTTCACCATGAGTTCCAATTACAACAGCCGTCCCCGGCCCCCTGAGGTCATGGTGGATGGCGCCAACATCCATCTGGTCCGCCCCCGGGAGACGGTCGCATCCCTCTTCGCCGGAGAGAGGCGCCTCCCATGAACCACCTGACATGAGGCGTCGTCCAAAACCCGAACTCAGGGCGGACGCGGCCCAGTCCCTGGCCCTGGCCTACGCCCAGGCGGATTTCTCGGACGCCCACCGCCTCTTTCTGGACCTGTTGCGCGACCTCAATCCCGGAAATCTGGAGGGCAAGCAGGCCCTGGACCTGGGTTGCGGGCCGGGGAATATCAGCATCCGCTTTCTCAAGGCCTGGCCGGGGGCTCGCTGCGATGCCCTGGACGGCTCGGCCCCCATGCTGGCGAGTGCTCAGACCGCCCTCGACGCCCTCCCGGGAGTCGCCCGGCGCTGCCGTTTGCTCCAGGAGGTTCTGCCCTCGCCCCAGTTGACTGGTGGGGCCTACGACCTGGTGATGTCCAACAGCCTCTTGCATCACCTCCCCGACCCCCAAGTCCTGTGGCGTACCCTGCGCACCTCCGGCCGGCCTGGGGCCCTCGTCCTGGTCATGGATCTGATGCGCCCGCCCTCTCCTGGTTGGGCTGAATCACTGGTGGTAACCTATGTTGGCGAGGAGCCGGAGATGCTCCAGGACGACTACCGCGCCTCCCTCTTCGCCGCCTTTGAACCCGCCGAGGTCCAGGCCCAGTTGACCGAGGCCGGCCTAGAGGGTTTGACAGTGGCGGTGGTGAGCGACCGCCATCTGGCGGTCTCGGGCCGGCTGCCGGGCTGACAGGAACCATGAAGCTGCGATTTACCAAGATGCAGGGCCTGGGCAACGACTTTGTCGTCTTTGACGGCGTTCGCCAGCAGGTGAATTTGGGCGCGGAGCAATGCCGCTTCCTGGCGGATCGCCGTTTCGGTATCGGCTGCGACCAGATTCTGCTGGTGGAACCGCCGCGCCTGGCCGACACCGACTTTCACTACCGCATTTTCAATGCCGACGGCTCCGAGGTGGAACAGTGCGGCAACGGCGCCCGCTGCTTCGCCCGTTTCGTGCTCGACCAGGGGCTGACGGACAAGACCGAGATCCCGGTGGGTACCGCCGCCGGCCCCATCCATCTCTTCCTGGACGCCGACGGCCAGGCGCGGGTAAACATGGGCGCCCCCCAGTTCGAGCCCCAGCACATCCCCTTCCTGGCTGCGGCGGAGGCCGATAGCTACGATCTGGAGGTGGACGGCCAGACCCTCAGGATCGGCGCCGTCTCCATGGGCAACCCCCACGCCGTCATACAGGTCAAGGACCTGGACCAGGCCCCCGTCGCCCGGCTTGGCCCCCTCATCGAACATCATCCGCGCTTTCCCCGCCGGGTCAACGCCGGGTTTTTACAGATCCTGGACCCGGGCCATGTCCGGCTGCGGGTATTCGAACGTGGCACGGGCGAGACCCTGGCCTGTGGCACCGGCGCCTGCGCCGCCGTGGCGGTAGGCCGTCGCCTCGGTGTGCTGGACGAAACCGTGCGGGTGAGTCTGCCCGGCGGCGATCTGAGCATCATCTGGGCAGGCGGCGCCGCACCCGTATGGATGACCGGGCCCGCCGTCAGCGTCTTTGATGGAGAGATCGAACTTTGAACAATCCATCACTGCCCGGGGATGCCGCCGTCCTCGCTTACCTGGAGGCCGACCCGAAATTCTTCCTGCGCCACCCCGACCTCACCGCCCGCCTGCGCCTGCGCCATGGCCCCGAGGGAACCCTATCCCTAGTCGAACATCAGATGGGCCTGCTGCGTGCCCAGGTGGAAGGCGAACGTCGCCTCCTGGCGCAGCTCATTTCCAGGGCCCACGACTATGAAACCCTCGCCAGCCGCCTTCATGGCCTGGTACTGCAACTCATCATGGCCCCGGACCAGGAGGCACTGGAGGCCGTGCTGGGTGATTCCCTGTGCCAGGAGTTTGACGCCGAGGCCGTGACCCTGGCGATGGATGACGGGGTCAACCCGGAGCGGTCCCAAACCGAGGTCGTGGCCGGGGCCCCTGCCGCAAGCCAGGCCCCAGCCCGTTGCGGCCCCCTCGACACTGAAAGCGCCGTCCGCCTCTTCGGGGACGCCGGTCCCAATATCCGCTCCGCCGCTCTCATCCCCATCCGCACCCCAACCCAGAACGGCCTGCTGGCCATCGGCAGCGCCGACCCGGCGCGCTTCGGTCCGGACATGGGCCTGGACCATCTGAACCGCCTCGGCGAACTCGTCAGCGCCTGCCTCGCCTCTCTCAACCGCCCCTGATCTAGGTCATGTCCGAAAGCAGCCCCAACGAGGGACTCACGGCCTTCCTGCTCCACCTAGGCCACGAACGCCGGCTCTCGCCCCTGACCCTGACCAACTATCGCCGGGACCTGGAACGGATCAGCGCCTGGCGCGAGGGCGCTGGCCTGGAGCTGGACTGGGCAGTTATGACCCCGGAAGAGGTGCGCCGCTACGTCGCATGGCGGCACCGCGGCGGAGCCAGCGGCAAAACCTTGCAACGGGAACTCTCCTCCCTGCGCAGCCTCTTTAAATATCTCCTGCGGGAGGGCCGCCTGGGCAGCAACCCCGCCCTGGGTATCCGCGCCCCCAAGACCGAGCGCAAACTGCCCACCACCTTCGAGGCCGACCACCTCTGTGCCCTGCTGGACCAGACTTCGGCGGAGGACCCCCTGGCCCTGCGCGATAAGGCCATGATCGAACTTTTCTATTCCAGCGGCCTGCGCCTGGCGGAGTTGGTCTCGGTGAACCTGAACGACATCGACCTAGCCGACGCCAGCCTGGAGGTCCTCGGCAAGGGGGCCAAGAGCCGCCGCGTCCCCGTTGGTGCCCAGGCCCTCGCGGCCGTACAGCGCTGGCATGAGGTGCGCGGCCAACTCGCCAATCCGGAAGAGACCGCCCTCTTCGTCAGCCAGCGCGGTCGCCGCATCCACCCCCGCACCGTCGAGCAGCGGCTGCGGCATTGGGCGGCGGCCCAGGGCGCTGGCCGCCACCTGCACCCCCACCTGCTTCGCCACTCCTTCGCCAGCCACCTACTGGAATCCTCCAGCGACCTGCGCGCCGTGCAGGAACTCCTGGGTCACGCCAACATCAGCACCACCCAGATTTACACCCACCTCGACTTCCAGCACCTGGCCCAGGTCTATGACCAGGCCCACCCGCGGGCGCGGCGCAAGGGCCTGGATGCCGAGGATTAAGGTGGCAGTGCCGCTCAGACTCTCCCCTGCGCGGGTGTTGGAACTGAGTCAGGTGTTGTGGATTCCTTATCCTTGGGAGCTGTAACGGGGTAGAAACCCAAGGCGCGGCAGTGGGCTGTAGCTGCCTCTGAATAGGCAGTCAGATCATTTTGGAAGCGTTCAGCAAGCTGATCACGTATGGCATGCAGTTCAGCCACTATCAGGTCTTGCCAAGCGGGAGAAGCGGTCATTTAACTTGTCTCCATAAGTTCAAAAGGCGTAACCGGCTCAGGCAGGATGAAGCCCCTGGCGGCGCACAGGCCACGCAAGACGGGTGTCCGAGCGGGCAACGATGGCATCCTGACTCGGCCGCGCGGTCAAGTAGCTCACGACAGAAGGTTCTATGTAAATCGTTCGTTTCATCGTCTTCGGTTGCTCTCTGTGAGATAGGCAGCCTGTAGCCTAGCAGGCTAGCAAGCTGTTCAGGTGGGGGCGCTAGCCAGGTAGGTAGCGGCCATCCTCCAGGCGGCGGGCGTGACCGAGGGTGGCGAGGGTCTCCAGGAGTTCGGCGACCCGGGCGCGGGTGGGCGCGGGTGAAGCTCAGCGCCAGGTCGGCGGTACTGAGCGGGCCTGGGCGGGCGGTGAGGGCAGCGCGCAGGGCCTGGAACTGCTCGGGCAGGGTCCTGGGCCAGTCGGGTTTGGGGCCGCTGGCGGCAGGCGTCGTGGTGGTGATTTTCGCCTCGGCCTGGACGGTGGCCACACCCCCGGGATGCTGGAACTCGGGGCGTAGCCAGCGGATGAGGCCACGACGCTCCTCGGCGGCGCGCTCGGCATTGAGGGCGACCAGGCGTTGCAGGATGGTTTCTTCTAAACCCCTTGCGCGGTCCTGGTCCGTGCCGGGCCTATCGCTTAGGGGTGCCGTCGCGGGGCTAGACGCGGCGTTTGCGTCGGCGCGAGGCCCAGCGCGGCGGGATGCCGCTGCCTGGGGAGTGGCGACGAGGGCGGGGATCAGGTCCTCCCAGCCGTAGGCGGCGATCACGGCGGCGTCCAGCTCGTCGTGGAGTTGCCGCAGCACCGAGACCAGGCCCTGTTCGTGGATGATCCTGTCCTTGGGGGTCAGGGGCTCGCCCCGGCGGCGCTGCTCCATCACGTTGTACATCCCGGTCAAGGTCAGCCCCGGGTGGAGGGCCTGGCGGGCCTTGCGGTGGGCGTCCAGGTCTTCGGCAAGCTGGCGGATGCGGTCCTTCAAGGATTCGGTTGGATCAGGGAAGGGGAAGGTCTCGAAACAGCGGGTCTTAACGTAGACCGGATCATTGCCGACGCCCAAATGGCTGCCGGACGACAGCGCCCAGAAAACATGGATGCAGCTGGAGAGGACCCCCAAGGCCCAAGCGTCATCAAGCGCAATGTTGATTAACTTGTTGTCCGGCAGGATGGCCTGATCCAGGAATACGAAGGTGCGGTGCTTGGCGGTCTCCACGGTGGCGATGTAACGAGTCTGGCCCGTTAGGGCCGGACGGAGGTCCTTGCGCGGTTCCCCGAATATCCACCAGTTATCCCGATAAGTCGCGCGATTGTTCTGGTCCCGTTCTGGCTTTACCCTTTCAAAGACCCATTGGTAGACTTCGGGGAAGCCCGCACGAACTTCAACGTCCGATAGACCGAACAGGTCGATGACCATGACCCTGCGCGGGCTCTGAGTCAGATCGCGGCCATTCAGATAGGACCGGATATGCCGCTCCAGCCCCGGCACTCGGCCCAGGCCCAGGGCCGCGGCCTCCGCCGGCGTGATGATGAACCCGGCGCCATGAAGCTTGACCCCGGGCGAGCTGATTCCCTGATTGGCTTGCAAGGTCAGAGCCGAGGCCACATCCGCCCCAATGCGCAGGTCGGCGTGGATGCGGCCCGAACTTCGCTCCAGATCAACGTCCAGCCCCTCACCCTGACCGCGGCGTTCGGCCACCACCTGGTCAATGACCCCGGGTGACGCGCCCACCTCTCCCACGGTCATGCCGATCCGCACCGCGGCCCCGTCCGCAGAATCCACCCAGGGGTGGTCCGGAACGGCGAAGAGTAGGGACAGGGGCTCGGCTGCCTTGAGATGCCTCTCCAGCACCCGCCGGTTGAAGGTCTGGCCCAGGCTGTTGGTGGTGATGAAGCCGAAGCGGCGGAGGTGCCCGCCCCGCGTCAGTTCGGCGGCGCGTTCCCACCAGTACATGACATAGTCAGGGGATTCCGGGACGTCTCGCCAGGTCGTGCGCAGGGCGTCCACGTAGCCATCCCCCAGGGCCCGGCGCATGTTGCCGGCACCAATAAACGGCGGATTCCCCACCACAAAGTCCGCCTCCGGCCACTGTGCCGGGCGAGGATTGACGTAACGCTCCAGGGGGACCCGGGCGGTCTCGTCCGGAACCGGCTCGCCGGTGACAGGGTGGAGCTTGGTGGTGCGGCCATCCCAGCGGGTAACGGGGCGGCCCTGGGCATCGGTCACCCACTCCACCCGGTCGTAGTCGAGGACGGCGTCGCGGCATTGGATGTTGCGGAAGTCGCGGATCACGGGCTCGGGCGGGCTGACGCTGCCGTGGGTGCGGAAGTGCCACTGCAGGTAGCCGATCCACAGGACCATCTCGGCGATGGACGCAGCCCGGGGGTTGATCTCCAGGCCGAGGAACTGGTGGGGGTCCACGCTCACCCCTTCCATCTCCATGAGGATCTGGCGCTGGCCGAGTTGTTCCAGGGTGTCGAGCACCTCGCCCTCCAGGCGCTTCAAGTGCTCCAGGGTCACGTACAGAAAATTTCCGGACCCGCAGGCCGGATCCAGCACCCGCACCTGGGCCAGGCGGCCCTGGAAGGCGGAGACCAGCTTGACCGCCTCTCCGTCCTTGACCTGCTCATGGAGGCTGAAGGCGGCGCTATGTACCGCGGTCCATTCGTCCCGCAGGGGCGCGATGACGGTGGGAAGCACCAGGCGCTCGACATAGGCGCGCGGCGTGTAATGGGCGCCAAGCTTGTGGCGTTCCAAGGGGTCCAGGGCGCGTTCCAGGAGGGTGCCGAAGATGGCCGGCTCTACGTGGCGCCAGTCGGCGCGGCCAGCGTCGATGAGCAGGTCGATCTGGTCAGGGTCCAGCGGCAGCACGGTCGCGTCGGCGAAGAGGCGTCCGTTGAAGCGGAGGATACGGCTGCGCAGGATCACGGAAAAGGGGGTGCCGGCGTTCATCTCCCGCCACAGGTGGCCGATGAGTGGCACGAGCTGAGCGGGGTCGTCGCGCACGGAGCGCAGCAAATCGGTGAAGGCGTTGTTGGGTAGCAGCCCCACGTCCTCGGCGAACAGGGTGAAGAGACAGCGGATCAGAAAGGCGGCGGTGACCTCGGGGGGATGGCCGCCGCCTTCGAGCGAGACGGCAAGGCGGGCCAGGCGGGCGGCGATGTCGCGGGTGACCCGGGCGGCACGGCGGCTGAGGTCGAGGCTGAGCGGGTCGAGCCAGAGGGCGCGCAGCCGGGCGCGGATGTCGGGCCGGCGCAGGTCATCGAGCCGGAGACGGTGGGAGCGCGGATCGGGATAGGGGATGTAGGCGCCGCCGCTGCGGCTGAACTCGCTGGAGAGCTCGATGCCGCGCCCCACGTCCACCACCACGACGAAGGGGGGACGGCCCTCTGCTACGGGCAGGGCGCGGACATATTGCACCGCCTGGCCGTGGGCGCGCAGCATGGCCTTGACCCAGCCACGGGTATCCAGTTCCAGGCCGGTCTGTTTGCACTCCAGGACGTAGCAGGCGCGGCGGTAGAGGTCGATAAAGCCCTGACTCTGGGGCCGTCCCCGTGCTGAAAGCAGACGCGGCGTTCGAAGCAGTAAGCGTTGTCCTGGGTGTCTTCCCGCGCCGGGTCCGGCCGGGGCAGGCCAAGCAGGGTACAGAGTTCAGTCAGGAAGAGCTGGTAGTTGGCCCGCTCGCTACCGGTGGCGGCGGACCAGCGGGTGACGAAGGCCCCAATCAGGGCGGGGTCAAGCCCGTCATCCGTGGCTGGGTCGTCCGGCGACAGGACACCGCAATCTAAATCGCCGCGCACACTTAGGCCGGCGAATGGGTGAAACCGCACCGACTCTGGAGTCGACTCGGGCATGGGCGACCTCGTTGGGCTGCTTCTTCCAAAGGTTATTGGCGTAACCTAAATTTTATCAAGTGGTTGAACGAAGTTCGCCCTATTTTATGGTCATGCCGGATTATTGGTGCTGGCCGAATCGGTGCAGAGCTGAGCCCACTCCACCCGGTTGCGCCCGCTGAGTTTGGCGGCGTACAGGGCTTCATCGGCCCGGGCTAGCAAGCGATCTACCGACTGGAGGCTGCTTGCCGACCATTCAACGCCACCAATGCTCACCGTGATTGCGATGTGGATGGCGCCGAAAACAGCCGGAGATCCTTGCACCGAGGCCCTAATGCGCTCGGCCGTCATGGCGCCACCCTCTGCCGAGGTTTGCGGCAGCAGAATGGAAAATTCTTCCCCACCCACCCGGCCCAGCGTGTCCACATTGCGCAGATTGGTTTGAATGATGGCGACAAAGTGCTTCAGCACTTCATCACCGGCAGCGTGTCCATAGATGTCGTTCACTTGCTTGAAATAGTCAATGTCCATGCTGAGCAAGCAAAAATCAAAGCTGTAGCGGCTTGAGCGGTTGCGCTCCCGCGCCAACTTCTGCATGAAGTTACGTCGGTTGGCGCAGCCCGTCAGTGCATCGGTATTGGCTTCCCGTGCGAGTGCTTCATTCATGCTCAGCAATGTGGCCCGGTGCTTGTACGTGGTGATCACGAATTGCGCAATACTAGCCAGCAATCCCGCCGTGAGGAGCGCCAATAGGCTGACCAAACCAAACCACCACAATTGGTCACGCTGGCTCAGAGAGAACTGCTCGTGCAAATCACCTAGTGCGTAGACACGAAGGGCTCCGTCATCGGTTGGATAGCTCTCCATGACATACAGCCCCTCCTGGGAGCCCCACTGATACAGCGTTGGCAACCCGCCCGCCGCCGCGGCACGGATGTTGACGGCTTCAAAATCTTGGTGTTTGTAACGCTGATCCCGCTCCTTGGCGGAGAGAGTGTAAATTGTTGCCCCGGGCATGGTTTTCATCAGGAGTGCAGGGTCTTTGGCCAGCACGATCACACCCAGGTCATCGGTGACCACAGCGTTCAATTGCTCAATGACAGGGCTGAGCTTGGGGACGGATAGCCCCACGCCGACCATGCCGACAAATTGGCCGGCGATCTGCACTGGGGCAGAGAAAAACAGCCCGTACACGTTGGTTGCCCGGCCAATGGCAAATTGGAGTCCTGGCAGACCCTGTTGGGCGGCCTTGAAGTACTCGCGGTCTACATAGTTGGTTCCGGTGAAGGGGCTGATGCCGGGGGCGTGCCCTTCCGCCACGGTATCGCCAGCGGCGTTGACCAGCCAAATCGTATTGAGTCCAAACTGCTCAACGGTGCGCGTCATGCGTTGGGCAATCGGCTGAAGCGTCGGGTCGGCAAGCCAGACTGCACCACGCTCTGGTTGAGGTAAGGGTGATGCCTGGATAGCCGGTCCAAATCGCCCCAGAGCCGCCGCCATGGTCGGATCCAGGGCCAGCGTCATGGCAATACTGCGTGCCTGCTCCAATCGCTGGTTCAAGTTGGCACTGGCGAACATGGCCTGCGATTGCACTTGTGCGCGCTCTTGCGCGATGGTTCGGTCCATACGCGCCTTGGCCAACTCCTCCGAACCCACCCAGGCAAGGGCGCAGGCAGCCACCCAGCCGACGGCCAGAAGCCACAAAATTGCGCGGATACCGATGCGGGCGAGCAGGGAAGCCATGTTGTGGTGGTTGGTTGCGGCTTTTCAGGCGGCGTATCACGCCAAACTGCGGGACCTTCCGCCACACCACGCCGTACGCGCGGCACCGGCGCGCCACCGCCTTATCGCGCTCAGGATACCCCTCCTTCTAAACCCCATTGGCGTCATCAGCGCGGTGGCGTCCCGGCGGGTATCTGCGCCGGCGCCTGGTTTGCCGGCGCTCCCTGGAGCGACCTAAGTGACCGCTTGCTATCGAAGGCGTCGGCCAGGATCCTGGTGAGCTCATGCATCCCGCCGAGGACCGGTCGCCGCGGCTCCAAACCGGGCTGAAATCCCAGAGCCCGAAATCGCTCCACCAGTTCTGGCCTGGAGGTGATGACATGCACCGGGACATCCCAGGGGGCATCGGGACCGGTAACACTGCTCGTGGGCTGATGATCACCATCCAGAATCATTAAGTAATCGCGCGGGCTCGGCTGTTCAAGATAGCCGGCGAGCCAGGCATAGGTGTATTCGATTGTCCGCAGGTATTCCGGTAGCAGATTCATCCAGTCGCCGACCTGGTAGGAGAGCCCACGCTCGACATCCTCGCTATCGAAGGGCCGCGCGGAGAGGACTCGGGACCAGTCCGGCTGATAGGGTGGCACCTGCCGAAAGGGGAAGTGGCTGGTGATGGTCGGGAAAAACAGCAGCCGCGGCGGGGTGTCGGGCCGAATCGGATTCAACTCGTCGAAGCGGGCCATCGAATATTGGTCTGGAATGAACCAGGGTCCAAACTCTGGACCCCGATAGCCAAGGGCCGGACCGTCCAGGAACTCGTCGAAGCCGTAGAAGGCACGCTCGGGCCAGTCCCAACTGAGGGCGGGATAGAAACCATAGGTCCGGTAGCCGTGGCGATCGAACAGGCTGAGCAGGGTCGGACGGTCGCTGGTGAGGAGCAGGTCGTGCCGCAGGGGGTCGCTCAGATCGATGCCCGAGAGCAGGCTGAGATGCGCCAGGTCCGACGCACCGCCAAAGGTGGGTGAACGGACGAAGGCCGAAACCACCTGCCGCCCGGTCGCGGCGATGGTCCGCGCGAGGATGTCGCGCGCGGCAGCGAGGCGCCGGCGGGACTCGGGATGGTCGAAAGCGATCGCACCGTAAGACTCGAGGACCAGCAGCTTAACATCCAGGCCCTTCAGCACCGCCAAATCCGAGTCAAAGGGGGGCGACGGCGGCAGCGCGCTGGCGAGACGATCGGGGAGTAAGGCGGTGAACAGCAGTTCCGCCTGTCGGGCGTAGGTCGGCGTCACCGGCTTGGACACCCGCGCCCAGGTCCCCGGCACCCCAGCCGCGTAGGCTGTGACCAGGACCACCGCGCCGGCGGTGACGGCAAGGGCCGGAGTTGACCGCAGCGCCGCGGGCGCGGCGCGGAGCGCCAGTATCCCGACCAGAGCGCGCAATAGCCGATACAGACCCCACAGGGCCAGCACCACACCGCTGGCGACGAGGAGCTGCTGCCACCAGGCCAACGGCTGGCCAATCACCGCCAGGAAGCGCGGCAGTTGCGGGATATCCCAATAGAGGTTGATCTCCCGTCCGAAGAGGATGGGGGCGGTGACCGCGAGGTAACGCCCGACTACCAGGAAGGTGCAGACGATAGCCAGGCTGGTGACAAGCCCCTTTGGGACCGCCCCGAAGGCCCGTATCGCGACCAGCAGCAGGAGCCATAGGACAAGGAACTCCGGCGCCAGGCGCAACTCTGGCCAGATAGCCGGCGTCCCCGACCAATTCTCGAACCCGAGCGCCGCGTTCAGCAGGAGCAGTGCGGCGATTGGCGCCAGCCATTTCACGATGAACATGGGGATCCTCCCAGGGTCAGCCCTGCACACCTATGCCACCCGGCTTGACCAGGCCCCAGCCGATGTAGCCCGTCCCGAACAGCGCCGATTCGAGCGCGAACCCCTCAAGATAGGGCTCCAGCAGGCTCCAGGGCCGGCCAAGCCCCTCAAAGGTGGTCATATAGGGCCTTGCCTGCGCCAGCACCACGAGGTTTAGCGGTGCCAGCCACCAGGGGGCAAGCTTCATACCGGCGACGGCAACCCGCGCGCCCGGGCGCGTGGCCGCAAAGATGCGCGTCAGCGCACTGGGCGAGCGCAGCACGTCGTGAGTGAAGTTGAAAAGAACCGCGTCGATGGGTCCGGGAATCTCCGCGGTCTCCATGGCCGACTCGCGCAGGTCAACATTACGCCAGCCCTCGCGCGCGCAGCGCTCCCTGGCGAGAGCCAGCATGTCGGGGCTGAGTTCGACCCCGACGATCCGGCCAGTCTCACCCACGCCCTCTTGCAGCAGGGGAAAGCTGAGACCCGTACCACAGGCCACGTCGAGCACGGTCTCGCCCGGTTGTAAGGCCAGCTTAGCCAGGGTGCGCCGCCGCAGCCCCAGGGTGCGCTGCGCCGAGGCGTCGTAGCCGGAGGCGTGAAGACGGTAACGGGCGATGGCGAGTTTGGGATCAGGCACGGACATCGATCGCGATCGGCGACTCGGCCTCGCTGCGTGGGTCGACCCGCCCGATGACGGTGGCGGCCGCATAACCGAGGGACCGGAGCTCGGCCAGGCAGGCCGCCGCTCGGTGGGCGGGCACGCCCGCCAGCAATCCACCCGCCGTCTGCGGGTCGAAGAGCAGGGGAAACCGCGGATGCCGCGCCATCCTCTCCAGATCGCGAATCGCGCGGCGCAGACGTAGGTTCTGCGGCTGTAAGGAGGAAAAGATGCCCGCGGCCACCGTCTCGACCGCCCCCTCGAGTAGGGGCACCGCCTCGATCCGCAGGGTCGCATCGACGCCCGATGCCCGGGTCATCTCCATCAGGTGCCCAAGCAGCCCGAAGCCGGTGACGTCCGTGCAGGCTGTGGCCTCGTGCCGGCGCAGACTCTGGGCCGCGGCCCGGTTCGAGTGGACCATCGAGACGATCGCGGCATCGATCCAACGCCCCCTGGCGCACCGCCGCATGTCGGCGGCGAACAGGGTGCCGGTGCCGATGGGCTTGGTCAGAATCAGTACATCACCCAGGCGCAGTCCCCCCTTGGTCATAACTCCGGCCAGGTTCTCGTCCACCAGGCCGTTGATGGCGAAACCCAGTGCCAGTTCCCGCCCCTCCCCGGTATGGCCGCCAACCAGGGCGCAGCCGGCTTCGTTGAGTACCGACACGGCACCCGACATCATCTGGAACAGGGTGTCCTCGACTTGCCTTTCCAGCCCCGGCGGCACGATCGCAATCGCCGTCGCCGTCTGCGCCATTGCCCCCATGGCAAACAGGTCACCTAGGGCATGGTTGGCTGCAATCCGGCCGAAAATCCAGGGATCGTCGATGAAGGCACGGAAGAAATCGACCGTCTGCACACTCGCCATGCCCGCCGGCACGCGGACCACGGCGGCATCATCCGGTGCGTGCAGGCCGATCAGCACATCTTCGCGCTCAACCGGATGCACCTGGGCCAGGGCGCGCGACAGCACCTTGGCTCCGACTTTCGCACCGCAACCGCCGCAGCGCATGGCGATAGCCGAGATAGCCTGGTCCTGCTCCTCGGCATCAAGGGTTAGCCTTTCGGCAGTCCGGGTGAGCGGCCTGGATGGCATGGCCAACCTGGTAAACTTGCGCATGAAACGCCGGTCGATCCAGTCCTTCCAGCGCCAGATCAGATCACCTCGCGCGTAGAAACCGCCGCGGGAAGCGATGGCGTGTCGGTCGCCGGTACTGATCAGCGCCAGCCAGCGCTGCTGCGGTCTGTAGGAGATCAGGGAGCGGCCCAGCAGGGTTCGCCGCAAATTATCGGCCAGCGGCCTGGCCATGCGGACAGCGAAAACGCCCGCCTTCTCCAAAGGGTGGTCGATCATCGCGGCGCAATCACCCGCCGCAAAAATGACGGGGTCCGTTTCGGTCTGCAAGGTGTCACGCACGCGAACAAAGCCCTTTTCGTCCAGAGCCAGGCCGGTGTCACGCAGCCAGGCAGCCCCGCCGGCCTGCGTCACCCAGATGATTTCATCGGCCGCCAGCACCTCGCCCGAGTCGGTTTGCAAACGGCCGGCCGATACCTGCGTCACCTTGGCACTGCGATGCACCATAACCCCCCGCTCCGCCAGCACGCGATCGAAGGCGTCTCGGACCCGCGTATTGTGGGTGCTCAGGATCTGAGGTTCAGCGGAAAAGAGGTGAAAGTGCAGTGCATCCGGATCACGGCCGAGCGCCAGCAATTCGCGACGCAGGCGGTACTGCATCGCCAGGGTGAGTTCGACCCCGCCGGCTCCCGCCCCCACCAGGGCAATGGTCACCCCCCCCGGCTGTTGGCAAACGCGCTCGAGCAAGGCTAGCCAGCGTTCATTGAAGCGCCGGATCGGCTTGACCGGCAGGGTATGTTCGGCGGCCCCAGCCACCTGGGCCCATTGTGGCGTCGAACCGATATTGATCGACAGGGCATCGTAAAGGACCGGCGGGCGATGGCGGCACAGCACCTTGCGGGATGCGCGATCGATACCGATCACCTCGTCCTTGCAGTAGCGCGCGCCGGCAAACGCCGCCAGCCGGCGCAGGTCGATATGCACCTCGTCAAAAGAGTAATGACCGGCGATGTAACCTGGCAGCATGCCCGAATAAGGGGTATCGGTATCCGTGCAGATCACCGTCAGGCGCACGCCCGGCAAGGGCTTCATGGCAAACATATGGAGCACGCCGACGTGACTGTGCCCCCCGCCAATCAGGACAATATCCCTCACTACCGGCTCGGTAACGGCTTGCATCTAGGCATTTTCCAGAAGTTCATGAACCAGCCGCCGGAGCGCGGCGCGCTCGGTGGCTGGGTCGAAAAGTGGCGCCCTTTCGCGACACTGTGCCGCCAATGTCGGCATCAGCCCACCCGAACGGCAGCGCAGGATCAGATCAACCAGCGCCGGCGCCTCGCCCCAGGGAAAGTAGCCTGCGTAATCCGCCCCCAGCATCCCGACATTGCCGGCAATCGCCGAAGCCAGCACGGGCGTACCGCTGGCCACCGCCTCCATGATGACATGAGCACCCCCCTCGATACGGCTGGTATGCACGAGCAGACTCGCCCGCTGGATACGCCGGCGGACGGCCTCATGGGCCAAGCCGCCCAGCCAGCGGTAGTTGGGCACGGCCAGCATGGTTGCCCTGGCCGCCGCGGCGAGCGCCGGATCAAGCCCCGCACCGACATGATCAATGGCCACATCGGGCCGATTCGCCAGCAAGCGCGCCGCGGCGAACAAGGTCTCCGGGGACTTTTCCTCGCGCAGATGCCCGACCATCAGCAGGCGCAGACGGCGGGATGACTTGGCCAGGATCTGGCGGGCGGTGGTCGACTGGAAGATGACGCGTGTTTTGGCGCGACAGGCGACAGGCAAGGATGCCGGGCCGCATTCCTGAAGGACCACAAGCTGCCCCGCCATCACCAGCGAACGCCGTGCCGAGGCATCGGTCTGGATGTCCCGGTAGAGATCGGTCCCGGTCAGCACGACGGCCAAGCCGCCCCGCGACCGCGCCGAATGCCAGGCGGCGATGGCGTCGGCCGAACGCCGCGCATGCAGGGCGATCATCACCCGGTCCTCCGCCGCCGCTGCATCGGGCCAGTGATTGACGATACGCGTCCGGAACTCCCCCGCCAGATGCGCTTGCCAGCGGCGCGCGGTCTGCCAGTTACCGTTGTTTGCATCGCGCAAGGCCGGGCTGACAATGACGACCTGCGGCATACTTCCCATATTACGCCTGTACCGAAGCCTCACCATGAAGACTGCCGAAGCCATGGCCGCCCGAACTAGCGGCCGCACCCTGCTTGCCCAAGCCCTGCGCGACAGCCATCGGCGCACCCTCAGCCTGCTGGCCGCTTACGCTGACAGCCTGGGAGAGGACCTGGTGGTCCCCTATTCGACCCAACTCAATCCACCCTGCTGGGAAGTCGGGCATATCGCCTGGTTCCAGGACTACTGGATCAGCCGCAACCCCCAGCGCGCCCGGGGTGTTCAGGCCGACCCCGATCATCAGCGGCCGGCCGGCCGCCTGAAAGAGGCCGATACCTGGTACAACTCCAGCCATGTCGCCCACCCCAGCCGCTGGACGCTGCCACTGCCGGACCTGGGGGCAACTCGCGCCTACCTTGAAGCGGTGCTTGACGACACCCTGGTCTTGCTGGCCAGCACCACCGAAACCGACGACGACCTCTATTTCTTCCGTCTGGTGCTGTTCCATGAGGAGATGCACAGCGAAGCGGCCGTCTACATGGCCCAGGCCTTGAGCATTCCGCTGCCGGGAACTCTCATAGGCCCACCCGGTGCCCTGCCGCCCTTGAGTAGCCTGAAGATTCCCGGGAACACCTGGAATCTGGGTTGCCCGGACGGCGGCTTTGCGTTTGACAATGAATTGAGCCGCCACGACGTCAAGCTGGCCGCCTTTGTAATCGACAGTTGCGTGGTCAGTTGGGAACGCTACCTCCCCTTCCTTGACGCGACGGGCACCGCCCCGCCCCGCTACCTGCGCAAGCAGGGTTCCGAATGGCAAAGGCTGGTTGCGGGCAACTGGCGGACCTTGCCCCGCGACACCCCGGCGACCCATTTGACGTGGTTCGAAGCCGAGGCCTGGTGCCGCTGGGCTGGCCGGCGATTGCCAACGGAAGCCGAGTGGGAATGTGCCGCCTGCAGTCAGCCGGATTTTGCCTGGGGCGAGGTCTGGGAGTGGACGGCCAGTCCCTTTCTGCCCTATCCCGGCTTTGTTGCCCACCCCTACCGGGACTATTCCGCCCCCTGGTTCGGTGACCGTCGGGTATTGCGAGGCGCCAGCCCCGCCACCTCGCCGCGCCTGGTACATCCACGCTACCGCAACTTCTTCACGCCGGAACGCAACGATATTCACAGCGGGTTCCGGAGCTGCGCGACCTAAATCCCTCATCATGAAAATGCTCGAAAAACAGCGAACCAACCGTTTTCATCCGTCCATGACGCCACACGACAGAAACCGGCGGCCTGGAGCAGGTCGGCGAAATCTTCCGAACGCCACTTATAGGAATTTTCGGTATGAATGCGCTCACCGGCGACAAAGGCGCGCTCACCATCGGCCCAATGCACGACCGTTGCCTTTACCGCCTCCAGATTCATTTCGATACGCGATTCCCGCGCATTGAAAAACGCGATATGACGCCAGTCATTGATCGCGAAATCGGTTCCGACCAGGGTATTGAGATGGCGCAGCACATTGCGATTGAAGGCCGCAGTAACGCCTAGCGGATCGTCATAGGCCCGTTCGAGAATAGCGGTTGGCTTGACCAGATCGACACCGATCAGCAAAGCGCCGCCGGCGCTGGCCTGGTGAACCTGTTGCAGAAAGGCCAGTGCTTCAGCCGGAGTAAAATTGCCGATACTCGACCCGGGATAAAACATCGTCCTCGGCCCCTTGCCCACCTCGGCTGGCAACTTCAGGATCCGCGAGAAATCGACGCCGATCCCCAGCATGTCCATGGTCGGGTGCTTGCGCTGCAGGCTCTCCAGCGAATCTTGCAGGTAACTGGTCGAAATATCGACGGCGACGTAGCGTTGCACCTGCAATGCCGTAAACAGGCTGGCCGCCTTTTCGCAATTTCCCGCCCCAAGGTCAACCAGCGTCGTGACCGGCACCAGTTCCGCGGCCATCTCGCCGATGAAGTGGGAAAAAATCCTCGCCTCGGTGCGGGTCGGGTAATACTCCGGCAACTCGGTAATCGCCGAAAACAGACGCGAACCCAGGGCATCGTAAAAATACTTGGGCGCGACGACCGCGGGCGATGCTGAAAAACCGGCAAAAATCGCGGCCCGGCTGGCGGCGGGATCTTCCCGTGCGAACTGCCACAGGCTGGGCGTTTTCACTTGGCTAGGCCCGGAGCGGCCTTGGTCTTGGCAACTGCCACGGATATGCCGTGAGCAGTAGGGTCGGAAAAGCAACCCGTGCGCGAGAATTCATCGGGAAGTTGCCATGGAACCATCGGGTGTTGGGTAGCTGGCCGGCACAGGGGTTTCCCCCGGCTGCCGCGCATAAGGTGCCGGCCAACCGAGCAGCTCACTGGCTTCCAGGCACCGCTCCCGCAGCTCGCGTACATCCCGGCCTCCAAGATGCAGGATGCCGTAACGATAGCTGCTCAGCCACTTGAAATCGCGAGCAATCTGCCACGGTGACTTGGCAAAGCGGAACAGCAGCGCATCCGGAAATCGTTCGGCCAGGGCTGCCTGTTGGGCGGCGCTCGGCATCGCGGGGACTTCCGCCGGATCAAAACAGCGATAGACAAAGCTGGCCGCGGCACCGGCCGGAGGCTCCGCCCAGGGCAGTCGGGCCGGGTCGCGACCGAAGGCCAGTTCCAGACCGAGACGATGCAGATCGACTCCATTGACACGCAAATACAGATCGGAAAATTGCGCCGCCATGCGTGGATTGAATTCGATCACCGTCAATTTTTCCATCACCGGATCATGGAAGAACTCCATGTTGAACAAACCATGCGTAAAACCCACGGTAGACAAAAAGCGTCGCGCCACGTCGAGCGCCTTATCCCGCACTAACACGCTTAACCGACAGGGGTAATCGAAGCGCATGAAGGCCTGCGTCCCGGGATACATCACCGATTCAACGAACCCCAATGGCCGCAACTCCCCCGCAAAAACATAGCCATCCAGGTTGTACTGCAAGGCATTGACGGGCTGTTCCAGCAACATCCGGTGCGCACTCCCGGCTTCCGGCAAGCGCACCTTGACCACCCGCTCGAAAGGCTCGACCAGATGGCGGATCACCCAGAGTTCCCAGAAACCAAAACGGGTCAGGGCCCTCAACTCTTCAGGGTCATGCACCACACGGGCGAGCACCGAAAACGCTGCCTTGATCGGCTTGACGAAGCGGGGATAACGCAGATTGTCCGGCGGCGGATCGCCGTGCCGCGATTCGAGGGGAGCGAACGGGGTATTGGCCTCCGGCGCCACCTGTTCAAGGACCCGCCGGGCGTGCAACTTGTGCTGACAGGCAAGCACCGCCGCTACCGGCGTGCCCGGCCAGCCCATCCGCTCGGCCAGTAGGGCGGCAGCCAGAGCGCCAAACTGTTCATGATTCGAGGTTACCGCGCACCAGCCCTTGCGCACCGCGCGAGCAGCCAGGCGATCAACAAAACGCTGCAAGTCAAAGGTGACGAGATGTACATTGCTTGGAAAGCTGAACAGGTCGAAACCGGCCGAATCCATGGGAAATTCCGACGACCAGCGGCCATAGCCAACTTGATCCCAATCGTAGTTGAAGAGCACCAAGACGCGCGCGGCACTCATTCAGCCCCCAGATACCCGGATGGGACAAGAGGTTCCATCCACTTGAGGTGGTAGGCATCATGCCATTTGGAGAGTTCGCGCTTCCGTTCCATGGCTTGAACGCCCATCTTCATCAGGGTGCGTACCTTCATTCGACCGAGGGGATGGCCAACCATGCACGGGAAATCGCGGAGCATTCGGCTGCCGGTAAAGGGGTCGAGGAATGTAGCATCGAAGGAAGGTGCCCCGCAAGGGCACGGCGCAAGCCGAGAAACAACGGAAAAACAACATGAATCGTCGCAACGGGATTTCACACGTTTCGGGACGGAAGGCCTGTTCCTCGCGGCCCATTCCGCCCTTTGCCTCCGTCAGGATCCGCCCATGACCCGTCAGCGCCTGCTTCCGCCGTTCGTCGGGAAATTGGTCGCGGCCGTCAAGGCGCATCAGGTGTATGCCGGCTGGAACAAACCGCCACGCTTCGAGCGCAACCTGATCGTCATCGGCGGCGGCAGCGCGGGGCTAGTCACCGCCTACATTGCGGCCGCGGTGAAAGCCAAGGTCACGCTGATCGAGAAGCATAAGCTAGGCGGCGATTGCCTCAACACCGGCTGCGTGCCGTCGAAGGCCTTGCTCCGCACGGCGAAACTGCTGTCTCACCTGCGACGTTCACAGGATTTCGGCATCCGCTCGGCGACGGCCGACTTTGATTTCGCCGAGGTGATGGAGCGCGTCCAGCGCGTGGTGCGGACCGTGGCGCCGCACGATTCCGCCGAGCGCTACACCGCCCTCGGCGTCGAGGTAATCGAGGGCACCGCGAAACTGCTTTCGCCCTGGGAAGTGGAGGTGACGGGCAATGACGGCCAGCGCCAACGCCTGACCAGCCGTGGCATCGTGATCGCGACGGGCGCCCGCCCCTTCGTGCCGCCGATACCCGGCATCGAAAAGACCGGTTATCTGACCTCCGACACCGTTTGGGCGCTACGCAAACTGCCGCGGCGACTGCTCGTGCTCGGTGGCGGCCCGATCGGCTGCGAACTGACGCAGACCTTCGCCCGGCTCGGCGCCGCGGTGACTCAAGTTGAAATGGCGCCGCGCCTGATGCTCCGCGAAGATCCCGAAGCCTCGGCCATGGTCACCCAGCGCTTTCGCGACGAAGGCATCGCGGTGCTGCTCGATCACCGGGCCAAACAATTCAGGATCGAGAACGGCGAGAAAGTCCTGATCGCCGAACATGCCGACACCGATGTGCGCATTCCCTTCGACACGGTGCTGGTCGCTGTTGGCCGAGTGGCCAACCTCAAGGGCTACGGCCTGGAGGAACTGGGCATCGCCGTCGATCGCACCGTCGAGACCAACGAGTTCCTGCAAACGAAATACCCGAACATCTACGCCGCCGGCGATGTCGCCGGGCCCTACCAGTTTACCCACACCGCCGCGCATCAGGCCTGGTATGCCGCTGTCAACGCCCTGTTCGATCCCTTTAAAAAGTTTCGCACCGACTATTCGGTGATCCCCTGGGCCACCTTCGTGGACCCCGAGGTGGCGCGCGTCGGACTCAACGAAAGCGAGGCGCAGGAACGCGGAATCCCGCACGAGGTCACGGTGTACGGCATCAGTGACCTCGATCGCGCGATTGCCGACAGCGAGGCGCACGGCTTCGTTAAGGTGCTGACCGTGCCGGGCAAGGACCGCATCCTCGGCGTCACCATCGTCGGCGAACATGCCGCCGACCTGCTGGCCGAGTTCGTCCTGGCAATGCGCCACCGCATCGGACTCAACAAGATACTTGGCACCATCCACATCTACCCGACCCTGGCCGAAGCCAACAAGTATGCCGCCGGCAACTGGAAAAAGGCCCACGCCCCGCAAAAGCTACTGGCATGGGTTGCCCGCTTTCACGCCTGGCGACGCGGTTGATGCCGGGTGCGGGTGTTAATGATCACTTAAACTGACCCACTAACGGCCGCCGCTGCGGCTGTATGCGTGCCCCTGGCCCTGGGTACCGGGCAGGGTGGCGGTGTCGTCTTCCTTGCCCTTCTGCGCGGGCGGCAGGCTGGCGTTGCGGCTGCTCTTGGGGGTGTGCTTTTCCATGAACACCCCCATGAGCAGCTCGAACAACATCAACCGGGCCTGGACCAGGGCGTGGATCTCCCCCGTCACCTGACCCGCGGCCTACAGACGCTGGCACTATATCCGGGCTAGCGGGATCGCGGCGCGCCTATCGCCGTCACTGATCGACTCAAGGCCAGATCTTCCCAATGGCGAGATGGGAGGCCCAGGTCTCTGGCTCCACCCCCCCGGTGGACTGCCCCAGCCAAGGGATAAAGCCAAGGCGGGGGGCTGGGATCAGTGCTGAGAGGGTCACCAGATTTTCCTCATACCGCGCCAGGTCCGGATCGATCTGGTTGGCGACCCAGCCGGCCAGGTGGCAGCCGCAGGCGAGGATGCTCTCCGCGGTCAGCGCGGCATGGTTGAGACAGCCGAGGCGCAGGCCTACGACGAGGATGACGGGCAAACCCAAGGCCCGGGGCAGGTCGCTGACCGCCAGACCCGAACCCAAGGGCACCCGCCAGCCGCCCACTCCTTCGACAACCAGCAGGTCCGCCGCGGCCGCCAGGGCCGCGGCGCGTTCGCGGATCAGATCCAATCCGATCTCGACCCCCGCCTCGCGGGCGGCAATATGGGGGGCTATGGGCGGTATGAAGGCATAGGGGTTGACCCAGTCGTAAGGCACCCGGCAACTCGACTGGGCCAGCAGGCGTTGGGCGTCGGCATTCCTGGGACCCTGGGGGCCGGCCTCACAACCGGAGGCAACGGGCTTCATGCCCTGGACCTTGGGACCCTGCTGACGCAGGGCCTGGATGAGGCCGAGGCTGACCTCGGTCTTACCACAACCGGTGTCGGTACCCGTGACGAAGAACCCCTTCATCGCCTTGGGGACCCTGAAATCCGCAACCACCCGGCTCTCATGAGCGGCCCGCGGTCACTTCCCGATCCCAATGCCAAGCAGGCCTCCCGGACGCGGCGGCGATTGCCGACCGGCACCTCTCATACTGGGGACCTCCGACCTATGGCACTCACGGGCAGGGCCACGGCACCATCCGCCCTGACCCGTTGCAGGGGCGCCCAGGCATGGCCATAGACCACCTCATAGGTAGCGGGCAAGCGGCCCTCGTGGCGCTGGACCTCGTAGGCGGCACGCATGGCGGCCCACCGGGACTTGCCGGTAAGGCCGCGCGAGCGTTCACGGGTGGCGTTACGCGCGCCCAGACCCCGCAAGTCCTTGATGAGACCGCCCAGGTCCCCGTAGGTCAGGGTGAGTCGCTCGGCGTCCATGACCGGCCCCTCGAAACCGGCCCGCACCAGGGCATCACCGACATCGTGCATATCCAGGAAGGGGCTGACATGGCCGTGTCCATCGGCCTGGGCCCAGGCGGTACGCAGTTCGCCCAGGGTGTCGGGACCAAAGGTGGTGAACATGAGCAGGCCGCCGGGGGCGAGGACGCGCCGCAGCTCCACGAAGGTCCGGTCCAGGTCGTTACACCACTGGAGGGTGGCATTGGAGAAGATAAAGTCGATGCTGCCCTCCGCGAGGGGCAGGGCCTCGGCATCGGCGCACAGGCAGGTCGGGCGGCGCAACATATTCCCCCGCCGGCGGGCCAGGCGCAGCATTGGGAAGGCGAAATCCAGAGCCAGGACCCGTGCCTTCCGATACCGGCGCTGGAGATCGTCCAGAGCCAGGCCGGTACCCGCCCCCAAATCAAGGACGGTCTTGGGCGCCAGGCGCACATAATTCAGCCGCTCCAGCAGACGGCTAGCCATCTCCTTTTGCAGGACCGCCACGCTATCGTAACCGGCTGCCGCTTGCTCGAAGGCGCGACGGGCGGCCAGCTTATCGATGGGGTTATTCAGCCCCTCTTGGAGGTTCGCGGCCATCAGGTCTCCAGTTCCCAAAGAAAGGACAGTAGCGCGGCGGTGGTTGCCGCCGGGTGGGAGAGAAAGGGGGCATGGGCGGCACCCGGGATGACCTGGACCCGCGCCTCGGGCAACCGGGCGGCGATGTCCAAGGCCACGCCGGGGGGGACCAGGGTATCGCGGGCGCCGAGCAGCCAGAGGCTGGGGCAGTCGAGATCCCCAAGCGCGGGGCGCAGGTCCGAGTCCCCCAGCAGATCCAGGCCCAGGGCCAAGGCAACCGGATCCGGGGCGGGCCTCTCCGCCAACTCCCGCTTGAGCAGGCGTAGCGTATCCCGCGCCGCCTCGCTGCCCCGGACCTGGAGGGCCAGGAAACGCTCCAGGGTGCCAGCGGGGTCCGCCAGCAGGCCGTCGTGAAAGCGCGCCAGGGTCTCGGGCGCCATGGCCGCTGGCCAATCGTCGGCCTGGACGAAGCGCGGCGTGGCCGTCATCGCCACCAGCCCCGCCAGACGCTCCGGCGCGCATCGGGCCGCCGCCAGGGCGACCAGGCCACCCAGGGACCAGCCCACCCAGACGGCCCTGACCGGCGCCGCCGCCATACAAGCCTCGACCCAGTCCTCAAGCCCTTGCCAGGTCGGATCAAAGGGGCTGCCCCCATGGCCAGGTAACTCGATAACCGTCAGGCGGTGACCCAGCGCCAGATCGGCGGGCAGGCCATGCCAGACCGCGGCGTTCATGCCCCAGCCATGCAGCAGAACCAGGTCCGGGCCCTGGCCCCGGGTCTCGCGGTAGAGGGCGGCCGTCATACGGCCGTTCCCGGGTCTCGCTCTCCCCAGGGCAACTCCGCCAGGGCTGCGAGCAAGCATTCCAGATCCGGGTCGGTATGGAGGGCGCAGAGGGTAACCCGCAGCCGGGCCGAGCCCTTGGGCACGGTCGGTGGCCGGATGGCGGTCACCAGGATGCCACGCGCCTCCAGGCTCTGACTCCAGGCCAAGGCGCGTTCGGCACTCCCCGCCAGGATCGGCTGGATAGGGGTGTTGGACGGCATCAGGGGCAAGCCGAGCTGTTCCGCCCCCCGTCGGAATTTCTGGATCAGTTCCCGAAGACGCGCGCGCCGCCACTCCTCCCGGCGGGCCAGGGCCAGACTGGCCCGCGTCGCCGCTGCCCAGGCCGGCGGCGGTGCCGTGGTGTAGATGTAACTCCGGGCGGATTGAATCAGGGTCTCGATCAAATCCTCGCCTCCGGCGACGAAGGCGCCGAAGGTACCGAGGGCCTTGCCCAGGGTGCCCATGAGGATGGGGACGGCCGCGGCGTCGAGCCCCCAATGATCCAGGCTGCCCCGCCCCTCGCGGCCCAGGACACCGAGGCCATGGGCATCATCGACCAGGAGTGGCACGCCCGAGGCCCGGGCGAGGGCCGCCAGTTCGGGGAGGGTTGCCAGATCGCCGTCCATGCTGAAGACACCATCGGTGGCGATCAGAGCCACCGGGCGGCGACCGGTGGCCTGCTCAGGATCGGGCGCGTAATCAGTCCTGTGCCTGTCGCTGGCAGGCGACTCGGGAGGGGAATCGGCAAGGGAACCAGCCACCAACTGGCACCGCAAGGCCGCCATGTCGCCATGGGGATAACGTCGTAGGCAGGCGCGGGCCAGCAAGGCGCCATCGATCAGGGAGGCGTGATTGAGCCTGTCCTCGCAGACTTGATCGCCCGGCCTGGCCAGCGCCTGGAGGATGCCCAGGTTGGCCATGTAACCGGTAGAGAAGAGCAGAGCCCGCTCGCGGCCCAGAAAGTCAGCCAGTTCCTCCTCCAGGGCCTGATGGGCCGGGCCATGGCCGGCGACCAGGTGGGCCGAGCCGCTGCCGACGCCATAGGCCTCAACCCCCCGCTGGCAGGCGGCTATCACCTCTGGATGCCGGGCCAGACCCAGATAATCGTTGGTACAGAAGGCGATGGCCGGACGGCCATCGAGGGTGAGATGGGGACCCGGCGCCTGCTCAATCTGGCGGCGCCGGCGGTAGAGATGAGCCTCCCGCCGGCACTCCAGCTCCCTATGGAGGTCAGGGTTCACCCTGTTTCAAGGGGCCGCGCCAAGGCGGCTAGCGGTCATGGTCGCGCGCCAGGATGTGGGCAATCCCCTGGCGGCGAGCCGCCATTGAGCAAGAGCATCGCCCTGATTCGACTCGGCGCGGCGGGGGCATAGCCAAGGGTCTGCCTTCACTTAATGCGCCTCACAACGCTCGCAGGGACCCGGCACTGCGCGTTCGTCCGCATCCACCCGCTCGAATTCCATGCCCAGGCGCTGGAACAGATCCAGATCCCGATCCGCTCCGGCGTTGGGTGTCGTCAACAGGCGTTCGCCGTAGAAAATGGAATTGGCTCCGGCGAGGAAACAGAGGGCCTGCAACTCGTCGCTCATGTCGGCGCGGCCAGCGGACAGGCGTACCTGGGAGGCGGGCATCAGCAGACGGGCCACGGCGACGGTGCGCACGAACTCCAGGGGGTCGAGCCGCGCCGTGCCATGCAGGGGCGTGCCCTCCACCTGGACGAGCAAATTGATGGGCACGGACTCCGGGTGCTGGGGCAGGTTGGCCAGTTGCCGCAGCAGGGAGGCACGGTCGTGGCGCGACTCGCCTAGGCCCAGGATGCCGCCGCTGCATACTTTGATGCCCGCGCGCTGAATCCGGGCCAGGGTGTCGAGCCGGTCCTGGTAGCTGCGAGTGGTAATGACCTGGCCATAGAACTCGGGGGAGGTGTCCAGGTTGTGATTGTAGTAGTCCAGGCCGGCGGTCTTGAGCCGCAGGGTCTGGGCGTCCGTCAGCATGCCCAGGGTGACGCAGGTTTCCAAACCCAGGCCGTGGACCGCGGCGATCATCTCGGCAACCCGGTCCAGATTTTTGTCCGTGGGGTTACGCCAGGCTGCGCCCATGCAGAAGCGGGTCGCGCCCTGGGCCTTGGCGGAGGCGGCCGCCGCCATCACCTCCGCCAGCGGCAAGAGGCGTTCGGGCTCCAGGTCGGTACCATGGCTGGCGCTCTGGGCACAGTAACCGCAGTCCTCCGGGCAGGCGCCGGTCTTGATGCTGAGCAGGGTGCTGACCTGCACCTTGTTGGGGTCGAAACAGCCCCGGTGGGCCAACTGGGCGCGAAAGATCAGGTCCATGAAGGGCTGATCGAACAGGGCCATCACCTCGTCCAGGGACCAGTCGTGGCGAAGCTCGGGAGAAAACGAGGGACTGGACATGGAGATGATCCGGAGTCGAAGGAACCTGGTTACGGGGGACAAGGTGCGGAGTTTTAACCCGATCCGGCCAGTTGTCAACTCAGACCAGAGGATAGAGTTTACGAATTTGGCCCGGTGGGCGGCTGATTCAGGCATCTCAGCGCTCCCAGTTAGCTCATATACCCAACACCCTGGGAGTTTGCGGTTTCACGGGCCGGGTAACGTCCGACGGGGGACGCCGTGAATACATCCCTGTAGGCTTGGCGACAGCATCCCTGCTGTCGACACCCCCGCCCAACGCCACCCGGCCCTCCCGCTAACTGCCGAGGCGTGATCCCGTCCCTGATCCTCTCCGAGCGCGGCCTTCTGTGACCCTAAGCCGCACCCCCCTGAGACTTCTTCAGCGGGCCGAGTAGATGGTGGACAGGTCAGTGACCCTGGTATCCCGGGGCCCCAGAGGGGGAAGCCCATAGCGGTGTTCGAGGGTGGCTAGGATCGAGGTGGTGTCATGCTGAACCCGATCCACCACCTGCAGACCGGCAAGGAAGGGGGACAGGATCAGAGCGGGGATACGAGTGCCAGGTCCCCAGGGGTCGTGGGGCCCCGGAGTCCCGCCTTGCCCGGGCGGCGAGACATGATCCCACTGACCGCCGAACTCGTCATAGGTCAGGATGATCAGGGTGTCCTTGGCGCAGGGACCTTCCACCACCGCGCGGATCAGTTGCACCGCATGATCCTGGCCCTGGTGCTCGCTGGCGTAGCCAGGGTGCTCGTTGTCCGCGCCGTAGGGCTTCACGAAGCTTACGGGCTTCAGGCCGCACTCGCTCCCCGAGGCCTGGGCGCGCTCGATGAATTCCTGCTCGTCGCGCAGGTGTTCCCGGCGTGCGGGCATCCCCGGGGCGTAGGCGGCGTAAAAGTTGAACGGCTGGTGATGGTACTGGAAGAGCCGGCCGGGGCAGTTCGGAAAAGTGGCGTCCGGGTGGGCCTGCGGGTCCGAACAGCTAGGGCCCTTGCCGTTGGTCCAACCGGGGGCATCGATGTCGCCGTTCGCATTGGACCAGCCGCCCGAATACCAGGTCCAATCGATCCCGGCGGCGGTGAGTAACTCGCCGATGGTCCGGTTAGTCTGGGGCGGTAGTCGTTTGGCGTCCGGGGTCTTGGGCAGGAAGGGCTGTGCAGCCGGCTGAATGGTGTTGACGGCATAGTCCCCGCACGCCAGGCCCTCAATTGGTGCCGGACACTTGATTGTGAGCGGACCCTCCTTGACCGGCCCGGTGGGACGATAAAGAGGGTACTCGGCGGGCATCCCCTGGCTATCCAGCAGGGCGTGCAGGTCCCCCGGGGAGCCGTCGCCCGGGGCGTTGAAAAACACCGGGGTCGCCGCCGCGATCAGCCACTGGTGGTTCAGATAGGACCCGCCGAAGGCCGCCTGGAAGAAATTGTCGGCGATCGCATAGGCCGGGTGGTTGGGCTCGTGGAGATAGCGGTAGAGCGGGAGCTGGGTCGTATCGTAGTGCCCCATGGCTAGGCCGGTGACATCGCTGCCGGTGACGTAGCGGTCCATCCGTCCGCCATTGAGCTGGTATTGCTCCTGGTAAAAGCGATGCACCAGATCCGCCGTGCAGCCACCGGGCAGGCCCTGGCCCCTGGGGACCCCTTGGGGAGCCCTTGCCCCGGGTTCAGGGCAGGTTCGATCAGCGGGGGCGATATAGTCGTCGAGACGGAAGGAGGCGTTGGGAAAGGCGCTGGTGATGCCATTGGCAGGGTCGCTACAGGTGCCCGGCAACGGTGGCGAGGCGAGGTTGACATCGACCTGGTGCAGGCAACCGAAGGGCGAACCCGCCTGATTTGTTTGCTTTTGCTGGGCGGGGTCGGCGCTGGTAAGCCCGTTCACGCCCTCCCAGCCACCAAAAATGGCATCGAAGCTATGGTTTTCCTGGTAAATAATGACGAAGTGGTTGATCTGCTTTAGTTTGGCCTCCGCCTCGTCAAGGGCCGCCGGGATCGCATCAGCGCTTGCCAAATGCGCCCAAGGCATAAGGAGGTTGATGGTCGCGGCCAACAGAGTCGAAATGCGCTGGGACATGGGATCTCCGTCTGAATAGAGGGGCTTTCCCCAACAGGCATGCCATCCGTCGGGGCTTAGTTCCAAAATGATAGGGTAACCGCCACGGATTTGATTACGCGATCACGGCAGCTCGCTGGCGCCTTAGCGGCCCACCCAAGCCGCTGCAAAGGACACCACGCAGCAGTGTCACGAGAAGGGGCCTAGCTGAATCGGCGGCTTTGGTGCGCTTACCCCTATTGAGTGCCTGCCCCGCCAGGGCCGGACTTATCATCCGGACCCAGCAGCACGCGGGTAAAGGCGCCGTCGGCGCTGTCCGTCGCGCCTTCGAAATGGGGCTGTTCGGACAGAACCGAAAAATCCCCCTGGAGACTGCGGGCCAGGGCATTGTCCGGGTTGGCCAGTTCATGAAAGCGCCGCCCGGCGTAGGTGAGGCCGCGATAAAGGGGACCGGCCGGAACATACTCGCGCAGGCGGTAGCCGAGTTTGATCAGGACACCCTTGATGGGATCGCCCATGCCATAGAGCATCTGGAACTCTACTTCAGTTGCAGGCCGCCCCAGGGCATCGGCCACCGCCATGACCCGCGCCTGGGTGCGGAGGTTATGGGTGGCAAAGGCGGGGTCGAAGGCGTCCGAGTGGCGCAGCAGAAATTCCCCAAGTGCCTCGTAGTTGGCGTCCGTGGACGCCTTGTAATCCCATACCGGGCTCTTGCGCCCGGTGGCCGCGGCCAGGTCCTTCTCGTAGACCTCATAGGCACCCTTCACCAGTCGCACCGGCACCCGCACCCCCTGCGCGCGCCCCCAGTCGGCGAGGGCCGCCAGGTCATGTGCCGAATCCCTTAGATAGGCCTGGGTGACGATCCCCAAGTGCAGTCCGCCGCGCCCGTCGCGGGTCAGTTCCGGGGTGTCCGTCACCAGTTCGAGAAACAGCCCAAGGGTCAGGTCCTTGTAGGCGTATTCCTCCATGTCGATGCGCATGAAAAACCCGGCTGGACAGGTGTCGTGCGCGACGGCGAGCAGGTAGCGGAGCGCGGCGAGAATCTCGGCGCGCTTGGGGTTCTCCGGACCCTGGAGGGCTGCGGGCAGGTCATGGACCAGGGCCGAGAGTTTGAGTGAGACATGCAGGGGGAGCGTCGCACCACTGGCCCCGTAGGCGCGGAACAGGTTGGCGTAATAGTCACGGTAGGCCGCGGACTGCGCCGGGGAGGCGGAGGCATCGCCGACATTGTCCAGGCTGACCCCGCGGCCAACCGCCGCCTTGGCCGCGATCAACTTGAGCACGGGCTCGAAGGCTGCCGCCGGCCGCCCATCCTCGGGCGACGGATCGACCGGGAACAGGAAGGGTGCGCTCATCCAGCGCACCATTGGCAGCGCGAAAATCAGACCCTGGCGCAACCAGGCATGTTCGCCCAGGGCGCTCAGGCTGGCCTGGCTGAGATCTGCCAGGGGCCCCCACATGCTGAACCCGATGGCGGCAGTCCGCAGATCGATCAAGTGGTGCCCGGGGGCCTGCTGCGCCACGCTCAGGTCCTGGGCCAGGCCCTCTTCAAGCGTTGCCAGCTGAAGCTGGGTGAGCCACTCGATGCGCGCCGCGCCGCCCGTGGGGGCGGGGGTGGCGACGGTAGCGATCGGCGTCGGCGGGGTCCGATGGGGCCAGTGGGCGGCCAGGCCCACCCCGACGGCGAGGACGGCGATAAACACGAGCCCGAATAGGGTTCTCGCGACGGCACGAGCATAGTGGCGTTCAGGCATGGGGCGAGCTGGTAGGGAAGTAGAGGTTCATTGCATGCTCTTCCTCAGCTCGTCGAGGGTCTGATCGGCCGCATCAATGCGAATCAGACCCATGCGCGGGTATTCGAGGTCTATGATCACATACACCGCGAGTGACAAGGTCACCGCGAAAATCACGATGTGAAGCCAGCTCCGGTCTTTGTTATGAGACATGCCGTACCCCGCCATCAAGGAGGCAATGAGACACAAGGCGGCGAGTAAGAGATAAATAAACAGCGGCGGGTGATTCCGAGTGGCTTCAAATCGGGTTGTCGTGATGTCAAACATCTGGTTCAAAGCCGGGAGCATGAGCATGTAAATCGCTTGCGTGCTCGACTCTTCGCACGCCGCAATCGCTTTGGTCCAAATCTCACCCTGCAGCTGGTTGGAACGTGCCAGTCCAATCATCGCCGCCCCGATATCCGGCAGCTTGCGATACGTTTCCAGCCGCGTGTCGAGATATTCGCGGAACAATTGCCGCATGCCTGGCTGGGCGGCAGCTGGCAGCAGATTAATACGGTAATAAGCTGTACTGATGGCGTTGGCCTCTTCCGTGACCAGGTGTCTTCGGGCTTCGAACCTTGAGGCTCCTCCAGAAAAGGTGAGCGCAACGAGCAGTCCAAGTAAGCCGTAGACACCGGCCTCGACCGCCCCGCCTCCCTTAGCCAGGCCTTCCGGATGGTGAAGGAGTCTCGCCTTGCCGATTCGTCGCCCCACCTCGAAACAAATCAACATGCCGACCAGCAACGCGAGGGCTAGGAAGGATCCAATCAAATCAAGATACATATCGAGTGATCCCTGATTCGAGTTCAGATAAGGTCATACCAACTCTGGCGTAAGGCTCCGGTTTCCGCCTCCTCGCCAGGATTCGAAAGGGCCATTTTCCCGCATCCGCTTCCCCGGTCGAACAGGCTTTCGCGCGGACCACCCGACCCCGGCATCAAGAAGTCGCCTTAGTGGCCACCACTATTTCCAACCCGCGCACCTGGACGCCAACCAACGGCCTCGGGACTGAACAGCGCATGGTGATGGCACCATCCAGGTTGCCATGAGCTCTTAAGTCCATTAGTTTTGCCAATACCCCCTTCATCAGGTGGAGGAAGCATTATGCCCGAGGCGGCCATTCGCTGTGAAAACGTCCACAAGACTTATGCCATGGGCGACTGGCTCAATAAGGCTTCCAGACGGTTAAGGAGGGTTTGCTCGGGGCGGCGCCGGGTTGTGCCCGAGGCCTGGCCTCCTAGCGCCCCGAAAGCCCCCCATGGGTATGGACGGCCATGATGAGTCCAAAGCCGGCCAGGATAGTCACCATGGAGGTGCCACCATAACTCACCAGCGGCAGGGGCACGCCCACCACCGGCAGCAGGCCGGAGACCATGCCGGTATTGACGAACAGATAGACGAAAAAGACCAGGGTCAGGCCACCCGCCAACAGGCGGCCAAAAGGATCGGGGGACTGGCTGGCGATATAGAGCCCCCGATAGATGATGAAGAGATAGATACCCAGCAGCGCCAGAACGCCAAAGAGGCCCAGTTCCTCGCCCAGGACGGCAAAAATGAAGTCGGTGGAGCGTTCCGGCAGGAACTCCAGATGGGACTGGGTGCCCAGGCCCCAGCCCTTGCCATAGACACCGCCGGAACCAATGGCGATCTTGGACTGAATGATGTGGTAGCCGGTGCCCAGGGGGTCGCTTTCCGGGTCGAACAGGGTCAGCACCCGGTTCTTCTGATAGTCCAGCATCTGACTCCAAAGCAGCGGTGCCAGGGCGGCGACGGCGGCGACGAGCAGGGCGATGAGCCGCCAGGATAAGCCGGCCAGAAACAGGACGAAGGCCCCGGCGCTGCCCACCAACAGGGCCGTACCCAGGTCCGGCTGACGGGCGATGAGTACCGCCGGCACCGCCGTCAGGATGGCCGCCAGCAGGGTGCCCCAACCGCCGGGTGGGAGGGGCCGGAGCGCCAGGAACCAGGCCAGCATGAGGGGCACCCCGAGTTTGAGCAATTCCGAGGGCTGAAAACGCAGGAGGCCCAGGTCGAGCCAGCGCTGAGCGCCCTTGCCGACCTCTCCCACCGCCAGAACGGCCACCAACATGAGTACGCCGGTCACATAGAGCGGGACCGCCAGGCGCCGCCAGAGCCGGGGCGGGAATTGGGCGACGAGGATCATGACCCCGAAGGCGAGCCCCAGGCGCAGCAGTTGGGCCTCTAGCTGTTGGGGATTCTGGTCGATGGCGCTGAAGAGCACCAGCAGGCCATAGCCCGCTGCGAGCAGCAGGGCAAAGAAGAGGGGCAGGTCGAGGTGCAGCCGCTGCGACAGACGCGCGGACCCGGCCATGGGTACCTGTTCCAGGCCTGAGCCCCGATTCTCAATCGCCATCATCGACCGCCTCCTCGGGCGCTGAGCCCAGTTCAACCGAGGGTTCCCGTCCCAGCAAATAGCTATCCATCACGGCCCGGGCGATGGGTGCGGCCACCGAGCCGCCATGACCACCATTCTCCACCAGTACCGCCACGGCGATGCGCGGGTCCTCTACCGGGGCAAAGGCCACGAAGAGGGCGTGGTCACGTTTGCGTGCTGCCACCTGCTTTTCCTTATAGGTTTCCTTCTGGCCGACGGAAAAGACTTGGGCCGTGCCGGTCTTGCCGGCTATGCGGTAAGCGGGACTCTTGATGCGCCGGGCCGTACCCCGCGGACTTTCCACCACCTGGGTCATCGCCTGGACTATGGCTTCCACATGAGCGGGGTCCAGCCCGAGATCGCGCCGGGGGGCGTGGATAGGTTCTAGCTGACCTTGACCCGCATCAAGCGCCTTGGCCACGCGGGGTTCAAGATAGCTGCCGCCATCGGCAATGGCGGCGGTGGCCGCCGCCAACTGTAGAGGCGTGGCCAGAAAGGACCCCTGACCAATGCCGACGATCAGGGTCTCGCCCGGATACCAGGACTGATGACGAACCCGCCGTTTCCATTCCTTGGAGGGCAGCAGGCCACCGAGCTCCCCCGCCAGATCGACTCCGGTCTTGCGGCCGAAGTGGAATTTCGTCAGGAAGTCATCCAACCGGTCGATGCCCAGGTCATGAGCGAGACCGTAGAAATAGACATCGCAGGACTCGACGATGGCCCGGCGCATATCCACCGAGCCATGGCCCCCCTTACGCCAGTCGCGATAAAGATGAGATTGATTGGGTAACTGATAGGCGCCGCCGCAATGCTTGGCCTTGCCGGTGGTAATAACCCCTGTCTCCAGACCGCCGAGGGCGATGAAGGGTTTGATCGTCGAACCCGGCGGGTATTGGCCACGCAAGGCGCGGTCGAAAAGGGGGACATCGATGTCGTCGCGCAGGGCAGCGTACTCCTTGGCGCTGATCCCTTCGACGAAGGGATTGGGGTCGAAGCTGGGTTTACTGACCAGCGCCAGAACACCTCCGGTCCTGGGGTCGATGGCCACCACAGCGCCGCGCCTACCGGCCAGGGCCGCCGCGGCATTGCGCTGCAGGCTGATATCCAGGTGCAGCCGCAGATCCTTGCCCGGCACTGGCGGTTGGCTCTCCAGGGTGCGCAGAACCCGACCCTTGGCATTGACCTCTACCTGGCGATAGCCGACGCGTCCGTGCAGCACCTCCTCGTAGGACTTCTCCAGCCCATTCTTGCCGATGAAGTCCGTACCCCGGTAATTGGCCGGGTCAATGCGCTTGACTTCCTCCTCGTCGATGCGGGCCACATAGCCCAGGACGTGGGCCGTATCGACCCCCAGGGGGTAGGTCCGCAGCAGGTCGGTGCGGATATCGACCGCCGGAAAACGATAGCCGTCCAGGGAGACGCGGGCAATCTCCTCTTCGGTCAGATGCAGGCGCAAGGGCACCGCCAAATAGGGCGAGCCTTGACGACGCAGACGGTCAAAGCGCCTGATATCCGCCTCATCGAGGCGGATCAGCTTGGATAACTCCTCAAGAAGCCCAGCCATATCCTTGACCTTATCCGGTGTGACGGTGAGGGTGAAGGAGGGTACGTTGGCCGCCAGCAGGACACCCTTGGTGTCGTAGATCAGGCCCCGCACCGGCGGCAAGGGCTCCAGCCGCACCCGGTTGTCCTGGGAGAGGGTGGAAAAATGCTGGTGGAGTTCGATTTGCAGGTGCGCCACCCGCGCCACCACCAGGGATAAAAGCAAGGTAGCCAAGATGGCCGCCACCCAGGCACGGCCCACGAATAGCCGCCGTTCGCCATCCGCCGCGTGAAACCAGGAGCCGGTCATGGGTAGCTTAGCCTAACCCGTATCCGCGCCGCGGGCCGCGGGTCATGAGGGGGATCCAGGGCCAGATCAGCAGCCCCGTCAGAGTTGATAGCCAGTAGGGCAGGCCCGGGGTTGGCTGACCCAGGGCCCCCATGACCCACAGGGACACCAACCGCTCCGCCAGGAGGAATAGCCAAACCGCCAGGGCTTGCTGGATCGGGGGAAAGAGGCGCAGGCGGCGATGCAGGCTCACCGCCATCCAGGCCATGACCGACAGACTCAAGGCATGCTGGCCCAGGACAGTGCCAATACCCACATCCAGCAGCAGTCCCATGGTCCAGCCCCAGAAGACACCGACCCGTTCGGGCGCAGCCAATATCCAGTAAAGCAGGGTCAGTGCAACCCAGGGTGGCCTCAGCTCGCTGGCCCATTCCGGCAGGGGCAAGAGGGTCAGCAGCAGTGCCAAACCCAGGCTCGGGATGAGCGCCCAGCTGCGGGGCGAGAACTCGATCATGGCGCTGTCCCCTGGGATCGGGTGGCTGGCGGTGGGGACGGTTCGGGGTTTGCGCTCCGTCCGGCTTCGGCTTTGGGCTCCTCGCCCGCGCCGGCCTCCGACAAGGTCCAGACCAGCAGTACCTCGTAACCACTATCGAGCCGAGCGCTGGGAGTGGCCGTCACCCGCGCAAAGGGCTGGCCCGACTCCCGCTTGATCTCGGACACCCGCGCCACGGGATAGCCGGCCGGAAAGCGGCCTCCAAGGCCGGAGGTGACCAGCAGGTCGCCCTCCTCCACATCGGCGTCGTGGGGGACATAGGACAGATCGAGCTGGTTGACCAGGCCGGTGCCCGTGGCCACGGCGCGCAGGCCATTGCGATTGACCCGCACCGGCAGGCCATGGGCAGCGTCGGTGATGAGGAGGACGGTCGCCGTGGTGGGACCGACCCAGATGACCTGCCCCATGACGGCATTGGCGTCCAGGACCGGCTGGCCGACGAAGACGCCAGAGGCGCTGCCTTTGTTGATCAGCACCTGCTGGCGATAAGGATCCAGATCCACGGCCAGGAGCTCGGCGATCAGTACCCGCTCACCCACGCGGAAGGAGGAACCCAGCAGATCGTGCAGGCGGCGGTTCTCCGCCTCCAGGGACTCCAGGCGTTGCAACCGGCCCTTGAGGGTCAGATTCTCTCCCTTCAGGACCTCGTTATCCTGGCGCAGGGAGGACTCGCTGGCGAACAGCCCCTTGACGATCGCAGCGACCCCGTCCGGAAGGCTGGCGAGATACTGCAAGGGGGAGACCAGCAGAGACAGGACCGAACGCAGCGGCTCCAGAAGATGCTGGCGCTGGTCGGCCACCATGAGGCCAATGGACAGGAGGACCGCGATAACCACCCGGTAGGTGGGGGAGGGTCCGCGCAGAAAAAGGGGTTTGATGGGCGGCAACCTCGTTCAGGGACACCGGCGGCAACGGCCATGCCAGCTCGCCTTGCGACCGGTACGGGGGCTATGCCAGGTCCAACCTTGCCCAAGCTGCCCGGAACCGGGAGACCCGGTTAGCCTGGGCCTAGGCACGCCCCCACCAAAGGGACTACTCGGTCACGAATAAATCCATGCCGTGCTCGTCGATCATCTCCAGGGCACGGCCACCGCCCCGGGCAACGCAAGTCAGGGGGTCGTCCGCTAAGAGTACGGGCAGCCCGGTCTCATCGGCCAGGAGGCGGTCGATATCGCGTAGCAGGGCACCGCCGCCGGTGAGGACGATGCCGCGGTCAGCGACATCGGCGCCGAGTTCTGGTGGTGTCTGTTCCAAGGCGATCTTGACCGCCCGGGTAATGCCGGCCAGGGGCTCTTCCAAGGCCTCCAGGATCTCGTTGCTATTGAGCTTAAAGGCCCGAGGAATACCTTCCGAAACGTTGCGACCCTTAACTTCGATCTCCCGCACCTCGCTCCCGGGGTAAGCGGAGCCAATGGCGTGCTTGATGCGCTCCGCCGTGGCCTCGCCGATGAGGGTGCCATAGTTGCGGCGGACGTAGTTGATGATGGCCTCATCGAAGCGGTCGCCGCCAATACGTACCGAGTTGGAATAGACGACGCCATTGAGGGACAGAACCGCTACCTCCGAGGTGCCGCCGCCGATGTCCAATACCATTGAGCCGCGCGCCTCGTCCACGGGTAGCCCGGCGCCAATGGCCGCCGCCATGGGCTCCTCGATGAGGAAGACCTCCCGCGCCCCGGCCCCGGCGGCGGATTCCTTAATGGCGCGGCGCTCCACCTGGGTCGACCCACAGGGTACACAGACCAGCACCCTGGGGCTGGGACGCATGAGGCGCGACTCATGTACCTTGTGGATGAAATATTGGAGCATCTTCTCGGTGACCGTGAAGTCAGCGATGACGCCGTCCTTCATGGGCCGGATGGCCGTGATGTTCTGAGGCGTGCGCCCAACCATGCGCTTGGCCTCCTCACCCACCGCTACCACGGTTTTGGGTCCGCCGGCCTGATCCTGCCGGATGGCCACCACTGAGGGCTCGTTCAGGACTATGCCCTGCCCGCGGACGTAGATGAGCGTGTTGGCCGTCCCGAGGTCGATCGAAAGATCGTTCGAGAACATACCTCGAAAACGTCGAAAAAACATCGAACTAATTACCCTGGGATAGAAGAGAGGGAAAGACGCGATCCCGTTAGGCCGTCCACCGGCAGGGACCGAACCGCTCCGTGGCAGCGCCCGAGCCAGGCTAATCTAACAATGCCACCGCTTCCGGGCAAGGCGGATCACGCCTAAAGAGGACGGGCGAGGCCTGGCTATGGTATTTTTCCCGCATCAGTCAAGCAAGCCGGAGCCCACTCAATGACCCTCGACCGATCCGCTGTGGAAAAGATCGCTCACCTCGCGCGCATTCTGGTCTCCGACGCGGAAAAAGACAAATATGTTCATGACCTCAATGGGATTCTCGCCCTGGCCGAGGACATGAACGCCGTGGATACCCAGGGCATCAGCCCCATGGCCCACCCCCTGCACATGACCCAGCGCCTGCGCCCCGACCAGGCGCTGGAGCCGGACCGGCGGGAGATTTTCCTGGGCATAGCCCCCGCCGTCGACAAGGGTCTGTATCTGGTACCCAAGGTCATCGAATAAACCGGGCCCACGATCCTTAACTTCCCCGTTCCATCCTTGCCGTCCAGGAAAGCCTCCATGCACAAGAAGTCCATCGCCGAACTGGTTCGCGGGCTGCGCCAGGGCGCATTCACCAGCGTGGAGTTGACCCGCCACTTTCTGGCGCGCATCGAGCAGCACAATCCGCGCTTGAACGCCTACATCACGATCGCCGCCGACCGGGCCCTGGAGGCGGCGGAGCAGGCGGATTCGCGGCGTCAAGCCGGCGAGGCCGAGCCCCTGACGGGCATTCCCATCGCCCACAAGGATATTTTCTGCACCTACGGCCTCAAGACCAGTTGCGGCTCGCGGATGCTCGACAGCTTCGTCGCGCCCTATAGCGCCACGGTGGTGGAGCGGCTGGAAGAGGCCGGGGTGGTGATGCTGGGCAAGACCAACATGGACGAATTCGCCATGGGTTCGTCCAATGAGACGAGCTGGTACGGCCCGGTCAAGAATCCCTGGGACGAAACACGGGTGCCGGGCGGCTCCTCCGGTGGATCGGCGGCGGCGGTGGCAGCCTATCTCTGCGCGGCGGCGACAGGCACGGATACCGGCGGCTCCATCCGTCAGCCGGCGGCCCTGTGCGGCCTGACCGGACTCAAGCCGACCTACGGGCGCGTCTCGCGCTGGGGCATGATTGCCTTCGCCTCCAGCCTCGACCAGGCTGGACCCATGACCCGCACCGCCGAGGACGCGGCTCTGCTCCTCCAGGCCATGGCGGGCTTTGACCCCCGCGACTCTACCAGCTCCCTGGAACCCGTGCCGGACTATGGCGCGGGATTGGGCCAGGATCTGGCAGGCCTGCGCATCGGCCTGCCCAAGGAATACTTCGGCGCGGGCTTGGATGCAGGCGTCGCCACCAGCGTGGAGGCCGCCATCGCCGAGTTTCGCCGTTTGGGTGCCGAGATCCGCGAGATCAGCCTGCCCAACAGCCCGCTGTCGATACCGGTCTACTATGTGGTCGCCCCCGCCGAATGTTCCTCCAACCTGGCCCGCTTCGATGGGGTGCGTTACGGTCACCGCTGCGACGCCCCCAAGGATCTGGAAGACCTCTACAAGCGCAGCCGCGCCGAGGGCTTCGGGCCCGAGGTCAAGCGCCGCATCATGATCGGCACCTATGTCCTGTCCGCCGGCTATTACGACGCCTACTACCTCAAGGCTCAGAAGCTGCGCCACCTCATCAGCGATGACTTCCGCCGCGCCTTCGAGCAGGTGGACGTCATCCTGGGCCCCACCAGCCCCACCACCGCCTTTCCCCTAAATGACAAGGCGGATGATCCCGTGGCCATGTACCTCAACGACATCTACACCATCGCCACCAACCTGGCGGGCCTGCCGGGCCTGTCCCTGCCGGTGGCACAGTCAGGGGGGCTGCCGGTCGGGCTGCAACTCATCGGCGATTATTTCCAGGAAGGCCGGCTGCTCAATGTGGCTCACAAGCTGCAGGAGGTAACAGACTGGCACCAGGCCTCACCACCGGGCTTCGATTAAGCCGGGTCACCGAGGCACCAGGGCCAGCAGCAGAGGGGCAAGGTTCATGCGAGGTCTCTGGCTGGAGGATCGGTGCCTGCGCTTGCGCCAGGACCTGCCGGTACCGGTCCCCGGTCCGGGTGAGGCCCTGGTGCGGGTCAGGCTGGCGGGCATTTGCGCCACGGATCTGGAATTGCTACTAGGCTATTACCCCTTCGCCGGCATCCCCGGCCACGAGTTCGTCGGCGAAATCGCCGCCGCGCCTGACCAGCCCGGTCGGTGTGGTGAACGGGTCGTTGGCGAGATCAACCTCCCTTGTGGCCACTGCGCCCCCTGCCAGGCCGGGCGGGGTAATCACTGCGAAAGGCGCCGGGTGCTCGGCATTAAGGGCCATGACGGCGCCTTCGCCGAATACTTGGTCCTGCCCCTCGCCAACCTGCATACCGTCCCTGACACCATCCCGGACGAGGCGGCCGTCTTCTGCGAACCCCTGGCCGCGGCCCTGCGCATTCAGGAACAGAGGCCCCTCCGCGCCGATGAAGGCGTCCTGGTCGTGGGTGCTGGCCGTCTGGGGCAACTCATTGCCCTGAGCCTGGCGGATGGAGAGCAAGTACTCCAGGTGGTGGCGCGCCACCCCCGGCAGCGGGCCCTGCTGGAGACCGCTGGGATCCCCTGGACCGGCGAAGACCAGGTGTCCACCGGTGCCTGGGCTCTGGTCATCGAGGCCAGCGGCACCCCGGCCGGCTTTGAGCTTGCCCGCCGTGCCCTGCGCCCCGCAGGCACCCTGGTTCTCAAGAGCACCTACGCCCGCCGGGCCGAGATCGATCTGTCCCGGCTGGTGGTGGACGAGATCACCCTGATGGGCTCCCGTTGTGGACCCTTCGCAACCGCCTTGGCGCGGCTGCGTCTGGGCCTGGACCCGCGCCCCCTGATCGACGGATGCTACCCCCTGGCCGAGGCGGTCACGGCCTTTGCCGAGGCCGGACGGCCAGGGGTGCTGAAGATCCTCATCGCCTGTGGGGAGCGGGATTGCGCCGCAGAGAGTTCCGATCCCAAGGGCGAGAACCTGTGAGCCAGGACCATGGGGCTTGAGCCATCCCCCAGACCGCTGAGCGGCGAAACTCAAGGCGCCATCCCCACGCAACAGCCGATCCAGCCAGCCAGGGCCAGCCTGCGAGAGGGCGTGACACAGTCTAAATTTCCGCGGCGGGCGCGGTCGCATCAGATTTCAATCCAATGATAAATAAGGAGTTTCAACTTGGAACTAACCGCAACCCATTTTGGGCAGGCGCTCGTCATCGCCCCCCAGGGCCGCCTCGACAGCACAACGGCCCCTGCCTTTGAGAACCAGCTCATGGAACATCTGACCCGTCATTCCAACCTGATTCTGGATTTCAGCACCCTGGACTTCATTTCCAGCGCGGGACTACGCGTCCTGCTCATGGCCGCCAAACGGATCGGCAAGGACAATGGTCGATTCATCCTGTGTGAGGTCATCCCGCCCATTCGCGATGTCCTGGAGATCAGTGGCTTCCTGGGTATGATCGAGGTCGTCGCTAGCCGCGATGAAGCCCTGGCGGAGATGTCATCATGAATGCCCGTAATACCTTGCTCTACGTTTCGGCCCCGGTGAATGCCCTGGTCGAAGGCCTCTACCGGCAAGACACCACGATTGCCGACATCCTGGGTCTCGGCGATTTTGGCATCGGCACCTTCAACGACCTGGATGGCGAGATGGTCATCATCGATAGCCAAGTCTATCAACTCCGTTCCGACGGCAATGCCTACGCGGTGCCGGACGAGACCCGCACCCCCTTTGCCTGCGTCACCTTTTTTCGGCCCTACAGCCAGGAGGAGATCGACCAGCCGCTAGACTACCCCGGCCTGTTGGCCTTATTTGACCGCCTGCTGCCATCGAAAAACATGCTCTACGCCATTCGTATGGACGGGTTGTTCGACTATGTGCGCGTCCGCGCCATGCCCCGCCAGGACGCCTACCGTCCCTTGGTGGAGGTGGCGCGGGAACAGCCCGAATACGAATACGCCAATATCGAGGGCAGCTTCGTCGGTTACTGGACGCCCAGCTTCCTGCAGTCCGTCGCCGTCCCCGGTTATCACCTGCATTTTCTCACGGCGGACAAACGCCACGGCGGCCACCTGCTGGAATGCCGGCCACGCCACATTCGTATCAGCCTGCAACACATCGCCCGCATGGAACTGGGCTTACCCCTGACCCTGGACTACCTCACTGCAGACCTGGGACGGGATACCTCCCAGGATCTGCGCGAGGCCGAGCACTGAACTAGCCCCAGGCCCGAGCGCCGGAAGCATAGATGTGATCGGGAAAACTCCCGCCATCGCCTTAATACCGGAATTGCGCAAATCAGTCGGTTGGAGGCGATTTTATTACCGGATGCCCCGATTGCCAAAGCATTTCCCTAAGATCCATCTCCTCCGACATCCCTGTAATCGGGCCCCGGTCGCCTTGATCCATGCACAACTTCTTTGTAAACTGGCCATATGTCAACCCTGAGTTGGTCCCACGGTAATGACGCCTCCTAAAACTCCGATTGAAAACGACACGGATATTCGCTCGCTCAATGCGCGAATCGCCGCCCTGCAAGCACAGTACGACGAGATTTTTAACGCGGAAAAGACTGCCGCTATTACAGAAATCAATACCCAAATCAAAAAATATAAAATAAGACCATACGAACTAAGTTTCACCAATGGCGCTGCCGGCCATAGATCCAAGTATGTTCTGCCCCTCATAAACGACAATATCCCCCGTTTATACCGCAGCAGGCGGGGAAAACTTTGGGATGGGATCGGACGGCGACCGGATTGGGTACAGAAATTACTGGAGCGAGGTGGAAACCTGGAGGACTATCGGATACGGATGTGATGTTTCCGACAAGTCCCAGAGCGCAGCGGCGGTTGGCCTGGTCGTCGGAGTTACAGCCCGAGGATTTCCCTGGCTACCCGGTCACTACTCCAACGTAGCCGCCTCCTCGATGGCCAGGCGGCGGGCGACGGCGCCGGGAGAACCGGTGCGGCGAGCCAGGACCTGATAAGCCACCGGGACGACGAAAAGCGTGAACAGGGTCGCCGCCAGAACCCCGGCGAGGATGACGGTACCTATGACGAGGCGAGTCTCGGCGCCGGCCCCGGAACCCAGAAGCAAGGGCACGGCCCCGGCCGCTGTGGTAATGCTGGTCATGACGATAGGGCGCAGGCGGATTTCGGACGCCTCCATCAGGGCGGCACTGAATTCCCGCCCCTGTTCACGTAGCTGGTTAGCGAATTCCACGATCAGGATGCCGTTCTTAGCGGCCAGCCCCACCAGCATGATGAGGCCGATTTCACTGTAGAGGTTGAGGCTCTGGCCAGTCAGCCACAGGGCCAGCAGGGCGCCGGCCATGGCTAGAGGCACGGTGAGCATGATGATGAGGGGATGGATCCAACTCTCGAACTGGGCGGCCAGCACCAGATAGACCACCACCACCCCTAGGATAAAGACAAACAGGACGCCTGCCGTACTGGCACGAAAATCCCGGGACTGACCCTTGTAATCGACTCGGGCCTGCTGCGGCAGATGGGCCTTCACCAGCCCCGCCAAAAAGTCCAGGGCCCTTCCCAGGGCCAGACCCTCCGCCAAATTAGCCTCCAGGGTGATAGCCCGCAGCCGATTGTAGCGATTGAGGCTACGAGAGTCCGCCCACTCGGTTACCGTCACCAGATTGGCCAGGGGGATCAGTTCGCCGCTGCGCCGGGAGCGGACCTGCAGGTTATCCAGAGCCCCCGGTGTGCGCTGGCTATCGCGTTGCCCCTCCAGAATGAGGTCGTATTCCTCACCCTCGCGGATGAAACTGGTGACCTTGCGGGAGCCCAGCATGGTCTCCAAAGTACGGCCGATGGCCCCGGCGGTAACCCCCAGGTCCGCCGCCTGGGCCTGGTCAATCGCTACCCGCAGTTGCGGCTTGGTCTCCTTGTAGTCCCAATCGAGGTTGGTCAGGCCCGGGTTGGATGCCTCAATCTTTTCCAGAAGGATATCGCGCCACTGGGCCAACTCCTCGTAAGTCCCTCCACCGATCACAAACTGGACCGGCTTCTGCACCCGCGATCCGAAACCCTGACGCATGATGGGCGCGGCCTTGACGCCCGGTAGGTCGGCGAGCTTGGCGCGAATCTCGTCCATGATTACCCAGCCAGAGCGGCGCTGACCGAATTCCCCCAGCACCAGGGTCGCGTTACCGGTATTGAAGGTCTGGGTGCCCTCATAGCCGCGCGGGGTCCGCACCAGTAACCGGGTCGCCTCCCCGCTATCGATATAGGGCATGAGGCGCCGCTCGATCTCATCCATATACTCCTTCATGTAGGCATAGGAGGCCCCCTCGGGTCCATTGACCTGGACGGCGAAGGCACCGCGATCCTCGCGAGGGGCATACTCCCGGGGCAGGTGCTGCAACAGCCAGAGCGCCACGACCAGGGTGCTCATCAGGAGCAGACCCGTCACCCAGGTGTGGCGGAGAAACCAGCCCAAGATACGCCCATAGCCATGCCGCACGCGGACGAAAAGCGCATCCAGGGTATGGCTCAGGCGGCCCGGGGCCTGGATTTGGGGCAGGATTCTCGAGGCCATCATGGGTGACAGGGTCAGGGCCACCAGCATGGAGAAGGCAACGGCGGCAGCCATGGTCAGGGCGAACTCGGAAAAGAGACGGCCGACATCCCCTTGCAAGAAGGCGATGGGGACGAAGACGGCCACCAGTACCAGGGTGGTGGCTAACACGGCGAAACCCACCTGGCGGGTGCCGTGATAGGCCGCCACCAGAGGGGTCTCGCCATGCTCAACCTGGCGGCGGTGAATGTTCTCCAGGACCACAATGGCGTCATCTACCACCAGACCAATAGCTAGCACCAGGGCCAGGAGGGTCAGGATATTGATGGAGAAGCCTAACACCCAGATGGCCAGAAAAGTGGCGATGAGGGACACAGGTACGACCACCGCCGGCACCAGGGTGGCGCGCCAACTGCCGAGGAAGAGGTAGATAACCAGCACTACCAGGAGGATGGCACCCCCCAGGGTCTTGTAAACCTCATGCACGGCGCCACGGACGAAGACCGAGGAATCGTAGCTCTGATGGAGCTTCATGCCCTCAGGCAGGGTCTGATTGAGGCGCCCCATTTCCCCCTTAGCCGCCTCGGCAACGGCCAGGGTGTTGGCGGTGGATTGCTTGACGATGCCGATGCCCACCATGGGCAGGCCATTGCCGCGGAAGGAGATGCGGTCCTCGTCCGTGCCCAACTCCACCTGGGCGACATCCCCCAGGTGCACCAGGGTGCCGTCCTTGCCCCGGGCCAGGGTCAGGCGGGCGAAGTCCTCGGCGGTTTGGAAGGCCCGCTCGGTGCGCACGCTGAACTGGCGCTGGCGGGACTCCACCCCACCTGCCGGTAATTCCAGATTTTCGGCGCGCAGGGCCTCCTCCACCTCATCCACCGTCAGGCCCCGGGCCGCCAGGGCCTGGCGGTCGAGCCAGACGCGCATGGCAAAGGTCTGGCGGCCGCCGACCCGCACCCGCGCCACGCCGTCGATCACCGAGAAGCGATCCACCAGGTAGCGACGGGCATAGTCGCTCAGTTCCGGGATCGTCAGGCGATCGCTGGCCAGGTTGAGCCAGAGGATGACGTCCTCGTTAGCGTCCACCTTCTGGATCTCCGGCGGCTCCGCCTCGTCCGGCAGGTCGTCGCTGACCCGCGACACCCGGTCGCGGACATCGTTGGCGGCACCGTCGATATCGCGGCCAACATCGAACTTGATGGTGATAGTGGAGCGGCCATCCTCGCTCAGGGACTCGATGCTCTGAATGCCCTCCACCCCCGCCACCATGTCCTCGATGAGGCGGGTGATACGGGTCTCCACCACGTTAGCGGCGGCGCCAGGGTAGCGGGTCTCCACCGAGACCACCGGTGGATCGATATCGGGATACTCCCGCAGAGGGAGGCGATCGAAGGCCAGCAGCCCGAAGGCGATCAGGAGGAGCGAGATGACCGCGGCCAGGACCGGCCGCTTGACTGCGAGGTCGGACAGGATCACTGGCCGGCCTCCAGCATTTCCTTCAGGGTTTTGGTGCCTTCATCCAGGGCCAGGACCCGCACCGCCTGTCCCGGTCGAACCTTGTCGTTACCGTGGGTGATGACCCGCTCCCCTAAGGTCAGCCCGGAGGTGATCTCCACGACACCCGGGCGACGGGCGCCTATATCCACCTCTCGCTCCTCGGCCTTATCGCCCTCCCCCACCACCAGCACCCGATGATCCCGCCCCCGGTGCAGCAGGGCCGCCTCGGGGATAGCCAGGCCCTGGCGGGGATTGCGGGGTACCTCGACCTGCATGAGGAGGCCCGGTTTGAGATCCTGGCGGGGATTGGGGATGAGGGCGCGGACCTGGATGGCGCGGGTAACGGGGTCGATCCGGCTATCGATAGCAGCAATCTCGCCCTGGAAGGACTGGCCGCCATGGGCCCGGGAGCTGGCCGAGATGGCCATGCCCAGTCTGAGATCGGCCAGGAAGAGACTGGGGAGGGCGAAATCCAGCTTCATCGTGCTGTCATCGTCCAGGTTGGCGATGAGATCACCAGGCCGGACCAAGGCCCCGGGACTGATATTGCGCAGGCCAAGAACACCCGCAAAGGGGGCCTTGATCAGGCGATCGGCGAGGCGGGACTCGATGGCCACCAACTGGGCGCGGGCTGCATCCAGGTCGCGACGCCGCTCGTCGAGGAGGGATTCGGAGGCGGCGCGCTGAGCCACCAGGGACTTGACCCGGTCGTATTGGCGGGAGGCCTCCGCCACCCTGACCTGGCCCTCCTCCATGAGGGCATGCTCTTCGGCGCTGGTCATCTCCACCAACACCTGGCCAGCCGCCACCCGCTGGCCATCCTCGAAGTGGATGGCGGACACCGTCTCGGTGACGTTGGCGGTGAGGGCGACGGACTCCCTGGCCTTCAGGGTACCCAAGGCCTCCACCGGGTCTGCGAAGGCCTCCAGACGAGCCGCAGCGACGATCACGGGCAGGGCCTTGAGGCCCTCCTGGGCCAGCAGTGGGGTGGCCAGGATCAGCAGCAGAAACAGGAGCGAAAGAACAGGACATTTGGACATGGAGATCACCTCCTCCGGGGAACTAGGGTCGAAGATGCACCATGGCCACCCTGCGGAACCTGGAGCCCGGCTACTGCCGCGTGAAGCCAATTAGACCTAAGAAAAATAGCTAATTCAATTAAATGAACAAAATCTTCCCCCTCATCTACCGGCGTTATCACAGTGCCTGGCTCGCCGCGCGGGTTCACTTACACTGAAGTGCTTGACGGCCCTCGGCAGCGGCCATCCTGCCGGTTGGCACCTCTACTAAAAGGATCTGAAGCTTGTCCAACTACCTGAAACCACTTTTCAATCACCTCCAGGAGGTTGCTTTTCTTCCGTTCAGCGGATATACAAACCAAATGGTAAATCCAATCAACGCCACTGGGATCTCACAGTTGGTCTACTTGGACTCACACCGATCCTGGCGATCTGGACGGGAACCTGGTTGAACACACCAAGGTCGTCGCTGAAAGGTTGCTGGAACTTCAGGAAAAGACTCGGGCGGTGTTAGGGGAGCAATCTGAGTAGTTTTTTGGCGTACGGCATTTTTCATTACTTAACTCTACCGAATTCGGTCTTGGCTGCCATGAAAACTCATACATTTTTCTCGCTATTGATTTTCGCTCTCGTCAATTCTTGGGCGTCCGTCGCGGGTGCGGAGACCTCGGCACTCGACCTCTAAGTCATTCACAAATAGTTCTTTAAACTAGAAAGCCAGGTTATAGCGTGAACCGACGTTGTTGAGAATCTCGCTGA